>NZ_JASFXA010000006.1:0-391848 GCF_030766805.1 Nocardia sp. CC213A
ACGCCAGGGACGTCCGTGGACCGGGTCCACGATTCATCACAGCGACGCCGGGTCGCAAGCCGGACACGATCTGCGGTGACATCAGAGTTCGCCGATTCCAGTGGATCTCAATCTCGGAGACTGACCCCAGGGTTCGCAGTACCCGCCGTCAGGATTCACCCGCATAGCCAGCAGCGAAAACCCCGCTATGCCGAGGTCGGCGAGCGGGTGTCCGTTGCCAGTTGACCTGACGTATTGCCATCGTTCTGGCACAAGTACGGGGCTTCTGCCATTAACCTGACGCGGTTCGTTCGTTCCGACTGTATTTCGCACAGCGCGATGATGCTCATGGCAGACGTACGAACGATCGTCCCGGGGCGAAGCCCCGCTATCGTGACTCTTCGGGTTCATTAGGTCTGGCCCTATGTGGCGCCGCGGCCGGGAAGTGGCCATCGGTAGGCGATAGGTCCCACGAGCAGAGGCTGGTTCAGCATGACCGGCGTGAACGACACTCCAGTGACCTTGGCCGCCAGGGCGAAAGCTCTCGGCACGGCGATGTTGTAGTTGATCTTCGTGACAGCATCCCAGTCGATCTCATTGTCCGAGCTATCCAGCACCATTCCCAGCTCACGCATGTAATCGTTGAGTCGGTCGGGATCGGAGCCCCAGCGGTTGTACGGGATCTCCAAGTCGTGGGCGGTAACAAGCGTGCTGTCGATTGCGTACGCGAGGCTGTGGCTGGCGTAGTCGTGGCGTGTGATCGCCAGGACCTCACATCCTCGCGACAGGTCCGCCAGCACATCACGATCGGTCGCCCAAAACCCGTACGGCTCGATGGCCACGCTCCACTCACCGGCCGGGAACACGCCCACGTGACCACCGCCGCTTCCGCCGCCGGTCTTCTCGAGGAACTCAACCATCCTGTCGTTGAGCTGTTCGAAGTCCAATTCCTGGCTGGAGTCCTCGCCATTGTTGAAGCGACGCACCACCTCCGACGGGTCGAGCCCGCGGAAGAAGGACACACTGAAGATCACGTCCAGGGGGCCTGCTTGGCTCTCGGATGCAGCGAGCCACTCGAACGGGGCCCAAGGATCGGCTGTCGTCATACAGGCCATGGTGGCAGGCCGCACCGACAATCGACCTCAGCCTCGAAAGCGTCAACAAACTGGCAGACACAGATCCCCACGATCTGGACTGCACCGTTCATCAACCGTCACGTATTCACGGACGTTCCGGTTTGCTCGTGCTAGTTCGCGCTGCGGCACTCGGCTGCGATGTGCACTCGGCGCGAGCGACACCCAGACCACGGCCGCGGAAGCGACTGAGGAAGGTTTCCACGCCCTCGGTCAGCAGTTTGTCCGCCGCATCGGGCGGGATGCTGGAGCCGAGCGAACCGACGATCAGGTGCGGGTAGATGGTGAGCGCGAAGAACTGGGCGACCGCGACCTCCATATCGGGGATATCCAGTTGTCCGCGGTCGCGGAGGTCGCTGAGCAGTTCGGCGGTCGCGGCGGCCGACAGCGCGGGGCCGCGCTGCTGGTAGGCCGGGCCGAGGTCGGGGAAGCGGCGGAGTTCGCCGGTGACCAGATTCCGTAGGGCCAATCGGGAGGGGTCGGTGGCGGAGTCGATCAGGCTGCGGGCCGCGCGCAGCAGCGCCTCGCGCGGATCCATCGTGGCGGCGAGTTCGGCGCGCACCTCCGCCAGGCTCGCGCGCGCCTGGTCCATGGCCTCGCCGACGACCTCGGTGAACAGTTCTTCCTTACTCGGGAAATGGTTGTAGACGGTCACTTTCGACACGCCCGCCGCAGTGGCGATGGCGTCCATACCGGTGTCGAACCCGGAGTTGACGAACAGTTCCCGGGCCGCGGCCAGAATCGCCTGCCGACTGCGCGCGGCGCGTTTGCCGGTCGGTGCCGGGGTGCTGCTTGCTCTGGCCACGAGACCATTCTAGCCACAATTTTAACTGTTGAGTACAGTTCTTCTTTACTGTACTGTTCAGTTAATTTTTCCTTCGATGGTCAGGAGCACCCACGATGACCCGGAATTCGACAGCATCCCCCGCCCACACCCTCCGCGTCGCCGACGCGACCCTCCACTACGAGGTGCGCGGGCAGGGCCCTCTGGTAGCGCTCGTCGGCGCGCCCATGGATGCCGACGCTTTTGCACCGCTGGCAGACCTGCTCGCCGCGGACTACACGGTGCTCACCACCGATCCACGCGGCAGCAATCGCAGCATGCTCGACGATCGCGAACAGGACACCACCCCGGAACTGCGCGCCGCGGACCTGTCCGGACTGCTGACCCATCTCGATGCCGGACCCGCCGCGGTGTTCGGGTCCAGCGGCGGTGCGGTCACCGCGCTCGAGCTCGCTCGGTCGCGACCCGATCAGGTGCACACGGTGATCGCACATGAGCCCCCTGTGGTGGAGCTTCTCGAGGATGCCGAGGATCTGCACGCGGGCACCGAGGAGATGATCGCCACCTACCTGCGCGGCGATGTGCTCGGTGCCTGGGGGAAATTCATGACGCAAGCCAACATTCACCTCCCCGCCGAGGTACTGGAGATGATGTTCGGCGGTGAGCGCGATCCCCGCGCGCTCGCCGACGAACGCCGGTGGTTCGCCCACGAACTGCGGGCGACCACCCGATACCGGCCCGATATCGACGCGCTGCGCCGGTCGGGCGTCTCGATCGTGGCCGGCATCGGTGAGGACTCGGCCGGGCAACTCTGCGACCGCACCACACGCGCGCTGGCCGCGGCGCTGGGTGTGGAACCGACGCTGTTCCCCGGTGATCACACCGGCTTCGCCCAGCAGCCGCAACAGTTCGTCGAACCGTTGCGCGCTGTGCTGCGTCGGGCTCGAGCGCTCGCCGACTGAGCGAGCCCCGAGGGCAGCGCCTGCGTTGCGCCGAGCGGTCGGCCATGACTGGCGCGGCCGGACGGTCGGGCCGTGCTCGCGGTGGAGTTGTGCGAGCGGGTTGCCCTCGAATATGCGGGTCAGCCCATCCTGACCGAGCTCGCGTTCGCCGCGCGAACCGGATCGCGCGGAAACAGCCCGTCCGACCCGATGCGATCAGCCCGGACTTCCCGAACCACAGGACCGGTCGTCCGCGTATCCGCTGGTAGCTTGAACGCCTGACGCCAGGGAGGAGCGGCCGTGAGTGATGTCGCCGCGGATGCGTTCGAGCATGCCGAGTCGCTGATGAATGAAGGGCGTGCCGAGGAGGCCGAGCACCGGTATCAGTTGGCGGCGGCGGCTGGACACGTCCGGGCGATGCGAACGCTGGGAGTGATCGCGGTCGAGCGAGGTGACGAGTCCGCCGCCGAGACGTGGTGGCGGCAGGCGGCAGAAGCTGGGGACGCGGGGGCCATGTTCAATCTCGGTGTCCTGAAGTCCGAGCAGGGAGACTTCACCGAATCCGAACGCTGGTATCGCGCTGCCGCTGCCGCAGGCGACCAGACGGCTGCGTACAACCTCGGGTACCTGCTCGCGGAACGAGGCGCCCGGCAGGAAGCCATCGAGTATTACCGGCAGGCGGCCGACGCCGGCGACTTCCAGGCGATGAACAACCTCGCCAACCTGTTGTCGGAGCTGGGTCGTGAGGACGATGCGGAACGGTGGTTGCTCGCCGCGGCCGAGGCTGGTTCCGGACCGGCCATGAACAACCTCGGCAACCTGTACTTCCGCCGCGGTCAGGCCACCGAGTACGAGCGGTGGTGGCGCTCCGGCGCGCAAGTGGGCGATCCCACCTGCATGTACAACCTCGCTGTCGTCCTCGAGGTGCGCGACCCGAGCGCGGCCGCGCGGTTCTATCGCTCCGCTGCCGCCGCCGGGCATCCGCACGCCGAGGAGAAATTGAACGGACTGCTGACGGGTTTCACTTCGAGAGGCCTTCCGTATATCACCGGTATCTTCTGAGCCTGGACCTGCGGCTTACGTCGGTGCACGTCGGGACCGGCATGGCTGTGCGCGCGAACGGGCCGTCCACGGGTTGTGGCCGTCTCGACCAGTGCGTCGGCGGCGTCGAGGACGTTCGGGCGAGATCGACGAGGTTATGACGGCAATCTAAACAAGACGATACGTCTCGTCTTGACAAATCGGTCGACATGGCGCAGAGTTGCCCCATCATCGAGACGCAACGTCTCGTTTCAACTCTGCCGACCACTCCTTCGAGGCGCGAGTGCCGGACGAAAGGGATTTGTGTTGTCCAGAACCTGGTTCATCACCGGAGCCAACCGCGGTCTCGGCCGTGCTTTCACCGTGGCCGCGCTCGCCGCCGGTGACACCGTCGTCGCGACCGCCCGTGACCCACACGCCATGGCCGACCTGGCCACCGGGCGGCTCACCGTGCTGCCCCTCGACGTCCGGGACCGCGACCGCGTCCGCACCACGGTGGCCAAGGCCTTCGCCGTCACCGGCCGCGTCGACGTCATCGTCAACAACGCGGGCTACGGGCTCGTCGGCGCGCTCGAGGAACTCACCGAAGCCCAGATCCGCGACCAGATCGACACCAACTTCTACGGCGCGCTCTGGGTCTCGCAGGCCGCGCTGCCACACCTGCGCGCCCAGGGCTCCGGCCACATCGTGCAGATCTCGACCGTCGGCGCGGTCGGCTCGCTGCCGCTGTTCAGCATGTACAACGCCAGCAAATGGGCACTCGAGGGGTTCAGCGCCTCGCTCGCCGACGAGCTACGCCCCTTCGGCATCAAGGTCACGCTCGCCCAACTGGGCGGCTTCGACACCGACTGGGCCACATCGAGCATGAAGTTCGCCACCGGCATTCCCGCCTATGCGGCGATCCGCGAAGCCATCCTCGGCATGCCCGACTACCCCGGCACCACCACCGCACCGCCTGCCGCCGAGCCGCCCGCGACCGACACCACGCCTGCCGCCGAGGACGAATGGGCCGATGCCGCACCCGAAGTCGCCGCGACCGCCCTGTTGGCACTCGTCGACGACCCCAACCCGCCGCTGCGCAAGGTCATCGGCCCCACTGCCCATCAGATGGTCACCATGGCCCTCGACGCCCGTCGCGAGGACTACCTCACCGACCCGGAATTCACCTGGCCCGCATAACCGGCGGCCGGGTCCAGCGACTGGAGTACGGCTGTCGCACCGGTCGAATACCGACTTATCGCGGCGAGTTCGACTCACGGCGCAGGAAGGAGACGACCGTGGGAGACGCGGCTCCGGCCGGTGCACGACCGAGACATGGGACGCGCCGGCCAGGCTTCCCGTGTCCGCGGACCCCGCCCATGCGGTGCACCCAGACCGTTTGGTCTGAATATCGAGACAGCGGATCGGGTACGGCGTAGAGTTCGCGATCGGTGAACTGATCTTGGTTGCGGTGGTCGCGGCGACTCAGGAGCGCGGCGATCGCGAGAGTTCGACGAATCGGCACTGTCGACCCGGATCCGGATCGCACGGACCACACGGTGGCGGGACGGATCCCTTCGCGGGAGAAGACGCTGATGAGCCTGTTGCACAGGGTATTCGGTATGTGCGCGTTGGCCGTCGTCGCCACGGCCTGTCCGGGGATCGCGGCGGCACAGCCCGGTTCCGACGGGCGTTTCTACGGATCCATGGCCTCGGAGATCCTCGGGGACCAGGTCCACATCATCTGGGCGCTCAACTACCCGAGTTGGGCGGACTCCGACGGCCAGGTGCTGTCGAAGTGCGTTTCGGAGAACTGCACCGTGCAGGCGCGGTTCGCCAATGGGTGCGGGTCCATCGCGATCCGCAACGGCGTACTGCTGGGCGGGGCGGGCTTCACCCGGGGCGACGCCGAGGGTGCCGCCATGGCCGCCTTCGGTCCTCCGGACTTCGTTTCGATGAGCGCGGGCGGCGATCCGTTCCCCACGGTGCTGCATACCGAATGCACCGCCCACTCGGGCTGAGCGGACAACCGATTCGCCTCGCCTGATCGTCGGCCGACGACAGGAACCGCCTGCCGTCGGCCGACACTCGCCCTAGTAGCCGAAACTGCCGGTGGCGGGCGGTGTTCCGGGGCAAGCACGATGATCGCGGCAACTGGCGACCGTCCGCGCCCGCTCGTCTCCGGCCAACCGCGCGGTGAGCGAACGGGATCCGCCGCCGGGGGCGGCGGATCGACAACGGTCAGCCGAGTACCGGGAAGTTGGCGCGGATGACGTTGTGCGGGTCGCGGGCCCGCTTGATGGTCTGCAGGCGGGTCAGGGTGGCATGGTCGAAGGCCGCGGCGGCGGATTCGCCCGGGGCGAGGAAGGTGTACGGCTTGCTGCCGGTGATGTGGGGGCCGAGGGTGTCGACGATATCGGCGAATCGGGTTCGGATATCGGCGGTCAGATGGGGCAGACCGAGGCCGAGCAGATAGAGGGCGTAGGGCTCGGTGACCGGGCCGCGGGCTCCGCCGTCCGGGCGGGATTCGGCGAGCGCGCCGCCGAGGCCGCGGAGCTGGATGTTGAGCAGCGGGGCCACGGGGGCGTCGAGGAGGGTTTTCACCACCGCGTCGCCGAGATCGGTGAGCAGCTCGCCGCGCGAGAGCGACGGGCTGGGGTCGGTGGGCTCGGCGGTGATTCGGCCGATCTCGGCGGGGGTGAGTTCGCCCCGGGTGTCGGCGATCGCACCGGACAGGGAGTCGAGGCGGGCGGTCAGGTCGCGGCCTTCGACCGGGTCGCCCAGGTAGGCGAAGTCGAGCGCGACCGTCGGGGCCGCGCCGGGAATCTGGTAGCGCTGCAACCACACCGACAGTTCCGCGGGAGCGTCGGTGGTGAGTTCGGTGAACAGGTCGAAGACCTCTCGGGTCCGATCCGCCGACCACATGACGCGGCCACCGTACAGGCGCGGCAGCGGCACCAGGTCGAACTCGAGGGCGGTGACGACGCCGAAATCACCACCGCCACCGCGCAATGCCCAGAACAGCTCCGGATCGGAGTCGGCGGTCACCCGCGCCGGACGGCCCGCCGCGTCCACGATCTCGAAGGCGCGCACCGCATTCGATGCCCAGCCGTACTTGCGGGCCAGCCAGCCGAACCCACCGCCGAGGGTGTAGCCGGTGACACCGACCACCGGATTGCTACCGGATAGCCCCGCCAGCCCGTGCGCGGCGGCCGCGGCCTGCACCCGGCCCCACTGCGCACCGGTGCCGACCCGGGCCACCCGGCGCTCGGCATCGATCTCGATGGAGTTCAGTGCTCCGGTGCGCACGAGCACGGCACCGTCGACGTCCCCGGTGGCTCCGTGCCCGGTCGGCTGCGTCACCACCTGCCGCCCGGTCCGGCCCGCGAATTCCACCACGGCCGCCACATCCTGCGCGTCGGCCACCGCGACAACCGCCGAAACCGATTGCGTGACAGCCACATTCCACGGCTGCGCGGCCCGGTCGAACTCCGCGTCGCCCGGCGTCAGCACCCCACCGCGAACCACGGAGCGCAATTCTTCGATACCCACTGTTCTCATCCTGTCTGCCGCTGTCTCCAGTTTGCTGCTTGGTTGACGACGCGGCGCGCACGAGTGTGACACAGACCTGAGAAGTGGCCCATCGCAGCACCTCGTAGCGGGGATGTCACAGTCGGGCGGGCGGCACCGTCGTCACGGTGAAAGGTCAGGGAAAGGAACGATGATGACCATGACTCACGAGTCCACGGTGCGGAACACAGCGGCCGAGGAGCCCGGCGCCCACCCGCCGAAGTGGAAGTTCTGGCTGCTGACGCTGGCCGGCCTCTACCCGATGCTCACCATCCTGGTGACGGTCACCGCGCCGGTGCTGGAACCGCTGGCGACACCGCTGCGCCTCGCCTGCATCCTGCCGGTCGCGGTGGCCGCCATGGTGTGGGTGATCATGCCGTTCCTGACGCGCCGCTGCGCGGGGTGGCTAGCGCGTTGAGTCCGCTGTCGGGTCGGTGAGCGCGAGCAACTCCGTCACCACGCCATCCCAGGTGTGCGGCGGGAACACCTCATGACCCGTCTGCGATAGTGGCACGAATCGGGCGTCCGGGATCTCGGCGGCCAGCGCCCGGCCGTGTTCGATCGGAAACAGCGGGTCGTCGACGCCGTGCAGCACCAGGGTGGGTACCGAGATCTCGCCCAGCCGATGACGCCACGGCTCGCCCGGATCGAGGAGATACGGGTTGGTGAGCTGCGCGGCGATATCGGCCGCACGATCCACCACGCGACGAGCCTGCTCACGGTGCGCGTCGATGTCGAACGGCCGGGTGGCAGCGGCGAAGGGACGCAGCGACTCGGCCAGGAAGTCGGCCACCGCGGCGTGATCCGACCAATCCGGCGTCGGCGTCTCCCCGCCGAAGTGCGCCGCGAGCTCCGGCGTCATGCCCGGTAGATCCGGCTGCTCATGTCCTGGTCCGCCCGGTGTGCCCGAGGCGATGGCCAGGGTCGTGACCAGTTCGGGATGGTCGAGCGCCACCAGTTGGGCGACGGCCGAACCCTGGGACATGCCGACGAAACCGGCTCGATCGAGGCCGACGGCCTTGATCAGCCCGGCCGCGTCGGCGACCAGATCCCGCAGGCCGTAGGGCGGCGCGCCGACCTGGAATGTGGTCGAGCGCCCGGCATCCCGACTGTCGTATCGGATCACATACCGACCGCCCGCGGCGAGCAACTCGGCGAATTCGGCATCCCACGCCAGCATCGAATCCCCCGCGCCGTGCAGCAGCACGATCGCAGGGTCGGCCGGATCACCGAAACCCTCCATGCACAAATCGATTCCGTCGATGGTGACGGTCCGTTGATGGGAGTCCATTGTCACACCCGCCTTTACACAGTCCAGACACCGGTGGCGGCGGTCTTGCGCACGTAGTCGGCGAAATCGCCCGGCGCGCGACCGAGTCCGCGTTCGATGTCGTCGGTCACGTGCGCGTTGCGGCCGTCGAGTACCGTCGTGAACAGGTAGACGAGGAAGTCCACCAATTCGTCCGGCAAACCCTGGGCGCGCGCCCCGGCGGCGTAGTCGTCCGCCGGGATCTGGAGGAACTCGATCGGACGCCCTGCGGCCGTGGCGATTTCGGCGATGGCTTCGGCGAAGGTGAGCAGCCGCGGGCCGGTCACCTCGTAGACCTGTCCGGCGTGCCCGTCCCCGGTCAGGGCGGCCACCGCGAGATCGGCGATGTCGTCGATGTCGATGAACGGTTCGGCCACCTCGCCGACCGGCAGCACCAGCCGACCGGCCTTGATCTCCGCCGCGAAATGACCCTCGTCGAAGTTCTGCGCGAAGAAACTGGACCGGATCACCGTCAAACCCGGATGGACCTCGGCGAGCAGCCTTTCCGCGGCCTGCGCCTCCTCTTCACCGCGACCGGACAACAGGACCATGCGCCGGACACCTGCCGTCGCGGCCATCTCCCCGAAGGCGCGCACCGCGTCGGGCGCGCCGGGGACCGCGAGGTCGGGCTGAAAGGTGATGTAGACGGCCTCGACGTCCAGCAGCACCGGGGCCCAGGTGGCCGGGTTGTCCCAGTCGAACGGCGGTTCGGCGGAACGGGATCCGATCCGCACCGGCAGCCCGCGCGCGTGCAGCCGTTCGACGATCCGGCTACCCGTCTTGCCGGTGCCGCCCAAGACCAGGGTGTATTTCGTGTTGTCGCTCATGACATTTCCTTCCGCAATGGCTCATCCGATTGCCATCTCCGAGCATCGGTTCGCGAGGCCGCCGAAACAACGACGCGATCGGCAACGTTCGTTCACGCCCACTCAACGATGGAAAGCGATTGAAATATGTTGGAGCGAAGCGAAATCGAGACGTTCTTGACGGTCGCCGAGGAGCTGCACTTCAGCCGGGCCGCCGCACGCCTGCACGTGTCCACCGGCCGCGTCAGCCAGACCATCCAGCGCCTCGAACGCCGGATCGGCGCGGCCCTGTTCGAACGCACCAGCCGCCGCGTGGCCCTGACACCCATCGGTCGACAGTTGCGCGAGGACCTACAACACGGTCATGATCAGATCCAGCAGGCCGTACGCCGCGCCACCGACGCCGGGCGCGGCATCGACGGTGTGCTCACGGTGGGCTTCGTGGGGGCCGCCGCGGGACAGTTGATCCTGCGCACCACCGCGAACTTCCGGCTCGAACACCCGGGCGCGGAGGTGCGCATCCGAGAGGTTCAGATCACCGACGGCTTGGACGGGTGGCGCAGCGACGCCTACGACATGGTGCTGATCAGCCGCCCGATCGCCGAACCCGACCTGGTCACGGGCCCCATCCTGATCAGCGAACACCGGATGCTCGCCATCCCCGCGAAACACCCACTGGCCACGCGAGGTTCGATCGTGCTCGAGGACTTGGCGGAATTCACCCTGCTGCGCATGCCGAGCAGCCTGCCGCGATCGGTCCTGGACGATCGCATCCCGAGCCGGACTCCCGGCGGTAGACCGATCGCGCACGGCCGTACCGCACACACCTTCCAGGAGATCCTCACCCTCATCGGTGCCGGGGCAGGCGCCTTCGTCTGCGGTGCTCAGGTCACCAAGTTCTACCTGCGCCCCGATGTCGTCTATCTGCCCATAGCCGACGCGCCGCCGGTCGAATGGGGCTTCGTCTGGCGCGCCGCGCACGAAACCGCGCGCGTGCGCGCCTTCAACGAGGCCGCCTTACACACCGCACGGCGAGGCATCGACTGAGTTCGGCGCATACTCGAGACGGCCGGGTCCGCGGGAGTGGACGACCACGGCCGTCAGGTCGTCAGCCGCAGGGCGTCGGGGATGGCGGCGAAGGCGTCCCGTAGCCGGTCGAGCAAGGCGGGTCGGCCGCCGTCGCCGTCGGCGGCCACCCAGTCGCGTCCCGCGATGCTCCAAGCGGTGGTGGTCATTTCGGCGAGGATGCGCGGACGCAGGTCGTCGCCGGGGAGGTCGAGTGTGCCGATGAGCTGTGCGGTGATCTGTTTCCGCACGCCGGAACGGGTGTAGCCGACGTGCCCGAGCAGGCTGGGCGCGGTGAGGATCAGCCGCCGGGTGGCGACGTAGCGCTGGTCCCAGTCCTCCGGTAGCGCGAGCGCGGTGTCGATGAGCGCGTCGCGCAATGCGGCGATGATCGGCCCGGAGAGGTCGCGATCGGCCAGGATTTCGAGGTAGCTCGTCCAGAGTTCGGTTTCGGCCTCGATGGCCACGTCCTCCTTGGTGGGGAACGCGCGGAAGAAGGTGCTGCGCGACACCTCGGCCATGTCCACCACCTCCTCCACCGTGGTTGCGGCGAACCCCTTTTCGGTGAAAAGCCGCAGTGCCGCGTCGGCGAGGGCACGACGGGTGCGGATCCGTTTGCGTTCGCGCAGCGGCAGGGTGCGGTCGTCGGTGGCCATGCCGGAATCCTAGCGCGATGCGAACCCGAGAACCGAAAGAAACTAAATCTCGATTGATACTTGCGCATATATGAGACTTAGTGCCAGAATCTACCTCGTCAGCGAGCAACACCCCGATCGAGGAGATCGCGAATGAGCACCACCACCCCGGCCACCTTGACCCCGTCGATCGTCGGCCAGGCCGAGAAGCACCACACCGCGGTCCTCGCCAGGGCACTGGCCGGCACCACGCTCGACGAGAAGCAGTGGATCACCCTCAACCAAGCCGTCGCCGCAGGTCAGCCTGTCGAGCGCGCCGGGCACACCGCTCGCGTCGCGGGCATGACCCAGTGGAACCTCGCGGATGTCGACCACGCCGTGGTCGCGCTACTCGACGCGGGTCTGCTGCGCACCGTGACCGATGGCCGTCTCGCGGTCACCGACGCGGGCACGGCGCTGACCGCCGAGGTGCGCGCCGATTCCGGCGCGATCGTGCAGGCCGCCTACGGCGCGGTCACCCCCGAGGACCTGGCCACCGCGGCCCGCGTACTGGCCACCATCACCACCCGCATGGCCGAGGAACTGGCCCGCGCCTGAAGGAAAGACCCGACATGAAACACCTGAACCGGCGATCACTGCTGCGACTGGCGGGCGCTCTGGCGCTCGTCGCCGGCACCACCATGGCGTGCGCGACACCGCCCGAGAAAGGACCATCCGCCGTGAACACCGTCGATGTGCTCGACTCCTACATCTCCTACACCGATACCGGATCCGGCGACATCCCCGTCGTATTCCTGCACGGCAACCCGACCTCGTCGTACTTGTGGCGCAACGTGATTCCGCATGTTTCGGACAAGACCCGGGTCCTGGCCCCGGACCTGATCGGCATGGGCGCCTCCGGCAAGCCCGACAGTCCCTACCGTTTCACCGACCACGCCCGCTACCTCGACGCCTGGTTCGACGCCCTCGACCTCGATCAGGTGATCATCGTCGGCCACGACTGGGGCGGCGCGCTCGGTATGGACTGGGCCGCACGCCATCCCGGCCGGGTGCGCGGCATCGCCGTGATCGAGACCTTCCTGCGGCCGGGCCGGGCCGCGGACATGCCACCGCAGGCCCGGGAGCTGTTCGACAAGTACCGCAGCTCCGAAGGCGAGCGAATGGTGTTGGAGGAGAACATGTTCATCGAGTTCAACCTGCCCGCGCAGGTGACGAATCTGTCCGAGGAAGACCATGATGTCTACCGCGCCCCCTATCCGACACCGGCCTCGCGCAAACCTCTGCTGGCGTGGCCCAGGGAGCTACCGCTCGATGGCGAGCCCGCCGATGTGGTGGCCATCATCGAGAACTACGGCCGCTACCTGGCGAGCACACCGGAACTTCCGAAGCTGATCATGGCCTTGGAGAACGGCCAGGGCGTCCCCGCGGAGGCCGTCGACTGGGCGGCGACCACCTTCGCGAGTGCGGAGAAGGTCACCATCCCGCCCGCCAAGCATCACGCCCCGGAGGACCGCCCACACGAGATCGGCGCGGCCGTCGCCACCTGGATGGACCGGCACGCCTTGCACGGAACCCGTTGAGCCGTATCGCGAGTCGGGTCGTCACGGCCACCGGGTGCACTCGACAGGATCATCGGACGAACGCGCGGCCGGAGCGGACGACCGGGCGTATCCGCTGGAAGCCCAGCGGGCAGACCTGGGCGAACGGCTTCGATCGCCGTCACGACCACCCGATCGGCCCGGTTCGCGAGACAGCGAATCGGGGCGCTCAACTATCCGAGCTGGGCGGGTGGCGATTCGTTCCCGACCGTGATGCACACGGAATGCACCGCCCACTCCGGCTGAGCCGACAGCTGATTCGATGGGGCATCGGACGACGGTGCGCGGCTCGATACCGTCGGCCGATGCCACACCGCGCGGCACCTCGCCGCACAGTCTGACTAGCTAATATTTCAGAACCTGTTTCAGTTGCGGTTCCACCGTGATTCAATGCTCGCCAACTCGGGTGCGCCAGCGCCTCGATGACGATGTCGAGGGGCACCCGGGGGCGTGGGAGTGACGATGGTGGACAGCAGAATGCAGCGGGTGGCCGGGTCGGTGGCCGCGGTGGCGGTGGCGGCCGGTTTCGCGGTGGCGGCGATGCCGGGGACGGCGGCGGCCGCGCCGGGGTCGATCACCTGGAGCGACGGGAACAGCAAGTTCACCCGGACGGTGTCGAACACCAATCCGGTCGTCGGTGATATCGTCACGGTGACAACGAAATTCGAGCGGACCGGCATTCCGGTGGAGTACATCTACTCGATCAAGGATCTGCATCCCGCCTGCCTGACCCCGGTCCCGGGCTCGGCACGGATGGGCGGCGATCAGGTGCAGCTCGACACCTCCTCCTCGGATTGGGTCCGGGCCGAGTTCGGCATCACCAAATACCCGGTGTACCCGAATATTCAGCCGAAGTCGCAGACCTTCGAGGTGCAGTACACGGTGGGCGTCAACTGCGCCCGCGACACCCCGCTGCCGACCTCCATGCACTACGGCGGTTCCCTCGGCGACGGCATCTACCAGGGCAAGGGTCCGGCCATCACGGTGTCCGGCGATGCCGTGTCGAGCACGGTGCTCAGCGATGTGACCGGCGCGCAGGTCGGCAAGGCCGTGACCCTGGAGGCGAGCGTGTCGCCCGCGGCGGCGGGCGGCACCGTCCAGTTCAAGGCGGGCGACCAGATCCTCGGTGACATCCCCGTCGCCGCGAACGGCAGGGCCGCGATCGTGTGGACCCCGGGCGCACCGGGCGACTACACCATCGGAGCCACGTTCTCCGGCCGCGGTGGTGTGGCCGGATCGTCGACTACCAGGGTGGTCACCGTGGCCGACCAGCCGACCGACCCCGACCCGGGGCCCGGCAAGCCCAGCACCGGCTCCTTCGGGTCCTGACCACTCCGGAATCGGTTGCCGCGCGGGCACGGACAGGCGACCGTGCTCACCGGCCGCGGTGGACTTCAGTGTTGTCCCAGCACCGTGTCGCGGAAGTAGGCGGCGATCTCGTCCGCGGTGGTGAGCCAGACGTCCGGCTGGGCGGCGAGGAAACCCAGCGCCTGCTCGAGGTACTTCGTCCGGAACGCCTGGCCGATGACGAAGGGGTGCAGGGCGATCGGGAGAACGCGGGCGCTGCGGTCGGATTCGGACAGCAGGACGTCGTACTGGTCCTGGATCATCCGAACGTATTCGGGTCCGGTGGTGGCCTTGGCGAAGATGCCGAGATCGTTGAGTTCGAGGGTGTAGGGCACCGAGAGCATGCCGGGGACGTTCAGCGCATAGGGCTGATCGTCATTGGTCCAGTCGAGGATGTAGTCCAGACCGAGATCGCGCAGAATCCGCGGGGTTTCGAAGGTTTCGGTGAGGCCGGGCCCCATCCAGCCTTTCGGGCGCGCACCGGTCGCCCCGGCGATGACGTCGACGACGCGCGTGAGGTAGTCACGCTCCTCCTCGGGCGACATTCCCGCCGTCACCTCGGAATTGGTCTTGCCGTGCACCAGCCAGGCCCAATCCCGCTCCATACCCGCCTTGACGATCTGCGGGTTGTATTCCACCACATCGGAATTCAACAGGGCGCTGGCGCGGATGCCGTACTTGTCCAGCGCGTCCATCACGCGCCAGACACCGACGCGGGCACCGTAGTCGCGCCAGCCGTAGTTGAGCGCGTCGGGGACCAGATCCGCGGTGCCGGGCCAGATGCTGGTGGAGGGCTTGTCGATGCGGAAGTGCTCGATGTTCAGGCCGACATAGAAGGCGACCTTCTTACCGCCCGGCCAGCTGAACTCCGGACGTTCGGTGATGGGGCTGTAGTCGAAGAGGGTGTTCTCCAGTTGCACATGAGCAACCTTCGACGGGATGAGCAGGTCGAACAAGGCCGAATTCCGATACGATCGGTGAGCTGAACTCAACGATCGAGGACACCGGGATGGAACGACACGAGATCGAAGCGTTCCTGCCCCTGGCCGAGAAACTGCACTTCCCCACCGCACCCCCGCCGGGCGACCCATCGCGCGCGGCCCGGCGGTGGCCTATTGGAACGAGGTGCCGACCCCGGTGGCGAAGGGTCGCGGCGGCTCCCCCGTCTCCATGCGCGCCGCGCGGTTCCACGCGCGCCCCGGCGTCGCCTTCGTGCCGATCGCCGATGCGCCGCCGGTGGAGTACGGCCCGATCCGGCGGCGCGACGGCGACACCGCGCGGGTCCGCGTATTCGCCGAGACCCTCTATGAACTTGCTGAACTCGCTGAACCCGCTGGCCTCCCGGCCCGATAGCCATAACGATGCCGACGCCGCGTGATGATCACGACGGCATGGACGATGGCGGTACCGGGGCGCGAAGCTGATCAGCTGCTGCCGGATTCGAGGAGGTCGACGATCGGATTGGATGCGGCGACCTCGACCTGCCCGTTGAATGCCTCGATCCCGCGCGGATTGACCAGGCAGTCCGCGCTCTCGGCGACCTGCAAGATCACCACCACATCGTGGGTGCCGGGTGCGACACCGGTGATGACGAACTCCGGATTGTCGGCTTGGGCCAGTGGCGCCTGCAACTCGCCGTCGATCAGGGCGTATGCGCTCCAGCACGGGTAGTCGGACTCCGCCGACACGGTGATCTTCTCGTGCCCGCCGGTGACGGTCGCCGTATCGGCGGCGGCAGCGGTTCCCGGTATCGCAAGCATCATCATGCCCGCCGCGAGACCCGTTACCGCCGTTGCGATCTTGGAATTTCTCATACCTATCCCTAGCACAACGGTGGTTCCCGGCGGCACCGACGCGGTCGGACTCACGCCGCAGCGGCGTGGCGAACAATGATGTTACCGTACAGGTTTCGCGCGTACACCTGTACCTCATCGGCGTGTGGCGCAGCGCCGACCGGCGCCATGAGGTTGCGGACCGCACCGACCGGGGCGGTGGTCTCCAGCCGCACGGCGCTGCCCGGTTGGATTCCGACTTCCAGCTCGCCCATGGCGGTTTCCAGCCGCAGCACGCCGTGGGCCGCGGTGCCGATACGTATGTCGCCCTGGGCCGCCTTGGCGGTCACGGCACCGCGGACGCGGTCCAGGATGATGTCGCCGGAGGAGATGTCGAGGTCGCAGTCGCCGAGTTCGCCGGTGGCCCGGAGTCGGCCGACGGCGGCGGTGACGGACAGCCGGGAGCCGGTGGGGACCTCGATGGTCATCTCGATGGCGGGATTGCCGCCGAACGGGGTGTAGGTGCGCCAGTTCTTCGGGGCACGCACGGTCAAGGTGTCGCCGGAAAAGTCGACCGTGGTGTGCGCGGCGGCGCGCACATCGCCCTTCTTGGACGGGTCGGCCGGGCAGACCTCGACGACGGTGTCGGTGCGGTCGGAGGCGATCACCGTGACGGTGCCGGACAGCACCTCGGCGGCGACGGTGATCGGTTCCTGGGTCGGGAATGTGGGCATGGTGGTTTCTACCTTCGGAGGTTGGTCGGTGAACCGGGAGGCATCCGGTGGTTCGGGAGCCGCACTCACTGTGCTGTTCACATGGAATACCGTCGCGAGTCCGGCTGATATCGACCTGACACCCGGCTGATACCGCCGCTGGCACCGCATCTGTCCAGCTCACGACCGGTAGTGAGGGCACCGAAAGGTCGACGCGCGAGGCACCGGCCGGTCACGGCAGAATGAGCGAGGTGCAGATCGGAGTGCTGGGCCCGCTGGAAATCCGGGCGGACGACGGCGACGTGATCCAGATATCGGGTTCCCGATTGCGCGCGCTGTTCATCGCGCTCGCACTGGAGCCCGGTCGGGCGGTTCCCAAAACCCAACTGGTGGACTGGATCTGGGGTGAACAGCCGCCCGCGGACGCGGCGAACGCGCTGCAGGCGCTGGTCTCCCGGCTGCGCCGGGCACTGCCGGACGGGGCGCTCGACGTCCAGGCGGGCGGCTACCGACTGGCGGTGGCGCCGGAGTCCGTGGACGCCTTCCGGTTCGAGCAGTTGCTGGAACGGGCGCGCGGCGGCACGGACCCGCAGCGGGCTCCGCTGCTGTGTGCGGCACTGGAGCTGTGGCGCGGTGCGCCCATGCGGGACGTCGACGTGGACAGCGGTGCGGTCGACGCCGTCGTCACGCGATTCGAGGGGCTGCATCTCGCCGCCCTGGAGGACCGCTACGAGGCGGAGGTCCGCCTGGGCGGGGGTGCGGACCTGGTCGCCGAGCTGACCGAGGTGGTGGCTCGGCACCCGTTGCGGGAGCGGCTCGCCGCCGCGCTGATGCGGGCCTTGGCGGCGGCCGGTCGCGGCGCGGAGGCGCTGACCGTGTACCAGCGCACCCGGGAGGCCCTCGCCGACGAACTGGGCGCGGACCCCGCGCCGGAACTGTCCGCGCTGCATGTCGCCCTGTTGCGCGGCGAGGTGGGCGCGCGGGACGAGGAACGCCGGACCAATCTGCGGGTCGAACTGACCAGCTTCGTCGGCAAGGACGCCGAAATCGCCGTGGTCCGTGAGCTTCTCGCGGGATATCGGCTCACCACCCTGACCGGACCCGGCGGCTCCGGCAAGACCCGGCTCGCGCAGGAGACCGCGCGGACCATGCTCGACGATCTGCCGGACGGAGCCTGGCTGGTGGAGTTGGCGGCGCTCGGCCCCTCCGGCGATGTGGCGCAGGCGGCGCTGGCCGCGCTCGGGCTGCGGGACACGCTGCTCGGCGGCGCGTCCCACGCCGAACCGATGGAACGCCTGATCACCGCCATCCGCGACCGGGAAACACTGTTGATCCTGGACAACTGTGAGCACGTGATCGAGGCGGCGGCGCGATTCGCGCACCGGATCCTCGGCGAATGTCCGGGCCTGCGGATTCTGGCCACCAGCCGGGAACCGCTCGGCATCACCGGTGAGGCGATCCGGCGGGTGGAACCGCTGCTCTCCCCCGCCCCCGACGCCGACCCCGCACAGATCGAATCCGCGCCCGCCGTCAGGCTGCTGCGCGATCGCGCCGCCGCCGTACGCCAGGACATGACAGCGGATCCGCCGACCCTGGCGACCATGGCCCGCGTCTGCCGCGCACTGGACGGCATACCGCTGGCGATCGAGCTGGCGGCGGCCCGCCTGCGCACCATGTCCCTGGATCAGCTCGCCGACCGCCTCGATGACCGGTTCCGGCTGTTGACCGGCGGCAGCCGCACCGCGATCCCGCAGCACCGGACCCTGCGCGCGGTGGTGGACTGGAGTTGGGAGCTGCTCACCGACAGCGAACGGGTCGTGCTGCGTCGGCTCGCGGTCTTCGCCGACGGCGCGAGTTCCGAAGCGGCCGAACAGGTGTGCGCGAGCGACGAGACGAATCCGGCGGTCGAGGCATGGGAGGTGCCGGACCTGCTGACCGCGCTGGTCGAGAAGTCGCTGCTGCGCAGCGCCGACGACGATGCCGCTCGCGCGAACGGGCCGCGCTATCGGATGCTCGACACGATCAAGCGGTACGCCCGCGATCGGCTCGACGAAGCCGGCGACGCCGAATCCGCGCGCCGGGCGCACCTCGCGTACTGCACCGACCTGGCCGCGACCGCGGAACCACACCTGCGCCGTGCCGAACAACGGGAGTGGCTCACCGTGCTCGCACTCGAGCACGACAATATCGCCGCCGCCATGCGCGCCGCGCGGGCCGCCGACGACGGTCCCGGGGCGCTGCGGCTCGCGGCCGCCGCGGGGTGGTACTGGTGGCTCGGCGGGCACAAGGCCGAGGGCACCGAATTCGTGACCGCCGCCGCCGACGCCCCCGGCGAGGTGGACGACGAGACCCGCGCCACCGTGTACGGGCTGGCCGTCCACTTCCTGAGTTCGGGGCGCAGTGGCGAGCAGCAGCTGGCGGAATGGATTCGCAAGTCGCACGAATACGCTCACGACCGCCGCGACGGCCATCCGACGCTGCGTTTCGCCGGTGTGCTGGAGCGGCTGCTGCACGGACCGCAGGAGTATCTGCCCGCGTTCGAATCGCTGCTCTCCGACGAGGATCCGTGGGTGCGGGCGCTGGCTCGGCTACAGCTGGGCAAGATGCGGGTCGTCCTCGGTCAGGACGGTCCGGAGACCGGTGCCCACCTGCGGACCGCGCTGACCGAGTTCCGGGAGATCGGAGAGCGGTGGGTATCTCGTTCGCGCTGACCGAGCTGGCCGATCATCTGGCCACCGGCGGCGAATTCGCTGCCGCCGGCGAGCTTTTCGAACAGGCGGCCACGGTGGTGGCCGAAGTCGGCGCGTACGAGGACACGGTGCGGATGCGGGCGCGGCAGGCGCAGCTGTACTGGCTGTTGGGCGATGCGGACGCGAGCGGGGCCGCGCTGGCCGAGGCGCGGCGGCGGGCGGAACAGGCCGCGTGGCCCATCGCACGCGCCGAATTGGCTTTGGCCGAAGCGGAACTCGCGCGGTGGACCGGCGATACCGAGCGGGCACACCGGCAGATCGACCTCGCGACGACCATGCTGGGCGCGGAAGCGGAACAGCCGCACACCAGCGCGGTCATCCACGAGCTGCGCGGCTATCTGGCGACGGATCTCGACACGGCCCGCGCCCACCACGACGCGGCCTACCGGGCGGCCACCGCGTCCGGACACGTCCCGCTGCTGGCTCGCGTGCTCGTCGGCATCGGGGATCTGGCCCTGCGGTCGGGTGCGGACGAGCGAGCGGTGCGGCTGCTCGCGGCGAGCACGACCGTGCGCGGACGCTCCGATCGCTCGCTGCCCGACGCGGCCCGCATCGAGGCGACCGCACGGCAGCGCCTCGGTGACGCGAGGTTCACCGAGGCGCTGCGGGAGGGTGAGCGGGCCGACTGGCAGGATCTGGTCGCCGCTACGCTCGCTTCGTGAAAGTGGCGCGCGACCACAGGAATCCGACGATGGCGAACCCGGCGCACCAGGCCAGCGCCGCGGCGGTGTCACCGCCCGAGGGGTTGCCGGAGAGGAATCCGCGCAGCGCCTCGATGATCGGCGTGAAGGGCTGGTACTCGGCGAACTGCCGCACACCCTGACCCATCTGCTCGGCGGGCACGATCGCGGTGCTCAGGAAGGGCAGCATGATCAGCGGCACCACGCTCATGCCCGCCGACTCCGGGGTTGTGGCGGCCATACCCAGCGCGACCGTCAGCCAGGACGCCGCGAACGAGGTCGCCAGCATGACGCCGATCGCACCGAGCCAGTCGGTCGCGGTGGCGTCCGGGCGGAAGCCCAGCGCGAAGGCCACGCCGATGACCGCCGCGATGGCGACCAGATTGATGACGATGGTCGCCACCACATGCCCGATCAGGATGGCGCTGCGGGAGACCGACATGACCTTGAACCGGTTGATGATGCCCTTGGCCATATCGGAGCTCACCGACACCGCGGTGCCCGACAGCCCGTAGCTGATGGCCAGCAGGATCATGCCCGGCGTGGCGTAGTCGATGTAGTCCTCGCCGACCTCGAACGCGCCGCCGAAGACGTACACGAAGATCAGCATCATCACCACCGGCATCAATGCCGCGTTGAAGATGGTGACCGGGTTGCGGGCGATGTGCTTGAAGTTGCGGCCCAGCATGGTCGACGCATCGGCCAGCGATGCGACCGGGGACAGGGTGCTCATGATGCGACAGCCTCCGTGGTGGCGCGCCCGGTGAGGGCGAGGAAAACGTCATCGAGATCAGGGGTGTGAATGGAGACCTCGGCGGCCTCGAGCGAGTGGGCGGCGAGCCGGTCCAGCAGCTCGCGCAGGAAGGCGCTGCCGCCGCTGCCCTCCACCCGCAGGGCGAGAGCGTCGTCGTCGCGGGTGGCGGTGGGCAGGGCGCGCTCGGCCGCCGCCATTTCGGCGGCGGTGGTGAACCGCAGCCGGACGTGGCTGCCGGGGATACGGCGCTTGAGTTCCGCGGCGGTGCCCTCGGCGACGATGCGCCCAGCGTCCAGCACCGCGATCCGGTCGGCCAGCTGATCGGCTTCCTCGAGGTACTGGGTGGTGAGGAAGATGGTCACGCCGTCGGCCGTGAGTTCGCGGACGATCTCCCACATGGTGCGGCGGCTGCGCGGGTCCAGACCCGTGGTGGGCTCGTCCAGGAAGACGATGTCCGGTTTGGTCACCAGGGTCATGGCCAGATCCAGTTTGCGTCGCATGCCGCCGGAGTAGGTGGCGGCGGGCTTGCGCGCCGAGTCCGTCAGCTCGAAGCGTTCCAGCAGTGCGTCGATCACCTGCTGCCGCCGCGCGCCCCGCATCCGGTGCAGGTCCGCCATCAGCCGCAGGTTCTCCTCACCGGTGAGCAGATCGTCCACGGCGGCGAACTGCCCGGTCACCCCGATGACCCGGCGCACCGCCTCGGGTTCGGTCATCAGGTCGTGCCCGGCGATGCGCGCCGTACCGCCATCCGCCGTTTGCAGCGTGGTCAGCACGTTCACCGTCGTCGTCTTGCCCGCCCCGTTCGGGCCGAGCAGCGAGAAGATCGTGCCCGCACGGATATTCAGGTCGATTCCGTCGAGGATCGTCTTGTCCCCGTATGCCTTCCGCAGCCCGGAGGCCACGATTGCCGCGTCGTTCATGGGTAGAACGATCACGGCAGCGCCTGACACGGACCTGATACCGGGCTGACACACCCGCCGAACCGATGTTCGCGCTGTTCAGGGCACGGTCAGCGGCGGTACATGCCCTCGATCTCGTCGGCGAAGCGTTCGGCGATGACGTGGCGTTTGACCTTGAGGGTGGCGGTGAGTTCGCCGGATTCCTCGGAGAGATCGCGGGGCAGGACGGTGAACTTCTTGATCGCCTCGGCGTGCGAGACGGTGTTGTTGGCGTCGTCGACGGCGCGCTGCACCTCGGCCAGCAGGGTCGGGTCGTCGCGCAGGTCGGCGACGGTGGCGTGGGCCGGGGTGGCGGTGGCCGCCTTCCAGGACTCGAACGCCTCCGGGTCGATGGTGATCAGGGCGGTGATGTAGGTGCGGCCGTCACCGACCACGATCGCCTGGGAGATCAGCGCGTGCGAGCGGATGCGGTCTTCCAGCGGGCCGGGTGAGACGTTCTTGCCGCCCGCGGTGACGAGCAGATCCTTCTTGCGGCCGGTGATGGACAGGAAGCCGTCGGCGTCGAGTTCGCCGAGATCGCCGGTGCGCAGCCAGCCGTCGGACAGCGCCGCGGCGGTGGCCTCCTCGTTGCGCCAGTAGCCGGTGAACACCACGCCGCCGGACAGTTCGATCTCGCCGTCCTCGGCGATCCGAACCCCGTTGCCGCCCAACGGCTGTCCCACGGTGCCGATCTTCACCGCGCCCGGCACGTTGACGCAGTGCGCGGCGGTGGACTCGGTCAGGCCGTAACCCTCGTAGATCGGGACGCCGACGCCGCGGAAGAAATGTCCGAGCCGGGGCGCGAGCGCTCCGCCGCCGGAGATGGCGAACTCGCAGTCCCCGCCCAGGGCCGCGCGCAGCGGCGCGTACACCAGGCGATCGCACAGCGCGTGCTGGACGCGCAGCAGCGGGGACGGTCGCCGCGCGAAACCGCCGGTGCGATCCAGGTTCTGGCTCCATCGGATGGCGGTGCGCTCGGCGAACCGGAAGATCGCGCCCTTGAGCGCGCCGCCCTCGTGCGCCTTCTTGTCCGCGCCGTCGCGCACCTTCTCGAACACCCGCGGCACCCCGAGAATGGTGTGCGGGCGGAACCGCGTGAACTGCCCGGTAATCGTCTTGAAGTCCGACCAGTGCGCCTGGGTCATGCCGCCCTCGAGGGCGGCCAGCGAGACGGCACGGGCCAGCACGTGGGCCAGCGGCAGGAAGGTGAGCATGCGCTGCCCGGGGCGGGCGACGTCGCCGATGCTGGCCTTCAGGATGCCGCGCACCTCCGACAGGAAATTGCGGTGGGTGAGCATGCAGCCCTTGGGGCGGCCGGTGGTGCCGGAGGTGTAGACCAGGGAGGCGAGGCCGTCGGCGCGCAGCCCGTCGAGCCGCTCCCGCAGCGCCGCGTCGGGCACGTCCGCGCCTTCGGCGATCAGGGTGGCCTCGGCCCCGTCGTCGATGACCAGCATGCGCCGCAGCGTGTCCGGTGCGGCGGTGACCAGATCCTTGTGCCGGGCGGTCTCCACCACCGCGAGCGCGGCCCCGGAATCCTCCAGGATCCAGCGCACCTGCTCGGCGGCGGAGGAATCGTAGACCGGCACGGTCACCGCGCCCGCGGCCCAGATCGCGAAGTCGAGCAGCGTCCACTCGAATCGGGTCGCCGACAGCAGCACCACCCGGTCGCCGGGTTCGATGCCATTGGCGATCAGGCCCTTGGCGACGGCGGAGACGAGGCGCGCGAACTCGGCGGCGGTGACGTCACGCCACTGGTCTCCGGCGGGCCGGGAGAACAGCACCCGGCTCGGAAAGTGCTCGGCTTGGGCGTAGACCGATCCGACGATGGTCTCGTCGGCGGCGATGGTGAAGCTGGCTGCCGCGGTGAACTCACGCATGCTCGTCTCCAGTGGTCGGATGGGAGTGACGGAATCGCCGGAGCGCGGCGGCGAAGTCGGAGATTTCCCGGGAGGTCCAGTCGGTCATGCGCTCGCCGAGCAGGGTCAGATCCCGCGCGACCGCCGCTTCGAGGGCCTGCCGTCCCGCGGCGGTCAGGGTGAGCGGGTATCCGGCGTGCAGGCTGCCCTCGCCCGCCGCCACCCAGCCCGCGTCCATGCAGGACCGCAGCTGCCGCGACACCGTCGACCGGTGCACACCGAACGCCTCGGCGAGCTGGGTGGCCCGGCATCCCGGATTCCGCGCGATATAGGACAGGGTCGACTGCTGCGCGAACGACGGCACGCCCTCGGCGACGGGGCGGCCCGCGATGATCTCGCGGACGATCCACGCGAGCTCGTCGTGAACCGCGACGAGCTCGGGGGACGCCCCGCCCGACTGGTGTTGCATAGCGCAACTATAGCGCCGCGGACCGCCGCCCCGACGGACCGGGGTGTTCGGCCGCACGACCGGCCGGTCGCGCCGAACCGGACCGGATACCGAGACACGGCGACGCACCCACGGTCCGCTACGTGCTCGTTCCGTGCCCGGAATCCGTGGTCGGCACGGATGTCGTTCCGCCGCGCGGAAAATAGCGTTAGCTGCATGAACTCCACCATGGAAACCAAGACCGACATCACCGTTCACCTCGAGGTCGCCGACCCCGACGCCGCCCGCGCCACCTACGACGCGGCCTTCGGACTGGGCGATCGTGTGCGGTTCCGCGCCGGACAGGAACCGTCCTCTGGCTTCCGCGGCTGCATGCTCTCCCTCGTCGTCGCCCAGCCCGGCACCGTCGACAGCCTCATCGCCACCGCGCTGGACGCGGGCTTCACCACCCTGAAACCGGCCAAGAAGACCTTCTGGGGCTACGGCGGCGTCATCCAGGCCCCCGAGGGGACCATCTGGAAGATCACCAGCTCCAACAAGAAGAACACCGGCCCGGTCACCCGCGAGGTCGACAGCATCGTGCTGCTGCTCGGCGTCGAGAACGTCAAGGCGACCAAGCAGTTCTACGCCGACCGCGGCCTGCCCGTGGGCAAGAGCTTCGGCAGCAAGTACGTCGAGTTCGCCACCCCGGGCTCGACCGTCACCCTGGCGCTCTACGGCCGCCGCGCCGCCGCCAAGGACGCGGGCGTCGACCCGGAGGGGTCGGGTTCGCACCGGATCGTCATCGGCGGCGATATCGGAACATGCACCGATCCCGACGGCTTCGTCTGGGAGAGCAGCGCTGTCTGACCTCGATATTCCCCATCCGACGCCATGGGCGGCGTCGAACCGGCGGACCACGCGATCATGTGCGGTCCGCCCCCCGATTCCCCTGCGGCACAACGAAGTCCAGCGGCGTCAGTGGTCGTGTCCCGAGGAACGGCATCACCAGGTTCGAACCGATCCGGATGGGCGTTGCCGCCCCGCCCCGCCCCGGGGGCGACGGCGGCCGCCCGCTGGCGAGGGGTCCGGGCCGGGTTGTGACCTCGGCCCGGCATTCAGCCGTGGCGGCCCGATTTGCCCTATCCTCGATGCCACCCATTCCGTCCCGGAGAAAGCAGGTCATGAAGCGACGTTCGCGCCGCCGAAAATCCGTTCCCGGTCGAAGTAAGCGACCCCGACGAGGGGAGCTGACGTGGTGACCGCGGTGAGCATTGTCGCCGGTGTGCTGGTCGTCTTCGCCATCACCGCCGTGACCGGGTACTTCGTGGCCCAGGAGTTCGCCTATATGGCGGTGGACCGGTCGCGGTTGAAGGCGGCCGCGGAAGCGGGGGACGCGAGTGCGGCCCGGGCGCTGGGGGTGACGCGGCGCACGTCGTTCATGTTGTCGGGGGCGCAGCTCGGCATCACGGTCACCGGGCTGCTCGTCGGGTATGTGGCCGAACCGCTGATCGGCCGCGGGATCGGGGATCTGCTCGACGGCGCGGGAGTGCCGCTCGCGGTGGGCGTCGGCATCGGTGCGGTGGCGGCCGTGGTGTTCTCCACGCTCGTACAGATGGTGTTCGGCGAACTGGTGCCCAAGAACCTCGCCATCGCCCGGCCCGAACCGGTGGCCCGCTGGCTGGCCTGGTCCACCACGCTGTACCTGCGCCTGTTCGGCTGGCTCATCACGCTGTTCGACCACGCCTCGAATCTGCTACTGCGCGCGGTGCGCATCGAACCGGTGCACGATGTGGAGCATTCGGCCAATCCGCGCGACCTCGCGCATATCGTCGCCGAATCCCGCGATGCCGGTGAACTGCCCGCCGACCTGTCCACCCTGCTCGACCGAATGCTCGACTTCCCCACCGGCAGCGCCGAACACGCCATGATCCCGCGGCCTCGCGTCGACACCGTGCGCGCCGATCAGCCCGTCGAACTGGTGCTGGAACGGATGGCCACCGGCCACACCCGCTATCCGGTGATCGGCGAGACCAGCGACGACCTGGTCGGCATCGTGCACCTGCACGACCTGCTCGCCACCACTGTCACCGGACCGGTGGCCGCGTACACCCGGCGCGCGGTGGTGGTGCCGGAATCGCTGCCGCTGCCGGAGGTGCTGGCCAGGCTGAACGCGGCCGACGACGAAATGGCGCTGGTGGTGGACGAATACGGCGGCTTCGCCGGCATCGTCACCATCGAGGACATGGCCGAGGAGCTGGTCGGCGAGCTCGCCGACGAGCACGACCCGTCCACCGATCCGAGTCGGGCGCGGCGGCTCGACAACGGCTGGCTCATGCCGGGCGGCCTGCATCTCGACGAGGTCGCCCGTGAGCTGGACCACCGGCTACCGTCCGGTGACTACGAGACACTCGCCGGTCTGCTCATCGCCGTGCACGGTGACCTGCCCGCCGTCGGCGACACCGTCGATGTCGAACTGCCGCCGGACCCGGCCGAACTGGTGGCCGACGCCCCACCCACACCCAGGGTGCTGCACGCCGAGGTGCGTGCCGTCGACAAACACGTGCCCGCACAGGTTTTCGTGACCGTCTCCGAGTCGCGGGAGGACGACCGTGGATAACCCGTGGATCGTCGCCGCCGTCACCGTCGCGCTCATCGCGGCCAGCGCCTTCTTCGTAGCGGTGGAATTCGCGCTGGTCGCAGCCCGCCGCTACCGACTCGAGGACGCCGCGCCGCACAGTGCCGCCGCCCGCGCCGCGCTGCGCAGCGCCTCGGAACTGTCGGTGCTGCTGGCCGGTTCGCAGCTCGGCATCACCGTCTGCACGCTCGCGCTCGGCGCGATCACCAAACCGGCCGTGCACCACTGGCTCACCCCGGTCTTCGACACCTGGGGCGCGCCACTGTGGTTGGCCGATGTCGCCGGATTCGTCCTCGCCCTGCTGATCGTGACCTTCCTGCACCTGGTGATCGGTGAGATGGCCCCGAAGTCCTGGGCCATCGCGCATCCGGAGCGGTCGGCGATCATGCTGGCGCTGCCCATGCGCGCCTTCATGTGGCTGACCCGGCCGCTGCTGACCCGGCTCAACGAACTGGCCAACTGGTGTCTGCGCCGGATCGGCGTACAACCGGTCGACGAGGTGTCGGCCGGGCAGAATTCGGAGGCGCTGCGGCATCTGGTGGAACACTCCGCCACCGTCGGCGCGCTCGACCCTGACGACCATCGGCGGCTGGCGGCCGCGCTGGAACTGGAGAGCGTGACCGTCGCGGATCTGATGCGGGCCGACCCGAATCCGAGTTCGGTACCCGCCGACGCCGGCCCGGCCCAGATCCAGACCGCCGCCGACGCCACCGGGCATCTGCGTCTGCTGGTCACCGGTCCCGACGGCATCACCGGCGTGGTCCACGTCCGCGACGCGCTGCGCGCCCCGGCCACCGCGACCGCCGCCGACCTGGCCCGCCCGGTGCTGCGGCTGGCCGCCGACACCCCGGCCTATCAGGTGCTGCGCACCATCCAGGATTCGCGCAACCACCTGGCCGTGGTGTCCGACGGCGACGGGCGAATGCTCGGCGTGGTCACCCTCGCCGACATCCTGCAGCGCCTCATGCCGACCCCCAGCCGTCCGGCGACCTGACGGGGTGGACGTGCGCCGTGGCATGCCCGCGGCCGATTCCTGCCCGGACGTTCGCGACCGACCTCGCACGGCGGCCCCCGGAACCGTGCGGTTCCGGGGGCCGATATTTCGGGTCGTCAGGATTCGGCCCGGCGCACCAGGTCGGCGATCCGCTGTTCGACGGCCGGGGTGAGTTCGGTGAGGGCGAAGGCCGTGGGCCACATGGGGCCGTCGTCGAGGTGGGCGATGTCGTTGAAGCCGAAGGTGGCGTAGCGGGCCTTGAACTTCTCGGCGCTCTGGAAGAAGCAGACGACCTTCCCGGCGCGGGCGTAGGCGGGCATGCCGTACCAGAGCTTGGGGCTCAGGGTGGGGGCGTGCTCCTTGACGATGGCGTGGACGCGTTCGGCCAACGCGCGGTCCGCGTCGGACATCGCGGCGATCTTGGCGAGCACGTCGACCTCGGGGTCGGCCTTGGAGCCGCGGCGGGCGGCGGCCTTCAACTCCTGGGCGTGCTCCTTCATGGCGGCGCGCTCCTCGGCCGAGAAGCCCACGGTGGTCTTGGTCTTGCGGGTGGTGGTCATGGCGGTTGCCTCTTTCGGTGTCAGTGCGTGCGGTCTTGGAGCAGGCCGAGGACATTGCCGTCGGGATCGGTGACGGTGGCGACCAGGCGGCCGCCGCCGACATCGCGCACCGGTTCCCGCACGGTCGCGCCCGCCGCCAACACGTCGGCGAGCTTCGCCTCGATATCCGGTACGTGCCAGTAGGAGACCGGTGCGGTCATGCCCTGCGGCCCGCCGTCGGGCACCAGGCCGATGTGCTGACCGCCGACCTCGAAACCGACGTAGAAGGTGCCGTCGATCTCGGGCGGCACCCCGAGCAGCGCGCTGTAGACCTGCTTGGCCGCCGCCAGATCGGAGACGGGATGCAGCACGGTCCTGATGCCGGAGTGGTCGACCGTTCGTGTTGCTTCCATGGCGATAACGCTAGATTCGGCGCGGGCCGGTGCCATCCGTGCCGACCACGGATCTCACCACGTAATCGGGTCCGAGGGACGGATCGACGGCGATGCGAGAGGATGGGTGGCGTGTCGAAGCAGAGGGTCTCCGCCGGGATCTCGGACCGGGAGGCCGAGGTGCTGGCTCTGGTCGGGCAGCATCGCAGCAATGCCGAGATCGCGGCCGAGCTGTACATCTCCGTGCGCACCGTGGAAACCCACGTGTCCTCCCTGCTGCGCAAGGTCGGCGTCCCCGACCGGCGGGCGCTGGCGGGCCGCGCGGCCGAGCTGACCAGGGCGGAGCCGACCGGGGAGGCGGCGACCACACTGCCCGCGCCGCTGACGTCGTTCGTCGGCCGGACCGGCGAGCGCGTGGCGCTGCGGGCGGCCGTCACCGCGCATCGGCAGGTGACCGCGCTCGGGCCCGGCGGCGTCGGCAAGACGCGGCTCGCGCTGGCCGTCGCCGCGGATCTGGCGGGTGCATTCGGCGACGGCGCGTGGTTCGTGGACCTGGTGCCGGTGACCGATCCGGAGATGACCGGCTCCGCGGTGGCCCGCGCGCTCGGACTCGGCGAGCAGCAGGGGCGCAGCCTCGACGATTCGGTGCTGGCCGCCCTCGCCGACCGGCACACGCTGCTGGTGCTCGACAACTGCGAACATCTGCTCGACGGCGTGGTGCCGTTCGTCGAACGCCTGCTCGCGCGCTGCCCGCGAGTGTCCGTGCTGGCCACCAGCCGGGCGCGGCTCATGGTGCCCTTCGAGCAGGTCTACCCGGTGCCGTCGCTGTCGGTGGACGGCGGCACGGCCGATGCCGTCGCGCTGTTCCTGGACCGGGCCGCGGCACTGGGCTCGACCGTGCCCGCGGAGCAGGTGGATCAGGTCTTCGAGGTGTGCCAGCGACTCGACGGGCTGGCGCTGGCCATCGAACTGGCGGCGGCGCGACTGCCCACGCTGGGCCTGGACGGACTGCGCGCCAGCCTCGCCGATCCGCTGCGGCTGCTGGTCGGCGGGCGGCGTGCCGATGAACGGCACCGGTCCGTGCGGGCCATGCTGGATTGGAGTCAGGCGCTGCTGACGGCCGAGGACCGCTGCCTGCTGCGCCGCATCGCCGTCTTCGTCGCGCCGTTCACCGCGGCCGATGCCGTCGCGGTGGCGGGATACACACCGCTGGAACCGTTCTCGGTGACCGAGGGGCTGGCGCGGCTGGCCGAGCAGAGCCTGCTGACCGCCGTGCCCTCCACACGCGGCACCCGCTACCGGGCGCTGGCGACCATTCGGCAGTACGAGACCGAACAGCTGGTCGAGACCGGCGAGTTGGTGGACGTGCTCGCGCGCCATCTGCGGTGGTGCCTGACGACCGCCACCGCACTGGACGCGGCCGAGCCGACCGGCGATTGGCGCACCCGCTTCGACGCGGCGGCCGACGATATCCGGGCGGCGCTGGCCTGGGCGGCCGAGCAGGACGATCACCGCGCCGACGCGCACGCCCTGGCCTCGGCCCTCGCGCGACTGGCCTTCTCCCGCAACCTGATCGGCGAATCGCAGCTGCGATACGAGCAGGCCGCGTCCCTCACCGACGACCCGGCCGCCGCGGCTGCGGCACTGCGGCACGCGGCCGAGGTGGCCGGATGCCGGATGCGCGGCGAGGACATGTACCGCCTGTACCGCGCCGCCGCCGACATCGCACGGACCGCCGGAGGGCAGGCCGCAGCGGCCCGCGACCTCGCCACGGCCGCCATCACCGTATTCCGCCTGGCCGACACCTTCTCCGCGCCGCCACCCCCGACCGAGGCCGCGACCCTGCTGATCGAGGCACGAGCCCTGGGCGGCGACGACCCGGCCGCCGTGGCCGCGGTGGCGCTGGCCGAATGCGGGGTGCTCGCCCACCTCGACGACACGATGGCCGCGGAGCTGAAAACCATGGTCCCCGAGGATGATTCGTCCGGCGCAGCGACGGCCGACACCACTCGCGGGGCCGCGAGTATCACACCGCGCCCGCCCGACCGGCGAGCCGCCGCCGAGGGCGGCACGGCCCCGATCATCGGACAGCCACCCGCGGCGACGGCGACACCTGCCCCCTGTACCGCTCCGGCTGGCACGACGCCCGCAGCCACCGCTCACACCGCGAGCGGCCGCACGACACCGCCGAACGCCGCGACTCGTCCGATCGTGGGGTCCGCGGCCGAGCCCACTCCCGCCGCGACCCATCCGAACGCTGGGCCCACCGCCGCGGCGACTGCCGAGCCCACCGCCGCCGCGATCACCCTGGCCCGGCGAGCGGTCGAGCTGGCGGAGCGGACCGGAGAACCGTTGGCGCACAGTGCCGCTCTCGATGCGCTGGCGGCAGCGCAGTGCTGGGCGGGCGATATCTTCGCCGCCGCCGAGACCGCACGCCGCCGGGTGGAACTGCTCGACGCGGTACCGGTGAGTCCGGCCAGTGCGCTGGAGCGGGTGAACGCGCTCGCCGAGGCCGCCGAAACCCTGATCGGGGTCGGTGATCTCGCGGCGGCGCGGCGCTGCGGGGAACAGTTGCGCGATCTTCCGCTGCTGGCCGAGCGGGGTGATTTCGCCACCTCTCGGCTGCTGGCGGCGGATGCCCTGGCCGGCAATGTCGATGATGTGATCGCGGGCAGTGGGCGATTCCTCGATGCCTGGGAGCTGGCCGGGCGACCGCGGGCTCCGCAGCTCGCCATCGCGGCGACCGCAGTGGCGCTGGCGCACGGGCTGCGCGGGGACGACCGGGCTCGGGCCGACTGGCTGGGGATCGTCGACGCCCTCGGCGTCACCCCGGACCAGAATGCCTTCAGCGCCATCGCCGATGCCGTACTGCTGCTCCATCACGGCGAGGCGGACCAGGCGCTGGCCCGGCTCGCGGCTCCGCCCGAGGAACTGGATGTGGAGTTCGTCTGGGTGTGGCGGCACTGGTACACGGCGCTGCGCGCGGAGGCCGCGACACTCGCGAACGATCCGAAGTCCGCCGAATACCGCACCGCGGCGGGCCCGGTGGTCGCCGGGAACCCCGTTGCCAGCGCCATCGTCGACCGCGCCATCGCACTGCACGACGGCGATCTCGCCCGCCTGCCCGCTATCGCCACCGCCTTCGAGGCCGCGGCGTGCCCGTACCAGCGCGACCGCACCCGGTCCCTCGGCGGTGAGGCCTGATCCGGTCGAGGCACTTCACGTCCGGTGGACGGCCGTCGGCAACCTGGTCATTCGCCGCCCTGTCTCCGCGTGGCCGCCGCCCCTAGCGTGATGCGGCATGAGGATTCGTTATCCACAGCTGATGAGGGTCGCGGCGGCGGCCATGTGCGCGGGCCTGCTGGGCGTCGGTGCGGCGGGCGCGGAGCCGCCGACGCCGGGCGGACCGGTGCCGCCCGCCGAGGCACCGGTGGACGGCCCGGCCAATCTCGACGGGCTGACGGTGCGCGTCCGGCCGGACGGCGGCTATCTCACCGGGGTCACCGTGGAATTCGATCGGACCAGCCGCACCGAGAGCGGCGAGAAACCCGCCGCCGCACAGCAGTTCGTCTTCCTGTTCGATCGGTCCGTGCGGATCAACGCGGAGCGGTTCCCCACCTGTGCGCGTGCGGTGCTGGCCGCGCGGGGACCGGCGGGCTGCCCGGCCGGTTCGCAGGTCGGGGCGGGCGCGGCGGAGATCCATCCGGATCGGGCCGTGGAGGTGCTGGTGTTCAATACCCGCTACGCGAACGGCGATCGGGGCGTGCTGATCACCATTCCCGCCACCGGCGGCATTCTGGAGAACACCCTCGAGCCGGTGTCCGACGGCTACCGCGCCGACTACGGCGTCGCCCTCGACGAACTCCTCCCCTCGCCCCTGCCCGCCGCGCAGCGCCCCGCCACCACCCGCTTCCGCGTCACCTTCGGCGCGACCCACACCGACCACACCAGCACCCACAGCTACCTGGAGTCCTTCGCCCTCCCCGGCGCACCGCTGAAGTTCGGCCTCTGGAGCCACTTCGTCACCGGCCAGATCCTCGAACCGACGGCCTACGCACCCCGCCCACTTGCCTGACTCGGTGCTCTTTGTCCAAGACCGCGCAGTATCGATCGCGCACACTGAGGATGTGACATTGAGCTGGCAGGAGGTGGTGGCGATGGCCCCCTCGTCGCGCCGGACCAGTTGCGCGAACTGATCGACGCGGCGTGGTGGGCGGCGGCTCCAGTCGCGATCCGCCGCCGACGCGAGGCACCCGGAGTCTCATGGCGAAGGCCCTCGAAACGGATACGGCCGGTTCAGGTGTCAGTTCTTGGGGCCGCCCGCGACGTAGAGCACCTGCCCGGAGACGAAACCGGCTGCTTCGCCGACGAAGAACGAGACCGCGTTGGCGATATCCGCGGGCACGCCCGTGCGGGCGACCGGGATCATGGCGGCGTTGGCGGCCTTGAAGTCGTCGAAGTTCATGCCCAGGCGTTCGGCGGTGGCCGCGGTCATCTCGGTCTCGATGAAACCGGGGGCGATGGCATTGGCGGTGATGCCGTACTTGCCGAGTTCGACGGCGAGGGTCTTGGTGAAGCCCTGCAGGCCCGCCTTGGCGGCCGAGTAGTTGGCCTGGCCGCGATTGCCGAGCGCGGAGGTGCTGGACAGGTTGACGATGCGGCCGTACTTGGCCTCCACCATGTACTTCTGCACGGCCCGGGTCATCAGGAAGGAGCCGCGCAGATGCACGTTCATGACCGAATCCCAGTCCGCCACCGACATTTTGAACAGCAGGTTGTCGCGGGTGATGCCCGCGTTGTTGACCAGGACGGTGGGCGCGCCGAGTTCGTCGGCGACCCGCCGAACGGCGGTCTCGACGGCCTGCTCGTCGCTCACGTCGACGCCGACCGCGAGGGCCTTGCCGCCCGCGGCGACGATCTCGTCCACCACCGGCTTACCGGCGGCCTCGTCCAGATCCAGTACGGCGACGGCGAATCCGTCGGCGGCGAGGCGGCGGGCGGTCTCCGCGCCGATACCGCGGGCAGCTCCCGTCACGATTGCGATGCGCTCGGTCATGGTCCTGAGCTTAGGCGAGGAACCGCGTCACCTGCCCCACGGCTTCCACCGGATGCTCGGCGTGGATCGGCACCCCGAGCGCCTCGAACCGCCACGTCCCGTCGACCGGGAACAACCTGCCCATGACGAATCCCGCGTGCTCACTGTCGACCAGGTCGTAGCGGGCGAGTTCGGTGCCGCGCACCCCGTCCACCAGGCGGCAGAAGGCATTCTCGATCTGGTCGAAAGCCTGGCCGGTATAACAGGTCACCAGGAACAAGACCGTCGTGACCCGGGTGGACAGCCGGGTCAGATCGACGGTGATCACCTCGTTGTCGCCCTTGCCCTCACCGGTCAGGCTGTCGCCGTGGTGCCGCACCGAACCATCCCGCGAGGTCAGCTGTTCGGAGTAGACGACATCGACGATATCGCCGCCGACGAACAGCAGCGCCGCCGCATTGAGGTCGATATTGCGGCCCCGCCCGCCGAACACGCGGCGGTGAGCAGGATCCCATCCCAGCGCCATCTCGATATAGGTCAGCGCCGCCCCGGTCTCATCACGCAGAGTCATCACACGAGCTTGCCAGCAATCAGCGCTTGCGTCCCACGCCACCCGCGATACAGTGCCGAACCGATTCGAGCGGACGCAGCCGGGGCCCGTCCGGCCACCATTCGTCGCATAGCACCACACCGGGATCGACCATCTCCAGACCGTCGAACATGGCGTCGATCTGCGCACGGGTGCGGAAACGTCCACTGCCCATGGGACTGTGGACGAACTTGTCCTCCATCTTGCGTGCCAGCTCGCTGTGCTCCGGTGTCTCCGGATCGAAGAAGTGCGCGATGGCCACATACGAGCCGGACGGCAGCGCATCGACGTAGGTGCGCATGAGCGCGCCGGCGTCGTCATCCAGATAGTGGTGCAGGGTGCCGATCTGGAACAGCGCGATCGGCTCGTCGAAATCGAGATGGGCGCGCACCGTCGGATGATTCATCACATCGAAGGGCCGGAAGATGTCCGCGCCGACGATGGTGGTGTGTGCCGCGCTGTCGAGCAGTGCGCGGGAATGGGTGAGCACCATGGGGTCGTTGTCCACGTACACCACCCGAGCATTCGGGGCGATGCGCTGCACCACCTGGTGGGTGTTCTCCGCCGTCGGCAGCCCGGAACCCAGATCCAGGAATTGCCCGACCCCGGCCTCCCGCGCCAGGAACCGGCATACCCGAATAAGGAAATCCCGGTTGGCCCAGGCCAATTCGGCCACCTGCGGGGCGACCGCGCGCACCTGCTCCAGTACTTCGCGGTCCACCTCGAAGTTGTCCTTGCCACCCAGCGCGGCATCATAGACTCGCGCGATACTCGCGCGAGTGATGTCCACCCCGACCGGCGCCGCACTCGGATAGGCGGCGAAGTGTTGGGACATCGCGAACTCCTCGCGTCGGGTTCGGCATCGACACGAAGATTTTCCCGCATTTCGCACATTCTGTGGGCAATACGGCCTTACCTATCTGCGACGTTCCCCGTCGCGGCTCGGCCGCACGCGCTCGAGCTGGGCGAACGCCATATGGCGAACGCTAATTCCGATACGGATTCTGCAACAAGTGCTCCACCACGCGGCGGCCGACGGTGTACTGATTCTCCAGCGCCAGAGCGAAACCCGGCCCGGAGTGGTCCAGATGCGCGACCACGGACTGGCCGGGGAAGGGCTGGTCGAAGTTGCTCACGGTACGCAGTGACAGGTAGCGGTCGAGGTAGCCGAAACCGTTCAGGGCCGTCGCGGTGGCATTGTCCTCCATCTGGGTGGTGCAGTAGACGCCCTCACCCTTGCTGCGCACGCCCATGATGTGGCGGGCGGTATCGGAGGGGACCTTCCCGGAGAAGTAGTCGTCGCCGGTCATGGTGTCGCAGATTCGCACATCCGGGGTGCGCCCGGCCTGGCCCGGGTACTGCGCGCGTTCGGCGGCGGCCTCCGGGCTGTCGGCGAGCGTGGCCTCGCGGGTGAGTCCGTAGGCGGTGTCCACGAGCGCGTCGTCGAGGCGATAGGCGGCGGTGTTATAGTCCTCCACCGGACGGAATCCGAACGGCACCTCGGGGGCCTCGGCGGGATCGAGGTGATTGCCGAGGTCGAAGTCGACCACCCAGCGGGCCCAGGACGCGGAGCCGAGCGTGCCCTGATCCGGTGGCGTACCGGCGATTCCGGCGGTCAGGAACCAGGCGTGTGAGAAGTCGAATTTCGGGCTGCTCAGAATGGCGGTCATGGTGGTGGCCGCATTGGATTTGCCCTGGCCGGTCTCGGCCACGCACAGACCGTCGCCATTGCATGCGACCGGTTTGTACGCGCCGGGGACCTCCACCGTGGTGGACAACTGCTCGCGCCGCAGCCACACCTCCGATTCCGGGTCGAACATGGTGATGACCAGGACGCCGACCTCGAGCCGGTCGGGGCCGTCCTCGGTTCCGGAGCAGCCGGCCAGGGCCAGCGCGGCCACGCCGAGGGCGATGGCGAACTTTCGGCAACGGTGCGTCATCGGGTCAGCATAAGCACACCGGGGTGCGGTGGCCGGGCACGCCACCGCACCGAATCCGAGTCAGACGTGTTCGGTTTCGCGCACCTCGTGCTGGCCGCCGGAGCCCCAACCCACGTGGGCCTCGGCGCGCATGCGGTCGATCATGTGCGGGTAGTGCAGCTCGAACGCCGGACGCTCGGAGCGGATGCGCGGCAGCTCGTAGAAGTTGTGCCGCGGCGGCGGGCACGCGGTCGCCCACTCCAGCGAATTACCGTAGCCCCACGGATCGTCCACGGTCACCACCTCGCCGTAGCGGTAGGACTTGAAGACATTCCACGCGAACGGCAGCACCGACGCGCCGAGGATGAACGATCCGATGGTGGACACGGTGTTCAGCGTGGTGAATCCGTCCATCGGCAGGTAGTCGGCGTAGCGGCGCGGCATACCCTCATTGCCCAGCCAGTGCTGCACCAGGAAGGTGGCATGGAAGCCGACGAAGGTGGTCCAGAAGTGCCACTTGCCCAGACGTTCGTCCAACATGCGGCCGGTCATCTTGGGGAACCAGAAGTAGATGCCCGCGTAGGTGGCGAAGGCGATGGTGCCGAAGAGCACGTAGTGGAAATGCGCCACCACGAAATAGGTGTCGGAGACGTGGAAGTCCAGCGGCGGGCTGGCGAGCAGCACGCCGGACAGGCCGCCGAAGAGGAACGTGACGATGAAGCCGACCGCGAACAGCATCGGCGTCTCGAAGGTCAACTGCCCCTTCCACATGGTGCCGATCCAGTTGAAGAACTTCACACCGGTCGGCACCGCGATCAGGAAGGTCATGAACGAGAAGAACGGCAGCAGCACCGCGCCGGTGGCGTACATGTGGTGCGCCCACACCGCCACCGACAGCGCCGCGATGGCGATGGTCGCGTAGATCAGCGTGGTGTAGCCGAAGACCGGCTTGCGGCTGAACACCGGGATGACCTCGGAGATGATGCCGAAGAACGGCAGCGCGATGATGTATACCTCGGGGTGCCCGAAGAACCAGAACAGATGCTGGTAGAGGATGGTGCCGCCGGAGGCCGGATCGTAGATGTGCCCGCCCAGGTGCCGGTCGTAGTACAGCGCCAGCAGGGCCGCGGTGAGAATCGGGAAGGCCAGCAGCACCAGGATGCTCGTGACCGCGATGGTCCAGGTGAACACCGGCATCCGGAACATGGTCATACCCGGGCAGCGCAGGCAGACCACCGTGGTGAGCATGTTGACGCCGCCGAGGATGGTGCCCAGACCGGATACGGCCAGCCCCAGGATCCACAGGTCCGCGCCGACGCCGGGCGAGTGCACGATGTCCGAGAGCGGGATGTAGGCGGTCCAGCCGAAGTCGGCCGCGCCGCCCGGGGTGATGAATCCGGCCGTGGCCATGGTCGCGCCGAACAGGTACAGCCAGTAGCTGAAGGCGTTCAGGCGCGGGAAGGCGACGTCGGGTGCGCCGATCTGCAACGGCAGGATGATGTTGGCGAAGCCGAACACGATCGCGGTCGCGTAGAACAGCAGCATGATGGTGCCGTGCATGGTGAACAGCTGGTTGAACTGTTCCGCCGACAGGAACTGCATGCCCGGCCGCGCCAGCTCGGCCCGCATCAGCAACGCCATCAGCCCGCCGATCAGGAAGAACGAGATGGCGGTGAACAGGTACATCTGACCGAGCGTCTTCGGATCGGTCGTGGTGACCGCGTCACGCAGGAACCCGCCCTTCGGCCTGCCACGCCGGGGGAACGGCCGGGCGGCCTCGAGGTTCTGTTCGGGTTTTGGAGCTACGGCAGTCACGCACATCCTCCTCGGGAGGGTATTCGTTGCGAACGATCCGATCGGCACCACAGCAGACGCGGGCACAGCGTACCCACAGCAAATAGATCTTCGCGGAAAACACTCCGATTCGGAAGAAAAGCAACCGAACTGGAAGAAAGAGCCCCACGGCGGCCGATGCCGAGCGCGACGGCGCGGCACCGGCGCCGGCGCTCAGGCGCTGAGGGGGCGCTGGAGGCGGTTCTCCGTGAAGCGGTCGGCGAGGAAGGAGAAGGCCCGCGGCGCGAAGCCGAAGGCCCCGGTGAGGTGTTCGAGCCGGGGCATGGTGTGCAGGGTGACGTCCACACCGAGCTCACGCCAGTCCGCGTAGAGGTTGGCGGTCTGGCTGAACGGGACGATCTGCTCCCCCGTCCCCGCGCCGAGCAGGATCGGCGTGGCGGGCGGAATGGAACCCAGGCGGTTCTCACGCACCCGGGCGAGCACCTCCGGCACCTCGAGCGGGTGGCGGTGCACGAAACGCGCCGACTGGGTGGGCAGCACCGCGCCGTAGGCCATGCCGAACGCGAAACCGGGAACCACGTGGGCGCGGCGCAGCACCGCGGCCAACATCCGGGCCGAGGGCTTGAGGTGGGAGAGCACCTCGAGTTCGGGGTAGGCGGCGTCGATGCCCATGACCGCCCAGAACAGCAGGAAGGCGAACAGCTTTCCGTCGTGCGCCTCGAACATGCCCTCCAGATCCGCGGGCGGCGACCCCACGGCCCCACCGACCAGCGGCAGATCGGGCGCGTAGCCGGGCTGCAATTGCAGCGCCCAGCCCGCCGCGCAGCCGCCCTCGGAGTAGCCGCAGATGGCGAGCGGACCGTCCGGATCCAGCTCCGCGTCGGCCAACTGCCGGGCCGCCCGCATGCTGTCCAGCACCGACGGTCCCAGCGCCCGCCCCATCACGTACGGATGGGTGCCGTCACTGCCGAGCCCGGGATAGTCGGTGATGGCCACGGCCCACCCGCGCCGCAGCGCCTGCGCGATGAACAGCGATTCGTACTCCAGACCGCGGCTCAGCTGCCACGACGCGGCGGCCACGAAATCGGCCAGGCCCTGGGTGCCGACCGCGTAGCCGATCAGCGGCCGCGGCCCGTCGGCGTGCGGGGTGCGCGGCACCAGCACGGTCCCGGTGACCTCGATGGGTGCGCCCTGCGCATTGGTGGAGGTGTAGCGGATGTGCCAGGCGCGGGCTCGATGCCGCAGTCCGGGAAGCAGATACGCTTTCATCCGCCGCGCCTCGAGCAGTCGCCCGGGCGAATGCTGGTGCGCGGTGACATCGGAGGAGCTCGGGAACGCGGTCATCGTCGATCCGCCTTTCACATCCCGGGCAGGCATGTTCCCCATGGCCTACCCGCCGTACTGCTGTCGCAAGGCCGCGCGGTCGATCTTGCCGGCGGCATTGCGGGGAATCTCCCCCGTGATCATGATGTCACGGGGTCGTTCGAAACGAGAGACGTTGGGATACAGATACTCTCGCAATCGGGTGACGGACGGTGACGATCCGGTCGCGGCCACGACATACGCCACCAGCCGCTGACCGTATTCCTCGTCGTCTACACCCATGACCGCCACATCCGATACATCGGGATGGGCGGCCAAAACGTTCTCCACGACTTGGGGATACACGTTCTCCCCACCCGAGACGATCATGTCGTCGGAGCGCCCGACCACGAACAGCCGCCCCGCGGCATCGAATCGCCCCAGGTCACCGGAGTCGATGAGGCCGGCCACCCGCTGCTTGTCGTGCCCGCTGGAATAGCCGGAGAACCCCTGTGCGCCACCGACGCAGATGCGCCCCGTGCGGCCCGCCGGGACGGGACGACCGGCGGTGTCGAGCACCGCCACCGCGGTACCCGCCACCGGCCTGCCCACGGTGCCGGGCGCGGCCCGCAGCTCCGCGGGCGTGGCCAGCGCGGCGATGCCGATCTCGGAGGAGCCGTAGCCGTTGCACAGGACCTCACCGAAGACGTCCATGAACCGGTGCGCGAGCGCGGGAGACAGCGGGGCGGCACCGCACAGCACGACGGCGAGCGCGGAGGTGTCGTACCGCTCGCGCACCTCGGTCGGCAGGTCCAGCACCCGCCGCAGCATGACCGGAACGACCGCCCAGGCGTCGGCGCGGCGGGCGGCGGTGGCGGCCAGCGCCGCCTCCGGATCGAATCCGCGGCGCAGCACCAGGGTTCCGCCCAACAGCAGCCCGAGCGACAGCACGGCCAGCCCGAAACCGTGGAACAACGGAATCCCGACCACGATGGTGGTACCGCTGCGCAAACCCAGTCGATACAGCGCGCTCAGCCCCGGGCCGAGGAACGACCGCACCGACGGCCGCCGCGGCACCCCCTTGGGCGCGCCCGTGGTCCCGGCGGTCAAAATGACGATGCGGCCCGGCCGAACCCGCCCCGGTGCCGGATATCCCAACCGGATCAACCCCTCGAGGCTCCGCTCCGCCCCGCCCGCACGAACTCGACCCGGATCCGCACCATCGCGCCCGGGCCGGACGCCCACCCCTTCGACGCCCACGGGCCCGCCCGCTCCACCGGCACCAGAACGCTCGCCGGAGCCGACGACCCCCGCCCGCTCGCCAGCCCTACCGCCCCCCGCGTGCGCGCCAACTCCTCCGGCGTCCGCATGCTCGCCGGCGCGGCTGATATCCGCATGCTCGTTGGCGCGGCCGGCATCCGCCTCGCCGGTCCGGCCACTCCCGGGCCTGCCGATCGGCGGCGCGTCCGCTCGCGCGGGCCGCGGACGATCGCCGACCCAGCCGACATCCCCGTGCTCGCCATATCCTCCGGCATCCGCACGCTCGCCACGGCGGCTGGCATCCGTATCCGAGCCGGTCCGGCCGACACCCCCGGGCCTGCCGACGGACGGCGTTTCCGCACGCGCGGGCCGCGAACGATCGCCGTCCCGGTCGCCATCCCCGTGCTCACTGGGGCGTGGCTCGTTTCCGCGGGCGGGTCGGGGGTGATCGCCGTCCGCTCCGGTCAGGATCGGGCCGGAATAGCCTGCGGCGCGGACCTTCTCGATGAACTCCGCGTCGCACACCAGGACCGAGGCGCGTTGCTCGGCCAGGGTGCGGCGCAGCGCCTCGGTGTGGAACTCGGTATTGCACAGCACCATGTCCGCGCCGCAGAGCGCGGCGGCCAACGCTGCTTCCACGAAGGCCCGGCCGTTGCGGCACAGCACCAGAACCGAATCACCGTGCCCGACGCCGTATTCGGTGCGCAATCCGCCCGCGAGGGCTTGCACCCGGCGGTGCAGCGTCGCGAAGGTGAGCGGGCTGCGCTCGTCCACCAGGGCGATGCGGTGCGGCCAGCGGGCGGCGGCGACGCCGAGCAGGGTGGCGATATTCGGACCGCGCCACACCGCACCGGCCAGGCGCGCCAGGGCGGGCGGACTCACCGGGGTCAGGATGCCGGACCGGGTGACCGCGGCGGCGACCTCGCGCAGCGGCGCGGTCACGACGACTTCCCCAGTGCCGCATCGGTATCGCGGGTGCACCGGACCCAGCCCCGCATCAGCAGGTCCAGCGCACCCGGCGCGGCGGCCGAGGCCACCCCGGCGGGCCACACCCACCACGGCTCGATATCGCGCGGCCTGCGCACGATGGCCCGCGCCACGATCTGCGCGGCCTCGTCCGGGAACAGACCCGGCAGCGCGCGCATGATCGGTGTGGGCGCGCTCATGCGGGTGTAGATGAGCGCCATGTAGATGGTGGTGACGGTGACCCCGTCGCGCCGAATCTCCGGGCTCACGCTGCGCAACCAGGTGTCGAAGGCCCCCTTCGACGCCTGATACGCACCCCAGCGCGGGCCGGGTCCGATGCGCACGCCGATGGTGGAGACGTTCACGATGTGCCCGCCGCCGCGCTCCCGCATGGCGGGCAGCAGCCCCAGCAGCAACCCGATCGGGCCCAGGTAGTTGATGTCGATGGTGCGTTCGAAGTCGTGGAATCGGTCGTATTGCAGGTGCAGGGAGCGGCGCAGCGATATGCCCGCGTTGTTGACGATCACGTCCAGCGCGCCGTGCCGCTCGGTGATCGTCTTGGCCAGCTCCGCCACCGCGGTCTCGTCGGACAGGTCGGCCGGATAGGCGACGGCCCGGCCGCCCGCGGCCTCGATCTCGGCGGCGAGGGCTGCCAATCGGTCGGCGGTGCGGGCGACCAGCAGCACCGTGGCACCGGCCGTGCCGAGCAGTCGCGCGGTGGCCGCACCCAAACCGTAGGACGCGCCGGTGACCAGCACCGTCCGCCCGGACACCGCCGCGCGCAGGGCCGACGCGTCACGCAGTCGCGGCGGGTTCACCACCCGGTCGGCCGCGCCGCGGGCGGTGTGGACGACGGTGTCCCACAGGCTCATCGCTTCTCCTCGATGACGCGCTCGGCCGCCACACCGGCGAGACCGACGGCGAGGGTGCGCGCGGCGAACCGCACCAGCTCCTCCCAGCCGTAGGCGTGCAGGTACTGGCGGACGCTGGTGAAGTGATCGGCCAGACCGTTGATCGAGGACCACAGCAGCACCAGCGCCGGTCCGAACTCGTCCTCGGGGGCGTCGTGGCCGCTCAGCCGCACCACCGCCTGGCGGGTCACGGCGAGCACCCGTCCCGCCGCGGCGGCCAGCACGCCGCCCACCTCCGGGTCCAGGTCGACCTCCCCGGCGAGCACGCTCCAGACGTTCAGTTCCCGCCCGTACACCCGGTAGACCTCGAGGTATTCGGTGGCCACGGCGACATAGAGGTTCTCGGCGTCGTCCGCGACGGCGCAGACGGGTTCGATGGCGTCGGCGAATTCGTGCAGGCGCTGCGCGTAGAGCGCCGCGTACAGCGCTTCCTTGGTGGCGAAGTAGGTGTACACGGTGCCGGGGCTGATGCCCGCCCCCTTGGCCACGTCCCGCATCTGCAGTGCGCCGAAGCCGTGCTCGATCAGCAGGGCGCGCCCGGCGTCGAGAATGTCGCGCCGACGAGCGTCGCGGTCACCCCACTTGGCCATGCGCCCTCCAGATTTTGAACACGGTTCATATTGAACAAGGTTCAGAATGCCCGTAACCGGGGTTCACGTCAACCCCCGGCGCCGGGGCCGGTTCGCCCGCACTCATGCGGCCCGGCGATATCGGGCGCGTCTCGATACAGAAGGTCACGGGAATTTCTCATATTCCTTGTCGGGCAAGGAATTACCATTGGATTCGTGCACAGCACACTGGAGGCGGCACGCCGTCATCTGCTCGGAGTGGATCCGGACGCACTTCTGCATTCGCGCAACCGGCTCGCCGAAACCGGAATCGCGCGTCTGGGATTTCTGCTGCCTCATCGCGTCAAGCGGGCACTGGCGGCAGAGGCGCTGGCCCTCGTCGAACATCATCGACAATGGGGCGAGCAGCTGCCGATCGAGTCCGCACCGCCATCGCACGGCATCGACATCCCACCGTGGACCATCGACGCGCACGCCGTGTTGATTCCACGGCTCTACGACTGTGATGCGTTGCGGCACAACCTTTCCGTGGTGGCGGCCGAGACGGTGCTGCCCCACCCGGACGTGACCCGCTACGCGATCGTCCGGCGGCATCACGACGCGCCCTGCCAATGGCATTGGGACGACTACTCTTTCGCCTTCGTACTGGTGGTGGAATGTCCACCGCTGGCCGACGGCGGATTCGTCCAGACCGTGGCACACACCCGCCGCTCCCACTATCGCGAGGACATTCACCGCACGCTCACGCGAAATCCCATTCGCTCCTGGGAATTGCGGCCCGGCGATCTGTATTTCATGCGCACCGCCAGCACCCTGCACCGCGTGTACCCCTTCGAGCACGGCCACCGCACCATCGTCAGCATGAGCTTCGCGGCGCGCGGGGATCCGGAGCGGGAACGCACCGCGCGGGCGAACGCCGGCCGCGTCCCCGACACGCCCGGACCAGGTTTGATCACGGGTGAAGCGGCTATGACGAATCAAGTACCGTGATAGCCTCGTTCACTGATACGCAGCGGGGGGCAGTGTCGCCGAACCGTATATACCTGGGCAGCATCTGCCCCACCGGCACAGGCGATGACACATGGATCTTCTCAACCCCATTGACGCGATCTTCCTGGGCATCGAATCCCGTGAGCACCCCATGCACGTGGGCGGCCTACAGCTGTTCGAACCGCCCGCCGACGCCGGGCCGACCTTCACCCGTGACGTCTTCCGCCGGATGACCTCGGCCACCGACGTGCGCACCCGCTTCCGCCGCCACCCCAGCCGCGGGCTGTTCGGCGGATTCTCCAGCGTGTCCTGGCATCAGGCCGACGAGGTGGACCTGAGCTACCACCTGCGACGCTCGGCCCTGCCCGCACCCGGCGGCATGTCCGAACTGCTGGACCTGACCGCCCGCCTGCACGGCCAACTGCTGGACCGGCACCGCCCGCTCTGGGAGGCGCGGCTCATCGAGGGGCTCGACGACGGCCGCTTCGCCGTCTACATCAAGATCCACCACGCCCTCATCGACGGCGTCTCCGCCATGCGCCTGCTGCAGCGCACCCTCACCGACGATCCGCTCGATACCGAACTGCGGGTGCCGTGGACCATGGGCGCTCCGGCCCGACCGCACACCGAACCCGTGAGCCCATGGCAGCAACTACGAAAGGCGTTGCCCCGCACGGTATCCAGCGCCCGCGCCGCCGTGGGCCCGCTGCGCGGCGTGCTCGACGGCCGCCTGGAACTGCCCATGACCGCGCCGCCCACCATGTTCAACGTGCCGATCGGCGGAGCGCGCCGGATCGCGGTGCGGTCGTGGCCGATGGAGCGGATCAACGCGGTACGCACCGCCACCGGCGCCACGGTCAACGACGTGGTACTGGCCATGAGCTCCGCCGCGCTGCGCGAATACCTCATGGACCACGACGCGCTGCCCGACCAACCACTCATCGCCATGGTGCCGGTGAACATCCGCACCGAGGCCGAGACCGACGGCAATATCGTGGCCGCCTGCCTGTGCAACCTCGGCACGAATATCGCGGACCCGGTCGCCCGCCTGGAAACCATCAGCACCTCCATGCGCGACGCCAAGCAGATCTTCACCCAGCTCCCACAGTTGGAGGCCATCGCGCTGTCGGCCCTGCTGATGGCGCCGCTCGGCGTCTCCCTGCTCCCCGGCTTCGACGCCCTGCCCCGGATGCCGTTCAATCTGGTGATCTCCAATGTCCCGGGTCCGCGCACTCCCGTGTACTTCCAGGGCGCGCGCCTCGACGCCAACTACCCGCTCTCGATCCCCTTCGAGAGCCAGGCCATGAACATCACCCTCAACACCAATGGCGACAACCTCGATTTCGGCATCGTCGGCTGCCGCCGCATCCCCCACCTGGACCGACTGCCCGAACACCTGGAAAGCGGCCTGGCCGAACTCGAGAAGGCGGTGGCCTGACCCGGCGGGCGGGCGTCCCGCCGCCGCGATCCGGGCTCGCCTACGCTGTCCCGCGTGGATGTGGAGTGGGCTCAGCTGCGGGAACGGTGTCTGGTCACGGAGGACGACGCGGTGCTCGCGCTGAACAAGCCCGCCGGGATCTCGGTGACCGGGGAGCGGCACGACACCGACATGGTGGAACTGGCGGCGGCCCAGGGGGAGAAACTGTACCCGGTGCACCGGATCGACAAGGTGACCTCGGGACTGGTGCTGCTGGCCAAGGACTTGCAGGCGCACGGGCAGCTCACCCGGCAGTTCACCAAGCGCACCGCGGCGAAGGCGTACCTGGCGATCACCGCGACCACCGGCCTGCCCGAGCACGGGGTCATCGACCTGCCGTTGAGCGTCGGGCGCAAGAACCGGGTGCGGATCGCCGCGCCACGCGAGAGCATTCGATGTGACGCGGACACCTGGATTGTCGATGCCGCGGATGTGCTGGCGGGCAAGAACTATCCCTCGGTCACCGAGTTCACCACGCTCGCCGTGACCGATGAGCACACGGTACTGGCGTTGCGACCGGTCACGGGGCGGCGGCATCAGATCCGGGTGCATCTGGCGTGGATCGGGCATCCCATCGTGGGCGATCCGCTGTTCGACCGGTCGGGGACGCACCCGCGCACCCATCTGCACTCGTGGCGGCTGCGGCTGGACGCCGACTGGCGCACCCCGCCGGTGCTGGATCTGCGCGCCCGGCCCGGCGCGGATTTCTGGACGGTCGACGGCGCACCCGTCATCGCCGATCCCGAGGCGCTGTTGGCCCCGGAATAGCTCCACGACCAGCCGATAGCAGACACCTATAAGCGTTGTCGAGGCTCACCGAGACCTGGGGAAACCGGGTCAACTACGCTGGAAAACGTGCCTCCCGCGGCACATCGGGCGCAATGGCGCGATCCAGGAACAGAAAGCGAATGCCGATGGTTCTGTTGGCACATCTCAGTGACACCCACTTCAATGGCGGAGGCCGCAACAGCGACCGCGCCGAACGGGTCATGGCCTTCCTCGCCGAGCTGCCGACACGCCCCGACGCCATTCTCGTCTCCGGTGACATCGCCGACGAAGGCAGTGCCGAAGAGTACGAGCAGGCGCGCGCCGTGTTCCGGAGTGCCGATGTGCCGGTGCTGCTGCTGCCCGGCAATCACGACGACCGGGGCACCATGCGCGAGATCCTGTTCGGCGCGGCCCCCGGCTACCAGCCCATCAACCAGGTGCACCGCGTCAAGGCGCTGACCGTGGCGCTGCTCGACTCCAGCATTCCCGGCAAGAGCGAGGGGCTGCTCGCGGACGAGACGTACGCGTGGCTGGAGAATCTGCTCGCCGCCACGCCCGCGGACGACACCGTGGTCATCGCCATGCACCATCCGCCGGTGCCGATCAAATCCACGGTGGTGGACCCGATTCCGCTCACCAACCCGGAACGGCTGGCCGAGATCGTCGCCGGGGACGACCGCATCGTGGGCGTGTTCACCGGGCACGCGCACGTGCCGGTGCAGACGCTGTTCGCCGGCAAGCAGTTGGCGATCGCGCCGAGCGTGTCCTCCTTCATCGGGTGTGAATGGGAGGTCGGCGTCCCCGGTCAGGTGCCGATCGACTTCGCGCCGGAACCCTCGCTGTACTTCCACGCCATCGAGGACCGCCGCCTGCTGACCTCGCTGCGGCCGGTACCCCTGGGCGGCGGGCTCACCGAACCAGCGGAGTGACCCGGTTGCGGCGGTAGGCCGACGGCGTCGTACCGGTCCAGCGCTTGAAGGCGTGGATGAAGGTGGAGGCCTCCGCGTAGCCCAGGCGGATCGCCACATCGCTCACCGACAACGGTGTCGCGGTGAGCATCTCCTCCGCCAAGGCCCTTCTGACCTCGTCCAGCAGCGCCCGGTAGCTGGTGCCCGCCGCATCCAGATGTCGGCGCAGCGTCCGGGTGCTCATATTGAGATCTTTTGCCACGGAGTCGATTCCGGGCGGCGCGGCGAATCCGTCCGCCCCGCCGCGCGGCACCAGCCGCTCCCGCACCTCGGCGGCGATACCGGTGCGGGCGCGCCGCCGCGACACCAGATCCCGGCACTGCGCCAGGCACATGGCCCAGGTGGACTCGTTGGCCTGCGGCAGCGGCTGTTCCAGTTCCACCGGATCCAGTGCGAACAGGTTGTGCGGCTGCTCGTACGCCGGTGTCACTCCGTAGATCTCGGTGATCAGCTCGGCGCCCGCGGGTGCCGGGAAGTCGAACTCCGCCCGCACCAGGGCGACCTTGCGCCCCAGCAGATCGCAGAGCATCTGATGCATGGCGGTGACATCCCGCTGCACCAGAAACCGCCGCACATCCGCGGGCACCCGCTCGTCGTGGACCCGGGCGACGAACTCACCGGGCCGCCACCGCGCCACCGGAATGCAGAAAGTGAAGCTCAACTCCAGATACCGCAGCGCGAACGAGATCGCCTCGCCCAGGGTCGGACTGCTGACGCAGGCGAACCCGAAGATCCCGAACGTGGTGATCCGATACCGCCGCCCCACATCCACCCCGAGCAGCGGCTCGTCCCCCAGCTCCCGCACCAGATTCCGCACCACCGCCAGTTCGGTCCGCGCGTCGATCTGCAGGTCCGGATCCGCCAAGGTCGCCGCGGTCAACCCGGTCCCGCGCAGCATCAACTCCTCCCCCACCCCCCGTTCCCGGGCATACCCCACCATCAAGGCCGCACTGGCGACTCCCCGTGGAAAGTCCCAGTCCCGAATCTCCGGCTCCTGCACCGCGCCCATCCGAGCATTGTGGCCGAAAGTCTCAATCAGAACCAGTCTCGGGCAGGTCACGCGAGGAGGGCATCGGCGACGGCGTAGCCGAGCATGGTCGCGCCCAGGCCGGTCGCGACATTGACGACGATCGTGAGGGCCGCGTGGCGGTAGGCGCGGGTTTCGGTGAGGCGGAGGGTTTCGTAGGTGAAGGTGCTGTAGGTGGTGAGGGCGCCGCACAGGCCGGTGGACAGGAAGGCGGTCCAGGGGGTGGAGAGGGCGGCGGCGGTGAGGGCGCCCAGGAGTAGGCAGCCGGTGAGGTTGACCGTCGCGGTGCCCCAGGGGAGGGCGGTGGCGTGGCGGGATTGGACGGCGCGGTCGATGAGGTAGCGCAGGGGTGCGCCGAGCATGGCGCCGAGGACGACCAGCAGCGGGGTCACGGGGCCACCTGCTGTCGACGGGTGATGCGGTGGGCCCGGCGGGTCAGTGCGACGGCCGTGGCCGTGGCGGCCAGTGCGCAGAGCAGGGTCAGGGCGAGGTAGGCGATGGCGGTCGGGACCGTTTCCGGGGTGAGCAGGGCGCGGGTGTCGTCGGCGTAGGTGGAGAAGGTGGTGAACCCACCGAGGACGCCGACCCCGAGGAAGGGGCGCAGCAGCGGGTGGGCGGGCCGGATCTCGGTGATGGCGACCATGAGGACGCCGATGAGGAAGCAGCCGAGGACATTGGCGGCGAAGGTCGCCCACGGGAAGCCGCCCGGTGCGGTGGGCCAGATCTGCGCGAGTGTGTAGCGGGCCAGTGCGCCGATCCCGCCGCCCAGGGAGATCACGGCCAGGATCGCGCCGTGGGAGCGGGAGAGTTCGCGGCGCTGCTCGGGTGCACGGATGTCGACATCGGGGTCGATCGCGTCGTGGACGGTCAGCTCACTGGACACAGGCGTCTCCTACTCCATCACCGCAGGGGTGCTTCTGGGGTAGGGACTGTTGGTGGAATCCACGGTTGTTCGGAACCGGTCGGCCCGAAGCGGCGAGCCCCACCGCCGCGTGCGCTCAGCGTACCGGTCAACCCCCCGGGTGGGGGATCGACCGTGGGTGAGATCACCGTGGTGCGCACCCTCCGGGCAGGTTGGCCGAAGATCTCGATCGGCTCACGCCAAGGCGGATTCTAGAGTGGAGAGCAACCTAGTGTGAGGAGCGCCACAATGCCGTCCGTGATCATCATCGGCGCCGGATTCGGGGGGTTGGGGATGGCGATCGAATTGCAGCGCAATGGCTTTCGCGAATTCACCATCCTCGAGAAGGCGCAGGATCTGGGTGGGGTGTGGCGCGAGAACACCTACCCGGGAGCGGCGTGCGATGTGCCGTCACCGCTGTACTCGTTCTCCTACGAGGCCACACCGGATTGGCCGCAGCGCTATTCGGGGCGACGCGATATCCACGCCTACATGTGGGAGGTGGCGCGGCGGCACGGACTGCTGGAATCCATCGTGTTCGGCGCGGAGGTGACCGAGGCCGAGTTCGACGAGACCACCGGCCGCTGGACCGTGCGGACCGGCGACGGCGTGACTCGCACCGCCGATGTGCTGGTATCGGCGGTCGGGCAGCTGTCGCGGCCCGCCTGGCCCTCGATACCGGGGATCGACACCTTCGCGGGGCAGTCGTTCCATTCGGCGCTGTGGGATCACGACGTGGACCTCAACGGCAAACGAGTGGCCTGCATCGGTACCGGAGCCAGTGCGGTGCAGTACATTCCGGAGATCCAGCCCGCGGCGCGGCGGCTGACGCTGTTCCAGCGGACCCCGGCCTGGGTGCTGCCGAAGTTCGACACCGATTACACGCCGGTGCATCACCGGGTGCTGCGGCGGATTCCGGGAATGCCGCTGGCCGAGCGGGTTTCGTGGTGGCTGATCGGCGAGACGGTGGCGCTCGGACTGGTGGAGTTTCCGGGCATCGCGCGGGTGGTGTCGCGGATCGCGGAGAAACATCTCGCCGAACAGGTGCCGGATCCGGAGCTGCGCGCCGCGCTGACGCCGGGCTATCCCATCGGCTGCAAGCGGGGGCTGTTCTCCAACGACTACTACCCGGCGCTGACCCAGCCCAATGTGGAGCTGGTGACCACACCGATCGCCGAGATCGTGCCGGAGGGCGTGCGCACCGAGGACGGCATTCCGCACGCCGCCGACGTGATCATCTACGGCACCGGATTCAAGGGCACGGAATTCCTGTGGCCCATGAAGATCCGGGGCCGGGGTGGGCGGAATCTGGCCGATGTGTGGGCCGACGGGGCGCACGCCTACCTGGGGATGACGGTGCCGGAGTTCCCGAATCTGTTCCTGGTGTACGGCCCCAACACCAATCTCGGCGTGGGGTCGATCATCTACATGCAGGAGTCGCAGGCCCGCTACATCCGCGGCGCGATACAGGTGTTGGCGGAACATCCGGGCTGCACCCTGGAGGTGCGACCGGAGGCCGAACGCGCCTTCAATATCGCGTTGCAGCAGCGCCTGGCCCTGACACCGTGGAACTTCTGCACCAGCTGGTACCGGAACGAAGCCGGGAAGATCACCAACAACTGGCCGGGGACGACGCGCAGCTATCGGCGGCGGACCCGCAAGGTACGGCCCGAGGACTATGTCCTCACCCGGGTCCGCTAGTCGCCGACCGCACCGCCCGGCGTCACCACGACAGCTCGGCGCACCGGCGCGCCGAGTCCGCGCCCTCGACCTGCAAGGTCGCGTGCTCGATGCGGAAGTCGTGCGCCAGCACGTGCTGGGCGGCGCGCAGCACGTCGTCGCCGGTGTGCCCACCCGCCACGGTGATGTGCGCCGAGGCCACCTCCATCCCGGAGGTCAGCGTCCACACGTGCAGGTCGTGCACATCGGCGACGCCGGGCACGGCGTGCAGGGCGGCGGCGATCTGCTCGACATCGAGGTTCTCGGGGCTGTGCTGGAACAGGATTCGCAGCGAACGGCGCGCCAGCACCCAGGTGCGGGGCAGCACCCACAGGCCGATGGCCACACCGATGATCATGTCCGCGTAGCGCCAGCCGGTGGTGAGGGTGATGGCCGCCGAGACCAGTACGCCCACCGAGCCGATGAGGTCGGCGAACACCTCGAGGTACGCGCCGCGCACATTCAGGCTCTCCTTCGCGCCCGAGCGCAGCAGCAGCGCCGACGCGATATTGGCGACCATGCCCAGCGCGCCCACGATGAGCACCGGCCAGCCCGGCACCTCCGGCGGCTCACCCAGTCGCGCGATGGCCTCGTACAGCACATAGATCGCCACGCCGAACAGCAGGACGGCGTTGGCCAGTGCCGCCAGCACCTCGGCGCGGTAGTAGCCGAAGGTCCGGGTGTAGGTGGGGCGGCTGCGCTTGGCGAGCAGGATCGCCGACAGCGCCATGCCGACGCCGACGACATCGGTCAGCATGTGCGCCGCGTCGGAGAGCAGCGCCAGCGACGAGGTCCAGAACGCGACCACGAATTCGGCCAGCATGAAGACGGCCGCGATGCCCAGCGCCATCACCAGGCGGCTCAGATACTTGCCCGACGCGCTCTCCGGCGCGATGCCATGCGAATGATCGTGTCCCACGATGGTCCAAACTATGCATAGTTGCGCATGAATGCAACACCTACGGTCGAACGAATTCGGCCCGCCCGCCCGGAACGGCTCACGAGCCCCGGCCCGACCCGCGCGGTATCGCCCCGACAGTGTCGGTTGCCACCCCGGTTCACGCCGAAACGCGCACGGGCGACAGTGGGTCGATCGCCACCCGGCCGATCACCACCCTGGTCGCACCGTAACCCGCGCGGCCGGTGGAGTACCCCACAACTCCGCACCAGCGCGGACCGATGCACCCGACTCCCCGGGGACCCCTGCGGACAGGCCGGGCACCGGTCGGTACGTGCACACCCGCGCACACGGCAGACTGGGTGCGTGACTGTTTCGCCCGGAGCTTCCGCACCGCACGGCCCGCTGCGCCCGATCGAACTCGCCACCGGTGCGGTACTCGGCGGGGCGACCGTCGGTTTGGTGACCGTCGGGTCGGTGGTGCCGTTCGCCGCCGCACTGCAACTGGTGGCGGCCGTGCCGATGGGACTGCTCGCATACCGGCACCGGGTGCGGGCGCTGAGCACCACCACCGTCGCGGCCACCCTGGTGACCTTCGTGGCGGCCGGAATCGTCCCGGCGCTCAACCTGGCGTCGGTCGCGGTGATCGGCGGCATCATCGGCGTGGTGAAACGGCGGCGCGGCGGACTGCTCGCGGTGCTGGGACTGTCCACACTGGCGGGACTGGCTGGGGCATCGTTCTCCGTAGGATTGCTGCTGCTGTTCTCCCGGGCACGCCAACTGGTGTTCGACACTATCCGCAATACCGCCGCCGGCGTGGAGAAGATCCTCGCCAGCGAGTCCGCCCTGGCACCGCTCGGCCACGCCATCGCCGATCTCACCGATACGGTGCTGCGCTGGTGGTGGGCGTGGATCGCGGGCGGCGTGCTGGCGGGTGTGATCACCAGCGGTCTCATCTCCTGGTACGTGCTCGGCTCGGTGCTGGAACGGCTGTCCTGGCTGCCCGGCCGCGACCTGCTCGACGCCCCCGCCGACGACCGGCCCGTGGCACCGCTGCCGGTCGCCCTGCACCGGGTGTCGTTCCGCTATCCGGGGGCGCGCACCCCGGCGCTGGCGGACATCGACCTCACCGTGCGGCTCGGCGAATTCGTGGCGGTGGTCGGGCACAACGGCTCCGGAAAGTCCACGCTCACCCGGATTCTCGCCGGACGGCCGCCGACCTCCGGCACCGTCACCCGCCCCGGCTCCGCGGGCCTGGGCGTCACCGGCGGCACCGCACTGGTGCTCCAGCGGCCGGAGAGCCAGACCCTCGGGGTGCTCGCCGCCGACGACGTGGTGTGGGGCCTGCCCACCGAGATCGCCGCCACCGTCGACATCGAGGGGCTGCTGGCCGAGGTCGGACTCGGCGGCATGGGGGACGCCGAGACCGCGACGCTGTCCGGCGGGCAGCAGCAGCGGCTGGCCGTGGCCGCCGCCCTGGCGCGCCGCCCCACCCTGCTGATCGCCGACGAGGCCACCGCCATGATCGACCCCGACGGCCGACGTGAACTGGTCGCCCTGCTGGCCGACCTGCCGAAACGGCATGACATGGCGGTGGTGCTGGTGACCCACCACGAGGCCGACGCCGCCATGGCCGATCGCGTCGTGCATCTGCGCGACGGCCGCACCGTCGACCACCTGCCCGCCTGGCCGCGACCCGTCCGCGAGCCCCGGCGGCGGCCCATCGGCGAACCCATCCTGCGCCTGCGCGGCCTGCGCCACACCTACAATCGCCGAACGCCTTGGGAGGCACCGGCATTGCACGGAATCGACCTCGACGTGTACCGCGGCGAGGCGTTGCTGATCGTGGGCGGCAACGGATCCGGCAAATCCACCCTGGCCTGGATCATGGCCGGACTCACCGTGCCCACCGAAGGCACCTGCATCCTACTCGAGCCCACCGGCCCCCGTCCCACACATCGCCGAATCGGGGCCGTGCAGTTGGCATTTCAGCATTCCCGCCTGCAATTGCAGCGCCAGACGGTCGGCGCGGAGATCGAGGACTGGGGCGGACACGGCACCCTCGCCATCGGCCGCGCCCTGGACGCCGTGCGGTTGGACCGCGCCCTGGCCACCCGCTCCATCGAGGAACTCAGTGGCGGACAGGCGAAACGGGTGGTGTTGGCGGCCATCGCGGCCAGTCGCCCACAGGTGGTGGTACTGGACGAACCGCTGGCGGGGCTCGACCCCGAGGGACGCGCGGATGTGGTGGAATTGCTCGGGCGACTGCGGGATTCCGGCCTCACGCTGATCGTCATCTCCCACGATGTCGACGACATGGCCGTGCTGTGCGACCGCACCGTGCACCTGAGCGGCGGGAAACTACTCGAACCCCCTTCTCCCCCAACGCGATCCGCGCCACCGCAGCACCCCTATCCGACGAACCAGCCGGAGGCATGGCGATGAGCGGCCCAATTCTGCGCGAAGTCCCCGTGGCGAGCCCGGTACACCGACTGTGGGCCGGTACCAAGATGATCGCCGCCTTCGCCGTCAGCGTCCTGCTGATGTTCATTCCGTCCTGGCCGGTGCTGGGGATCTGTGTGGCCTTCCTGGCCGCGGTGTGGCTCACCGCGCGGCTACCGCTGGGCACCCTGCCGCGCTTCCCCTGGTGGTTCTGGGCGGGGCTGCTGCTCGGCGCGCTGATCAATCTCCCCATCGGGAGCGCGGCGGTGCTGCGCTATCTCAATGTGGCGGTATTCGGACTCATCCTGTTGAGCGCGTCCTTCCTCATCGCGTGGACCACACCCATGGGGGAGATCGCGCCCGCCCTCGCAAAACTCGGCGCGCCGCTGCGGCGGATCGGGTGGACGCGGCGTGGGGTGCGGCACGCGGTGCCGGTGGACGAGTGGGCGGTCGTGGTGGCGCTGACGCTGCGCGGGCTGCCGCTGCTGCTGGAGGAGATGCGGATTCTGCGGGCCTCCCGGAAACTGCGTCCGAGCGACGGAATGTTGCAGCGGGCCGCGAATCCGCTGGTGGACATTCTCACCGCGGCCCTGGCGGTGTCCACGCGGCGAGCGGGTGAACTCGGGGAGGCGATCACCGCGCGCGGTGGCACCGGAGAACTCACGGCGCGGCCCAGCACACCGGGTCGACGGGATATATACGCTCTCGCTATCGTCGGGGTCGTCTGCGCCGGTGCGATTCTGGTCGACGTGCTGTTCTGAGTGGGTTTCCCGGCGGCGCAGATTCCGCTGATGCCCAGGCGTTTTGCCTCCCGACCTCGGTCTGGGCCGAAAATCGTACGGCGTGTCGGTGGGGCGCGCTACCGTTGGCGATTGAAGATCGGATGAGGGATCACGATGCGATTCGCATCACGGCTGCACACGCGCGAGGGGTGAGGAAGTTTCAGCGTGTGCGGCCAGCGTTGACAGAACAACCTGATGAAGATTGGACAACCGCAGATGTACCGCAAGATCACGGCTGTTGCCGCACCGGTAATCACCGCCCTCGCCATCGGCACCGGCGCCATGGGGACCGCGCAGGCCGACGCCGTCGCCCCCGATATCGGATACGAGGCCAAGCTGGTCGGCAATACCGTTGTCACCAGCCTCACCAACGGAACCTTCCAGCTCGCCGGCAATTCGGTGAACATCAACGACAATGCCGGGCGCACCTGGGTGAGCCTGCCGCTGGCGTTCCAGCAGGACGGCACGGAATACTCGCTGCCGCACAACATCAGTGCCGACGGCGCCACGCTGTCGCTGACGGCGATCAAGGACGAGTCGACGGCTCGACCGGCCGGGATCAAGCCGGTCGCCTCGCCGAAGGAGAACCTGTTGGCGCAGCAGACGTTCGCCAGCCAGTTCGGCATCGCCACCGCCATCGGGGCGTTCATCGGCACCGCGCTCGGCGCGGCGGTCGGACTCACCGGCATTGTCGGCGGCCCGACCGTGATCGCCAGCGTGATCGCGGGGGCGGCCATCGGCGGCATCATCGGCACCCTCGTGGTGGGTGGACCGACGCTTATCATCGCGGGGATCGACCTGATCAACACCCTCATGGCGCCCCCGGGGACCAGCAAGTTCGCCGGAGCCAACTGAGCCGGGCCAACTGAGCCGGGCCAACTGAGACGGAGCCGACTCGGCCGGACGCCGGGCCCTAGCCGACCGAACCCGGACAGGGAGCGGTCGGGAAGCAACGATGGAGCGGTCAGGGTGGGCTCCGCACTTGCCCCACCCTGTGCCCTCGGTGCGGCCCGGCGCACCCGTGGCACAGTCCGCCCAATCACGGACTGTCCGATCGCAATCGGTTCAGACCTCCTCGGGGGCTGCGCGCCACACGGATGTACCCGCCCCCGGCCACGTGCCCGGGAGCCTGCTCCGGCAGCACGTTTCGCCGCATACCAACCACGGCACCGGCACCGGTCGATCTGGGGGACCTCAGCGTCGGCCACCACGCCCGCCGCCCTGGGAACCCGCGCATCCGCCATTCGGCTCGCACATCCTCCGCGCAGGCGTCATTCCCGCTCCCGCACCGTCCGCGCACACCCGCCCCGGGTTCGCACGCACCGGGAGCGACGTCAGTTCTCCGCGCATTCGCGGGGAGCCGGAATTCCCGCGAATCGGTCCGACAGGTACTTCATCGCGCCCACGGATTCCACCAGGGCCGCGGGATTGTGGCCGGGCACCCGCGAGTGCACCGAGACGAGCGTCGCGCCGCCCGCGCAGTAGCGATTCCGCAGCGCGGTGAATCCGGCCACGGGGATCACGTCGTCTCCGGTGCTGTGATAGAGGTACAGCGGGACGTCGGGGGTGGATCCGCCCAGCTCCTGGGGTTGCGCGGTGGCCTCGAAGGCCGGGTGCGACAGGAGGTTCGGGACCGCCGAATAATTGTCCACGCGATCGAACGGGTGCCGCACCACCAGGTCCGCGCCGCAGGCTTCGGACTCCTGCGCGAGCGCCGCGCGGCCGCGCTCGTCGAGCAGGTCGATCAGGCCCGAGGCGGGGTCGTTGCGGGCCAGCGACAGCAGGATGAGCAGGGCCAGTCCGGCCTGGAGGCTGCCGTCCACGCCGCGGGCGACGGCCGGGATATTCGCGGGCACCCCGCCCGCCGTGACCCCGTGCAGCCACACATCGGGCGCATAGGCCGCGCGCAGTTGCGTGGCCCAGAGGGTGGCGAACGCACCGCCCGAGTAGCCCCAGGCCCCGATCGGGCTGTCGGCGGTCAGCCCCAGCGGGGCGAAGTCGCGGGCCGCCCGGATGCCGTCGAGCACACCGCGCCCCGAGGTCACCCCGTCGAAGAAACGCGACTGCGGCCCTTGATAATCCGAGACCACCACGGCCCAGCCGCGGAGCAGCGCGGCGGCCAGGAACGGAATGTCCAGCAGCGTGTTCACGATGGAGAAGTCGCGGCCGCCGCGCAGGGCGTAGGAGGGCGCGCATCTGGTGCCGAGGCTGTCCTCCGCTATCTGGTACGACAGCAGCGGACGCCCACCGGGATTCGTCCAGGCTCCGGGCGGCAGCATGACCGTGGCGACATTCGCGATCGGGACGCCCAGCGAATCGGTGCTGCGGTACTGCAACTGCCAGGCGGCCACCGGCAACGGCAGCCCGAACACCGCGATGGGCCGCGAATCCAGCACGGCCCCATTGGCGTAGGCCGACAGGTTCGCCGGGGGCGCGTAGAACGGATCGTCGTCCGGCACCGGAATCTGCGGTCTGGCCAGCGGCGCGACCGCCGCGGCCAAGGCGATCACCACCGCGATCAGGAATATCCACCAGCCCCTGCCGCCCCGCGCGCATCCTCGAATCCGCGCGCCGCCCTGCCGCATTACGCCTCCAGCGTCGTATCCCACCGACGCTCCAGCTTCATCAGGCCCGTGATCGCGCCGTACCTACTCCCGGCGCATCGGAGACCTCAAGGTACTGCGGACCATCCGGCCTGGTCAATGGACGTCCGACGCTCCTCGGCGCGTCTCGCGACCCGGGCGTGGCGTGCGCGCACAGCCGCCCACCACCGCTGCCACCGCACGGCCGCGATTTCGGTGGCACCGTCCCCATCACCACGGCGACGCGGCGCCCTGTGCACCCGACCCACCAGCACGGCGACGCGGCACCCTGTGGACCCGACCCACCAGCACGGCGACGCGGCACCCTGCGCACCCGACCCACCAGCACGGCGACGCGGCACCCTGCGCACCCGACCCACCGCACGGCATCCCGTGCACGCCCCTCCGCAACCACGGCGGGCAGGACGTCCGGCAGGTCGGCGCGGCTGGCGTGATCGGCGTGGGTGTGCGGTGGATCAGGTGTTGCCGGTGCGGTGGTGGCGTGCACTCGCAACCGCGGAATCGAGGGCGCGCCGCGCCTTCCGCTCCCGCGCACGACGCCGAGAGTTTGCCCCGGAGCTGCTCGCTCGCGGGTAGGGTTGGGCGAAACGCATTGGGCGAGTGGAGGATAGCGTGCGATACGGGAACAGCCTGGAGATTCCGGACTCGCTGGAGGAGCTGTGCGCACCCGAGCGGATGGCGGTGATCGTCTACGACATGCAGGTCGGGGTGCTATCACAGCTGCCGGACGGTGACGCGATCATCGAGCGGGTGGTGCGGGTGGTCGAGGCCGCCCGGCGCGGCGGCTACCCGGTGATCTTCCTGCGGCACATGTTCCTGCCCAAACGGCTGAGCGGAACGTTCGCGCTGCGCATGGCCATGAACTGGCAGCGGGTGGATTCCGTGGACGAGGTGCACCCGATCCTGCAACGCGACACCCCGGCCTTCGAACTGGTGCCGCAACTTCGCCCGACCGCCGACGAGACGGTCTTCGACAAGACGGCCATGTCGGCGTTCGAGGGCACGCCGCTGGCGGCCACGCTGCGCGACCTCGGCATCGGGGCCTATGCGATCGTCGGTGTGGCACTCGAGATCGGCATCGCCCCGACCGTCGCGCACTCCACCGATCTCGGCTTCATTCCGGTGGTCGTCAAGGACGCGGTGGGCGGACGTGACATCGAGGCCATGGATCGGGCCTGGGCCGACTTCGAATTCCAGGGCCACGCGGTGGTCACCGATATCGACACGCTCACACCGCTGTTCGAGAAGTCGGCCTGAGCCTGGGAGCGAAAGGCTCAGTCCGAGGCGGGGATCCAGGCCGGGTGCCACAGGCGTCCGGTCTCGGTCCAGTTCATGAACCGCACGGTGCCGGTGATCTTGGGTGTCACCCACACCGCGTCCTTGCGCTCCTCGGCGGTGAGTTCGTTGTCGAACGGGCTGGTCTTGCGTTCCAGGCGGCGCAGTTTCGAGTCCAGCTCGCTCATCTCCTGTTCGCTGAAACCGGTGCCGACCCGCCCCAGGTAGTACAGCCTGCCCTCGTGCTCCACCCCCACCAGCAGGGAGGCGAAGCGGCGCACGTCCGAGCGTCGGTAGCCGCCGACCGTCACCGTCAGGGTGCGCCAGTTGCGCGTCTTGACCCAGGACTGCCCGCGTTTGCCGGGCAGGTACACCGAATCCCGGCGTTTGGCGACCACCCCCTCCATTCCGTGCTCCTGGCTGTAGCGCAGCGCCCGCGCCCCCGAACCGTCCAGGCGCGGCGGCACCACCAGCGAGGGCGACCGCCCGGCCAGCGCCTCCAACACCCGGCGGCGATCGTCGTAGCGTTTACGCAGCAGCGAGGTGCCGTCCAGGTAGAGCACGTCGAAGGCCACGAACACCGCCTGCCCGGCGTGGTTGCGCAACAGCCCGAGATTGGCGGTGCCGTGATCGTCGAAAACCACCGCCTCGCCGTCCAACACGATCGAATGCCCGGCCAGTTCCGCGCCCAGCCGAGCGATGGTCGGATAGCGGCCGGTGACGATATTCCCGGCGCGGCTGCGCAGCGTGACCGCGCCGTCGTCGACCTCGGCGATCAGGCGGAAGCCGTCCCACTTGGTTTCAAAGGCCCACTCGTCGGCCTCGAAGGTGGAGACGTCGCCGGGGGTTGCGAGCATGGGCGTGAGTCCGCGCGGCAGCGGCACGGGTTGCCGGGGCGGCGTGAGCACCCGTGCGCCGTCGCCCGACACCGCGCCGTCGCCATCCGGCCGGTCGAGTTCCGGATGCTGGTCCTTCATCAGGTGCATGAGCCACTGATCGCCATTGGTCTGGATGAGCGCGTACCGGCCGTCCAGCCGCTCACCGTGCAGGCGCACGATCACCTCGTCGTCGCGCCACTTCTCGGTCTCGTAGGTGCCCGCATCCCAGATGGTCATCTCCCCGGCCCCGTACTGGCCCTTGGGAATCGTGCCGTGGAACTCCAGGTACTCGAGTGGGTGGTCCTCGGTGTGCACGGCGAGGCGGTTCTCGTGGGTGTCGGTCGGCGGACCCTTGGGCACCGCCCACGACACCAGGACGCCGTCCCGTTCCAGTCGCACGTCCCAGTGCAGCCGCCGGGCCCGATGCTGTTGCACCACATAGCGATTGCCCTCGGTGGACGCGGGACGAGTGGCGGGCACCGGCTCCGGGGTGCGGTCCGGGTCGCGCATGGAGCGGTAGCGGGTGAGCCGGTCGGGCTGATGTTCCGGCAGCGGTGCGTCCAGTGCGGCGATCAGATCGCCGTCGGACCGCCACCGTTCCAGCACCTCCTCGAAGCGTAGGTGCCGCAACTTCTTCCGATTCTCGATCTCGTCCCAGGTGCGCGGTGCGGCGACGGTCGGCTCGTCGCGGCCGCGCAGCGAGTACGGGGCGATGGTGGTCTTGGCCGGATTGTTCTGGCTCCAGTCGAGCAGCACCTTGCCCTCGCGCGCCGCCTTGGCCATGTTCGCGGTAACCAGATTCGGGTACAGCTGTTGCAGATTGGTGGCTACCTGTTTGGCCACGGTGGATGCGCCGCCCGCGCTCAACCGACGATCGAGCGGGACGTAGACGTGAATGCCCTTGCTGCCGCTGGTCACCGGGAAGGCGTCCAGGCCGACATCGCGCACCACATCACGCAGCATGAGCGCCACCTGCGCACACTGCCGCAGCCCGGCCCCCGGCCCGGGATCCAGGTCGAAGACCAGCCGGGTAATGGGGCCGCGCGCGTCACCGTCGAATATCCACTGCGGCACATGGATTTCCAGGGCCGCCTGCTGCCCCAGCCACGCCATGCCCGCCACCGAGTCGATCACCGGATAGACGACGGTGCGGTCGGAATGCTCGAGGCGATGGCGCTCGATCCACTTCGGTGCGTGGTCGGGCAGGTTCTTCTCGAAGAACGACGGCTCGTCCACCCCGTTCGGCCAGCGCTTGCGCGTCACGGCCCGCCCCGCGATATGCGGCAGCAAAGCCGGGGCGATGGCCGTGAAATAGTCGATGACCTCGCCCTTGGTGGTGCCGGTGGCGGGATACAGCACCTTGTCGAGGTTGGTCAGCGCCACCTCGACTCCCCCGAAACTCCGCCGGGACCCCATGCAGCCAGTCTAGAGGCGGGTACCGACAATCATCGGAACCCGTAAACCACACGGACCCGAAAAACCAACGGACCGTTCGGGTCCCCATCGGAGACACGAACGGCCCGAATGCCGCGCTCGGCCGGTTCCGGGTCCGCGCCCTGCACCATGATCGGGTCTGCACCCTGATCGACCCCGAACGAGGGCCGCCCGGAACAACGAGCCGTCCCGGGCGTCCCGGAGGTCGCTCGGCTTACGGCGTCGGAGGCTTCTGCTCCCCCGGCGGGTTCTCACCCGGAGTGGGATCCGGAGCGGGAGCCGGGCTCGCCTCCGGAGCCGCGCCCGCGCCGCCCTGCTCCGGAATGGCGTTCTTCACCGCCTCGGCACCCTTGTCGATCTTGTCGGAGTACTTGCCTCCGGTCTTCTGATCGATGAAACCCCCGGCCTTGTCCACCGCGGACTCGATCTTCTCGGCGTTCTGGGCCGCCACATCCTTGCCCTTGCCGACCAATCCCTTGAGCGTGTCCATAAGACTCACAGCCCTGCTCCTTCACACTCGGTCTTCGGTCATCGGCTGACATCTTTCCACCAGGTCTGTCCTGGTGGGACACCATTGCGGTCGATCCGCTGTCCCGGTTTCGGCACGGCGACGGCCGTACCCGCCGCGTCGGCCGCCGCCACCATCCGCTGCACCGGCTCCGACCAGCCGTGGAAGGCCAGATTGAAGGTCGCCCAGTGAATCGGCACCAGCAGTCCGTGCGCCGCGTTTCCCAGATTCAGATCGGCGTGTGCGCGCACCGCCTCCTCCGGATTCATGTGCACATCCGGCCAGGCGGCGTCGTACGCGCCGATGGGCAGCAGGGTCAGATCGAACGGGCCGAGCTTCGCGCCCGCCTCCGAGAACGCCTTGGTGTAGCCGGTATCGCCACCGAAGTACACCCGATGCCGCGGACCGGCCAGCGACCAGGACGCCCACAGGGTGGTGTTGCGCACCAGCCCGCGGCCGGAGAAGTGGCGGGCCTCCGTACAGGTGATCGTCAGATCCGTGCCCTCGTGTGCGCGCTGCAGCGTCGACAGCGAAACCGAGGTGCCCCAATCCATTTCGACGATCCGCTCGTCCGGCACCTGCCAGTGCCGCAGGTGCGCCCCGATCCCGAGCGGCACGATGAAGACCGCGCTCTGGCTCTCCATCAGACCCTGCACGGTATCGCGGTCCAGATGGTCGTAGTGGTCGTGCGAGATGATCACCGCGTCCAGCGGCGGCAGCTCGTCGAGCCGCTGCGGCACCGGATGCTGGCGGGCCGGGCCGATGAGCGGTGACGGCGAAACGCGTTCGCTCCACACCGGATCGGTGAGCACCCGGTAGCCGTCGATCTCGACCAGCGCGGTGGCATGGCCGTACCAGGTGACGGCCAGATCCGCGGCCTGTTCCGGCAGCTCGGGGGTGACCAGCGGAATCGGGCCGGGCGCACGGCCCAGATTGCGCTTGGTCAGCACCGAGTTCAGCAGCGAGAAACCCGAACCGGAGGCGATCTGGCTGCTCGGCTCGGTGTTGTGGAACTGGCGGTTGCGGTAGCGGACCGAGGCGGTGGCGGTCGGCTGGATGGCCGAGATGCCCGCCCCCATGGCCGAGGGAATACCCCACGCCGCGCGAATCAGCCAGCCGATGCCCACGGCGCCGGCCATCGCACCCACCACGGTGCGCGCCGCACCCGTGAGTCGGTCCCGCACCACCTCGATATCGGTTGTCCCGGTGTCTCGTTCGGCATTCATCGTCCGGTGAACCTCGCTGTGCGCTTCTCCTGGCGCGCCAAGCGCGCCTCCTGTGCGTCCTCGCTCGTCCATGCCGCCCTCAGCGCCTCTCGCTGCTCGATGGTGTCGGCCTCACGGGTGCCGTCGTCGTTGAACACCAGCTTCATATGCCGCAGCGACAGCGGTGCCAGCTCCGCGATGGATTTGGCCCACGCCTGCGCGTCGGCGAGGGTGCCGAGGCGATTGGCGAAGCCGAAACCGTAGGCGTCCGCGGCGGGGATCGGTTCCGCGCCCAGCAACATGGTGCGGGCCGGGCCGGAGCCGATCAGCGAGGCCAGTCGGCGCACCGTCCAACGGTCCACGGAGATACCGAGTTTCGCGGCCGGAATGGCGATGTAGGAGTCGGGGCTCAGCACCCGCAGATCCGACGCCAGCGCCAGCTGCACGCCCGCGCCGAGCGCACCGCCGTTGATCGCGGCTATCACGGGCACCGGCACCGACTCGATGGTGCGCAACATGCCCATCAGGCCGTCCAGGAACTCGTCGGAATAGACGCCGTCCAGATCGGCCCCCGCACTGAAGATCGGCCCCTGGCCGGTGAGCACGATGACCCGTGCGTCGGCCGCCGCCTCCTGGACAGCGGTGCGCAACCGGCCCACCAGCTCGAGGTTGAGAGCGTTCCGGCGTTCCGGACGCTGCAGTTCGATGGTGACCACCTCACCATCGCGGCTGACTCCGAGCATCTGTCCCTTCCCCACTGTCGGCACCCTGGTCCCTTCACTCTAAGCGGGACCGACCGGCAGTTCCGCGCTCGACGCGGCCGTGTGTACCGACCGGTAACGCACCGTCGGTACTGTCTGGACGGTGAGCGCGACACCCGATGTGGACATCCTGGTGATCGGTGCGGGCCAGGCCGGACTCTCCGTCGGCTATCACCTGCGGCGACTGGGGCTGCGGCCCGAGCAGGACTTTCTCATTGTCGACCACTCCCCCGGACCGGGTGGCGCCTGGCAATTCCGTTGGCCCTCACTCACACTGAGCACGGTCAATCGTGTCCACGACCTACCCGGGATGGAATTCGCCGAAACCCTGCCGCCCGACGCGGCGCACGCGCAGGCGGCGACCGCGGTTCCGCACTACTTCGAGCTGTACGAGAAGCGGTTCGACCTGCGCGTGCACCGACCGATCTCGGTGGCCGTGGTGTGTGATCGTGCCACCGCCGCGACCTGCCCGAACACTGAAGTGGACGGGCTGCTGCACGCGGAGACGCGGGTGGGTGGCGAGCGGGCCGCCGCGCAGGAAGCCGGGGGCCTGGTGCTGGAGGGGGCCGAGGGCCGGGCACCGGAGGAGGCAGGGAGCCGCGCGGCGGAAGAGACTAGCGGCCAGGTGGCGGAGATGGCCGGGGGTCGGGTGGCGGACAACCCCGGAGACCGCGGCGGCGGCGCCGCTGGTCCGGAAACCGACCACGCTGTCGATTCCGGTCCGAGCGACGCCGCCACCTCGCGCACCGGACGAACCGCTCCAGCCGCCGCCTCCGACCTCGGCGGGGGCGTTCCTCGTCGGGTGCCCACCCCAGGCGCCACGCTGCGTGTCCGTGGCTTGATCAACGCGACGGGTACCTGGGACAAGCCATTCATTCCCTATTCCCGCGGCGCGGAAACATTCGCTGGACGACAACTGCACGCCCACGACTATCGCGCCGCCGCGGAGTTCGCGGGAAAGCACGTCGTCGTGGTGGGCGGGGGCATCACCGCCGTGCAGTTGCTGGATGAGATCTCGCAGGTCACCGGCACCACCTGGGTGACACGGCGGGAACCGGTGTTCCGGGACGGGCAGTTCGCGCCCGAGGACGGTCGGGCGGCGGTGGCGATCGTCGAGGATCGGGTGCGCCGGGGGTTGCCGCCCGGATCGGTGGTGTCGGTGACCGGGTTGCGCGAGGACGAGCGGGTGCGGGCGATGCGGGCGCGGGGAGCGTTGCACCGCCGCCCCATGTTCGACCACATCGAACCCGACGGGGTGCGATGGGCGGACGGGGAGTTCCAGGCGGCCGAGGTGATCCTGTGGTGCACCGGGTTCCGCAGCGCCCTGGATCATCTGGCGCCGCTGCGACTGCGCGGGCCCGGAGGCGGGATCACCATGGACGGGCGGCTGGCCACCCGGGTGGCGGCGGATCCGCGGATTCATCTGATCGGGTACGGGCCGTCGGCCAGCACGATCGGCGCCAATCGGGCGGGGCGGGCGGCGGCGGTGGAGTTGACGGAGTTCCTGGGGTGGTTCAGTCCGGAGCGCCTGCGGTGAAGGTTTCGGGGTCGGGGCCTACGCGGGCGCCTTTGTCCAGGGCGGAGATTCGCGACATCTGGTCGTTGGTGAGTTCGAAGTCGAAGACGGCGAAGTTCTCCGCGATGCGGGTGGGGGTGACCGATTTGGGGATGGCGACATTGCCCAGCTGGAGGTGCCAGCGCAGGATGACCTGGGCGGGGGTGCGGCCGGTTTCCTCGGCGACCGCGACGATGGCCGGGTCGTCGAGCAGGGTGCCCTGACCGAGCGGGCTCCATGCCTCGGTGGCGATGCCGTGATCGGCGTGGAAGGCGCGTAGCTCGGGCTGGGTCAACCGGGGGTGCAGTTCGATCTGGTTCACCACGGGGGTCTCGCCGGTTTCGGCGATCACGCGCTCGAGGTGCTCGCGGGTGAAGTTGGAGACGCCGATGGAGGTGATGCGCCCGGCGGCCTTCAGCGATTGGAACGCTCGGAAGGTGTCCACGTACAGGCCGGAGTCCGCGATCGGCCAGTGGATGAGGTAGAGGTCCAGGTAGTCCAGGCCCAGGCGTTCCATACTGGCGTCGAAGGCGCGCAGGGTGGCGTCGTAGCCCTGATCGGAGTTCCACAGCTTGGTGGTCACGTAGACCTGGTCGCGCGGCAGGCCGGAATCGCGGATGGCGCGACCCACCTCCGCCTCGTTGCCGTACACCATGGCGGTGTCGATGCTGCGGTAGCCGACCTCCAGGGCGGTGGTGACGGCGTCGACCGCTTGCTCGGGCGTCACCTGGAAGACGCCGAAACCGAGCTTCGGTATCACCTGCCCGTCGTTCAGCACGATCGAGGGGACGGCGCTCGTTTCACTCCTGAAGGTCACGTTCCGACCGTAGAAGCGGTTTGCCGCTTGGTCAATCAGCCCTTTCGCTGTGTTGGTCACCACTTGACAGGATGTTGGGTTTTTACAACACTATGTTGTGTGAGTCCAGTGCGAAGGGGTAAAACCCTGCCGATCTACAACCGCATCGCGGTGCTGCGGGCCGAGCACCGCATGAGCCGCGCGGCGCTCGCCGAGGCGGTGGACGTGAATGTGCAGACCATCGGGGCACTCGAACGGGGAGACCACTACCCGAGCCTCGACCTGGCCATGCGCATCTGCGACGTCTTCGGCGTGCCCGTCGAGGCCGTCTTCTCTCGCACCGAATTCACCCCGCTGTCCGCGGAGTTCTACTCGAAGGGGAAACCATGACCACCGCAACCGGTCTCATCGACCGCTACCAGGACTACCGGGTCCGCCGCTGGCTGGTCCACGAGCAGCGCATGGCCGGCATGCTCCCGACATGGCGCACCCGGCGCCGGCGGCGGGCGCTGGTCGTCACCGTGGCCGTCAGCCTCACCGCGCTCTTCGTCACCGGCGTGCTGTGCGCATTCGATCTGCAGTGGGCGACGCTGCTCATCCTGCCGGTGATCCTGATCTTCCTGGCCGCCTGGACCATGCTGCGCGTCGTCTCCCAGGGCCAGGACAACGCACCTGCCGAAATCCTCGACGAACTCGAGATCGCGCAGCGGACGGCCGCCCGATCCATCGGACTGTCGGTCACCCAGTGGCTGACGCTGCCGCCACTGTTCTACGTGATCTGGGCACCCGCCCTCGGCTCCGAGATGAGCGCCTTCCAGACCTCCTACGCGGGCGGCGTCATGATCCTGGCGACGTTGCTGGCCGGTGGCTGCGCTCCGGCCATGATCCTGGCGTGGACGCGACCGGAGCCGGAGCCGGAGGGCTGAGCCGGCCGGTCGACGGGCATCAGCCGACGGCGGGCGGATTGCCGAGACGGCGGTACCGGAGGTGTCGGGCCGCGCGCAGTTCCGCCACCGGGCGGGCGGTCAGCTCGGCCAACTCCTGCGCGATGACCGCGACCATGCGGCGGGCGAAATCCACCGGTTCGGCCGCCGCATCCGGGCGTTCGGGAACGATGCGGTCCACGATTCCGTCGGCGAACAGATCCACCGACCGGATGCGCTGGGACGCCGCCAATTCCGGAGCATGCTCGGTATCGCGGAAGACGATGGCGCTGGCTCCCTCGGGCGGTAGCGGCGCGAGCCACCCGTGCGAGGCCGCCAGCACCCGGTCCGCGGGCAACAGCGCCAGCGCGCCGCCACCGGTGCCCTGGCCGAGCAGGATCGAGATGGTCGGCGTATCCAGGGTGACGAGATCGGCCAGGCAGCGGGCGATCTCGGAGGCGAGTCCGCGTTCCTCGGCCTCGCGGGACAGCGAAGCACCGGCGGTGTCGATCACCAGCACCAGCGGCACCCGCAACTGCAGAGCCAACTGCATGCTGCGGCGTGCCTCCCGCAAAGCGGCCGGACCCATGGTGGTCTCGGTGGTCTGTCCGGGGCGATCGTGGCCGAACACCACACACGGATTGCCGCGGAAGCGGGCCAGCGCGTGCACCACCGTCCGGTCGGATTCCCCCTGGCCGGTACCGCTGAGCGGCACCCGATCGGTGACCTGACGCAGCAGTTCGCGAATACCCGGACGGTCGGCACGTCGCGAGTTCAGAACCGACTGCCAGGCCGGAATAGCTTCCAACGAAGCATATTCCGCCGGAGAACAATCCAAAGTGGCTGGATCCCGCGAATATTCGGCATGCCCGACAGCGATTCCACTGAACACGTTGAGGGCTCGGTGTGCGATACGACGGAAAACCCGCACCGGGACCACACCGTCGATGACGCCGTTGCGATAGAGGTTCTCCGCCGTCTGCACCCCCTCCGGGAAATCGCGCCCGTACAGCGCCCGGTACACCCGCGGTCCCAGGAAGCCGATCAGCGCACCGGGCTCGGCGAAAGTCATGTGCCCCAACGATCCCCACGAGGCGAACACCCCGCCCATGGTGGGATTTCGCAGGTAGACCAGATAGGGGAAGCCAGCCGACTTGTGCGCCGCGACCGCCCCCGCGATCTTCACCATCTGCACGAAAGCGACTGTGCCCTCCTGCATTCGGGTTCCCCCGGAGGTCGGCGAGGCCACCAGCGGCAGCCCCAGCGCGGTGGCCCGCTGCACGGCCGACACGATGCGCTCGGCCGCCGCCACCCCGATCGACCCCGCGAGGAACCCGAACTCGCACGCGATCACGGCCACCCGCCGCCCGCGCAACCGCCCCTCCCCGGTCAGCACCGCTTCGTCGAGACCGCTCGCGGCCGCGGCCGCCCGCAGCTCGGCGCGGTACTCGGCGGAACCGGGAATCTGCAGCGGAGGCCGATCCCAGCTCACGAAGGAGCCGGGATCGAGCAGACCACCGAGAAGTTCCCGCGCCGCTGTCTTCACAGCGCGAGAATAGCCGTGTCCGATTGCGTCGCCGTCGGCGATGCCCGGATCAGTACCCCTGCACGACCTTGCGCAGGGCGTACTCGGTGACCGCGACCAGGGCCTGCTTCACCGGTTCCCGGCGGCGGGCGTCCATCGACAGAATCGGCGTATCCGCCGGGACCGCGAGGGCCTGGCGGATGTCCTCGATCGGGTAGCGAGGCGCGTCGTCGAATTCGTTGATGGCCACCAGGAAAGGTAGGTTCCGCGCCTCGAAGTAGTCGACGGCGGCGAAACTGTCCTCCAGTCGCCGGGTGTCGACCAACACCACCGCGCCGATGGCGCCGCGGATCAGGTCGTCCCACATGAACCAGAATCGGTACTGGCCGGGCGTACCGAACAGGTACAGCACCAGGTCATCGGCAAGACTGATCCTGCCGAAGTCCATGGCCACCGTGGTGGTGGCCTTCGATTCGACGCCACTGAGGCTGTCGACGCCGACACTGGCATTGGTCACCAATGCCTCGGTGCGCAGCGGAACGATCTCCGAAACGGCACCGACCAGGGTCGTCTTGCCCACACCGAAGCCACCGGCCACCACGATCTTCGCCGACGTCGGCTTGCTCGTGCGTGTGTCGACCTGTGTCGTCGAATCAAATACGCCGGAGTCCACTGAGAACCCTTTCGATCAGCTCGCGACGTTCATCGTCGCTGGAATCGTCTTTCAATGTCGCCGAAACCTTCACGTGGCCGGCTTCGATCAAGTCGGCGACCAACACCCGGGCCACCCCGATCGGGATGCCCAGGCGCGCTGCGACTTCGGCGACAGACGGCGATTCTCTGCACAACTCCACGATTGACGTCTCGATATTGGTGAGTTCGAACTGCCGCTCGAAGGCGACCGGATGCGATGCGACGAGCGCCTCCAACGCCAATTCCACCTTCGGCCGCGTGCGGCCGGCGGTCAAGGAATACGGGCGAACGAGGCTGGGCTCGGCGCTCCCCAAGCGCTGATTGTCTATGTCCATCCCACCATCAGGAACCCATCGTGACGCGAGGTGTGGCCTGGACTGTCTGGCCCACCCGCTCGACCAACAAAGCCATCTCGTATCCCACCTGGCCGATGTCACACGAGGTATTCGTGAGCACCGCGAGGTAGGAACCGTCACCAACGGCCATGAGCAACAGGTATCCGTGCTCCATCTCGACAACGGACTGCAGCACGGTGCCGCCCTCGAAGAGGTTGGACACGCCCACCGAGAGGCTCGCGAGCCCCGCGGTCACCGCGGACAGCTGTTCGGCCCGATCGACGGGCAGCTGCGCGCTGGCAGCCATCAGCAGGCCATCGGCCGAGACAAGCACGGCATGCGCGACGCCGGGAACCTCATTCGCGAAGTTCGAAACCAGCCAATCCAGCTGTCGCTTCGTACCACCTAGATCGGGGTTCATCGGTCTCCTTTATCTCCGGTTAGGTTCATTGCTTGCTGTGCACGGCCATCCCGGACGCCCTGCTGGTGACGACTCAGGCTGGACCTGATGGATTCCGGATCCCGGCGGGTGGTCCGTTCGGCGTTGCCGTTCACGCCGCCCGGCACCAACCGGTGCCCCGGATCACGCTGCGGCAGACCGGCTGCCGTGCGCTTCTCCGGCTGAGATTCCACCGCACGACGGGCCGCTTGCCAACCCTCGTCCCCCGGTGATTCGAAGGAGGCGGCCACCTGGGACCGGTCCGCGTTCGGATCCTGCAGCCACGCCGACATCATCTCAGCGAAGATCGGAGTGCCGAACGACGAGTCGTCTTCGCTGGCAGGCTGCAGTCGAGTCTGGAAGAACGACGCCGTCTTCTGCGGATTGGAGCGGAAGCTGTGCTTGCCCGGACCGGCGGGCGCCTCCTCGGTGGCACCGCCCGCGGCAGGGCCGCGCAGCCCCGGCACCGGAGCCGGACGCTGCGGCAGACCCGCACCCGGGTCGCGCTGCGGCAGCCCGGATGGACTGGGCCGCTGCGGCATACCGCCCGGGGCGGTGCCCGGCTGCCGCTGCGGCAGCCCGCCGTCACGCTGCGGGAGCAGGGTGTTGTCCCGCTGCGGCAGCGCCGATTCCCGCTGCGGCAGTACGGTATCCCGCTGGGTCAGGCCGGTGGACGCGGCATCGCGGCGCGGCATCGCGCTATCGCGCTGCGGCAGACCGCTGTCGCGCTTGGGTAGACCGCTGTCGCGCTGCGGCAGCCCACCCAGGGCCGAATCACGCTGCGGCGGTGCACCGTTGCTGCCGGGCGCGCGCTGCGGCAGACCACCGGGGGCCTCGCCCCGCTGCGGCAGACCACCGGGAGCGTCACCCCGCTGCGGCAAACCACCGGGAGCGTCACCCCGCTGCGGCAAACCACCGGGAGCCTCACCCCGCTGCGGCAAACCACCGGGAGCCTCACCCCGCTGCGGCAAACCACCCGGAGCGTCACCACGCTGCGGCAGGCCCTTGCCCGGCTCCCGCGGAGGCAGGCCCTTGCCGCCCTCACGCGGCGGCGCGCCATTGGCACCCGGATCACGCTGCGGCAGGCCGCCCGAGGCGGCACGCTGCGGCAGCCCACCGGCGGACGGATCGCGCGGCGGGGCGCCGTTCGTACCCGGCTGCCGCTGCGGCAGCCCACCCGGTCCGGCGGGCGCGGCACCGCCCGGCGCACGCTGCGGCAGCCCCACCGCGGCACCGGCCGATCCCGGCGAACGCTGGGGTAGCCCACCGGAGGCGTTCGCGGCGGCGGGCGCGGGAGCACCGGCCCCCGATCCGGGGGCGGCCGGAATCGCACCGCTGCCACCCGGATCCACGGTCACCATGACATTGCCGGTGGCGGTGCGGGTCACCGCCCGCATCTGCATGGAGGACGGGGCCGACGGCTGCGGCCCACCCGGCTGCGGGGCCGGCTGCTGCTGCCCACCCGACTGCGGCGGCACCGAGATCGCGCCGCCCGGCGCCATGATGAGCGCCTTCGGCACGTGCACGGTCACGGTCACACCCGGATCGCGCGCGGTGTCGAAGGTGGGACGCAGCCGCACGGTCAGGCCGTGCCGCTCGGCCAGTCGGCCGACCACGAACAGGCCCATGTGCCGGGCGGTGTCGGGACCGACCTCGGCGGTGGTCTCCAGTCGGCGGTTGATCTCGGCCATCTCCGCCGGCGGCATACCGATACCGCGGTCGGCGACCTCGATGAGCAGACCGGTGTCGTGCGCCTGCGCGAAGGTGAACTTCACGTCCGTCTCCGGCGGCGAGGCGCGCAGCGCGTTGTCGAGCAACTCGGCGAACAGGTGCGCGAGGTCGGAGGCGGCCGGTTCGACCAGGGCACCGCGCGGCGTGGCGCCCAGCTTCACACGCTCGTAGTCCTCCACCTCGGAGATGGCCGCGCGCAGCACGTCGGCGATCTCGACGGGGGCGGACTTGGACCGGCGCTGCTTGGTGCCGGCGAGAATCAGCAGGTTGTCGCCGTTGCGTCGCATACGCGCGGCGAGATGGTCGAGGCGGAACAGGTTCTCGAGAAGGCGTGGGTCCTTCTCGTCGTACTCCATCGCCTCGATGAGGGTGAGCTGGTGGTCGACCAGCGACTTGGAGCGCCGCGCCAGGGTTTCGAACATGTCGTTGACCTGGGTACGCATGGCGGCCTGGTCGGCGGCCAGGCGCAGCGCCTGACCGTGGATGTCGTCGACGGCGCGGGCCAGCTGGCCGATCTCCTCGTCGGTGTCCACCGGCATGGGCTCGAGCGGAACGTCTTCCGGATCGGCGCCGTCACGCAGCGCGGAGACCTCGTGGGCCAGATCGTGTTCGGCGACGCGCAGCGCGGCCAGACGCAGCCGGCGCAGCGGCACGATCATCGAGCGGGCCATCAGCACGGCCAGGGCGAGCGCACCGAGGATGGTGGCGACGACGATGACCGCGTAGCGGATGGCGTCGGTGCGTGCGGTGGCGGCCAGGGCGTCCACTCGGGACACGATGGCCTTGGTGGAGTCGGTCGCGATGGTCTGGTACTTGTCGACGCTGACGACCAGCGAATCCTTGAGTTCCGTCACCGGCAGCTGACCGACGCTGGCCTCGGGACTGCCGACCAGCTGGAGCCGGATGTTGACCTGGTTCTGCAGCTCGGAGATCAGCGGATCGCCGTCCGGGAACCGGTGCGCCAGCACGGCCAGCAGCTGGCGCTCGGTGCTGATGCCGATCTGGATGTCGCGGACGCCGTCCTTGGGGTTGTTGCGTAGCGCCTCGGCGAAGCCGGCGACCTCGCCGACCAGCACGGCACGGGAGTTCAGCGAGTCGACCAGCTGCAGTTTGGCCTGGTCGACGGATTTGTCGGCGACGGTGGCCACGATCGACTCCACCGTGTTGACGCTGCTACCGCGGACTCGCTCGATCTGCGCGACCGTGTCGGGAACCGATTCCGAGGGGGCGAGACCCTGCGCCCGAATGGCCTTGGCGGCCACGATCATGTCGTCCAGCGCGGCGCGCGCGTTCGGCATATCGCTCAGCTTCGGCGCGGCCTTCTCGGCGAACTGGATCGCGGTGTCCAGCTGGGCGAGTTCGGGATCGGTCGTGAACGAGTTCCCGCCGATCTTCACCATCTGACCACCGGCGACCTGCGACGCCGTCGCACTGAGGCCGGTGATCGCCGGAATCACGCTGACATGTTCCACCGCTGTGGACAGCCGTGTCGACTCGCGGAACTCCGCCGAGATCCTGGAGGCGCCGAGCACCACCGCGACCAGTAGCGGGACGGCTAGCACAGCCGTCACCTTCCAGCGCAGGTCCCAGTTGCTCAGCGCCCAGCGCTTGCTGCCGGAACTAGCGGCGTCACGCATCTCCCACTCACTTTCCAAACTGGCCCTGGCCACGCGCTATCAGCGAGCCTCCACGATCGCACGCTGGGCTCGACAGGCAGAGCTGGCCGAGAACTGCGGCTGGCCGAGAAATTGCGTCCATGACGGCCGAAATATGTGACATGCGATTCTAACGGATCAATAACTTCTTGTGTGACCTCTTGGCAACCACCGGTCGCTGACCTGCCTGTTCCAGACAAAATCAAAGGTCGCGGCGTCCGCCCGGACGTCGCGTGAAGTCTGCCACAATCAGGCAGATCTATCGAGGCGGGCATCGACGGGGAGCTAGGGAGTCACGGGGTTGAACGCGAAGCAGGAGTACCGGCCGGCGTACCAGACGAGCCTGGTCGATCCTTCGGAGTTCTGGCTCGCCGCGGCCGAATTCATCAGCTGGGAGGTGCCTCCCACCCAGATCCTGGACCCGACAGCCCGCCCGACGGCCCGGTGGTTTCCCGATGCTCGCCTCAACACCTCCTACAACGCACTCGACCGCCATGTGCGCGACATCACATCGGACGATGACCAGTCCAACGGTCGCGAAGGGGGTCGCGCCGATCAGCCCGCCCTAATATACGACTCCGCTATGACGGGCGCCAGATGTGTCTATACATATAAGGAGCTACTGGACGAAGTCGCCCGGTTTGCCGGATCCCTCCTACGCCTCGGCGTCCGGACCGGCGATCGTGTCGTCATATATATGCCGATGATCCCGGAAGCCGTGATCGCCATGCTCGCGTGCGCGCGCATCGGTGCGGTCCACTCCGTGGTCTTCGGCGGGTTTGCCGCCCCCGAACTCGCCGCCCGCATCGACGACGCCGAACCTGTGCTCATCATCACGGCCTCCGGTGGACTCGAACCCGGCCGCCGCATCGAATACCCGCCCATCGTGCTGCAGGCCCTCGATATCGCCGACACCACCGCGCCCCGGCTCGTCCTGGTGAAACAGCGCGACGGCTTCCCCACCATCCGCTTCCCCACCCCGCAGGCCGCCACCGAGAACCTGCCCGACTCCACCGAGACGGTGGCCGCACGCTGGCTGGACTGGGAAGACGCCGTCCGCGACGCCGAACCGGCCGACCCGGTATCCCTGGCCGCGACCGATCCGCTCTACATCCTCTACACCTCCGGAACCACCGGGAAGCCCAAGGGCGTGGTGCGCGACAACGGCGGGCACGCGGTCGCGCTGGCCTGGACCATGCGCAACATCTACGACGTCGCGCCCGGGCAGGTCATGTTGACCACCTCCGATATCGGCTGGGTGGTCGGGCACTCCTACATCGTCTACGCGCCGCTGCTGGTGGGCGCGACCACCGTGCTGTACGAGGGCAAGCCCATCGGCACGCCCGACGCGGGCACCTTCTGGCGGCTGATCGAGGACTACGGCGTCGATGTGATGTTCACCGCGCCGACCGCGCTGCGGGCCATCCGGCGCGCCGACCCGCAGGCGGCGGCCGCCAAACGCCACGACCTGTCCCGGCTGCGCGCGCTGTTCTGCGCCGGGGAACGGCTCGATCCGGCCACCTACGAGTGGGTGACCACCACCCTGCTGGCCGACCACCCGGACTGCCCCGTCGTGGACCACTGGTGGCAGACCGAGACCGGCTGGCCGATCTGTGCGAATCCGCTGGGATTGCAGCAGCTCCCGGTCAAGCCCGGCTCGGCCGCGGTGCCGGTGCCCGGATACCGGCTGCGGGTGCTGGACTCCAACGGCAACGCGGTGCCCGCCAACACCGAGGGCACTATCGTGATCGGGCTGCCGCTGCCGCCCGGCACACTCACGACACTGTGGCGCGATGACGCCCGCTTCGAACGCAGCTACCTATCCGCGTATCCCGGCCACTATCTGACGGGCGACTCGGGATATTTCGACGAGGACGGCTACCTGTTCGTGCTCGGCCGCACCGACGACGTGATCAATATGGCCGGGCACCGGCTCTCCGCGGGCGGGATCGAGGCCGCCATCTCGGGACATCCGGCCGTCGCCGAGACCGCGGTGATCGGGATACCCGACGAACTCAAGGGGCAGCGGCCCATCGGGTACGTGGTGCTCAAACAGGGTATGGACATCGACCAGGAGCAACTGCGCGGCGAGGTGACCGAGCGGGTGCGCGACCGGGTCGGGGCCATCGCCACCCTCTACGACGTGGTCGTGGTGAGCGCACTGCCCAAGACCCGCTCGGGCAAGATCCTGCGCCGCACCATCCGGCAGATCGCCTCCGGCGAGGAGTACGAGGTACCGCCCACCATCGAGGACGCGGGCATGCTCGACGTGCTCGAACAGCAGGTGGGCGATGCGGCCGAACTCATGCGCAGCGGTGAACGCACGCCGCCGCTGCCTCTCGATCAGGACACCGCCGACGGCGGCGACGCTCCCGCCGATCCGGCCGTCACCAACTGAGCGGTTCACTCTTCAAGAACTTCTCAGAATCGGTTCATCGGGCTCTCGAGCGGGTGGCCTAGCGTCGGGCGCATGTCATCCACGCACAGCCGTCCGCGCCGCACCATCGCCGCCGCGGGAGCCTTCGGTGCTCTCACCGCGGTGTCCGTCTGGCTCCTCCCCGCGACGGCCGCCGCCGCGCCCGTCGATATGGTCGCACCGCTGCTCACCTCCACCTGCACCTTCGACCAGGTCGATGCCGCACTGCACGACAAGGCCCCCGCGCTGGCCCAGTTCCTGGACCAGAACCCCGACACCAAGGCCGAACTGCGGGCCAAGTTCGACCAGCCCGTCGAGGCGCGCCAGGCCGAATTCGACGCCTACGTCCGCGCGAATCCGGAGGCCGCCGCCCAGGCCGAGAACGACCCGCGGGCGGGCGGAATCGCCGCCGCCATCCAGGCCGTCGCGGAGTCCTGCCACAACTACTGACCCCGCCTGCGCCAAAATGGACACCGTGGCCGAACGCGGAGAGACCCCGACCGTGCTGGTAGTCGACGACGACGAGGATGTGCTCGCCTCCGTCGAACGCGGGCTGCGGCTCTCCGGGTTCCGGGTGGTGATCGCCCGGGACGGAGCCGCGGCCCTGCGCGCCGTGACCGAGGAGTCACCGGACGCGGTGGTGCTCGATATGAATATGCCGATCCTGGACGGGGCCGGGGTGGTGACGGCGCTGCGCGCCATGGGCAACGAGGTGCCCATCTGCGTGCTCTCGGCGCGCAGTTCCGTCGACGACCGCATCGCCGGACTGGAGTCGGGGGCCGACGACTATCTGGTCAAACCCTTCGTCCTGGCCGAGTTGGTGGCTCGGATCCGCGCACTGCTGCGCCGTCGCAGCGATACCGCCGCGCCGGCCACCCCGGGCGGCATCACCGTCGGACCGCTCGAGGTGGATGTGGCCGGATACCGGGCACTGCTGCACGGCAAGGAGATCGAGCTCACCAAGCGGGAATTCGAGCTGCTGTCCACCCTGGCCCGCAGCGCCGGGGTGGTGCTCAGCCGGGAGCGGCTGCTGGAGCTGGTGTGGGGCTACGACTTCGCCGCCGACACCAATGTGGTGGACGTCTTCGTCGGCTACCTGCGGCGCAAGCTGGAGTCCGATGGAACGCCGCGACTGCTGCACACCATCCGCGGGGTCGGATTCGTGCTGCGAGCACCGAAGTGACGGGCACCGACGGGAACGGACGGCCGCGGTGAACGCCATCCGGCGGAGGTGGTTCGCTCGCTCCGAGCAGCGGTCCCGACCGCCCAGGTCGTATTCGTTGCGTACGCGCGTCGCCGCCGCGGCGGCACTGGGGGCGACCGTCATCGTGGCCGCGCTGTCCTGGGTGACCATCTACGCCATCGAACGCAACAATCTCGCCCAGGCCGACCAGCAGTTGACGCTGGCCTCGCAGATCGTGCTCATCGAACCGGTGCTGTCGGTGAATGTGCTCGAATTCCTGGGGGCCAACAAGGATTTGGCGATCACCGTCCGCAATCAGCAGGGCCTGGTGGACAGCACCCGGATCGAGCTGCCGCCACTGCCGCTGGGCTCGGAGACCGTCACCGTGGGCGGCGTGCCCTACCGGGTGCTCACCACCGATCACAACCAGCCGCCCGGACGCGTTGTCTCCCTCGGCATTCCGACCACGCAGACCGCCGAGGCCACCGCCGAGCAGCGGCGCTGGGTGCTCGTCGCCGCCGTGGTGGCGGTGGTCGCCGCCGCCGCGCTGGGCTGGCTGTTCGGCGGGCGCGCCGTGCGCCCGATCGCCGATCTGACCCAGCAGGTGGATGAGCGCCGCCCCTCCAATTCCGGTGCGCCGCTTCCGGTGGACGGCTCCGGTGTGCGCGAGGCCGAGAAACTGGCCGATGCCGTCAACACCATGCTGCGCCGGGTGGACCGGGCCCAGGCCGAGACCGCTGCCGCACTGGAGACGGCGCGTGACTTCGCCGCCGTCTCCGCGCACGAACTGCGCACGCCGCTCACCGCCATGCGCACCGACCTGGAGGTGCTGCGCACCCTGGACCTGGACGAGACACAGCGCGCGGAGATCCTGGCCGATCTCCAGCGCAGCCAGGACCGGGTGGAGGCCACCCTGGCCGCGCTGGAGCGGCTCGCCGCCGGCGATCTCACCGACGAACGCGACCATGTGGAAACCGATGTGGGCGATCTCTGCGATACCGCCGCCCACGACGCCATGCGGCACTTCCCCCATCTGAAGGTGCGCATCGACACCGATGCCGAACTGGTCACCCGGGGACTGCCCACCGGGCTGCGGCTCGCCGTCGACAACGCCCTCACCAATTCGGCGCGGCACGGGCGGGCGACCGAGGCGCTGCTGTCGGCGCATCGGGCCCGCAACGGGCACATCATCATTTCCGTGGACGACAACGGACGCGGAATCCCCGAGGCGGAACGCTATTCGGTATTCGAGCGATTCTTCCGGGGCAGCCAGGCCAGCAAGGGCGGTTCCGGCCTGGGCCTGGCTCTGGTCGCGCAACAAGCGCAATTGCACGGCGGCCGGGCCTATTTCGACGACGGCACGCTCGGCGGCGTACGGTTGGTGCTGGACCTGCCCGATCGCACCGCATCCCTTACCGAACCCTCAGACAATCGCCAGAGCTGAGGACATTTCGTACCCGTACGGTCGCAAAGCGTGTCCGCCAACAGCACCTCGAATTCGACCGCATCGCATCGCGCCGGAATCCGCGGCCGTAAACGCCTGCTATTCGCACTGCTCGCCCTCGTCGTGACCGGGGCGCTCGCCGCCGGTGCGGTGACCTATCTGCGCTCGGCGAATCCGCCCACCTCCGTGGCGCTCGTCAACGGGGACGAGGGCCCCCTCGGCGAACGCATCGCCACCACCCTGCGCGAGCGCGGCGCGCACGAGTGGGCGGTGGTCGACGAGGCCGACACCGCCGACTACGCGGCGGTCGTCACCCTGCCCGCCGACCTGTCCACCTCCGTCGCCTCGCTGGCCACGGCCGCCCCGCAGCGGGCGCGGGTCGAGGTGAACTCGAACGACCACGCCGACCCGAACCTGGTGAACGACGCGGTCACCGAGGTGACCCGGCAGATCAGCGCGGCCGGGATGGACACCGTGTTCGCCCTCATGAACTCCGCGCGCGGACAGGTGTCGCAGGTGGCGTTCACCGCCACGCTGCTGGGTGCGGGCGTGCAGGCGGCGGCCGACGGCGCGGAGCAGTTCCAGGGCGGGGCCGATGAGATGCTGGCCTTCCTGGAGAGCGCGAAATCGGGTGCGGGACAGATCACTTCCGCCATCGCCACGCTCGAGCAGACAGTGTCGGCGGCGACCGCGCAGGCCAACTCCTTCGCCGACACCCTGGACAGCACCGGGGTGACGGTCGGCCAGGTGCAGCAGTCGGCGACCACCCTGAGCGACGGGCTCGCGACGGTGCTGCCGCTGTTGCGTGCTCTGCCGTTCGCGGCGGATCCGCAGCTGGCGAACATCATCACCCAGCTCGAGGGGCTGCGGAAGGTCGCCGACGAGGCCAGCGCCCAGCTGACCGGATTCGGACAGTTGACCGGCACCCAGGTCACCCCCGACACGCGGATCGGTCAGCTGCTGCGCGATGGCGCCGTGCGCCTCGGCGACGCCAGCGCCCAGCTGAGCCAGGGCGCGCAGCTCGCCGAGCAGATCCCGCAGCTCGCCGATCAGGGCGCGGCGCAGTTGCTCGCGGCCATGCAGGCGCTCACGGGCGGGGTGGACCAGCTCCAGAATGTCACCACCACCCTGGGTAAGCAGGCCAATCAGGCGGTGACGACGCTCACGAAGGGCAGCGGCGGACAGCAGTCACAGATTGCTATCAGCCTCGCCGATCCCGTGGAGATCGTTCGCAAATAACAAGATCACTGGGTTTAGAATAAGCCCGATTTGCTCTGGTCGACCGGTTTCACAAGAAGCTCCATCCCCACCATCTGGTATTCGGAGAGGAACTGATCGTGAGCAGTATTCTCGTCGCCGCGCACGACCTGTACGGAACCGTTGTGGCACAGCAGTACACCAATCCCACGTCGGAAACCCCACCGGCCGCCGACAAGCTCATGAAGATGTTCCGCTATTTCACCTGGTTCGCCCAGATGTCCGGAATCGCCGCCATCACCTACGGCGGCGGCCGCTTCGCCTGGGAGAAATGGGGTGGCGGCGGACTCCAGTCCCCGAAGATGGTCGCCAACGCCATGCTCGGCGGTGCGACGGCCACCAGTGCGGGCACCATCATGAACGCTGTCGTGGGCTAGTCCGCCTCTCCGGGACTTCAGCGGGCGGCGGAGTGCTTGTCCGCCTCCCCGAGTCGTCGGCGGGCGGCGGAGTGCCGTGGGGGCTCATGCATCCGTGCCGACGGTTCGGGAGGGAACCTATGTGGGCCTACCCCGGTGAGCTACCCCGATTCTTGCGAGATCAGTGGTCGCGTTCCTTGGGGTGAGCAATGGTCGCGGGCGTGCCCGGTTCGGGCGGGACCGATGTACCGGTCGGTTGCGTGTGAGCGGATCGCTCTCGCCGTCGCGGGCGCTCTCCCTCACGCGACTCGTGCCCGCCGTGCTGATGCGCGGCGGGCACGATCATGTCCGATCGCTCAGCTCACGCCGAGCAGGTCGATGATGAAGACGAGGGTCTTGCCGGAGAGCTGGTGTCCGGCGCCGGCCGGGCCGTAGGCGAGCTCCGGGGGGATGGTGAGCTGGCGGCGGCCGCCGACCTTCATCCCGGGGATGCCCTCCTGCCAGCCCCGGATGAGGTTGTTCAGCGGGAAGTCGATGGACTCGCCGCGGTTCCAGGACGAATCGAACTCCTCACCGGTGTCGTACTCGACGCCCACGTAGTGCACGTCGACCTTGTCGCCCGGCTTCGCCTCGGGACCGGTGCCCACCTCCAGGTCCTTGATCACCAGCTCGGCGGGCGCGGGGCCTTCTTGGAATTCGACTACCGGCTTGTTGCTCATACGCTGTCCTCTTCACGATCGGGGATCCTGCGGTCGTGCTTCACCTTATGACGACGTGCGGCGCGGGTCCGGAGCCGGGCCGCGTATGTCGCCAGGGCAGGATGTTTGCCCGTGGCCGAAGTGATCGATATCGACGACCCCGCCGATCCGCGGGTCGCCGACTTCCGCGACCTCAGCAATGCCGACCGCCGACCGGACCTCCCGGGCGGGAAAGGGCTGGTCATCGCGGAGGGCGTGGTGGTCGTGCAGCGCATGCTGAGCTCCCGGTTCCTTCCCTTCGCCCTGCTGGGCACGGCACGGCGGCACGAGCAGCTGGCCGACGACCTGGCCGGGGTCGACGTGCCGTACTACCGCGCCTCGGCCGAGGTGATGGCGCGGGTGGTGGGGTTCCATCTCAACCGGGGCGTGCTGGCCGCCGCCCGGCGACCGCCGCAGCCGTCCGCCGAGCAGGTGCTGGCGACCGCCCGCACGGTCGCGGTGCTGGAGGGCGTGAACGATCACGAGAACATCGGATCCATCTTCCGCAATGCCGCCGGACTCGGCGCGGACGCGGTGCTGTTCGGTGACCGCTGCTCGGATCCGCTGTACCGGCGCTCGGTGCGGGTGTCCATGGGACATGTGCTGCGGGTGCCGTTCGCGCGGCTGCCGGAGCTGCCGGGCGGATTGGACCTGCTGCGCGCCAACGGCTTCCAGACCATCGCCCTGACTCCGAATCCCGCGGCGCCCACCCTGGCCACCGCCATGACCGGAGCGAAAGTGGCGCTGCTGCTCGGCGCCGAGGGTCCCGGCCTCACCGAGGACACGATGCGGGCCTGCGACATCCGCGCGCGGATCCCCATGACACCGGGGACCGATTCGCTTAATGTGGCCACCGCGGCCGCCATGGCCTTCTACGAGAGAGTCAGGACACAGTGACCTATCCGCCGGATGGACCCTACGGGTACGGGTACTCCGAGCCGACCCCGTGGGCGGCCGGTCTGACCGTCGTGGTCATGGTCGCGCTGCTCACCGCGTGCGGCGTATACGCCTTCGGCGCGGCACTGGCGCAGGTGCATCCGCTGCTGTCCATCGCGGTGAACCTGGTCGCGGTGGGCGGAGTGCTCCCCACGGCATGGCGGTGGCGGTTCGCGCCGGTCACGCGGTGGGTGATCGCGGGGCTGGGCGCGGGTGTGCTGCTGGGCTGGATCGCCCTGCTGATCGGCGTGTAGCCGCGCTGATCCGAGTGGCCGCGCTGATCCGTGTGGCCGCGCTGATCCGAGTGGCCGCGACTGCTCGGTGTGCGGCGTGTCGCTGTCACACGCGGCGAAGGCGATCGGTCAGCGCACCGGCGGTGATAGCCACTCAGCTCACGCGGTCACGGCCGCGCAACCAGTGGAACAGCCCGCGTTTCCCATTATGTTCGTGATCGGGTTCGGCGGGAGCCTCGGGCTTGGGGGCCTGTCCCTTGGGGAACAGGGAGAAACCGCAGACCTCGATCTCCTCCGGTGCCAGCGGCATATCCGCGAGGGTCGGAATGTCCTCCGGGGCGACGCCGGGGGCGCTGGTCGCGCCGTTGCGGTAGCGGAAGCCGAGCCATTCGGCATTGGCGGCGTCCGCGAAATCCGGTGGGTCGAAAGGCAGGAACTGCGGGTCGGGCAGTTCCCCGGCGCGCAGTTGGATCGGGTGCTCCCCGGCCCAGTACGGCCGCTCCCAGACCCGTGGCAGACCCTCGTCCTCGAGAATGTTCGCCCGGGTGGCGCTGAAGGAGCGGCGGAATTCTCCCCGCTCCCAGTACGCGAACGCACCCCAGCCCATGGCGAGGTCGTAGGAGACGAGATAGGTGTGCTCGGACGCCAAGGGGCGCACCAGCAGTTCCGGCAGTCGGGTCGGACGGGCCAGGGCGGCCTGGGTCGAGCACACCACCGTGACGCCGGGATAGCAGCCGATATAGACGGCTCCGGGATCGGGTCCGGCCCAGACCTTCATGGTGCCGGAGGCGGCGGGTACCACGTCGCGATCCGGATTGAGCTGCTTGGCCAGGGCGAAGGCGGCATCGGGATCGGGGCCGGGGTGGGCGCGCAGGACGGCTACCGGATCGGGGGCGTCGACGTACCAGAGCGAGGAGACTGTGGACGGCACAGGCGCGACACCTCCCGAGATCATTGCATCCCAAGTGTAGCTATTATCGAGCTACATTAAATGGTCGAATGCCCAGCCAGCGTGTGATCGACTCGGCAATCACTGCCATCACCAAGAAATCTACCCCTGTCAGGCCCGAAATGGCGTGGTTGCGCAAGGACTTTCCGGGCGCGGCGGACACTCGGGCGATGCGATCGCGGTCAGCCCTATCGGACGAATCGGTCGGTATGCTCCCGCGCAGTGAATCAGCAGGTAGTCACACTGGCCAACGACCCGGAGCACGGAGACGCCGCCCGAGCACACGCGATCGCGAAGCCACGTGATCGGAGCATGAGCAAACTTGCAGCTGCCGATGCGAACCCACTCACAGGCACGGTATGCGGAACTCAGCGACCGATCGCCGGGCACGGTGGTACGAGATGCCCACCTGAACTCGGCACCTGCCTGAACTCGACGCGCACGGGCGAGCGAAGGCGCGGCGCGACGAGCGGTTACGGCGCAGAGGAGCGCGAGATTACGACGCGGACCAGCGCGAGATTACGACGCGGGCGTGCGAGGGGTCCGCAGCGCGGGCTCAGTGGCCCGAGCTGCGCACGCCTAGGAGCACGTCCTCCCACGACGGCATGGGAGCCTTGCCGCCGCGCTTGGCTCGGTTCGGCTTCTGCTTGGGCGCGGGCTGCGCGGTCGCCGGTTCGGCGGGCTTGGCCTCGGCGGCCGGAGCCGAAGGTGCCGGGGCGGCCGGTTCCTTCGGCGCGGTCGGAGCGGCCGGTGCGGCCGGAGCCGGAGTGGGTGCGACGGGAGCGGCCGGGGCGGCGGCCGGAACGGTGCCGTCCCCTACCGCCGGACGCTGCTCGTAGAAGCCGTCCAGGCTCTGCTGGTCGGAGACGCGGGGCGCGGCGGGCGCTTCGAACTCCACGCGTTCGCGCGCCGCGGGGGCCGGGGCGGGCGCAGGCTCGGCGACCGGTTCGTTCTGATCCGGCAGGATGGTGGCCAGACCGCGCAGGGCGCGGCCGAAATCCGGATCGATCAGATCGGAGGCCGGATCGTCCAGCGGCACCACCGAGCCGCCGTGCGCGTCGGGCTGGTAGCGCCAATGCGCGGCGATGACCGAACGCCCCGCCTGCCACTGCAATTGCGCGACCCAGTAGCCCTTCTCGTCCTTCCAGGCATCCCATTCGGCGACCTCGACATTGTGGCCGCGCTCGGCGAAGGCCGCCGACACGATCTCGATGAGGGTTTCCACCGACGGACCGTCATTGCGCACCGGATGCGCCTTCTGCGCCAATTCGGCGGCCCGCTGCCGCTCCAACAGGACCGGGTAGGCGAAACGCTCCACCCGGCTGGCGGGCATGCCGGACTCTTCGGTGACCTGTTCGACCGAAGCACCCGCTCGGATACGGGCCTGGATATCGCGAGGACGCATCGTGGCTTCCGTTTCGATCTCGATCTGGCCGAATCGGGCAAGGTCTCCGCGCGCCGCGGCGCGCAGTTTGTCGTCGGCGGCGAGCCGGTACTTCTGGCCGGTTTCGGTATCGATGCACACGATGTGCGTGGAATCGGGCGTCAATCCGATCACTCGAAGTTCACGCACCGTTACCTCCTTATCGCTGCTTCGATCACAGCCAGGCTCGCGACACCGCCCATATGCTGGAACAGTAGTGCACTTCCGAGATTCGTGGGTCAAGACACGCGGGCGCGGAAATCTGCTCACAGACTCCCGCGCCGCATTACTGTGAACGATTCTGTCACAGAGCGTTCGGTACGGCTCGCGGATTCAAGATCCGCGAACCGCCCACATTTTTACTGCTCAGGCGAGCTTTTCTACGACCCAGTCGATGGCCCGGGTCAGCTGCGAGACGTCCTCGGGGTCGATGGCCGGGAACATGCCGACGCGCAACTGGTTGCGGCCCAGCTTGCGGTACGGCTCGGTGTCGACGATGCCATTGGCGCGCAGCACCTTCGCGACCTGGGCCGCGTCCACCGAATCGGCGAAGTCGATAGTGCCGACGACCTGCGAACGCAGCGCCGGATCCGACACGAACGGGGTGGCGTACGAGCTGGATTCGGCCCACGAGTACAGCCGCGACGAGGAGTCGGCGGTGCGCTTCACGGCCCAATCGAGACCGCCGTTCCCATTGAGCCATTCGATCTGATTCGCGAACAGCAGCAGGGTGGCCAGCGCCGGGGTGTTGTAGGTCTGGTCCTTGGTGCTGTTGTCGATGGCGATGGGCAGCGACAGGAAATCCGGGGTCCAGCGACCCGAGTTCTTGATCTCCTCCACCCGCTCCAGCGCCTTGGGGCTCATGAGCGCGATCCACAGCCCGCCGTCGGCGGCGAAGCACTTCTGCGGCGCGAAGTAGTACACGTCGGCATCGGTGATGTTCACCGGCAGACCGCCCGCACCGGAGGTGGCGTCGATGGCGATCAGGGCGTTCTCCGAGCCCGCGGGACGCGAGACCGGGATGGCCACGCCGGTGGAGGTCTCGTTGTGCGCCCAGCCGATGAGGTCGACCGACGGATCGGAGGTCGGCTCCGGAGCGCTGCCCGGCTCGGACTTGATCACGATCGGATCGCCGATGAAGGGGTTGCCCTTGGCGACGGCGGCGAACTTCGAAGAGAACTCGCCATTGCTCAGGTGCAGCGACTTCTCCCGGATCAGGCCGAAGGCGGCGGCATCCCAGAAGGCGGTGGTGCCGCCGTTGCCGAGCACGACCTCGTAACCCTCGGGCAGGGAGAACAATTCGCGCAGACCGGTGCGCACGCGCGCCACCACGTCCTTCACCGGCTTCTGCCGGTGGGAGGTGCCGAAGACCGAGGCGCCGGTGTCCACCAGGGACCGCAGCTGCTCGGGACGGACCTTGGAGGGGCCACAGCCGAACCGACCGTCGGCCGGCTTGAGTTCGTCGGGGATGGTCGGGAACGCAGAGGTCATGGCGACAAGGGTAGAGCGTGACGGAGGCCGCATCCGCGAGTGGGTAGGCGCTGCAACACCATCGGCTCCGCCACTGTCGGCAACCGGCGGGTATCGCTGTGGCCGCGAACACACTGCGGTTATGGTTCACGGCTATGAACACGGCCGCACACGACAGGTCGGAGACCGCCGCCGCCGCGGCCGACTCCGGCCGCCCCCGGCGGCGTCCGGGCCTGTTCACCCGGCTGTCCTCGCAGTTCGGCTCGGGCGGTCTACCCCGGCGGGATGCGGGCATGTCCGATGCCGCCCGCCGCGAGCTGCTGCTGCGCGGCGTCGCGGGAACCGCGACCGTGCTGGGCGTGCGGGCGCGCCGCTCGGAGCCGGAGCACGAATTCTGGATCCGGGTCCAGCTCGAGGATCGGCATCCGTACGAGACGCGGGTGCGGCAACGGGTCGGCGCATCCGATCTGGAATGGATGCAGCCGGGCGATGTGGTGTCCTGCCGGGTCGATCCGGGCGACAAAGACCGGGTGGTCCTGTATGCCCCGCCGCCGGAGGAGACCACCCGCACGAATATCGCCAAGATCCTGAGCGACGGCCGCCGGGCCCGGGCCACCGTCCTGGCCGCCACACCGGTGGCCGCCGACTACGCGGGCCGCGACGATCCGGTGCTGCGCCTCGATCTGGAGTTGCGCGCCTGGGACGAGCCGTCGCCGTGGCTGGTGCGGGTGGTGGCCGCGGTGCCGCTGTCGGCCATCGAACTCGTCGATCTGGGACGGCAACTCGAGGTCGCCTTCTTCACCGTCGATCGCGGCGAATCGGTGGCGGTCGATTGGGCGGCCTCGCGCGCACTCTGAACGCACCCGAGACACACCGAAACCCGGCCGATTCGGCGGCGCCGAATCGGCCGGGTCGAGAATTTACGTCCCGTTGAGCTCAGGCCGCGAGACCCAGCCCGAGGGTGATCGCGACCGGCACCAGGTACAGCACCGGGAACACGACAGTGCCGTACGACCCGGCCCGCAGCGCGGTGACCACCGCGCCCAGGAAGTACAGGATCAGCCCTACCGCCGCCAGCACGCCGACGACCGGCACGAACAGCCCGACCACGAGGCCGATCGAACCCGCCGCCTTGGCCAGCCCCAGTGGCGTCCACCAGGACCGCGGCACCCCGTACCGCACCAGCGGATCGACCACCCACGAGACGCGCCGCAGCAACGAGAAGGCCGAGAACCCGACCCACAGCGCGGTCGCGACGGCACCGACGACATATCCGGTGTTCATTGGAATGCACTCTCCCTCAACAGCTTTCGCATAGCCCGCGGTTAGCGCCGAGCTGGTTGTTCATCAGGTCGACGGCGCGGGACCGCGATGTGTGACACGGCTGCGAAATCCGGGGAACGGGCGCTGTCAGCCCCTGCGGCGCGGCCGATGCACCAATTCGCCGCCGCAGTTCGGGCAGGTCCGGTCCATGGCCGCGGCGCAGTTCGCGCAGAAGGTGCACTCGTAGGAGCAGATCCAGGCGATGCCCTCGGGGTTCAATCCTGTCGTGTGACACCGCTCACATACTGTTCTCATCTCGAGCGCCACCGTCGATCCTCCTACGCGCATCCCAATATCGATCTTCGGTCGCGGCGACCCCGCGGCCGGGGATCTCGGTCGTTCGCGGCGGATGTCGTCAACTCGGCGCGCCGCGAGAGCCGAAGTGCACCAGACTGTAGCGAGCCCGGACCCCGAACGGCCCGCCCGGCACACAGCGGGCACCGGATCGGCTACCCGTCCGTGCCGAAATATCCAACCCCGCAAGGAAAAGAATGAGTTACCCGAACAACCCGTACCCGCAACAGCCCGGCTACGGGCAGCAGCCCTACCCGCAGCAGCCGCAGTACGGGCAGTCGAACCCCGGCTACCCGCAGCAGCCGCAGTACGGGCAGTCCAACCCGGGCTACCCGCAGCAGCCGCAGTACGCCCAGTCCAACCCGGGCTACCCGCAGCAGCCGCAGTACGCCCAGTCCAACCCCGGCTACCCACAGCAGCCCGCGCACGCCGCTCCCCAACCCGGTTACGGCGCACCGCAACCCGGCTACCCGGCTCCGGGCGCACCCGGCGGCTACGCGCCGTACGGTCCGCAGGCTCCGCTCGCCGACTGGGGTTCCCGTGCGGGCGCCCACATCGTCGACGGCCTGATCTTCGGCCTGCCCGCCTCGCTGCTGTACGTCATCGCGAGCGTCGCCGGTACCGAGAGCATCACCTGTTCCACGACCACCGGCCGGTGCACGGGCGGCGGCCTGAGCGGCGTCGGCGTCATGTTCATGCTGCTGGCCTTCGTGGTCGGCATCGCCGGTCTGGTGTTCCTGGTCTACAAGGAGGGCACCACCGGACAGACGCCCGGTAAGAAGATGCTCGGCATCCGTCTGGTCGGGGAGGCCACCGGTCAGCCGATCGGCTTCGGCACAGCATTCATCCGGAAGATCTGCCACGCGGCGGATTCCTTCGCCTGCTACATCGGCTGGCTGTGGCCGCTGTGGGACGAGAAGCGTCAGACCTTCGCTGACAAGATCATGAAAACGGTCGTGGTGAAGGGTTGATCCCCTTGCCGATCCGGTAGGCCGGGGGATCCGCCCGGATACGACCGCGGCTCGCAACCTTTCGGTTGCGAGCCGCTTTCCTGTCTTCGAAGAACCGCCGAGAGGCTCGAGCCCTACTTGCGGATCACGTTCTCCCAGCCCGCCACGGTCTCCGGCTTGCGCGGCGCGGGGCCGGTGTAGATGGCGGCGGGGCGCACCAGCTTGCCCAGCTTCTTCTGCTCCATGATGTGCGCGCACCAGCCCGCGGTGCGGCCGCAGGTGAACATGGCGGGCATCATGTGCGCGGGCACCTCGGCGAAGTCGAGGATGACCGCGGCCCAGAACTCCACATTGGTCTCGATGGCGCGATCGGGGCGACGCTCGCGCAGCTCGGCCAGGGCGGCCTGCTCCAGCGCTGCCGCCACCTCGAAGCGCGGGGCGCCCAGCCGTTCGGCGGTGGCGCGCAGCACGCGGGCGCGGGGGTCCTCGGCGCGGTACACGCGGTGCCCGAAGCCCATGAGCTTCTCCTTGCGGTCGAGGATGCCCTTGACCAGCGCCCGCGCGTCGCCGGTCTTCTCGACCTCCTCGATCATGGGCAGCACGCGGGCGGGTGCGCCGCCGTGCAGCGGGCCGGACATGGCTCCGATGGCACCGGACAGCGAGGCCGCGACATCCGCGCCGGTGGAGGCGATGACGCGGGCGGTGAAGGTGGAGGCGTTCATGCCGTGCTCGGCGGCGGAGACCCAGTAGGCGTCGATGGCCTCGGTGTGCTTGGGGTCCGGGTCGCCCTTCCAACGGGTCATGAACCGCTCGGTGACCGTGGTGCACTCGTCGATCTGCTTCTGCGGCACCGCGGGCTGGTAGATGCCGCGCGCCGACTGCGCCACGTAGGACAGCGCCATCACCGAGGCGCGGGCGAGGTTCTCGCGGGCTTCCTCGTTGTCGATGTCGAGCAGCGGCTGGTAGCCCCAGATGGGAGCCAGCATGGCGAGTCCGGCCTGCACGTCGACGCGCACGTCGCCGGTGTGCACGGGCAGCGGGAACGGTTCGGCGGGCGGCAGGCCGCGACCGAATTCACCGTCCACGAGCAGCGCCCACACATCGCCGAAGGTGACCCGGTTGGTGACCAGGTCCTCGATGTCGACGCCGCGGTAGCGCAGCGCACCTCCGTCCTTGTCGGGCTCGGCGATATCGGTGGTGAACGCCACCACGCCCTCGAGACCGCTCACGAAGTCGGACGGAACTGCTGAACTGGGAACCGCAGCGCTGGCAGTCATGTTGTGACTCTCCTTGCAAACCGGGCCGCCCGATCGATGGGCGGCCTCGCCGATCAGTTAGACCTTAACGCCACCATTACTCCGGAGTAACGTCTGGCCCATGACCGACCTGGAGAAATCCGTCACGTCCGCGCTGGATATCGCGGCCATGCGCGTGGAGTACGGCGTGGACGCCGGGGACAATCATCCGGGCCGTGACACCGATCTGGACGAGAGCTGGCTGGCCGACGGCTGGGAGCCGTTGCTGCGCACCTGGATCGAGGAGGCCACCCATGCCGGGCTGGTCGATCCGAACGCCATGGTGCTGGCGACCGTGGAGATGACCCCGAGCGGACCCAAGCCCGCGACCCGCACCGTGCTCTGCAAGGGGCTCTCGCCGGAGGGGGTGACCTTCTACACGAATTTCGAGTCGTTCAAGGGGCGGGCGCTGGCCGCGACGCCGTATGCCTCGGCCACCCTGGTGTGGCCCGCCTTGAGCCGACAGGTGACGGTGCGCGGACCGGTGCACCGGGTCGCGCCGGAGGTCACCGAGTTGTACTGGCGGTCGCGCCCGCGCGGGTCGCGGTTGGGCGCGTGGGCGTCGGAACAGTCGCGGGCCATCGGGTCGCGGGCGGAGCTGGATCAGCGGATGGCCGAGACGACCGAGCGGTTCACCGGGGTTGACGACATTCCGGTGCCGCCGTTCTGGGGCGGATTCCAGATCCGGCCGGAGACGGTGGAGTTCTGGCAGGGGCGGCGCAGCCGCATGCACAACCGGATTCGGGTCACCCTGGAGCCGGGAACCACCGATGTGGCGGCCATGAAGATCGAACGCCTCCAGCCCTGAGCCCACGGCGGATTCCGGGATTCGCTCGGTTTTCAAGGGGCCGCAATGGTGGGATGAATCACCGGAAATCCGGTGCCGCCGGGCAATTCATCCCATTAATCTCCTGGCGGTGAAGCTGCTCGCCGACGTCACCCCGCTGCGGAATCCGGATTTCCGACGACTCTGGACCACCGGCATCGTCACCGTCATCGGCGCGCAGCTGTCCGTGGTCGCGGTCCCCAAGCAGCTCTACGACATCACGCAGAACTCGTCGTACGTCGGCCTCGCCGGCCTCTTCGGCCTCGTCCCGCTCATCGGGTTCGGCCTGTGGGGCGGCGCGCTCGCCGACGCCATGGACCGCCGCACCCTGCTGCTCATCACCAGCACCGGCACCGGCCTGACCGCCCTGGCGTTCTGGGCGCAGGCCGCCGCCGGAAACACCAACCCGTGGCTGATCCTCGGGCTGTTCGCCGCGCAGCAGGCGTTCTTCGCGGTGAACCAGCCCACCCGCGCCGCCATCTACCCGCGGCTGCTGCCCAGTGCGCAACTGCCCGCGGCGAATTCGCTGTCCATGACCGTCATGCAGTTCGGGGCCATCGCCGGACCGGTGTCGGCGGGCATGCTCATTCCGGTCACGGGGCTGGCCATGCTGTATCTGCTGGACGCCGTTGCCCTGCTCGCCACCGTCTGGGCGGTGTGGAAGCTCCCGTCCATCCATCCCGTCGGCGAGACCCGCCGCGCCGGAATTCGGGAGGTGCTGGACGGTTTCGGCTATCTCGCCACCCAGAAGGTGCTGCTGGCGTCGTTCGCCGTCGATATCGTCGCCATGGTCTTCGGCATGCCGCGCGCCCTGTTCCCGGAGATCGCGCAGCACAGCTTCGGCGACTCCCCCTCGGGCGGAACGGCTTTGGGCCTGCTCTTCGCGGCCATGTCGGTGGGAGCGGTGCTCGGCGGCGTGTTCTCCGGCTGGCTGTCGCGCATCCGCCGCCAAGGGCTGGCGGTGATCTGGCTGATCGTGCTGTGGGGGCTGGCCATGGTCGGCTTCGGGGTCGCGGTGGGCGCGACCGGGCACGGCCTCGGCCTGGTGGCGGGTCTCTGGATCGCCCTGACCTGCCTGGCCTTCGGCGGCGCGGTCGACATGTTCTCCGCCGCCCTGCGCACCACCATGCTCCAGCAGGTCGCCACCGACGAGATGCGCGGCCGCCTGCAGGGCGTATTCATCGTGGTGGTGGCGGGCGGACCCCGAATCGGTGATGTTGCCCATGGTTTCGCGGCGGCCGCGGTGGGTACCGCTGTAGCCGCGGCGGGTGGGGGCGTGCTCGTGGTGATCGGCATGGTGATCTCGGCGATCGCCTTCCCGATCTTCGTGCGCTATCGCGTCAGCCGTGCACCTGCGGACGTACCGGCCGGAAGCTGATGATCACGGCCGGCCGGAGGGTTCGAGCCGATACCACATGACGGCACCGAACCTCACCTCGCGGCGAAGTGACTGTGAGGTAGTCAAGGGTGACCCTCATTAGTCGGGCCTTCCGGACAGCGACTAGCGTTGAGGGTAAGCGCACCGTGTGCCGACCGCACCGATGCCGACGGTTACAAGCCTGAGAGGGATCCTTCCGTGCCCGCTGAGAACATCATCAACGTCGACGACGACGCCAAGCCGGTGCTGTCCTACCCCGGTGGCGAGTACCCGATGACCGTCGCCAGTGCGACCGAGGGCAATGACGGGATCGACCTGGGCAAGCTGCTCGCCAGCACCGGGTACACCACCTTCGACCCCGGCTTCATGAACACCGCGTCGACCAAGTCGGCGATCACCTACATCGACGGTGAGGCGGGCATCCTCCGCTACCGCGGTTACCCGATCGAGCAACTCGCGGGGAAGTCCACCTTCATCGAGGTGAGCTACCTGCTCATCTACGGCGAGCTGCCGACCCGGTCGCAGCTGGACGACTTCACCGACCGCATCCGCCGCCACACCCTGCTGCACGAGGACCTGAAGCGGTTCTTCGACGGCTTCCCGCGCAACGCGCACCCGATGCCGGTGCTCTCCTCGGCGGTCAACGCGCTGTCGGCGTACTACCAGGACTCCCTGGACCCGCGCGATCCCGAGCAGGTCGAGCTGTCCACCATCCGCCTGCTGGCCAAGCTGCCCACCATCGCGGCCTACGCCTACAAGAAGTCGGTCGGCCAGCCGTTCCTGTACCCGGACAACTCGCTGTCGCTGGTCGAGAACTTCCTGCGGATGACCTTCGGCTTCCCGGCCGAGCCGTACGAGGTGGACCCCGAGGTCGCCGCGGCCCTGGACATGCTGCTCATCCTGCACGCGGACCACGAGCAGAACTGCTCCACCTCCACCGTGCGCCTGGTCGGCTCCTCCGACGCCAACCTGTTCACCTCCGTCTCCGGCGGCATCAACGCGCTCTGGGGTCCGCTGCACGGCGGCGCGAACCAGGCGGTGCTGGAGATGCTGGACGACATCAAGGCGCAGGGCGGTGACGTCAAGGAGTTCGTCCGCAAGGTCAAGAACAAGGAAGACGGCGTGAAGCTCATGGGCTTCGGGCACCGCGTCTACCGCAACTACGACCCGCGCGCGACCCTGGTCAAGAAGGCCGCCGACTCGATCCTGGCCAAGATCGGCGGCGACGACCAGTTGCTCGACATCGCCAAGGCGCTCGAGGAAGCCGCGCTCACCGACGACTACTTCATCGAGCGTCGCCTGTACCCGAACGTCGACTTCTACACCGGCGTCATCTACCGGGCCATGGGCTTCCCCACCCGCATGTTCACCGTGCTGTTCGCCATGGGCCGCCTGCCCGGCTGGATCGCCCACTGGCGCGAGATGCACAGCGAGCCCCTGAAGATCGGCCGCCCCCGCCAGATCTACACCGGCTACGGCGAGCGCGACTACCAGGACATCACCGGCCGCTGACCCGGCACCCCGAAACCCGCCCCCGTACCCGGTGGCGGGTTTCGCGCATTCCCGGGCGGCTGGCAGGGGACCTCGCCGATGTGGCAGTGGGAAGACCGCAGCACCCTCCCACCGGCAACGCCCTCCCGCACATCCGCCCGCGGCTCGAACGCAAGCGGATCATTAGGACCCGACTAGCGCGAGCGCGCATGCTCCTTCGTAGAGCGGAGCTCACCTGCCGCGGCGGGGGCGGCAGGTGGGCTCCGTTCGCATCGCCGGGAAATTCGGGTGCGCACCCCCACGCCCGCGTGCAATCGTCCAGTAATGGCATCGACGAATGGCATCACCATCCGCTCGTCCACCCGCGACGACTGGCCCGCTGTCGTGAATCTGCTGGAGACCGGCTTCGGCCAGCGCTACGACCCGGCCGAACTCGACATCATTCCCGATATCTTCACCCCCGACCGCGCCCTGCTGGCCATGGACGGCGACCGCATCGTCGGCCACGCCGTCGACCGGCGGATGACCGTCACCGTGCCCGGGGAGGGGACCGTTCTCGCCTCCGGTATCTCCGCGGTGTCGGTGGCCCCCACGCATCGGCGGCGCGGCATCCTGCGCGCGCTCTACACCGAGCAGCACGCGCGCACCGAGGCCGAGGGATTGCCGCTCACCATGTTCACCGCGAGCGAGGGCACCATCTACGGCCGGTTCGGCTACGGCACCGCCATCGAGCGCGATTTCATCAGCATCGACCGGCATCGGGTCCAATTCCGGCCCACCACACCGGATCCCGGCGGCGTCGAGATCGCCCCGCTGGACGAGCCGACCCAGGCGCGCATTCGCGATGTGTACGACCGGTGGCGGCGGCTGGTACCGGGTGCGCAGGAACGCCCGGACGCCAGCTGGCGGCTCTGCTTCGCCGATCCGCCGCGCTACCGCGGCGGCGCGTCGACGCTGTACGCGCTGCTGCATCCGGACGGCTACGTGCTGTACCGCCGGGAATGGGGCGAGCGGGAATCGGTCGCGACCGTCTGGGAGTTCCGGGCCGTCACCGCCGAGGCGCATGTGGCGCTGTGGCGGGTACTGCTCGGCCTGGACCTGGTGGACCGGGTGGTGTGCGATCTGGCCGACCACGACCCGCTCCCCTACCTGCTCACCGATCCACGCCTGGTGCGCGTCACCGGTCGTCGCGATCACCTGTGGCTCCGGATCATGGACGTGCCCGCCGCCCTGACCGCCCGCACCTACCGGCGGGACCTGGATGTGGTTGTGGGCGTGCACGATCCGTTCCGCGACGCGGGCGGCACCTTCGCCCTCCGCGTTCACGACGGTATCGCCGAATGCGAGCCGACCACCCGTACGGTCGAACTGGAACTCGGCACCGCCGAACTGTCCAGCCTCTATCTGGGCGGCCACCGCGCCCGGGTGCTGGCCGCCGCCAACCGGATTCACGTCAAAGATCCCGCCGCCCTGCGCGCCGTCGACGAAGCCTTCACCACCGATCGCGACGCCGAGTTGGGCTGGCCCTTCTGATCCGGTACCGGACGCTGGTCCGTGAACATCCGGTGGCGGCGCGCGACGTCCGCCACCGGTTCTCTCGCACGGCGTACCCGGCGTCGCCGCGCGCCGTGGCGATCGGCGACTGTGCGGTAGACGGTGACCGACAGCGCGTACCGCCGATCACGCGCCGATCACGGACGGTGGCAGAGGTTCCTGGCGGCTGGCATGCTGGGGAAGGTGAGCGTGCTCAGACTGCTGTTGAACGTACTGTGGCTGGTGTTGGTCGGGTTCTGGATGGCGGTCGGCTACATCGTCGCGGGGTTGATCTGCTGCATCCTGATCATCACCATTCCGTGGGGTATCGCGTCGTTCCGGCTCGCCTCGTTCGTGCTGTGGCCGTTCGGGCGGGAAGCCGTGGAGAAGCCGGGGGCGGGCGTGCCGTCCATGCTCGGCAATGTGGTGTGGTTCATCGTCGCGGGCTGGTGGCTGGCGCTGGGCCACATCTTCACCAGTATCGCGCTGGCGGTCACCATCATCGGCATCCCGTTCGCCTGGGCGAACCTGAAGCTCGTTCCGGTCTCGCTGTTCCCGCTGGGGCGCGAAATCGTTTCCAGCGACCAGCCTTTCGGATCCCAGCCGGTGCGGGCCTGACGCGCGCTACTCCGACTCGTCGACGATCTGCTTCATGATCGTGACGGCCTCCTCGAGCACCTTCAGCTGCTCCGGACTGAGTCCGCCGAGCTGTTCGGTCATCCACGCCTCGCGCGCGCTGGTCTCATCGGCGATGAGCGCCCGCCCGGCGTCCGACAGCGACACGATGATCTGCCGCCCGTCGGTCGGGTGCGGATCGCGCCTCACCAGATCCATTTCGGTGAGCGATGCGATCACCCGGGTCATGGACGGCGGCTGCACCCGCTCCTTGGCGGCCAGTGTGCCGGGGGTCATGGCGCCTTCCCGGTTCAGGGTGGCGAGCGCCGAGAGCTGGGTCAGCGAAATCTGGGCATCGGCTCGCCTACCCCGCAGATGTCGCGTCAAGCGCACCACCGCCAGTGAGAGGTCACCAGCGAGCGCTCGAATATCGGAAGGCGTTGTCACAGAGGCAAACGATACGGGACCAGCCGCGTCGGGGGCGGCTGTTCGGCCCCGGACCGCGCACGTTCGCACCGCACGCCGGACTCGGCCACCGTCCCATCGCCCGGCGGCCCACCTACCGATCATGCCCCACCACAGCAGGCGAACACCCCGACAACGGCCGAAACCCGCTATCCAACCTCCCGCCCCCGGCGTCCCGAACCCCCCACAACCCGACATTCGACCCAGCCCGAACCATCCCTGTCCCATCCGGGCCACACCGTGAATTTCCGGCAGCAAAGTGACAGCTCCCCCGAGCACCGTGACCTGGAACGGTCGAATCCTCGCACGCCGCCGCAGCCCGCCCCCGCCCTCCCGAACGGAGACCCGGGGACATCCGGCCCTGCGCAGCGGGCTGGGCGCGATCACCCGGAAGGTTCGGACGAACCGGGCCGAGTGCGAACTTCCGGGACGCGTACGTCGCCGGGCGGGACGCGTGCGTCACCCGGCGGGATCCGCGCGTGGCTGGGCTGAGCGTTCTAGGCTGGTGGGGTGACTCGACCCGTACCGGAGATTCCGCCGCGCTTCACCGATCCGCGGCCGGTGCTGGCGATCGGCAGTATCGCCTGGTTGGTCGCCACGCTGGTGGTGTTCGCCAGCGGCGACCGGTGGCACGAGGCGCGGCCGGTGTGCCTCATGGGGCTGGCGGTGGGCCTGCTCGGGTACACCATCTTCGCCATTCAGCGACGCGGGGCGCGACGGGGGGACAAGGGGGCTCAGCTCGGGCTCTGAGGCGGGCGGCGGCCCGGCACGGACCCGTTCCTGGTCAGTGGATGTCGAATTCCGCACTGAGGCCGGTGAAGGGGTGCAGGGTGCCGTCGGGGGCGAGGTGGTCGGCGAAGTGTTGGAAGCGGTAGCGGCCGGGGGCGGCGTCGGCGGGGATGTCCCAGGTGAAGCGGGCCGTCGAGATGTCGGGGCCGCGGCGGGACCAGTGGTACTTCACCGCCCACTCCCCCTCGTTGGCGACGCGGGCCCACTCGCCGCCGGTGTGGCGCTGCACTTCCAGGAAGGTGCCGTTGCGGCGGGGGTTGTGTTTGGGGTGGGCCGAGACGAATTCGACCTGTGCCTGTTCACCGCGGGTGTAGGCGGCGGCCGGTTGTAGCAGTGCCGCACCGAAATCCAGGCCGGGCAGGGTGGCATCGGGGCCGGGGGCGGGCACGAAGCCGGGCTGCATGGCCGAGACGTCGCGCGGCGCGGGGCCGCGCGGCACCCGCTGCCGGTCGGCGAAAGCCGTTGCCAGTCGGTGAAATTCCTGCTGGTAGGCGGGCAGCGTGTAGCGACCGTAGAGCGTCGAGCCGCCCTCGTACTGCTGGGCGTCGTACTCCTCCGGGGTGGTCACGTACTGGTGGTAGGCGTTGGCGTACCCCTGCATGAGCACCTGTTCCAGCGGCACCCCGAGCGCCGCGGCGACGGTGCGGCGGATACGCAGCCCGGAGACGATGGTGAATTCCGCTCCGCCGCAGGCGAGATAGAGCTCGCCGATGCGCACGATCTGGATCGGCACCACGCTCGGCACCCAGGGCACCGGCGGCAGCAGGCCCAGCGGCGCGACGATCGCCTTCGGCGCCTGCGCGTCGGTGAGCCAGTCCGGCACCGGCATGTTCGCGCCGCCGAGCGCGTCCACGAACGGATTGCGCACGCCTTCGGGAATCGGCACGCCCGGCAGTCCGGGCCCGTCCTCGATGCTGCCCGCGATGAGCGAGACGCCCGCACAGGCGGGTGCGGTGTGCCGGGGCTGCCCGTTCGGGGTGTAGCGGCCGTCCACCGCGATGTCGGACAGGTCGATATAGCAGAGCATGGCGTCCACCGGCCCGCGCATCGTGCGCGCCGTGGCGAGTGCGGCCTTTCCGGCGCGGTATTGACGCTCGCCGATGATTCGGGTGTTCTCGAACTCGTCCTCGGTGGGGCCGGAGGTCGGGCGCAGGTTCAGATTGGGCGACATGTCGCCGCTATTGGTCTGTGGGAAAGCGGCGAGGAAATCGACTCCGCCGTCTAGGTACCGGACGCCACGCTCACCGTGTTCGAACGCGAAGGACGCGTAACCCTTGTTGTCACCGCTGATGAGCCGATTCGTGTTGCTCATGGAGGTGTTGTGGGTGGCGAACCAGGTGATGACGCCGACCTGTCGACCACCCTTGCGCAGGGAGAGCACGGTGACGGCCGGATCGATGGCATTCGGAAAATACCGTTTGTCGGCTTCGGGATTGCGATCGAAGGCGATTCGCGAGCGATTGACGCTGGCGTCGTGCAATTCCCCGCGCCCGAGTTCGAGACTGCCGGGTCCGAGGTCGGCGTCCGCGGCGACGACGGCCTCCACGATTCCGTTCACCTCGGCGTCGTACACCTGCCGCTGGAAGCCGAGAATCGAGAGATTGTAGGCGTAGTCGTGGCTGGCGCCGCCGCACACCGCATGCGAGTGCGTGGCGGTGAGCAGGACGTTCTGCTCGGTGTAGCGGTCGCCGAAGCGCCGGGCGAGTTCGTCGAGGACGCCGCGGTGCACGGACTGGAAGATCATGGCGTTGTCGGCGACCACGTAAACGATCCGCTGGTCGCCGCCGCCGATGATGAAGGCGCGGGCCCTGGGCCGCAGGTGGATTCCGGCGGTGGTCTGTTCCAGCTGGGAGTAACCCATCATGCCGCATTCGGCCGCCGGGCCGGTGATGTCGGAAATGCCCACACCGATCAGGAAGTCGCCGCCGGCAGTCGCGTGTGCCGACCCGCCCGGCAGCGCGATCGTGGCGGCGGCCGTGAGCGCGGCGGACCCCGCCGCCGCACCGGCCAGAACAGTCCTGCGCGACACCACCATTCGGCGACTCCCTTCGTCCCAACTCGCAGCGAACCACAGAACTGGACACACGTCCAGTGGAGACTTTCCCGACGCGCGAATTGACTGCGCGGCTCTTGAAGGCTTAACTCCCTGGAGTGTCCTCCCGATTGAGCGTCGAAGAACGACGGGCCCACCTTATCGAGGCGGCCATCGGCCTTGCCGAAAAAAAGGGCGTGGCAGGAGTTACCACGCGCGATGTAGCTCAGGCAGCCGGTGTTTCGCTCGGTGTGGTGCATTACTGTTTCGAAAACAAGGACGCGCTCATGACCGAGTTGGTCAAAGCGCTCTCGATGGAATTGCGCGATTCCGTCGATGCCAACGAAACGGTATGGCAGGACGTCGGAAGTGGAAAAGAATCACTTCAAAAACTGATACGCGCCGGCCTGGAACTCATGTGGCAGAACGTGGAAGCCACCCCGGAACGGCAACTGCTCACCTACGAGACCACCACCTACGCCCTCCGCGAAAGCGAACAGACACCGGCGAAACTCGCCATCGCCCGCGAACAGTACGCGTTCAACGATTCCACGGTCGCCGACATCATCGAACACGCCCGCGAGGCGACGGGCACCCGCTGGTCCGCCCCCGTCGGCGTCATCAGCCGCTTCATGCTCGCCGCCATCGACGGCATCGTGCTGCGTTGGCTGGTGGACAACGACAGCGCGGCGGTGCGCGAGCAGATGGACCTGCTGGCGCAGACGGTGGTGCAGTTCAGCGAATAACCCGACGCCGGACGGGCCGCCGATACCGGACGGCCGCACCCGCGCCCGAACGGCCGCCGACCCGTTACGCCCGATTGCCGGACTTCGCTAGTGCGCCGGACGCGGCTGCGATACGACGTGGGTGTCCGCGCCGTCACGCCACCACGGCACCGTGACGGTCGCCTCGTACGCGCCGGACAGCCGCACCCGCAGTTCGTCGTGGACGACGAGATCGCCTGCGGGGGTGGGTTGTCCGCTCTGCATGCGCCACAGCACGCCGAGCGGTTCGGCCGACCAGGTGGTGCGGCGGCCGGTGCCCTCGACGCGCGCGGTGACGGCCTGCGAGGCCAGCGGCAGGTCCAGCAGCGCCGCCAGCTGCGAGGCCGAGTCGATATCGCCGACCACCAGCCGGTCCGGCGGGAGCGCCAGGCCGTACCAGGGCAGATCCAGCACCAGGGCGTCGGCGGCGTCGATGACCGCCCCGGAGAGGGCGCGCACCCGCTCGGGCAGGACCAGATCGTCCAGGTCCAGGCGGCCCGCGGCGGTGGCCGCGGCCAGCCGCTCATGGGTTCGTGAAATCGCCTCCGCGGTCGGATGTCTCGACGGGTCCGCGAGAGCCGCGAGAAGTTCGGCGGCCAGCTCCGGGGTGATGATCTCCGGATCGGCGAGCACGGCGCGCAGCGCGTCGATGTCGGCCGCGTCGGTCTCGGTGTCCATGGACAGTACCGGCAGCAGGCCCGCGAAGACCGGGTCGGCCGGGTGGCGGAACAGGCCCAGCGCGGTGCCGTCGATGCGCGCGTGCGTCCGCAGCCACCACGCCGTATAGCCGTCGCGGTCGGCGAGCAGCGGCCGCGTGGCGGGGTCGGCGAGCAGCAGCCGCAGGGCCCGCGGCCACTGCTCCGGATCGACCAGATCCAGATCGCGGACGGCGAGCAGCTCCGGCGGATCCTCGGCGAGGGTCTCCCACCAGGTCTCCTCGTCGTCGAGATGATGGTCGGGGCCGGTCGGATCCGATTCCGCCACCACGGTGAAACCCCAGCCCACGCCGACCGCCCGCAGGGCGGTCGGGCCGTAGCGGCGCACCAGGTCGTCGGCGACGGTGCCGAAGGGCGAATCCTCGACCAGGACCCGAGCCAGCGGGGCATCCGGAAGCAGCAATTCGTCGGCGGGGACGAGATCACCGGTGTCGTCCGGGATTTCGAGCAGGCCGAGCCAGGTGGGCAGCAGTCCGGGGACCGGGGCGGCTGGCTCACCTCGGACCGGATCCGTTGCTCCGGAACCGGGTTCGACGATGCCCGCGCCGGGATTGGCGTGCGCGGCCAGGTTCAACACCGCCTCCACCGTGTCCGGATCGGCGGGATCGTGCTCGAGCTGGGCGTGCAGCGCCGGATCACGCAGCAGCTCCTCGGGACCCGCTGGGCGCGCACCGAGCCGCCCGAGCAGCGGATGCGCCGCCTCCGGATGTACCAGGCGTGCCCAGTGCACCGGCACCGCGGACTCCAGGTGGTCGTCGAGCACCACGGTGCGTGGCCCGGTCACCATCCGACCGTCCGCCAGCGGCACCGCCAGCGCACCCAGCTCCTCCACCGCCAGCGGGTCGCCGACGAACGGCTCCAGCGCGTCGTAGAGCGAATACCACCACTGCGGTGGGCGTTCCACACTCCCTGACAGCTCCGCGATCCGCGCCAACCCGATCCGGTGCACATCCAGCACCGACAGCGCATCGGCGGTCGACCGGCCGGACAACTCCGGAACCACCAGCGGACCAACGATTTCGGCGAGCACACCCGCCAATTCATCGGTCACCCCGATGAATACGCTCGCCCGCCGAGGCCGCTCGACGGCCACCACTGCGAGACCCGCCGCGGCAGGGACGGGTTCGTCCTCCGGTTCGGCGTGGAGGACCGGGAGCCACGGCTGCCCACCCAGTTCCGCGACCAGCGCCTCACGCAGCAGACCATCGGCCTCACTGCGGGCGAAGCCGGGCGTGGGAACCAGGAGCAGCCGGTCACGGGCGGGCAGCGCACGCGCGAAATCCGCATAACCGGAGGCCAACTCGGCAATGCGCGCGCCGGGGAGCAAGCGGCGGCGATCCGGTTGCATGGGAATGTCGGCGATCAGCAGCGCCGGCAGGGAGAGCTCCTCGTCCGAACGGGTCGGCGCCCGCAGCACATCGGGTGCGGCGGCGACCGGACGACCGTCCCGCAGCGGAAGCAGCCACCGCGCCCGGCCGGTACGGAACTGCCACCAGCGGTGCGCCTCTCCGCTCGGACCGGAGATACGCACCTCCTGGAGGCCGCCGACGGCCCGGTCGGACGCCGTCTCGCCACGCGCGGCCGAGTGCGTGGTGCGGCCGGGTGCCGTAACCCAGCCCGAGGCCGGGTACATGTCCCCCGCGAGCGCGGCTGGTCCACGCGTATCGGAGTGCTCCGCCCGATCGATTTCCGCCGGGCGCGTCGCTGCCTCGGCTACGCGGTGTTCGTACGCGTCCGGATCCTCGGTCGGGTCGGGCCCCGCGCCACCGTACGCGACCGGATGCGCGGTCCTCGCGGGGGCGGCGGGGTGATACGCAGTCGTGCTCTCCGCCCGCTCGGCCGCGGCGCCGTACCGGTCCGAGTGCTCGGCGTCGCCGGTGGTGACGTCGTGGCGGGCCGGGCAGTCGTCGGCGCCGCCGTGACTCGCGGCGACCGGGGGTGAGAGGTCGGTCACCGTGCTGGTGAATTCGTCGGACTCGATCCGAATGCTGTGCAGGGCGGGCAGTTCCAGCAGCAGGTCGAGGGCTTCGGCGCGCATGCTCGCCAGCAGGGCGGGGGTGTCCACGTCGGCGCGTGGGGTGAGGATGATCTCGGTGTCGAAATCCGGCACGGGGGTGTGTTCGGTCGGCCAGGCCAGGCGCAGCGCGGGTGGCTCGAACGGGTGCTCGGTGTCGGGGATGCGAATGCCGCTTTCGCGCAACGCCTGCCGGGTGTCCGCGCGGGAGAACCGCACCGAGCCGCCGGTGGAGCGCAACTCGATCTCGTCGGCGATGCTCAGCACGGCGGTGAAGCCGACGCCGAAGCGGCCCACCGCGGTGTCCGCGCCGGTCTTGGCGGAGGCGCGCAGGGCGGTCAGTGCGTGCACGCCCGAGACATCCAGGGGCACACCGGTATTCGCGATGTGCAGGCGGCCGTCGGTCAGCCACACCGCGATACGACCCGCCACCCCGGCCTTGGCCGCGGCGTCGGCGGCGTTCTGGGCCAACTCGGTGAGCACCCGGTCGCGGTAGCCCGCCCGCACCAGATCCGCCTCGGTGGCCGCATCCTCCCGCAGACGGGTGGGCGAGCCGCGCCAGGCGGCGAGCACACCCTCGCGCAATGCCGCGGTCCCGAACGGATCCGCCACCCCGCTAACCAATCCGAACACCCCTTTCACGGCGGTGCGTAGCGATACGGGAGTCGAATCGCTCGAAGGCGCGGCGGGAACGACCCCGCCGCGGACTCAGTTCGATCCCGGCGCGGATTCGCCGCCCTGCGGCTCCACATTCACCGCGGTGACGCCCCAGGCATCGTCGTAGGGCCCGGCATCCGGGTCGTACAGATCGAACAGCGTGGCCTCACCGGAGTCCACCACCTCCGCCCCGGACGCCGCGGCGACCGCCGGATCCGACGAGTAGGCCACCGGCGCACCGAACTCCCCACCCGGCACCTCGACCGGCGCGACCGCCTCGGCGGCATCGGCCGACGCCGTGGGGGCATCCGCGCGGTCCAGCGTCGGCGCGGCGGTGGCGTCCGCGACATCAGCGGCGGCAGGGGTGCCGTCGTCAGTCGCCGTTTCCTCGATGAAGGTCGCCTGCTCGGCATCCTGGCCGGCGTCCGTCGCGGCCTCGGTCGGTTCCGGTGCGCTGGCGGGTGTGTTCGCCTCCTCCGGCCGACGCAGGTCGGCGGTGGGGATCACCTCGACGGCGGCGTCGTCGTAGGCCTCGTAGCGGGGGGAGCCGGAGCCGGTGGGGAGGGCGGTGTCGGAGTGGGCGCCGCAGCCGTAGTCGACGTGCACCACGTGGCCGTCGGCGCCCATGGCGTTGGCGCAGACGCCGAAGGCGGCGCGCAGGGAACCGGCGAGGGGGACGTAGAAGCCGCAGAGGCCGCAGGTGGAGGGGGCGGCGCGGGCCATATCGGTGTCGGGGCCGAATTCGGAGTACCAGCGGTCGGCGGCTTCCTCGCGGCCTTCGCGGGACAGCACCTGACTGCGGCCGAGTCCGAGTTCCAGGGCGACGTCGTCGACGACCGGATCGCCGGTGGCGAGATAGCCGGGGACCAGGCGCGGATCGTCGGCGGGCGGGGCCAGCAGATCGCCGGGGGCCAGATCGCCGGGGCGGATGCGTTGATCCCACGGAATGAAGTCGGGAGCCACCAGGGCGTCGGGCCCGGGCAGCAGTGCGGACTCGCTCACGGTCGCGTGGTCGGCCTCCGACGGCGCGGCCACCACGACCGCCCACTGCCAGCCGCGGTAGCCGGGCAGGGTGGCCTCGAAGTGATGGGTGGCCGAGGACTCGTCCTCCGCCGACACGCCGAGATGGACACCGACACCGGTCGGTTCCAGCTCCACGAGCGCGCGACGGGCCTGCTCGACCGCCTCCGCCAGGATCGGCCGCACACCGGACTCCGAAACAGGAACAGCGCTCACGTCCTACATTTTGCCGTATGGAGCGCAAACACCGTGCACCGGTGGTGACTGGCCTGTTCGGACGGCGCATCGCCGTGTTTCTGGCGGCGACGGCGCTGTTCGGAGCCGCAGCCGCGTGCGGCTCGGCGGAACCGGACGACGCGCCGCGGCTGCGCGCCGAAGTGGTGGCGACGCGCCCGCACGACCCGGCCCTGTTCACCCAGGGCCTCGAGATCCACGACGGCGTGCTGTACGAGAGCACCGGCCTGCCCGGGGAATCCCTGGTCCGCGCCAGCGACCTGGCCACCGGCGCCGAACACGCCCGCGCCGACCTGCCCGCACCGCTGTTCGGGGAGGGCATCACGCGGGCCGGTGACGTGCTGTGGCAGCTCACCTACACCGAGGGCGTCGCCATCGCCCGCGACGCCCAGACCCTGACCGAACTGCGCCGCACCGACTACGAGGGTGAGGGCTGGGGCCTGTGCACGCGCGGCGACCGCATCGTCATGAGCAATGGCACCGCCACCCTGACCTTCCGCGATCCGGAGACCTTCGCCCCCGTCGGCGAGGTCACCCTCGCCAGCCGTGGCGATACGCGGCTCAACGAACTCGACTGCGCGCCCGACGGTTCCGTCTACGCCAACGCCTGGCCCACCGACACCATCCTGCGCATCGACCCCGACACCGGCACCGTGCTCGCCGTCATCGACGCGTCCGGGCTGCTGCCGCGCTCGGCCCGCACGCCGTCCAGCGATGTGCTCAACGGCATCGCGCACCTCCCCGGCACCGACCGCTTCCTGCTCACCGGCAAGAAGTGGCCCACCTCCTTCGAGGTCCGCTTCGTCCCGGAGTGACGGTCCCGCCCATCGCATTCGCGCTGGTGGGCACGTCCGGGTGCGGCGGCCCGCGACGCCGTCGGTGGACACTGCAAGAATTGGGGCGTGACATCTCCTCGTGACCCTGACGCCGAGTCCGGGCGGTGGAGGGACGAGGAGTACCCGCTCATCGATCGGCACCCCGGGTACGACCGCTATCCGCCGCCGAACACGCCCGCGCGCACACCGCCGCCGGATGATCCGGACCTGCCGGATTTCCTGGCGCGCCGGGCCGGCCGGTCGCGGGCGGCGCGGCGCGGTGTCCCCGTGCCGCCGGACGAGCCGCGCGGCGGCACCCGCTCCCCCGGCGAGCCGGGCGGCGGCATGGCGCCCACGCAGAGTTCCGCCCGGCAGAGTTCCGCCCGGCGGACGCCGCCCGGCGCCGGGGCACTGCCCACGACCGGAGCCTCGGAGCCCGCCGCGCCCGATTCCGGTGACCTGCCGCCGACCGCCCGGTTCGCCGCCACCGATCCGGACCATCCGGAGCGCACCCGTGCGATCACCAGTCCTGGCCTACAGAAGCCACCGCGCAAGCTGACCGTCACCCGGGTCGCCGCGCGGCGCGGCATCGAGCTCACCAATCGCGGCTTCGCGACCTTCCAGCGCGCCGCCAAGGCCGACGGCGCGGAGGAGTCCGGGCTCACCGCGCTCGTCTACGCCACCATGGCCAACTTCGCCACCGACGCCGCCATCGCGGTGGCGCTGGCGAATACGCTGTTCTTCGCCAGCGCCACGGCCGAGTCCAAGACGAAAGTGGCGCTGTACCTGCTGATCACGATCGCACCGTTCGCGGTGATCGCACCGCTCATCGGGCCCATGCTGGACCGGCTGCAACGCGGTCGCCGGATCGCGCTGGCGAGTTCGTTCGCGATTCGCGTCGTGGTGGCGGTGTTGTTGATCTTCAATTACGACACCTGGGCGCTGTATCCGCTGGCGCTGTGCATGATGATCCTCAGCAAATCGTTCTCGGTGCTGAAATCGGCGGTCACCCCCAGGGTGCTGCCACCGGGAATCGACCTGGTGCGCACCAACTCCCGGCTCACCGTCTTCGGCCTGGTGGGCGGCACGCTGGTGGCGGGCGGCGTCACCGGTCTGATCGCTTCGGTGCTGCACACGCCGGGTGCGCTGGTGTTCGCGGCGGTGCTGGCGGGCGCGGGGTGCTATCTGAGCCTGCGGATTCCGTCGTGGGTGGAGGTCACCGAGGGCGAGGTGCCCGCGACCCTCGGCTATCACGGCGGCGACGCCCGCACCGAGGTGCTCGATCCGAGTCAGGCGGCGAAGATCCAGCCGAGCAAGCGGCGCCAGCCCCTGGGCCGGGCGGTGGTGACCGGGCTCTGGGGCAATGGCACCATTCGCATCCTGACCGGATTCCTGACGTTCTACGTGGCGTTCGTCGCCAAGGCCACCGAGCATCGGCCGGTGCAGCAGGCCGCCATGCTCGGCGTGGTGGGCGCGGCGGCCGCCGTCGGCAACTTCACCGGTAATGCCACCGGCGCGCGCATGAAGCTGGGCCGCCCGTCGCTCATCGTGCTCAGCTGCACCATCGCCTGTGTGGCGGTCGCGGTGCTGGCGGCGCTGCTCGGCAATCTGATCGGCGCGGCGGTGGCGGCGCTGGTGGCGGCGGGGGCGAGCGCGCTGGCCAAGGTGTCGCTGGACGCCTCCATCCAGGACGATCTGCCGCCGGAGTCCATCGCCTCGGGTTTCGGCCGTTCGGAGACGGTGCTGCAACTGTCGTGGGTGCTCGGCGGCGCGGCGGGTGTGCTGCTGCCGACCGACTACTGGAAGGGTTTCCTGGTGGTCACGGCGATCATGGCGCTCGGTCTGGTGCAGACCGTGGTCAGCTACCGTGGTCATTCGCTGCTGCCCGGTTTGGGCGGCAACCGACCTCAGCACGCGAAACAGGAGACCTCCCGCACGCACGGCGCGGGAGAACCCGCCACATGACGGACAGGAAGCACCGGTGAGCAAACCGAACGCCCGCACGATCCTCGCCCTCGTCGCAGCGGCGCTGCTCGTATTCGTGGCCGCCGTCGCGACGGTTGTGGCGCTCGCGGTGCGCGATGCCGACGAGCCGAAGCCCGCCATCACCGCCTACGCGCACGGCAAGGCCGTGACGGTCGAGCCCTTCATGTACTGCTCCGTGCAGATGGATGATTGTCTGGTGCTGCCCAAGGACGGCGAGACGCAGTTGCCCGTGGCCCTGGACTGCCCCGCGGATTCCGACTGCCGCACCGGCGAATTCGCCGACCTGGAGGTGCCGGGCGGGTACCCGCTGCAGCTGTCGCTGCCCAAGTCGATCGCGCGGAGCCCGTGGGTGGCGGTGGCGTACTACGAACTGCCGGACGGGGTGATCATGCCGCAGCGGATCTCGCACCGCGATTTCGACGAGGGCACGGTCGCCATCACCATTCCGTCCGCCGAGCGACTGCCGCTGCTCGGCGTGGAGTTGCAGCTGCCGATCCTGGCCCGCGACACCACAACCGGTGAAGAGGGCTACATACCGCACGCCGCCTGGTCCATCCGTACCGCGGACTGACCGCCCGGACGCACCGCGGACCCACCGCCGGACGTACTGCGGACCTACCGCCCGGACGACACCGTCCGCCAACGCAATCGGGCCCCGGTGAGCGAATGCTCATCGGGGCCCGTCGTTTCGGCCGGTCAGTGGTCGAGTTCGCGGGCCACGCCGCGCACGACCTCGGCGATGCGCTGGGCCATCTTGCGATCGGGGTAGCGGCCGCGCTGGAGGTCGGGCTGCACCTTCATCTCCAGCAGCTTGATCATGTCCTCGACCAGGCCGTGCAGTTCGTCGGGAGTCTTTCGCGGAGCGGCGGGTTCGGCATTGCGGCGCTCGCCGCGCCCTTGGCCGCGCACGGACGGGGTCTCCAGCAGCTTGAGACTCAGGGCCTGGGGGCCGCGCCGGCCCGCCGCCATGCCGAATTCCACCCGCTGGCCGGGCTTGAGGGCCTCCACGCCCTCCGGCAATGCGGACGACCGGACATAGACGTCCTCACCCTCATCCTGGGAAAGGAAGCCGAAGCCCTTTTCGACGTCGTACCACTTCACCTTGCCGGTCGGCACTGCGCTCACCCGTTCGTTGTTCGGATGCCCGGCCTCCCGGGCACAACTCGTTGTCGGACCAAACGTCCGCAACCTATCCACTTGCGAAAGAACGCGCCCCACACAGGTATGAGGGACGCGAATGCTTCGAGTCTACCCCGGTGTGAATAGCCCGAGCACATCAGTTTTATGGTCTCGAGGTGTCCGACACCTCCTCGAACTCGACCCCGCGCAGGTCCGGGACCTGGCTGCTGCGTACCGCGATCGTCCTGTTCGCCATTGGATTGCTGGCGATCGTAGGCATTTTCGGCTGGGCGATTCTCGCCGATTCGGAGCCGGGGCTCTGGCTCTATCTCCTCGCCATGTGCGCACCGCTCGGATTTCTGTTCGGGTTGGTGTTCGCGCTGTGGTCGGGTCGGCGCTCGCGATAACCCGCCGGGGGTATCCGCGGACACGCGGATTGCCCATTCCGTTACCCGACTACACGTGTGATCTTCGTCACATAACGAGACGGTAACAGCGCGATGACAGGACCCTCTCGGACCAGACACGCCGTGACCACCAGCACAGACGGGTCTGCGGAAGCCCTTGTGCCGGATCGCCACTCGATCAGACCCGCCGGTTACCAAATAGTGATTTTTCGCGGCGGTAGTCGTAGTGTCTCTCGCTAGCCGGGTCAGCCCGGCGCCACCGGCCCGCCGCACCGAACCTCACCCCGCGGGTACGGACCCCCACACGGAACCAGGGGTGAGGGCGAGGAACAGCGCGCACCAGCGCGCCGGGACGGACGACCTCTCAGTTCGCCCCCGGTAGTCGGCCTCGCAGGAGCGTACGAGAGGAAACGACCCGAACATGAGTGGACGCCATCGCAAGCCGACCAACACCGGCCGCACCGTCGCCAAGGTCGCCGTCACCGGCGCCATGATCAGCGGCGCCGGAGTGGCCCTGGCGGGCAACGCCAGCGCGGCTCCCGACTCCGATTGGGATCGCCTCGCACAGTGTGAAGCAGGCGGCAACTGGTCGATCAACACCGGCAACGGGTACCACGGCGGCCTGCAGTTCTCGCCCAGCACGTGGCGCGCCCACGGCGGCGGCGAATTCGCCCCCAATGCCTACCAGGCCAGCCGCGAAGAGCAGATCGTCGTCGCCGAGCGCGTGCTCGCGACCCAGGGCTGGGGCGCTTGGCCCTCCTGCTCCTCCAGCCTCGGCCTGAGCAGCGCTCCGACGCCGCGCAGCGCCCCGGCCGAGGAGACCCCGCGCTGGAACCCCGGCGCCGCGCCGCAGACCCAGGCCGCCGACAGCAGCCATCAGGTCTTCCAAGCCGTCGACCGCGCCTTCGAGGTCGCCCAGCAGAACGGCATCAACATCCCGCAGGAGGCGCGTGCCTTCGTCGACGCGGCCAAGAACGGCGGCGTCAAGCTCGATCCCGCGGTGGTGGACTTCTTCGAGGCCAACAAGAACCTGCTTCCGCAGTAATCCCTGTCGCGTACGGCCGAGCCCCGCATCGATCGATGCGGGGCTTCGCCGCGCCGAGAACGCACCCGACATCCCCGGGAGCCGGGCCGCCGCGGTCGGGCGACCCGTGCCACCGCCCCCGTTTGCCGGAGAAGCGCCGTCCCCGTCGGAATATCCGGGTGCCGGGGCAGGCGGCCCCACCCTCCCCATGCCAGAATGAGCCCGTGGTGAACAAATCGAAGAAACCGTACGTCGACAATGGCTGGCCGGAAGTGCCGAGCGGTGAGCATGCCGTGACCGAACTGTCGTCGACTCGTTCCGGCAACCTCTCCCCCTACGGCGAGGACACCGAGTTTCCGCTTCCGGTCGATCAGCTGCCGTACGTGCACCCGCACACGGTCATCAACCGCTGACGACGCTTCACCCCATGCGGTTCGTGGCGCGACACGTCGCGCGGTGGCCGTCGCACGTCCGATTCGGCGCGACGGCCATCGAAACGTGCCCCATGACGCATACCGGCCGGTCGTCCTGCCACCGTGCCCCGCTGGTCCGCCGTGACCGGTAGCGGCCCCGACCACGCCGAGTTCTCCGACGGCACACCGGCTTCCGTACCGTCCGGCGGCGCCGCACCGGATGCGGTCAGCGCTCCGCGCTCGGCACCACCCGTGGGCGACAGCACGCCGACCACAGCGGCGAGCGGGGCGGTCGAATCCAGCGTCGTGGACGATGATCCGGGTTCGGCATCCGAGAGCGCCACGAGCGGTGCGAGTACCCCACCTGGTGTGGACGCGCCCGCCACCACGGCCGAACCCAGCGCGCCTGGTGTCGATTCCCCCGGAAGCAGCCCGGCGACCGCAGGTGCGGGTGTGGCCGACCGGCGGTCCGGAGCCGCCGCCTCGGAGACGAAGGCCGCCGGGCGCGGCAAGGCGACCGGCGCGAAGGGCCGCAAGGCCGCCGCCGAGGCCGCCTCACCGACGGAGTGGCTGGCGGCCCGGTCGGACGACGAATTGGTTCAGCTGTTGCAGCTGCGGCCGGATCTGGCTGTGCCGCTGCCCGGTTCGATGGCCGTGCTGGCGGCGCGGACCGAACAACGGGCCTCCGTGCTGCGAGCCACCGACGAACTGGACACGCTCGACTTCGCGGTGCTCGAGACACTGGCGGTGCACGGAGCGGCCGACGCCCGTACGCCCGTCGCCATGCCCAGAACGCGTCTGCACGAGCTGTTGGGCGATCGGGTGGGCAAGAAGGCGATCAACGCCGCCGTGGACCGCCTGCGGGCACGGGCACTGGTGTGGGGCTCGGACAAGGCGCTGCGGCTCACCCCGTCCGCCCAGGAGGCGCTACCGTGGCCGCTGGGCAGCACCACGGAGATTCCCGACGCCCTCACCGCGGCCGAGATCGCCACCGCGCTGGGCGAACTCACGTCACAGGAACGCGCGCTGCTCGACAAGCTCGCCACCACCGGCCCGCGCGGCCGCACCCGTGACGCCGCGCCCGGCACGCCCGCCGACCGTCCGGTGCGGCGGCTGCTGGCGCGCCGCCTGCTGAACTGGATCGACCCGGAGACCGTCGAACTGCCGCCCATGGTCGGCCAGGTGCTGCGGCGGGAACCGACCACCGATCCGCACGCGCTCACCCCGCCGCAGCCCGCGACCACCAAACTCACCGCCGCCGATGTGAACGCGGCCGCCGCCGGCGAGGTCGGCGAACTGCTGCGCCACAGCGCCACACTGCTGGAATCCCTGGGCCGCACACCGGCTCCCGTGCTGCGCTCGGGCGGGCTCGGGGTGCGCGAGATCCGGCGCATCGCCAAGCAGACCGGTATCGACGAGGCTCGCCTCGGACTACTCGCCGAGGTGCTGACCGCGGCCCGTCTGGTGGACCGCGGCATTCCCGAACCCGCACCGGACACCGAGGCCGACGACTACTGGGCCCCCACCACCACCGCCGATGCCTGGGACGCCGCCGCACCCGCCAAACGCTGGGTGGTGCTCGCCCGCGCCTGGCTGGAGCTGGACCGCTTCCCGTGGATGATCGGCCTGCGCGACGCCAATGACAAACCCCTGGCGGCGCTGTCGGCCGAGCTGCGTACCCTGCACGCCGTTCGCGATCGCCGCGCCATCCTCGACCTGTTGGGCGAATTTCCGTCCGGTACAGCGGTACCGGCGGCGGAGCTGAGCCGGGTGCTGGCCTGGCGGCAGCCACGCTGGCGGCGGCACTTCCGCACCGACGCGGTGGCGAGCACCCTGGCCGAGGCACAGGCGCTGGGACTGGTGGCGCACGGTGCGCTCACCTCTGCGGGCCGAGCCCTGCTGCACGGCAACGAATCCGGTCCCGCCGATGCCGAGGCCGCGATGGCGGCGGCGCTGCCGGAACCGGTGGACCACGTCCTGGTGCAGGCGGATCTGACGGTCATCGCGCCCGGCCCGCTCACCCCCGAACTCCAGGACCGCATCTCCCTGGTCGCCGAGGTGGAATCCGCCGGTGCCGCAACGGTGTACCGCATCAGCGACACGTCCGTGCGGCGCGCCCTGGACGCCGGAGCCACCGCCGCGGAACTACACAATCTGTTCACCACGCACTCGCGCACCCCGGTTCCGCAGTCGCTGACCTACCTCATCGACGATGTGGCGCGCCGCCACGGCCGGCTGCGGGTCGGGATGGCGCAATCCTTCGTGCGCAGCGAGGATCCGGCGCTGCTGGCCGAGGTGCTGGCCGCCCCGGTGGCCGGACAGCTGGCGCTGCGGGCCGTCGCGCCCACGGTGGCGATCTCCCAGGCGCCGCTGGGCGAGGTGCTGGAGCAGTTGCGGGCGGCGGGTTTCAGCCCGGCCGGTGAGGATTCCTCCGGGGTCGTGGTGGATCTGCGGCCGCGCGGCATCCGCGTCGCCCCGCGGCCGAATGCGCGGCCGGTGTACCGTCCGAACCCACCGAGCCCGGAGCAGCTGCGGTCGCTGGTGGGCGAGCTGCGCGCGGGAGAGCTTGCGGCACAGGCGCGTTCGGGGCAGGCAGTGCGTTCGGACGGCACCCGCACCAGCACCGCCGCCACCCTCGCCCTGCTGCAATTGGCCGCCCGGGTCCACCGTCCGGTGCACATCGGCTATGTGGACGCGCAGGGGGTAGCCACCCAGCGGGTGGTGGAGCCGGTCAAGGTGGGCGGCGGCCAACTCGACGCCCTGGACACGGTGACCGGCACGGTGCGCACCTTCACGCTGCACCGCATCGCCTCGGTGGCCCTGGTCGACTGAGCCGCCATGGCTCCGGTGACACAGCTTCGCCGACTCCGATCGGGTGGGCCGCCGGCGGCCGGAGGGTGCTGCGCCTGTTCCGTCCCCGCACCAAGCGCGGCGGCGCGCGTATGGCGCTGACCGGCCGGGTTCGCGGCTTCGGGCACGGCTTCGACCGCCGGAAGCACGATCGGCCCGCCGCACCCCGGTGCGGCGGGCCGATCCGGTCCCCGGTCAGCTCTGCGGGCTGCCCAGGCAGAAGGTCATCTTGGGATCCGGGACGATGCGGTAGCCGATGGCCGCGGTATCACAGAGGAACTCGTCGGTCTGTCCGTCGATGCGCTTGGTCACCTTGAACGACGCCTCCGGAGCGGAGCAGTCCACGCTCTTGTATCCGGTGGTGGGGCTCTCGTTGTAGCAGGCGCCCTCCTTGAAGTTGGGGGCCAGGCACAGGAACGCGGTGGTGCCGCCGTTCAGGGTCTCCTCGTAGGAGGTGTACTCCTCCTTGCACTCGGTCTGGGTGTCGTGGACGTCCATGACCTTGTAGACGGCCTTCTCGGAGGAGCAGTCGACCGGCTCCGTCTCGGAGTCGACCGCGGACCCGGAGATGACATTGATGCAGTCACCGACCTGCGCCTTCGCGGTGTCGGACTTGCTGGCCTCTTGGAACATCGAGCATCCGGCCAGCGCGGCGACCGCCACGAGAGCCAGCACGAGGCGCGCGATAAGCCTCGTTGGTGCGAACTTCACCTGCGAAAACCTTTCTCACCGAACCGTTCACGGCCGCCGTGAACGGCCTGAGGGTACCCGCAGGCGACCGGCGACCGCATCAGTCCCGCGATGGAGCGGCGGATCAGTAGTAGTACATCCCACCGCCACGCATGCCCAGCAGCGACAGGTTGAGGATCATGGGTAGGAAGTTGTTGAGCAACTGCAGACTGAAGTAGTTCACAAGTGTTCCCTCTCAATTATCTGGGCACATGACCAGCTATGGGTCTCGCGCCCGTGTGTCGTGCCGGATCGCCGTCCCGTTACAGACCGGCGCGCCCCGGGTTTCCGGGGCGGCACAGCCTCAACTCGACCCCGCGGAGCCGGTGGCCGCCGAGCCCGGCACCGCCGACCCCGAATCGCCCGAACCCGTTCCGGCGGAACCGGACTCGATCGAACCACCACTCGCCGATCCGGTGCCGACCGGCCCCTCCGGAACGGTCTCGCCCGCCGAATCGGGCCGGTTGACGTACACCGAGACCGGCGCACTCGTGTCGGCGACCACCGTCACCACCCGCGCCCCCGGAGCCGAGGTGACCGTGCCGCCCTCCACTCGCACCCGGTACCCGTCCGGATAGTGCAGATCCGATACGTAGATCTCGGTCGGCCCGGTGGCGGGACGCGGACTATAGCGGTAGGCGAAGTCGCCGTCGGCGGGATCGAAGACCATCCGGCCGGGCACGCCCGCGGTGGCACGGGGGTAGGTGCGCACGAGTTCGCGGCCGAGCTCGCCGTGGAAGGGATCGGGGCGCGGACCGCCCGCCCCGAAGCGGGAGGCGTAGTGCCAGTACATCCAGCCGATGAAGCGCTCGTCGGCGCGCACCAGCGTATTGCGCAGCACGGTGGCGTCACCGTCGCCGAACTCGGTCACCAGCGTGGGTATCCCGGTGCGGCGGGTGAAGGCGTCGATATTGCCCCAGGTCTTGTCCTGCTGCACCCCGCACAGGGCCCGCAGCCCGTCGGGCAGGCCCAGGTAGATGGCCAGCTGGCTGGGAATGCAGTAGTCGTGCGGCGCGAAGCCGATATCGGGCGCGGTGATGGGCGGATTCTTGCCCAGGTTGGTGGGCATGGTCTCGTTCCAGGTCACATTGGGTTCCCAGAAGATCATCAGATCGGCGGCGCGGGCACGCACCGCATCGGTCAGCCGCTGCATGGCCGCCTGGTAGACGGCGTCGAAGCCGGGACAGCCGTCGGGGAAGCAGGACAGGAAGGCCGAACCCGGCCACGGCTCGTTCATGAGCTCGATCCCGAGCATGCCCGGCCGCTCCGCCAACCGCGCGGCCAGCGCGCCGAGTGCGACGCCGAGCTGGTCCAGCACCCCATTGTCGTTGTGCCACACCTCATCCCAGCCGCGATTCATACTGGGCATCAGATAGTAGAGCGGGAAGCCCGGATTCGGCTCCAGCGCGCCGGGCCGGGAGCGCAGCGACCATTCGGGAAAGCCGTTGCCGCCCCAGATCTTCGACAGTCCGTCCTGGTGATTGTCGATCAGCGTGTAGATGCCGCGCGCCGCGAGGAGGTCCACCACCGCGGCGACCCGGTCCAGGTACGCGGTGTCGACGACGCCCCGGGTGGGCATGAGGCCGTCGAAGGCGACGCCGAGCCGGACCACGTTGAATCCGTGCCGGGCGAGTAGTTCCGCGTCCTCGGCGGTCAGGGTGAAGCCGTCGCCGAGTTCGATGTAGGGGGCTTCCTTGTCCACATTGTTGACGCCGTGCAGCAGCACGGTGCGCCCCGCCTCGTCGACGAACCGATCGTCCTCGACGTGGATATCCGGCAGCGCGGGCGGCGCCGCCGCCCCCGGTGCCGCCACCAGCAGCGCTGCCCCGATCACCATCGCGGCGAGGCCCGCCACCCAGCGCCCGCGCCGTCGCCGTCCGCCCGCGTCGTCCCCCGCTCCGACCCCGCGCATCGAATCACCCGCTGTCCGTCGACTCCAATTAGCTGGACGTACGTCCAAATGAGGTGTGATCTTAGCCATCGAAACTGGGGTCTTGCGGGCTTTCCGACGAATGAACTTCACCCGGTCACACCGCGATTGTCACAGCACCGACCCGCCACTGGGAAGGAACACACCCGCGGGACCCGGCGCGGTGTCGGCGGCTTCGGGAAGAATGGTCGACGGCCCGGGTGGGCGGGCCCGATCCAGGAGGTGGCATGACCGACGGTCCATTGATCGTGCAGAGCGACAAGACGCTGCTGCTGGAGGTCGACCACGAGTCGGCCGACGCGGCGCGGCAGGCGATCGCGCCGTTCGCCGAGCTCGAACGCGCGCCCGAGCACGTGCACACCTATCGGATCACACCGCTGGCGCTGTGGAACGCGCGAGCGGCCGGACACGACGCCGAGCAGGTGGTGGACGCGCTCGTCACCTATTCGCGGTACGCGGTGCCGCAGCCGCTGCTGGTGGACATCGTCGACACCATGGCCCGCTACGGGCGGCTGCAACTGGTGAAGCATCCGGCGCACGGGCTCACGCTGGTCTCGCTGGATCGCGCGGTGCTGGAAGAAGTGTTGCGGCACAAGAAGATCGCGCCCATGCTCGGCACCCGCCTCGATGACGACACCGTGATCGTGCACCCCTCCGAACGCGGCCACATCAAGCAGGCGTTGCTGAAGATCGGCTGGCCCGCCGAGGATCTGGCCGGGTATGTGAACGGCGAGGCGCACCCCATCGACCTCGATTTCGAATCCGGCGGCTGGCACCTGCGCGACTACCAGGAGATGGCCGCCGACTCCTTCTGGGCGGGCGGTTCCGGCGTGGTGGTGCTGCCCTGCGGCGCGGGCAAGACCATGGTGGGCGCGGCGGCCATGGCCAAGGCCAAGGCGACCACCCTGATCCTGGTCACCAATACCGTGGCCGGGCGGCAGTGGCGGCGCGAACTGCTGGCCCGCACCTCGCTCACCGAGGACGAGATCGGCGAATACTCCGGCGAGCGCAAGGAGATCCGCCCGGTCACCATCGCCACCTATCAGGTGATCACCCGCAAGACCAAGGGCGAGTACCGCCACCTCGAACTCTTCGACAGCCGGGACTGGGGCCTGGTCATCTACGACGAGGTGCACCTGCTGCCCGCGCCGGTCTTCCGCATGACCGCCGATCTGCAATCGCGGCGGCGGCTGGGCCTGACCGCCACCCTGGTGCGCGAGGACGGCCGCGAGGGCGACGTGTTCTCCCTCATCGGCCCCAAGCGCTACGACGCGCCGTGGAAGGACATCGAGGCGCAGGGCTGGATCGCGCCCGCCGACTGCGTCGAGGTGCGGGTGACGCTCACCGACGCCGAGCGCATGGCCTACGCCACCGCCGAACCCGAGGAGCGCTACAAGCTGTGCTCCACCGCGCGCACCAAACTCGCGGTGGTGGAATCGATTCTGGCGCAGCACCGCGACGCGCCGAGCCTGGTCATCGGGGCCTATCTGGATCAGCTGGAGGAACTGGGCGAGCATCTGAACGCACCCGTGATCCAGGGCTCCACCCGCACCAAGGAGCGGGAGGCGCTGTTCGAATCGTTCCGGCAGGGCGAGATTCCGGTGCTGGTGGTCTCGAAGGTCGCCAATTTCTCCATCGACCTCCCGGAAGCGTCGGTGGCGGTGCAGGTCTCGGGCACGTTCGGATCGCGGCAGGAGGAGGCGCAGCGGCTGGGCCGTCTGCTGCGGCCGAAACAGGACGGCGGGCAGGCGCACTTCTACTCCGTGGTCGCCCGGGACACCCTGGACGCCGAATACGCGGCGCACCGACAGCGTTTCCTGGCCGAGCAGGGGTACGCCTACCGCATCACGGATGCGGACGACCTACTGGGTCCGGCGATAGGATAAAAATGGAGCGGCAGCCTCCATAAAAGGGCGGGAGGGAACCGACGTGCGACGGCGCTTCGAATTCACGGTCGATCGTGAGCATGCCCGAACGGTCAACGAGGTCGCCGCCTACCTGCGGCGGATTCGGGTGCTCGCCATCGCCGCGTCGATCGTGCTCGGCGTGGGGACCGGCTACCTCATCTGGCTCGACCACCCGTGGTCCTACCTGCTCGCCGTCGCCTTCGCCCTGGGCGCGGCGACCGCGCTGTTCGTGGGACTGTGGACCCCGCATCGCGCCCGCATCGACAAGCTCTACGCCACCGGCGCGCTCGTCCCCGCGGTCGTCTCGGAGAGCACCGCCAAGGGCACCACCCTGCTGGCCCTGGTGGATCTGGCCAAGCCCACCGCCGACGGTCCGCGCTACGCGCTGGTCACCCGCACGGTCCGCAGCCTGCCCGGCCACCGGATCCGCGCCGGGGAGCGGGTGCCCTCGGTGACCGTGCGCATCGACCGCGCCCCCGCCTCCGTGGGCGAGCTGTGGCATGCGGTGACCATGATGCCCATCGCCTGGGGCACCCGGGATCTCAATGTCATCGAGCGTGCCCGCACCACCATCCACGAGGTGGAATGGCAGCTGCTCACCGACAATCTGGACCTCGCCGCCAAGGTGCGCCGGGTCGACGCCAAACGACTGCTCATCGATCCGCAGCAGCTGCCGGACGAGCTGCGCGGGACCTGATATTCCGTGGACCGGAGATAGGTGCACGCGCATACACTGAGTCGATGATCCCTGCCGCAAATCTGCTGGCCTTTCTCGTCGCGGCCACCGTTCTGATCGTAATCCCCGGTCCCGGTGTACTTTTCGTCATCGGACGCGCCCTCGCCAACGGACGGCGGGCGGCCCTGCTGTCGGTGCTCGGCCATTCGGTCGGGGTGCTGCTGGTCCTCCTGTGCGTCGCCGCCGGGCTGGGCGCCCTGGTCGCCGCGTCCGCGGTCGCGCTGACCATCGTGAAGGTGGTCGGGGCGCTCTACCTGATGTACCTCGGCATCCAGGCCATCCGCGACCGCAAGTCACTGCGGGCAGCGCTGCGGGCCGACGTGGAGCCGGCGCATCGGAACAAGATGCTGCGCCAGGCGTTCCTCGTCGGGGTGAGCAACCCCAAGGCCATCATCTTCTTCTCGGCGGTGCTGCCGCAGTTCGTCGATCCGGCGAGCGGGGCGATACCGCTGCAAATGCTGATTCTGGGCCTGGCCTTCCTGCTCATCGCCCTGGTCTCGGACAGCGCGTGGGCGCTGCTCGCTGGGACGGCGCGCAGCTGGTTCGCGCGCTCACCCAAGCGGCTGGAGGCGGTCGGCGGCGCGGGCGGCGTCATGATCTTCGGGCTGGGCGCGAGCGTGGCGGTGTCGGGCACCAGCCACTGACACGCGGCGGTTAGCATCGGCTGATCGGCAAGGGATGCCGGAAAGGGGCAGCTCGGTGACTTCTCGCAGGTGGTGGCGGTACGCGGTGGCGAGTGTCGCGTTGGCGTCGGCCGCCTCGGCCGCTCCCGCGCAGGCACAGCCGGTCGATCCGCTGGCGGGTGCGCCCGGGCTCGGTGACCCCTACTACCCGTTGGACGGCAATGGCGGCTACGACGCCACTCATTACGACGTCGCGATCGACTACGACCCGCCCACCCGGCACCTGACCGGTTCGGCCCGGGTGCACGCCCGGGCCACCCAGGCGCTGCGCACCTTCAATCTGGACTATGCCGGTCCGGAGGTGGCGACAGTGACGGTGAACGATCTGCCCGCCCGGTTCGACCGCACCGACGAACACGAACTCGTCGTCACCCCGCTGCTGCCGCTGCTGCCCGGCCTGCCGTTCACGGTCGAGGTCGACTACGCGGGGCCGGTGGGTGCGGACGAGAATTCCGGCTGGTACGTCTCCCCCAGCGGCGGGGCCTTCGTCGCGGGCGAGCCGCATTCGGCCACCAGCTGGTACCCGCTCAACGACACGCCAACGGACAAGGCGACTTTCACGCTGACCGCCACGGTGCCGCAGGAGTGGGAGGTCATGTCCAACGGCGCCAAGACCACCGATACGGTGACCGACGGTCGCCGGACCACGCGGTGGGAGTCGCGGCATCCGGTGATCGGCTACCTCACCACCGTCGCCATCGACCGCTTCGAATTCCTGGAACAGCGCCGCGCCGACGGCACCCCGCTGCTGAGCGCGTTCGCACCGGATGCGGTGGACGCCAAGGAGAACGAGTTGCGGCTGCCGGAGATTCTCGACTTCGGCGAGGAACTGTACGGGCCCTACCCCTTCGATGTGGCGGGCGGCATCTACGTCGACACCGACCTGGAGTTCTCGCTCGAAACCCAGACCCGGCCCATCTACGCGCCGTGGACGGATCTGCAGACCGTGGTGCACGAGATCGCTCACCAGTGGTGGGGCGATTCCATGTCGGTGCGGCAGTGGTCGGATATCTGCCTGAACGAATGCTTCGCCAGCTACACCGCCGACTATCTGTGGCCGGAGCGCAAGGAAGGCAGGGACGTCGACGCGGAGTACCGCGACACCGTGGCCGAGTTCTACGACAATCCCAAGTTCTGGCAGATCAAACTCCAGGATCCGGGCGTGGGGTACGAGTTCACCTCCGTCTACTACCGCGGCCCGCTGTTCCTGCACGCCCTGCGCCGCACCCTCGGCGACGACGTGTTCTTCTCCGCCATCCGGGATTTCGTGGTCGGGCACGCCTACGGCAACGCGTCCATGCCGGAGTTCCGCGAGTTCGTGCGGTCCCGCACGAGCCACGATCTGACCGGGTTCTTCACCGCCTGGCTGGACCGCGAGGAACCGCCCGCCGACGAATACCTGTATCCGGGCACGCTGCGCTCGTGATCGGCCGGGCCAGTGGTTGCCGACTGGCCCGCGACAGCAGGCACACGGGCCGGGGAGTATCGACCGCATGATCGAGGCGACGGCGATACTGGGCGTGGCGGCCGCGGCGCTGGGGTTGGTGCTCACCCCGGGACCGAACATGATGTACCTCGTCTCCCGCACGGTGTCGCAGGGACGACGGGCCGGATTCGTCTCGCTGGCGGGCGTCGCGGTCGGCTTCGCGTGCTATCTGGGCGCGGCGACGGCCGGAATCACCGCGGTCTTCGCGGTGGTACCCGGCCTGTACCTGACGATCAAGTTCGCCGGGGCCGCCTATCTGGCCTGGCTGGCCTGGAAGGTGCTGCGCCCCGGCGGCATCTCGGCGTTCGCCCCCGACGCGCTGCCCGCCGATCCGACGCGACGACTGTTCACCATGGGGTTGGTGACGAACCTGCTCAATCCCAAGATCGCGATCATGTACATGGCGCTGATCCCGCAGTTCGTGACGCCCGAGCACGGGCGGGTGTGGTTGCAGAGCCTGTGCCTGGGCGCGGTGCAGATCGCCATCGCCCTGGCCGTGAACGGTCTGATCGTGCTGGGCGCGGGGGCGGTCGCGGGCTTCCTGAGCGGGCGGCCGCTGTGGCAGCGGGTGCAGCGGTGGGTGACCGGGACCATGCTGGGCGCGATGGCCGCCCTGCTCGCCGCCGACCGGGCGCGGCCGGTGCCCGCCTGATCCGAGGCCGCGCACCGGGCGCCACCCGGCGGGGCCGGGGCGGACGACCCACACGGCCGACTATTTCCGGCCGTGCCGACCGGGTCAGCCCACCTGGACACCGGCGCGCAGCCGCCGCACCCCCTCCTCCAGGGTCTCGTCCCGCTTGCAGAAGGCGAAGCGCACCAGATGGTTCCAGGCGGCACGGTCGTCGGCGAATACACTCACCGGCACGGCGACCACCCCGAGGCGTGCGGGCAGCTCACGGCAGAACGCCAGGGCGTCGGTCGCGCCCAGCGGGGTGATGTCGGCGCAGACGAAATACGTTCCGTCACTGCGCTTCACCGCGAACCCGGCCTCGGCCAGAGCGGACGAGAGCCGAAGCCGCTTGTCCGCCAGTGCTTCCCGCAGGTCGGCCACCCACCGCTGTTCGTGCTCGATGGCGTGCGCGACGGCGGGCTGGAAGGGGCCGCCGCCGACGAAGGTGAGGAACTGCTTGGCGGCCAGCACGCCGTCCAGCAGCGGCGCGGGAGCGCAGGCCCAGCCGATCTTCCAACCGGTGACGCTGAACGTCTTGGCGGCGCTGGAGATCACGACCGTGCGCTCGAACATGCCCGGCAGCGTGGCGATGCTGATGTGCTCGTGCCCGTCGAAAGCCAGGTGCTCGTACGCCTCGTCGGCCATGACGAGGAGGTCGTGTTCGACGGCGAGTTCGGCGATGGCGGTGAGGTCCGCGCGGCCGAGTACCGTGCCGGTGGGATTGTGCGGCGAATTCACCAGCAGCATGCGGGTTTCGGGGGTGATGGCGGCACGCAGGCTGTCCAGGTCCAGCGCGAAGCCGTCGCCGTCGGGAACCAGCCGGGCGGTGCGGCGCTTGGCCCCGGCGAGGGCGACGGCGGCGGCGTAGGAGTCGTAGTACGGCTCGATGAGCACCACCTCGCGCCCCGGCTCCACCAGCCCGAGGATGGTGGCCGCGATGGCCTCGGTGGCGCCGACGGTGACCAGCACCTGGCTGTCGGGGTCGTAGGCGGTGCCGTAGCGGCGGGCGCGATCGGCGGCGATGGCTCGGCGCAGCACGGGCATGCCGCGGCCCGGCGGGTACTGGTTCAGACCGTCGGCGATGCACTGCCGCGCCACCTCGAGCATGCCGGCGGGACCGTCGCTGTCCGGAAACCCCTGACCGAGGTTGATCGCGCCGTGGCGAACGGCGAGTTCGGTCATCTCGGCGAAGATGGTGGCTCCGAAGGGGCGGAGGCGTTCGACGGTGGGAACGTAGGGCATGTCCGGAGAGTAGCCCACCGGGCGAAATGGTTGCGAAGCGATAGCGAATGCCTATGTTTCACTTTTGAAATAGCTTGTCTACCAGTGTGATTGTGCATTGACCCAATGGCGGCTAGCCTCCCCGTGTTCCATCTCACACCCACCCTCGCCGGTGGATCAACGAAAGGGGCGCACATGGCCTCCTTTATCGACCTGCTGTTACAACCCGTCGCGGTCGTCGATCATGCCCACCACATCGCAAACCAGCTCATCGGCTGGGCCACCGGGTCGACCACCCCGGACTGGAGCACCGGATCGAGCTTCCCGCCCTCCGGCTCCGGCGGGAACTCCGGCTCCGGAACCGGATCCGGGATCGGCAACTGCACACCCACCGGATCGGTGAGCCTGTCCGGCGGCATGGAATGCGAGAGCGGTTCCGCGGTGCAGACACCGCCGAACTGACCGAATCCGGTGTGCGGCAGGACCGTCGGGGGTGTGCCGCCCACTCGGATGTGGACGGCGCGGTCGCACGTGCGCGACCGCGCCGTCGCGCTGTCCTAGGTTCGCCGAATACCGGTTCGCCGAATGCCTCAGCGCGACAGGCGAATGCCGGACAGCTTGGCCGGATTCGCGAGATCGTAGATACCCCAGATCTTTCCGTCCGCCACCGTGAAGCCGTACACCCGGCGCGGATTGCCCGGATGGTTCTCCCCCGGTTCCCGCTCGTGCACCAGCACGCCCAGTTGACCGTTGACGAGTACCGGTTCGAACACACCGCTGGCGAAGGCGGCGGGATCGTCGAATCCGAGCTTGCGGCGCAGTCCCAGGAACAGCCGGGCGACCCTGTCCGCACCGGTGACCACATTGATGGCGGTGGCGGTGGTGCCGCCCGCGTCGCCGATGGTGCGGGCGTCCGGATGCAATACCGCCACCACCCGGTCCAGGTCACCGGAATACATGGCCTCGATGAGCCGCTGCACGACGGCCTCGTGCTCAGGATCGGGAACCGGCTCCGGGCTGCGCGCCGCGGCCTTGCGCGCCCGCGCGGCGAGCTGCCGAGCGGCGTCGGTGGAAATGTCCAGGATATCGGCGATCTCGTCGAACGGCACCGAAAAGGCTTCGTGCAGAACGAAAGCCACGCGCTGCGGCGGAGTGAGGTTGTCCAGCACGATCATCGCCGCGAAGCGGGCGTCCTGCTTGCGGACCACCGCGGCCAGCGGATCGGGGGTGCTGGAGGGGTTCGGCGCGGTCACGATCGGCTCCGGAAGCCACTGCCCCACATAGGTTTCCCGGCGCACCGCGGCACTGCGCAGGCGATCCAGGCAGATGCGGCTGACCACGGTGGTGAGCCAGGCGCGCAGATCCTCGATCTCGTACTGGGGCGTGGTGGCCAGGCGCAGCCAGCTCTCCTGCACCGCGTCCTCGGCGTCGGTGACGCTGCCGGTCAGCCGATAGGCCACCGCGAGCAGGTGCGATCGATGGGATTCGAACAAATCGGCGAGCAGTGCGGCAACCACCGTGGTGATCCTATGCCAGCATGAGGCGATGGACCCGAGCACCCTGTCGAACGGAACGGTCTGGCTCACGCCGCCCACGGTGTACGACATCGACGCCATCACCACCTGCTGTCAGGAGCCGTCCATCGGGGAATGGACCACCATGCCGGTGCCCTACCTGCGCGAACACGCCGAGGGCTTCGTGACCGACATCGTGATTCCCGGATGGGCCGCGCGCAGCCCCACCTGGGCGGTGCGGACGGCGGCGGACGGGCCGGTGGTGGGCATGATCGGCCTGCACCCCACCATCCGCCCGCAGGACGAGACCGCCGAGATCGGCTACTGGCTCTGCCCCGCCGTCCGCGGTCGCGGCCTCATGACCCAGGCCGTGGACCTGGCCTGCACCGCCGCCTTCGCCCCCACGCCCTTCGGCTACGGCCGCCTCGAATGGCGCGCCATGGTGGGCAACCACCCCTCCGCGGCCGTGGTCCGCCGCACCGGCTTCCGCTACGAGGGCATCCTGCGCGGCGGCATGGTGCAGCGCGGCATCCGCCGCGATATCTGGATCGCGGGCCGCCTCGCCACCGACCCACCCGGCCAGGCCCCGGCCTGGCCCGCCGAATTCGACCGCGATTGAACACCCGACCACCGCGCCACGCCGAACCGCGAACCCACGTGCGGCCCGCTCCGCAGCCGGACACGATACAACGAGCGGCCAGCCACCGGGAGTGATCGGAGGCGAACGACCAGAGGTGGTCGAAACATCCGGGGTGGGCGCTCGTAGGCTGGGGGCATGACGCTCGAGGAGGTTGCGGGCGAGCTGTACGGCCTCGCCCCGGCGGAGTTCGTCGCGGCGCGCGACGAGCGGGTGCGGCGGGCGCGCGAGGACGGGGATCGGGCGCTGGCCGGGGCCATCGGCACGCTGCGGCGGCCGACGGTGGCGGCGTGGGCGGTGAATGTGCTGGCCCGGGAGGCGACGGACGAGGTGACGGCGCTGCTGGCGCTCGGGGATGCGCTGCGGGAGGCGCAGCGGAAACTGTCGGGCGAGGCGTTGCGGGCGCTCACCACCCAGCGCCAGCAGGTGGTGAGCGCGCTGACCCGGAAGGCGGGCGAACTGGCGGCCACCCATGACCAGAAGTTGAGCGAGGCGACCCTCCGCGAGATCGGCCGGACCCTGCACGCCGCCCTCGCCGACCCCGACGTCGCGGCAGCGGTCCGCACCGGCACCCTCACCACCGCCACCAGCTACGAGGGCTTCGGCCCGACCACCCTCTCCGCCGTCCCCACCCAGGAATCCCCCTCCGCCACCGGCACTTCCACTCGCGCGGGCGCGACTCGTGCACACGCCGCCGATGATCCGGCGCACCCGACGACGGGCGCAAGGGCACCACGCGACCGGGCGAAGGGAACCGGAAAGTCCGGCAGCACGACCGCCGACGGCAGGCGTTTCGCCGGAGCCGATACGGGAAGTGCCGCAGGAGATTCCGGCGGTGGCAACAGACCCGACGGCGCGCGCGGACCCGGTCGCGCCGCGAGGTTCGGCGGCACGGCCGAGTCCGGCAGCACCGCGATATCCGGCGACACAGGAACGTCCGACAGCACCGCGACATCCGACAGTGCGAAGTCCGGCAGTGGGAAGTCCGGCAGCGCGGCACGGGCGCGGGAGGAGCGGCGCAGGGCGGCCGAGGAGGAGGCGCTGGCCGCCGCCCGGCAGGAGGCCGCCGATGCCCTCGCGGCGCTCGAATCCGCCCGCGCCGCCCGCGATTCCGCCCAGGCCGACCGCGACCGCGTCACCGCCGACCTCACCGCCGTCGAGGATCGCATCGCCGCCCTGCGCGCCGACCTCTCGCACGCCGAATCCGAACGCCGCTTCACCGTAGCCGCCACCCGCACCGCCCAGGAGGCCCTGAACAAGGCCCAACGCCACCTCGACCACGTCGAACGTTGGGCGGAGAAGGCCCGAGCCCGCCTGTCGCCCGGTTGACGTCACCGCGACCACAAGCAGTCCGCACCGGCCAAACGGGTGGCACCCTATATGGCATGGTGAAGACGACCGTGTACCTACCGGACGAACTGGAGACGCGGCTCGACGCGGAAGCCGCCGCTACCGGTGTGAGCAAGGCCGAGCTCATCCGCAGAGGTATCACCATGCTGTTGGACGCATCCACCAGGCCCAAGCACGACGCTCCACTGCCGGTATTCCACAGCGGTCGATCGCGCACGGCGGAGGAAATGGACGAGGAGATCTACGCGCATATCAAGCAGCAGTCGGAGCGGCGATGATCATCGTCGCCGACACCTCCGCACTGTTCGCGGCGTTCGATGCCGACCAGGATGATCACCGGTCCGCAGCTTCGGTCATGGAGAGTGAGACCTTGGCGATCTCGCCGCTCGTCCTGACCGAGTTGGATCATCTCGTACATCGAGAGCTCGGCTTCCCAGCCGCGATGCAGATCGTGAACGCACTCATGGGCCGCATGATCGACGGGCGATATCGGTTGGCCGAGTTGAAGCATGTCGATCTGGCTGCGGCACAGGAGGTTCGAGCCAAGTACGAGGAGCTTCGCCTCGATGTGGCGGACGCTGTCGGTGTCGTCCTTGCCGGTCGCTATCGAACCAACGCCATCTTCACATTGGACCAACGGGACTTTCGAGCAATCACGCCACTCACACACGGAATCGAGAATTTCCGGATCCTTCCGGCCGATCTGTGATCGTCATGGGCGAAGGACATATGAGCCTGGGGGTGCCCGCGTAGATTGCGGTTATGGCGGGCACGGCGCGGTTCGAGTGGATTGTCAGGATCATGGGAATACGGGCAGAGGACCGGATCCTGGAAGTGGGCGCGGGGTCCAGCCCGTCGGTCGCCTATCTGGCGGAGCCGTTGACGACGGGGCAGGTCGTCGCCATCGACCGGTCCGCCACCGCCATCGCACGATCCAGGAAAAAGCATGCCGCACTGATCGATTCGGGCCGGGTACGGCTACTCCACCTGGCCTTGGAGGAACTGCGCCCCAAGGATGTCCGGGACGGCGGCACCGGTTTCGACAAGGTGCTCGCGGTCAATGTGAATCTCTTCTGGACCCGGGATCCGACCCCGGAGCTCACCCTCATCCGCGAGCTGCTGAACCCGGGCGGTGCCCTGTACCTGGTGTACGGCTACGGCGAACCCGGAGCAGGCACCTCGAGCAGCCCGAAACCGTTGCCGGGCAAGCTGTCCGAGCACCTGAGGGGCGCGGGTTTCGAGGTCCGAACCCGCGCCTCAGGCGATCTCCTCGGCATTGTCGCCACCCCGGCGTGAGCGAATTCAGCCGCGTCTTACGGCTGAGTACGACTCAGCGCTCCGTGCGGCTGCGAACAACTCGGCCGCTCCGTGTGGCTGCGAACAACTCGGCCGCTCCGTGTGGCTGCGACAACTCAGCCGCGTCGTGCGGCGACGGCCTCGGCCAGCCGGTCGAGCTGCGCGGCGGTGGTGTCCCAGTCCAGGCAGGCGTCGGTGATGGACTGTCCGTAGGCCAGGTCGTCGGCGCGGCCGAGGGTGAGGTCCTGGCGGCCGGCGAGCAGGAAGCTCTCCATCATGACGCCGACCGTGCTGGTCTCCCCCGCCGCGATGCGCGCGGCGATATCGGTGACCACGTCGACCTGCCGGTTGTGGTCCTTGTTGCTGTTGCCGTGGCTGGCGTCGATCACCACGCGCTGCGGCAGCGACGACTTCTCCAGGCGCAGGCACGCCTCGGCCACGGAGGCCGCGTCGTAGTTGGTGCCGTTGCTGCCGCCGCGCAGGATCACATGGCAGTCCGGGTTGCCCGCGGTGCGGATGAGCGCCGAACGCCCCTCCAGATCGGTGCCGGGGAATACGTGGCTGGCGGCGGCGGCCCGCACGCCGTCCACGGCCACCTGCACGTCGCCGTCGGTGCCGTTCTTGATGCCGACCGGCATGGACAGCGCACTGGAAAGCTGGCGATGCACCTGGCTGGCCGCGGTGCGCGCGCCGATCGCGCCGTAGGCGACCAGGTCGGCGATGTACTGCGGGGTGATGGGGTCGAGGAATTCGCAGGCCACCGGCAGCCCGAGCGCGGTGATGTCGACCAGCAGGCGACGGCCCAGATCCAACCCGGTGTTGATGTCGAAGGTGCCGTCCAGGTGCGGGTCGTTGATCAGGCCCTTCCAGCCCAGGGTGGTGCGCGGCTTCTCGAAGTAGACGCGCATCACGATGTGCAGCCGGTCCCCGAGTTCAGCGGCCTTGGCCGCCAACCGGCGTGCGTAGTCGAGGGCGGCGTCGGGATCGTGCACCGAACACGGGCCGACGATGACCATCAGGCGGTCGTCGTCGCCACCCAGCACGTCGACGGTGGCCTTGCGGCCCGCGCGCACGGTATCGGCGAGCGCGTCGTCGATGGGGTGGGTGCGACGGATGTCGGCGGGCGAGCGCAGGGGGCTCACGCTGAGGGTGCGCTGATCGTCCAGATCGGCATGCCTGGAGTCGATGGCGGCGGCGAGAGTCATGATTCGTGGGTTCCTTTTCTCAGGCCGACCCACGGAGATTCGCGATGAGATTCCCTCGGAGCCGGTCTGTGTTCATCCGGCTCGGGGTGGGAGGAAGTCAGCGCTGGTGCACGCCGCTCGGCCCACCCGGGGCCGGCTGGCTAAACCAGAAATACACGCGCTGCATGGCGGCGACAGTACCAGAAGCCACGGAAAATGCGTGTGGCCGCTGACACATTCACGATAAGCATCTCACTATTCGGGATGACGTTCCATTGACCGAGCCAGCCTATCGAGCGTCCGCCAACGCCGCGCGAACGTGAAACGGCCCGGTGCGGAACAGTTCCGCACCGGACCGAAACGATGATCCGCTCAGCCGAGCACCGCCCAGTCGGTCGATGGCGCTCGCGATACCGTCGAAGCGGCCGGTGCACACTGACCACCGCACCCACCCGCTGGGTGACGGCGAGGTTCCACGGCTGGGCCGCTCGCTACTTCCGCCCGAACGGGTAGGTCACCTTGGTGAGCTGTTCGGACAGCTCCCAGAGGCGACGGGCGGTCATCTCGTCGCGGGAGGCCGACGACGATCCGGAGCGCACCGGATGGCCACGCAGACCGCGCAGGCCACCGGGGCCGTAGAACGCGCCCGGTTCCACCTCGGCGGTGGCGGCGTACAGCGTCGGCAGCGCACCCATCTCGGCGCTCTGCGCGAACAGCCGATTGCCGACGGACATCATGAAGTCCTGGAAGGATTCGGTGTGCGACTGCAGTTCCGTCGCGGCGTAACCGGGGTGGGCGGCCAGCGACAGCGTCGGGGAGCCGGCGGCGGCGAGCCGGCGTTGCAGCTCGTAGGCGAACATGAGATTGGCCAGCTTGGACTGCCCGTAGGCGGCCCAGCGCTGGTAGCGGCGGCGCTCCCAGTTCAGATCCGCCAGGTCGATGCGCCCGATGGCATGCGCGCCACTGGAGACGGTGACCACCCGCTCGCGGATCTTGTCCAGCAGCAGCCCGGTGAGCGCGAAGTGGCCGAGATGGTTGGTGCCGATCTGCATTTCGAAGCCGTCGGCGGTGCGACGCAGCGGCACCGCCATGATCCCGGCATTGTTGATCAGCACGTCAGCGGATTCGATGCCGTCGGCGAAATCGCGCACCGAGGCCAGGTCGGCGAGATCGAGGCGGCGCACCTGCGCGCGCTCCCCCATCTCGGCGGCGACGGCATGTGCCTTGACCTCGTTGCGGCAGGCCATGATCACCCGTGCGCCCGCACCCGTCAGCGCCCGCGTGGTCGCGGCGCCCAGGCCGCTGTTCGCGCCGGTGACGATGTAGGTCCGCCCGGTCAGATCGGGGATGTCGCCGATGTCCCAACCACTCACCCGCACGAGTCTAGGTGGGTGGGCGCGTCGGCGCGGAGTGTCGGCGAACGCACCCGGATGCCGCCCATTCGCCGAAGGGCGATCACACCGCGGATCGAGCGGCGTGTCAGAGCGCCGATCGATCGGATCCCAGCAGGTGAAGCAGTAGCGTCCGGCACATGGACACGATCCTCTGGGCCGGTTTGCTGGTCGTATTGGTCATGATCTGTCAACAGCGATCCCGCCGCCTGGTGCTGGCGGCCTGGTGGATCGCGTTCCTGGCGACCGGCCTCCTGTTGCAGCACCACATCACCAGCGGACTCGGTCTGGGGCTGACATGGTGACGCCCACGACGCTCGGCACCGGCACCACCGAGCACACCCGGCTCGGCCGGGTGCAGTACTGGCTCGCGGTCGTCTTCGTGGTCGGCTGGACCGGTGTGGTGTGCGGCGGCCTGGCCGTGCAGTTCGGCACCTGGGACTATCCGTGCCCGCTGTGCATGGTGCAGCGCAACTTCATGACCCTCGCCGCGCTCGGTGGCGCCTACATCGTGGCCAAGGGGTTGCGCGGAACCATCACCCGGCGCGACTACATGACCGGCTGGGGGCTGGCCATCGTCGGCTGTTTCGGCGGCGGCTTCGCGGCCTGGCGGCAGACCATGCTGCACATCCTGCCGGGCGATCCGGGTTACGGCGGCACGGTACTCGGACTGCACCTGTACGTGTGGGCGTTGATCCTGTTCGTCGCCGCCATCGCCACCATCGGCGCGGTGCTGGCCTTCGCTCACGCGACCGCGGGCGACACGATTCCGACCGGCGGCGTCGCCGCGCGCATCGGCAGGCTCGCGCTGTGGTTCTGCGGGCTGGTCATCGTGATCAACCTGGTCGCGGTGTTCCTGCTGGAGGGCCTGCACTGGTTCCTGCCCGACAATCCGTCGTGCTACCAGTTCTTCCACGACATCGGGGTCATCGACGGAACCTGCCCGGTCACCGAGTAGACCGATCCGAATGCCGCTGCCTCGCACCGGTTTCGGTGCGAGGCAACGGGTATCGGGAACTCAGCGCTGCGCCAGCACCTCTTCGTCGGACAGGGCGGCGACCTCCAGGTACATCGCCGCCACCGTGGCCAGGCGGCCCGGGGTGGCGGTGCGCTGCTCACGCTCCAGCAGCCGCCGCGCCAGTCCGGCGACGGTGCGGGCGGCGAAGAAGTCGGCCACCACGGTGTCGGGGGAATCCAGCCATTCCCGCACTCGCGCGACCACCGCGGTGGCGAGCACCGAATCGCCGCCGAGGGCGAAGAAGTCGTCGGTCGCGCCGACTCGATCCCGGCCGAGCACGGCGGCGACGATATCGGCCAGGGCACGCTCCAGATCCGTACGCGGGGCGACGAATTCGCTCACCCGCTCACCGGCGGCCAGCAGCGTGGCAATGGCCTTGCGGTCCGGTTTGCCGTTGGCCGTGAACGGCAGCTCCGCCAGCAGTTCGACGCGCGCGGGAATCATGTAGGCGGGCAACAGGTCCGCCGCCTGCGCCAGCAGCGCCTCCACCCGCAGCTCCGCGCCCTCGACCCCGACCACCACGGCGGCCAGTTTCGGTGCGGCCGAACCGATCACCGCGGCGATGGCATGGCGCACGCCGGGCAGGGCGCGCAGCGCGCTCTCCACCTCGCCCAGTTCCACCCGGTAGCCGCGAATCTTGACCTGGTGGTCGGCGCGGCCCAGGAATTCCAGGGTGCCGTCGGGCAGGTAGCGCGCCAGATCGCCGGTGCGGTACCAGCGCAGGCCCTCGTGAGTGACGAAGCGGTCGGCGGTGCGCTCGGGGTCGTTGCGGTAACCGGCCGCCACCCCGTCGCCGCCGATCCACAGTTCCCCGGTCACCCAATCCGGGCAGTCGTGCCCGGCCGGGCCGACCACGCGGCAGCGCACGTTCCGCAGCGGAGTGCCGTAGGGCACCGCCGACCATTCCGCGGGCACGCGGGCGTCGACCACCTCGCAGATGGTGGAGTGGATGGCGGTCTCGGTCGCCCCGCCCAGACCGGCGAAGCGGCAGTCCGGCGCGACCTGCCGCACGCGGCCCGGCAACGCCACGTCCACCCAGTCGCCGCCCAGGATGACCATGCGCAGGCTGTCCAAGCGACGACCCGATGCCGCGGACAACAGCATGTCGAGCAGGCTGGGCACGCAGTTGAGCACCGAAACCCGGTGGCGCTCGATGAGTTCCAGCCAACGGGCCGGTTCGGCGCGCTGGGTCTCGTCCACGGCCAGCACCGCGCCGCCGACGGCGAAGAGGCCGAAGATGTCGTACACCGACAGGTCGAACTCCAAGGCGGACAGGGCCAGTGCGCGGTCCGCGGGGCCGATGTCGAAGCGGTCGTCGAGATCGTCGATGGTGTTCATGGCCGCGCGGTGCGGCACCTCGACGCCCTTGGGCTTGCCGGTGGAGCCGGAGGTGAACAGCACGTAGGCGATGGCCTCCGGATCCGGGAACACCGGCTCGGCAAGCGGTTCGGCGAACACCCGGGCACCGGCGAGCGCCAGCGTGCGCACCTCCGGCACCTCGACCCCGGCGGTCAGCGCGGCCACCACGTCACCGGTGCGGATGATCTCCGCGCGGCGCGCGGCGGGCTGATCGAAGCCGATCGGCACATACACGCCACCGGCCGCCAGCACACCGAGGGTGGCGACGATCTGATCCGGCCCCTTCGGCAGCTGCACGGCCACCGCGTCCCCCGGCCGCACCCCGGCCGCCCGCAGCGCACCCGCCACCGCGAGCGCCTGCGCGGCAAGCTCCCCGTAGGTGAGCGTGTGCGCCCGCGCCGCACGCTCACCGTGGGCGCGATCGGCGGCCCGCACATCATCCTGGCCGTCGGGGCGACCGTCCGTCCGCGCCGCACGCTCACCCTGGATGTGAGCGTGCTCCTGCTCGCTCCCGGCGACGCCACGGCGAGCACCCGTCTGCGCGGCTGCCGTACCGGCGGCGGGATCGAATCCCCGCCCGGCCACCGCATGGGCGAATGCGGTTGCGCCACTTCCGGGTTCGGCGTCGGTCTCCCAGATCACGGCGGGCGCGTCGGGATTCACGGCCGCGTGCTGGAACAGTCCGGCATGCAGCGTCCGCCCGCTCACCGGTCCCGAGGTGGCGTTCACCCGCGACCGGACGACGGCCTGCTCCAGCGGAATCCGCACCGTGGCCTCGGCATCCCAGCCGGTCTCGGTGTTGTCCACCGGCCGCGCCGCCGACAGCGCGGCGGCCACGGCCTCCTCCATGGCGTCGACCTGGGCGGCCAGATCCGCGCCAGGCTGCGACGACGCCCCGGCGGCATCCGCGATGCCCCCGGCAACCTCCGTCACGCCCGCGGCATCCGCGATACCCCCGGCAACCTCCGTCGCGCGCACGGAGTGCGCGATACCTGTGGCAGCGTGCGCGCCATCGGCGACGGCTTCGGGTGCGGCGTGTTCGGTGATCCCGGGGGTCGAGGTATCGGCCGCGTCGCAGGCGGTACCGCCTGCGACGTTCGCGCCGTGGGCGGCTGCGCCGGTGGCCGTCGTGCCGGTGGCCGTCATGCCAGCGGTCCATGTTCGCGCCGCTGCCGTGTACGCCGGTCGCGACGCGGGCGACTGGCTCGCGTCCGCCGTTCCGAGGGCCGCACCGTCTCGCTGAGCGGATGCGGTGGCCGCTCGTGCCGATGTCCCCGCCCCGCCGATGGTTTCGCTGGCCTCGGAGCTGTCGGTGATGCCCGCCAGGCGGAGGATGGCGTCGATGTAGCGGGCGAACATGGCCTCGACCATGCCCGCGGGGAAGGCGGAGGCGCGGACGTCCCAGTTCAGCAGGAGGCCGCCGCGAACCTCGGTGACCTGGGCGTCCAGCAGCACCTGCGGGCCCTGGGAGATGATCCAGGCCGGGTCGCCGAAGGTGTCGGTGACGTGCTCGGCGAAGAGTTCACCGAGGTTGATGGCGCTGGTGTAGACGATCGGGGCGAGCACCGGCTCACCGCGCAGGCGGCCCAGATCGCGCAGCACCTCCAGCCCCGAATAGGCCGAATGCGCACCGGCGGCGTGCAATTCGCGCTGCAGGGCCTGGGCGCGCTCGGTGACGGTGGCCGGTTCGGTCACATCGACCTCCAGCAGCACCGAGGAGGTGAAGTCGCCCACCACGCCGTCGACCTGCGGATGCACCGGCTCCCGGTGGAACAGCGGCAGATTCAGCAGGAATCGCCGCCGCGCCGACCAGCCGCCGATGGTCTCGGCGAATACCGACGCCAATGCCATGGCAGGGGTGATGCCCCGGGTGTGCGCGGCCGCGAACATGCGCGCCTTCGCGGTCGGGGACAGCCAGCGGTGGAAGCGCACGGTCCGCATCTCGGCCGAGTGGCCGGCATCGACACCGGTCGAGCCGCCCGAGATTCCCGAGAGCCGCTCACCCGCACCGAGGTTCGAGTCCACGTCGGCCGAGGCTGGCGCGGCCTCAGGCACAGGTGCCCCGGCTGACGCGGGTGCCGCAGCCGACCCAGATGCCGGAGCTGGCACGGGTACCGCAGCCGACGCGGGTACCGAGGCTGGTGCGGGTGCCGTCGCGTGCGTCAGCTCCGAGGCGCGCGGAAGTTCCGGTGCGCCGGGCAGTTCCGGCAGGCGGCGCTGCCACCAGTCGCGGGCGCGTGCGTGGTCCGGTCCCGGCGCGGCCTGGCCCGCCAGGTACTCGCGGAAGGTGTAGGTCTGCGGCGGCAGTTCCTCGCCGTGGTAGAGGCGCGCCAGGTCGCCGACCAGGATGCGGTAGCTCATGGCGTCGGCGGCGAGCATGTCCACATCGAGGTGCAGGCGGGTACGACCGCCCGGCAGCAGGGTGAGGGCGATATCGATCACCTGCCCGTCCTCCACCGCCATGAGCTGATGGGTCTTGCCGTCCCGCAGCGCCGCCAGCACCCGCTCGACCTCGGCGGCGTCCCGATCCCGCAGATCGGTCACGCTCCACACCGGCCGCCCCGGACGCTCCAGGGTCTGCTGCGTACCGTCGGGCAGGAACCGCGTGCGCAGCATGGGATGCCGCGCCACCAGCAGCTCGGCCGCCCGCTCCAGACGCCCGGGATCGACATCCCCACCGTCGAATTCGACATACAGATGCGCCGCGACCGCCCCCAACTGCTGCCCCTCGGACCGCCCGATCCAGTAGGCGTGCTGCATGGGCGCGAGCGGAAACGGGGAACCGTCGTCGGCCGCAGCGTCCGCACCGGCAGCCGCGCCATCCGCACCGACCGGTGCGCCCGAGCGCCCTTGCGGCCGAACGGCAGCGCGGTCCGGCCGAGTATCGGCACCGTCCGCACCACTCGCGACAGCACCGGACCCACCCGCCGCCACAGGGTCTGGCACCGCCACAGGGTCGGACCCACCCGCCGCGGTAACGGATCCACGCGCCGCCGCGCGCCCACTCGCGGCACTGTTCTTCGCGGCACCGTCCGACTGAGCATCGGCATCGCCCGCGACGCCGTTCTCACCATGGGCGGCCGCGCTGTATCCGCCCGCCGCGCTGTCGGCATGGTTCACCGCCGCTGCGGCACCATCGGCTGCCGCACCGGCGATTTCGGTGGGGGCGCGATGTGCGCCCGCACCACGGTCCGGTTCCGGCGCGGCCGGGTCGCCGCCGAGCAGGCGGTACCAGTCGGCGACGGTGGGTTCGGCGGCGAGTTGGGCGAAGTTCACGGCGATGCCGCGTTTGCGCCAGCCGCCCGCGAGCTTCATGGTGCGGATGGAGTCGAGGCCGAGTTGGATGAGGTCGTCGCCGTCGGCGATATCGGCGGGGTCGAGGCCGAGGTGGGTGGCTATGGCGGTGCGGATCTCGTCCTTGCCGATCGCCGCGCCGGTCGCGTCGCTGCCGCTCTGCGCTGACTCCATGCCGCTGTCACTCCTCGTGCCGTGCCGCCGGGATTCGCCCGGACTCCTTCACGAGCAGACTAACCCATTGAGATAGGGTTGCCTAACCTATGTAGCGCCATTCGCTAGCGTGACCATGACATCCCATAGCGTGAGTAAGAGGCACGACGTGACAATCCCAGCCCCAGCCGCCCAGGACCACCGCGACGGCTTCGTTCCCTTCCCCGCCGATCTCGCCGACGAATACCGTCGCGCGGGCTACTGGACCGGCCGCCCGCTCGACCGCCTGCTGCGCGAGACGGCCCGCACCCGGCCCGACCGCCCGGCCCTGCTGTCCGACGACGCCACCCTGACCTACGCCGAACTCGACGCCGCCGCCGACCGCACCGCCCACGGCTTCCTGAAGCTCGGGCTGCGCCCCGGCGACCGCGTGGTGGTGCAGCTGCCCAACGTCCCCGACTTCCCGCGCATCCTCTTCGGCCTGCTGCGCGCCGGGATCATTCCGGTGCTCACCCTGCCCGCGCACCGCCGCGCCGAGATCGAGCACCTGACCCGGCTCTCGGGCGCGGTCGCCTACCTGATCGCCGACCGGCTGGGCGATTTCGACTACCGCGTGCTCGCCACCGAGGTCGCCGCCGCCGTTCCGACCCTGCGCCATGTGCTGGTGCTCGGCGATCCGGGCACCTTCACCGACCTGAATTCCATTTCCGGCGAGGGCGATTCGCTGCCCGAGATCGACGCCGCCGATATCGCGCTGATGCTGGTCTCCGGCGGCACCACCGGACTGCCCAAGCTCATCGCGCGCACCCACGACGACTACGCCTACAACGCCACGGCCAGCGCCGCGGTGTGCGAACTCGGACCCGAGGACGTCTATCTCGCGACGCTGCCCGCCGCGCACAACTTCCCACTGGCCTGCCCCGGCATCCTGGGCACCGTGGCCACCGGCGGCGCGCTCGCCTTCGTCACCGACCCCAGCCCGGAGAGCGCCTTCGCCGCCATCGAACGGCATCGGGTCACCGTGACCGCCGTGGTGCCGCCGCTGGCGCAGCTGTGGTGCGCGGCCACCGACTGGGAGGAGGCCGACCTCTCCTCGCTGCGCCTGCTCCAGGTCGGCGGCGCACGCCTGGCGGAGGTCAATGCCCGCGAGGTCGCCCCCGCCCTCGGCGCGCGACTCCAGCAGGTGTTCGGCATGGCGGAGGGCCTGCTCAACTACACCCGCCTGGACGACTCCGACGAGATCGTCTGCACCACCCAGGGCCGCCCGCTGTCCCCGCACGACGAACTGCGCATCGTGGACGGGGAGGGCAATGACGTGCCCGAGGGCGAGGAGGGTGAGTTGCTCACCCGCGGGCCCTACACCCTGCGCGGCTATTACCGTGCGCCGGAACACAATGCGCGCTCCTTCACTCCGGACGGCTTCTACCGCAGCGGCGATCTGGTGCGCCGCCTGCCCAGCGGACATCTCATCGTCTCCGGGCGCATCAAGGACGTGATCAACCGCGGCGGGGAGAACGTGTCGTGCGACGAACTCGAGGAGCACCTGCTCGCGCATCCCCGCGTGCGGCACGCCGCCGCCGTCGGCCTGCCCGACGCCGCCCTCGGCGAAAAGGTCTGCGCCGTCTTGGTGGTCGAGGGCGAGCTGCCCAGCCTCGCCGAGATCAAGCGCTTCCTCACCGACCGCGGCCTGGCCACCTACAAGTTGCCCGATGTGCTGCGCCAAGCCGACACCCTGCCCATCACCGCGGTCGGCAAGATCGACAAGAAGGCGCTGCGCGCGGCGGGCTGAGCCGGGTACCCGCGCGCGGGTCATCGGCGCGACAGCCACCGGAGCGCAGGTGCGCCGTACCGGAACTCGTCGACCCGATCGGGCACGAGCGCGCGAAACACCGTGTCGCCCCGACCGAAACGCGTGTGGCCCCCTGCTCGGGCGGGGGCCACACGCATTCCACCGGCGACACGACCGCCGACGAGGGGAAGACGCGGCGCGGTCTCGGCGCGGAGGTTTCGGTCAGGTCGGCTCAGTGCTGCTGTTCCCGGATCGCATAGGGCGACGCCGCCCAATCCTCGCAGGTCTGCTCGAATTCGCGCTCCGGCCGCGACTGGCCCACCACGCCCGCACCGGCGCGCAGCCACGCGCCCTCACCGGGGGCCACACGGTCCATCGGAGACCGACTGTCCGCGAGGGGACGACTCGATCTCCGCGCGGAGGTGTTCGGCCGCGTTGTCGCGCCGCACTGTCGTGCCGAGGAGTCCGGTCCGGACTTCCCGCGGAGGTCGCGGCGGGGCCTCAGCGCTGTTGCGCGCGCACCACATACGGTGCGACGCTGCCCAATTTCTCGCAGGTCTCCTCGAATTCGCGCTCCGGCCGCGACTGGCCCACCACACCCGCACCGGCGCGCAGCCACGCGCCCTCGCCGGTCTGGTAGACCGCGCGCAGCACCAGGGTGGCCTCCAGCGCGCCGTCTGGCGAGACCGTCACCACGGCACCCGAATACAGGCCGCGCTCGTCGTGATCCAGGCGGAAGACCGCGTCCACGCCGCCCGCCTTCGGGATGCCGGAGGCGGTCACCGACGGGAACAGCACCTCCAGCGCGTCCCACGGGCTGCGGTCGGCGGCCAGGGTGCCGCGCACGGTGGAGGCCAGATGCTGCACGCTGCCGCGCTCGCGCACCGCCATGTAGTCGGCGACGACGGTGGTGTCGGGTTCGGCCACGGTCGCGATCTCGGCGAAGGAGGTCTGCACCGACAGCGCGTGCTCGACGATCTCCTTGGGATCGCTGAGCAGATCGGCGCGCGCGGCGGTGTCGGCCTCCGCACCGCGGCCGAAAGCGCGTGTCCCGGCGAGTGGTTCGGTGGTGACCACCCGATCGCCGTCCACCGCGGCGACCAGCTCCGGGCTGAACCCGGCGGCCTCCAGCGCACCCAGGCGCAGCAGGAAGGATCGCGCCGGGGTGTTGTTGGCCCGGCCCAGCCGGTAGGTGGACGGGATGTCGACGGCGAAGGGCAACTCCACCTTCCGCGACAGGATGACCTTCTGGTAGCGGTCCGCGTTGATCTCCGCGACGGCCTTGGCCACCCGTTCCCGGTACCCGGTCGGATCGCCGGTCACGTCGACCGGATGTCCGGTCGGCAGCGCGGTGCCCTGCGCGGCCCCGATGAGCGCCAGGATGTCGGCGGCCTCGTCGGTGGTCGCACCCGACACCTGGATGCCGGCGGCGTTGAGCCGCACCTCGATACGCGGGATCATCAGGTGCGCGAGGGTGGCGCGGGGGTGGACGTACTGGGTCGAGCCCAGCGCCCAAGCGCAGAATTCGAAGCCGATCCAGCCGTAGGCATTGCGCCCGGCCAGCGGCAGGCTCGCGAGCGCGCGGTCGACGACCCGCGCCGGGCTGCCGGTCCACGGCGTGGCGGTGATGTCGCCCGCCCAACTGACCCGCAACTCGTCGGCGTCGAGTTCGATGCCGCCGAGCGGGTCGGCGGCGAACACCCATTCGCCGGGCTTCTCGTAGACGACGTATTCACCGAATCGGTCGGCGGCTGCCAGGCCGGTGACCGCCGCGATGGGGTCGATACCGCCCTCCGGGGCGGCTGGCGCCGGACTGTGCGCAAAGTCCAGTCGTACTCGTTCGTCCGTCGCCGACACCTGTCCTCCAAGGTAATGCTGACCTAACTCAGGGAAGTAAGGTTAGCATTACCTGTTTCGCGTGGAAGTGTTGCGCCAGCCACTCCCGTACCCCGCCCGCGAATCGCCACGCTTTCGGCAGTGTTTCCCGCGACCGGCCGACCACGGACACCCGTATCCGCTTGAATGGAGAACATCAGCACGCGCGGAGGGATCACAGATGATCGACCACGACAGCCGGATACCCACGGCCACCACCGCCCCGCGCTCGGTGGTAGCGCTGGTCGACTCCACCACCCACGTCGAACGTGAACTCGTCGGCAGTTGGCTGGCCGAGGGCGGCATCAACCAGGAATTCGGCACCGAAGCGCCCGTCACCCAGATCGACCTCGACCCCACCGCCATCGCCACCCGCCTGGTCGACCGCCACGACGACCCGCTCGTGGTGCCGGTACGGGTGCTGTGGCTGCCACCGGAACGAGACGGCGTGCGGCGCACCACCTTCACCGATCTCATCACCCTCAGCAATCCGCGCAAACCCAACCGCCTCATGCAGCGGCGACTCATCGGCAAGGCGCCCGACCGGCACCTGGTGCTCACCGGGCAGCCCGCGCGCCTGAGTGAGCTGCGCGCCAACAATCCCGGAGCCGCCGGTGCGGCCGAGGCGTTCGCCCGCGCCATCGTGCGCGCGGGCATCGTCGCCCTGGAGCGCGCGGAACGCGCCGTCATCGGCGACCGCTACAAGGTGCCGCGCCTGGTGGCCGAGGAGATCCTCGACTCCCCCGAATTCCTGCGCCGCCTCGACGATATCGCCGCGCACACCGGCACCTCACCGCGCGAGATGCACCGCCGCGCGGAGAAGGCGCTGCGCGAACTCGTCGCCGCGCAGAGCCGCCTGGTCTCCGATCTGTTCACCCAGGCCATGCGGCCCGTGCACGCCTCCACCTGGAAGGTCGACGACGACCCCGTCGGCTTCGAGCGGCTGCGCAGCCTCAACCGGCGCTACCCGCTGGTCTTCCTGCCCTCGCACCGGTCCTACGTGGACGCCTTCGTACTCGGGGATGTGCTGGCCCGCAACGACTTCCCGCCCAATCACGTCATCGGCGGGGCCAATCTCAGCTTCTGGCCCATGGGTCCGATCGCGCGGCGCACCGGCACCGTATTCATCCGCCGCAGCTTCGGCGACGACGAGGTGTACAAGGCCGTCGTCGAGGAGTACTTCGCCTACCTGCTCGCCAAGCGGTTCAACCTGGAGTGGTACTTCGAGGGCGGGCGCACCCGCACCGGAAAACTGCGGCCGCCGCGATACGGCCTGCTCAACTATCTCGCGGCGGCGCTGCGCTCGGGCCGCGTGGACGATGTGATGCTGGTGCCGGTGTCCATCACCTACGAGCGGCTCAACGAGATCGGGGCCATCGCCGACGAACAGACCGGCGGCAAGAAGCAACCCGAGGGGCTGGCCTGGCTGGCACGGTACGTACGCAACCAGCAGCATTCGGCGGGGCGCGTGTATGTGCGCTTCGGGGAAGCGCTCTCGGCGCGGGAGCGGTTGATCGCGCACGGCGACCCGCTCGTCGAACCCGCCGATCCGGGAAAGGCTCCGGGACCGGCGATCTCGAAACCGGCATCGAGCCCGCGCGCGACGACCGCGGGCGGGGCTCCGACAGCATCGGCCCCCGCTGCGGCGGGCACCGCGCCGAGCACATCGGATCCGGCCGCGACGGCGGCGGACACCGCTCCGGCAGCGTCGAACCCGCGTACGTGGAACCCGGCTATGTCGGATCCAGCAGCGTCGAAACCAGCAGCGTCGAACCCGGCAACGGCGGACCCGGCCGCGCCGAACCCGGCCGCGCCGAACCCGGCCGCGCCGAACCCGGCCGCGCCGGACCCGGCCACGGCGACGGCGCACCCGGCAGCGGGGGGCGACGGCATCGTCCCCGCATCGGAAAGCGTTGTGGAGGAACAGGAGCGGCGGGCGGTGCAGCGGCTGGCGTTCGATGTCGCGGTGGGCATCAACGCCGTCACGCCGATCACCGTCAACGCGCTCACCACGCTCGTGCTGCTGGGCGTGCACGAACGCGCCCTCACCCGGGACGAATTGCGCGCCGCCATCGCGCCCGTGCTCGGCTACATCGAATACCGCGATCTGCCGCGCGGCGAACTCGACACGCTCCATGACGATCACGGCCTCGCGGTGGTGCTCGAACAGCTCGCCATCGCCAAGGTGGTGACCGTGTACCGGGGCGGATTGGAGCCGGTGTACTCGATCGGCGCGGGTGCGCACCTGGAGGCGGCGTTCTACCGCAACAGCGCCGTGCACTGGTTCATCAACCGCGCCATCCTCGAGCTGGCCGTGCTGACCGCTGTCGAAGCGCCCGAGGGCGATCAGCTGCGGGTCGGTTGGGAGGCCGCCTACCGGTTGCGCGATCTGCTCAAATTCGAGTTCTTCTTCCCCGAGCGGGCCGAGTTCACCTCCCAGCTCACCGCGGAGATGCTGCACGTCGACCCGCAGTGGCACCGCCGCACAGCCGCCGGAACGGTCGGCACCGAAATTCTCGCCCTGCTGGCCGGATCCGGCTTCATGATGGCGCACCGGGTGCTGCGCTCATTCTTCGACGCGCAACTGGTGGTCGCCGAACGGCTGGCCGCCCACGACCCCGCCACCGCCGTCGACCGCAAGGCGATCATCGACGAATGCCTGAACGTGGGGCGGCAGATGCTGTTGCAGCAGCGTCTGCAGAGCCCCGAATCGGTGTCCTCCGAACTGTTCGGCAGCGCACTCAAACTCGCCGACAATCACGGGCTGCTCGCCGCCGACGTGCGGAACCCGGCCGAATTGGCCGCGCGCCGGACCAGATTCGCCGGGGAGCTGCGCGCCATCGGCGGCCGCATCACCCGCGCCGCCACCCTGGACCCGTCGAACCGGCTGGAAACGCTATGAGCGCCCGCAGGATTCCCGGCGGTGCGGCACCGACGCGCTCCCGGGCCACGCGGAAGACCGACCCCGCCCGCACCGGCGGACCCGCGTATCTGCGGCGACGACGGCCCGGTGCGGGCATAACCGAACAGTCCGCGCGGGCCATCACGCTCGACGAGGCGGTGACGGCCATCCGCTCCGGCCCGCAGGGTCCGGAGATCGCCGCCATCTTCGACTTCGGCGGGACGGTCGTGCACGGATTCGACCCATCCTCGCTCACCCGGCGGCTGCTGCGCCGCGACCGCGACCCCGTCGCGGCCGGCCTGCTCGGCAGCATTCGCGGCGCCCGCAGCGAGGGCGAATACGAGCGGTTCCTACAACACACCATGCACGCCTGGGCCGGTCTGCCGGAGCAGCGGCTCGAGGAGCTGGGCGCGACGCTGTTCCAGCGCACCGTCTACGGACACCTGTACCCGGAAGCCTGGCGGCTGATCCGCGAACACGAGGCCGCCGGGCACACCCTGGTGCTGGTGAGTGCGCTCACCCGCTTCCAGGTGCGGCCCGCCGCCGACGAACTCGGCATCCCCACCGTGTTGTGCACCGCCATGGCCGCCCAGGACGGCGTCCTCACCGGCCACGTGGAGGGCAAGCCGCTGTGGCGCAACGGCAAGGCCGACGCGGTGCGGCGCTTCGCCCTCGCCGAGGGCATCGACCTGACGCGCAGCTGGGTGTACGCCGACAGCGCCGCCGATCTGCCGCTGCTCGGGGTGGCGGGGCGGCCGGTGGCGGTCAACCCCGATCCGCGCACGGTGCTGGAGGCCACCGAGAAGGAGTGGCCCATCCTGCATTTTCGGCCGCGCACCACCCCCCGTCCCACCGACTACGCCCGCACCGTCGCCGGCTTCGCGGCGCTGCTCGGGGGCGCGCTGTTCGGGGTGGCGGCCAAGGCGCACACCAAACAGCGCCGGGAGATGGCGGATTCACTGCTGAACCACGCCGCCGAGTCCACCCTGCGCGGCACCGGGGTGCGGGTGCGCGTGACGGGGCGGGAGTACGCTCGCGCGCCGCGGCCCGCCGTGTTCATCTTCAATCACCAGAGCCAGTTCGACATGGTGGTGGTGGCCGAGGTGCTCGGCGGCGGTATCACCGGCATCGCCAAGAAGGAGATCACGCGCAATCCGATCTTCGGACCGCTCATGCGCTTCGTCGAGGTGACCTTCATCGACCGCGCCGATACGGCGGCGGCCAAGGCCGCGCTGGCTCCGGTGGTGCAGACGCTGCGCGGCGGGCTGTCCATCGTCATCGCACCCGAGGGCACGCGCTCGCGCACACCGCGGGTGGGGGCCTTCAAGAAGGGCGCGTTCCACATCGCCATCCAGGCCGAGGTGCCGATCATTCCCGTGGTCATCCGGAACGCGGGCGAGATCGCCTGGCGCGATTCGGCGGTGGTCCGCAAGGGCGTGGTGGACGTGGCGGTGCTGCCGCCCATCGACGTGAGCGGTTGGGACCCGGCCGCCATGGACGCCGATATCGAGCGGGTGCGTCAGCTGTTCGTGAACACCCTGCTGGAGTGGCCGACGGGCGACTGAACCAGCTCAGCGACTGAACCAGCTCAGGGCTGGCGGCCGAACAGCAGCTTCCACGGCATGGCGGCGGATTCCAGCTGCACCTTGAGGCTCATCTTGGACGCGCCCTTGGTGCGCTCCTCGAAACGGATCGGCACCTCGGCGATCCGGATGCCCTTCTTGACCGTCCGGTAGTTCATCTCCACCTGGAACGAGTAGCCGTTCGACTTGATCGACGCCACGTCGATGGCGCGCAGCGTATCCGCCTTCCACGCCTTGAACCCCGCGGTCGCGTCCTTCACGCCCAGGCGCAGGATCAGGTTCACGTAGAAGTTGGCCCAGGCCGACAGCGCCTTGCGGTACCACTTCCACTCCTCCGCGGTGGAACCGCCGGGCACGTAACGGGATCCGAGCACCACGCCCGCGTCGGTGGTCTCCAGCTTCTCCAGCATGGCCGGGATCACCTCGGCCGGATGCGAGAGGTCGGCGTCCATCTGGATCACCACGTCCGCGCCCTCGTCGAGCGCCCGGGTGATGCCCGCGATGTAGGCGCGGCCCAGGCCGTCCTTCTCCGTGCGGTGCAGCACGCCCACGACACTGGGCAGTTCCGCCGCGAGCTTGTCGGCGACCTCGCCGGTGCCGTCGGGGGAGTTGTCGTCCACGACCAGCACGTGCAGGTCGGACACGGGTAGCGCGGTCAGCCGCTCCACCGCCACCGGCAGGTTCTCCCGCTCGTTGTAGGTCGGCACCACCACGGTTACCTTCAAGGCTCGCCCTCCCGCTCGATTCCGGCCCGTACGCGCGCGCGGCACGGGCGGGCATTCGTCGTTTCTGCTCCCGAAACGGTACTTGATTCACCTGAGCGACGAGTGAGCGCACCGGCAGCCGCGGGAAAAGGGCTCAATCCTCGGCTTCGTCGGCCGCCTTGTTCCGCGCCCTAGCGATCTCCAAAGCCCGCTCCGCCGTGGCTTTGTCGGGGTAGGGACCCATCCGTTCACCCACCCAGTGCTGCTTGCCCTGTTCCGCCCGGTGATGTTTCAGGCAGTAGTACCACTGATCATCCGAGTTGTCAGCCATACCTCCAGCATCCCACCGCGATCACGACGGCGGATGTGAAACACACGGCAGCGCGGCAGTACGGCGTCAATTCGAAATTTCGAAATGAAAAACTCGCCGTGACAGCTACGGCCTGGATATCCCGCCCGGAAACGAACAATGGGTGTTGCACACGCTGTGTGCAACACCCATTCGAACTGTGGCCAAGGCCGGGATCGAACCGGCGACCTTCCGCTTTTCAGGCGGACGCTCGTACCAACTGAGCTACCTGGCCGGAGGCACCCGTACCGAATGCCAAGCTGTAGTCTTGCGACCCTGACGGGACTCGAACCCGCGACCTCCGCCGTGACAGGGCGGCGCGCTAACCAACTGCGCCACAGGGCCTTGCTTGCTCCTCCAGCGGTGTTTCCACCACTGGTACCCCCTACGGGATTCGAACCCGCGCTACCGCCTTGAAAGGGCGGCGTCCTAGGCCGCTAGACGAAGGGGGCCCGCCGGATGTCTCCGGACCGTTTGCTCAACGGCTTCCGTTGGGAGCGGAGATAGCTTATGACAGCTCGCCGCTTATTCCCAAATCTGCTGGTCAGAGTGCCAAATTGAGATCCTCCAACCGGGCGTTCACCCGCCAGCCCACGCGGCGGAACTCCTCGGACCACTCCGGGGTGGCCGTCGCCTCGATGATCACCTCGAGCGCCTCACGGAACCGGGAACGCAGATCCCCGGGGCCGCCGAGCACATCCGCGATGTAGCGCTGACCGGCCAGGGCGGCGGCCAGGGTGCGGGTGAAGCGGTCCGGATCGGCATCCGGCCGCAACTGCTTGTGCTCGATCGCCCGCACCGCGAGCAGCCGGATGGCGCGGCCGAGAATGCGCCCGCCACCCGACTGGATGTCGCGGTAGAACTCCGGTTCGATGATGAGCCGGAACTCCGCCTGGATGATGATGTCGTTCTCCAGGCGCAGCGCGATCTCGTCGACCATCCCGTGCAGGATGTCGAGCGGACCGAGATCGCCTCGGGTGAGCCATCTTTCGGTGGACGCGCGGTAGCGGTCCACGGCCGCTTCCAAGACCGCGCGCGCGAGATCCTCCTTGGAGTCGAAGTGGAAGTACATGGCGCCCTTGGTGGCGCGAGAACCTTCCAATATGCGGTTGAGCGATGCAGCGGCATAGCCGCTCTTCCCGAACTCAACGGCGGCGGACCTGATGATCGCCGCACGTGTCCGGCGGGCCCGCTCTTGCTGCCGTGCCATGCTCGAAACGCCTCCGAAGCTAGCTAACCGCCGTTGCGCCATTCTCCACGGTGAGAACAGCCATCCGGCGCAAAGTTACGTGTCTTTCAAATACTTCAGAACGGGCTTGCGCCCGAATTACCAAACTTGTGGTACGAAAAAGCGCGAAAAACTTGAAACACACCAACTGGTATAGTTTTTCCCGCCCGGGTGCGCCGCAGGGGGTGCGCACCCGGGCGTTCACGTCGTCTGGTCGCCTCCCGCTGCCTCTCTTCTGGAGCCGCGATCGGCCAGACCGGTCGCGACACGTTCGGGCACATCAACGATAAGCCGAATCCCGTGCCGCCGGGGCAATCCCGGTTCTTCGGGAATTCACCAGTCGGTCACCGTACCCGGAAAGCGCACTCCGCGTGGTGTGTACCGGAAAGTTAGTTAGCCAGAACGTCCCCTATCTCGTTCCGCAATTCCGCAGCAACCGGTTGGGCGATTGGTCCGAAAGGACGAATTCACCCTTATCCCACGGAGGTTCGACGCACCCGCCGACTCCGCCGCGACCGCCCGCACGCGAGCCGCGCCGCCGCCACCACGACGCCGCCCGCCCGGCGCCGCCCCCGCCCGGTTACCACACCCCCCACCAATTACATTGCCACACATCACGATTGGATGATATTCGGACGACGGCCGCCTGAATCAATCTGGGTGTCAATACGATTGCCGACCCCCCGCCGAACCACCGCCCGCCCCGGCCCAACCCGGCCACGACACCGTGTGGCCCACTCCTCGGCGATCACTCGGAACGGGTATCGACACGCAACCGTCGACACTCCCCATCCACATCGGTTCACCACCGAGGATATCCCCGATCGCCCCCCAGCCACCTTCCGAGCGCCCACCCGGATCCACCGCACCTCCGTCCCCTCATTGCCCGCTCATTGCCCCGCCCCAGCAGTTGCCCCACCCCAGTAGCTGCCCCACGCCAGCCGTAAACCCGACCGCGCGAACCGGCCCGCTCAGCTCCCCCTCGGACCGCCACCCCCGCCGCCCACCGCCCCACGCCCCCGCCCTACGAAACCTCCCGCCCCACGCCCCGACACACCGCCCGCTCAACTGCCATGACCTGCACAAACATCCGGTGCTAACCACCAACCGGATACTCGGTTAACACTTCCGGGGCGGGCACATTAAACTGGCCTCCCGCGCCCCTATAGCTCAGTTGGTAGAGCTACGGACTTTTAATCCGCAGGTCCCAGGTTCGAGCCCTGGTGGGGGCACTCGCGTGGCGGCGGGCGTGGAACCGACCTTCCGGTCCGCCGCCACACCCGCGAATTCATGGCAACATCCCGTGTTTTCCCCTAGGGTGAGCCCGATAGGCCTTTTCCCGGGAACCCCAAAAACAGGCGGAACTCATGACTTCCTTCGATGACCTGCTCTCCCAAGTCCCCGTCTCCCAGATCGCCGGGAAGCTCGGCGTGGACGAGGCAACCGCGAACACCGCCATCCAGGCCGCCATCCCCGTGCTACTGGGCGGCTTGCAGGCAAAGGCCAGCAACCCCGAGGCCGCGTCGGCGATCGAAGGGGAGATCGCCAACCAGCCGAGCAACCTGCTCGACGGCGGCGTCGATATCGATCAGGTCGATGTGGCGGGCGGCGACAAGATCGTCGATCAGACCTTCGGCACCGAGAAGAACACCGTCATGAGCGCGCTCGGCGATGTCGGCGGCGCGGGCGGCCAGGATCTGATGGCCAAGCTGATGCCCATGCTCGCCCCCATCGTCCTCGCGTACCTTGGGAAGAAGGTGCTCGGCGGTGCGGGTGGCGGTGCGGCCACCCAGGCCGGCGGCGGCGGGCTCGGCGACATCCTCGGCAGCCTGCTCGGCGGGGCCACCGGCGGCGGCTCGAGCGGCAACGCGGGCGGACTCGGCGGCGCACTGGGCGACGCACTCGGCAAGAACGCGGGCAATGTGCTCGGCAATGTTTTGGGCGGTCTGCTCGGCGGTAAGAAGTGAAAATCGCCGGAAGCTAACGAAATACGGCCCACGGCGATGGAGAACACGTCGTGGGCCGTCATCCATATGACATCGATCACCGCCGCCGCAATGCTGGTCGTATGCGTTTCGCATCACACCTACGGTGCCGTAAGGTATGGGACCGCGGCGGCATGGCCTGCGAGGGAACCACTGGAAGTTCGCACGACACGAAGGGCGTATACATGGCAAGGGATCTGACTCAACTCGAGTTGCTGATGGAGTTGGAGCCGGTTGCCGAGGAGAACGTCAACCGCCACCTCTCCCTGGCCAAGGACTGGCATCCGCACGACTACGTGCCGTGGGACGAGGGCCGCAACTTCGCCGCCATGGGCGGCGAGGACTGGGACCCGTCACAGTCGAAGCTGAACGAGGTCGCCAAGGCGGCGATGATCACCAACCTCCTCACCGAGGACAACCTGCCCTCCTATCACCGCGAAATCGCCGAGAACTTCTCCCAGGACGGCGCCTGGGGCACCTGGGTCGGTCGCTGGACCGCCGAGGAGAACCGGCACGGCATCGTCATGCGGGACTACCTGGTCGTCACCCGCGGTGTGGATCCGGTGGCGCTCGAGGAAGCGCGCATGGTCCACATGACCAACGGCTTCGCCTCCCCCACCGAGGAGGACGCCGGATTCCTGCATTCGGTCGCGTACGTGACCTTCCAGGAACTGGCCACCCGCGTCTCCCACCGCAACACCGGCAAGGTGTGCGACGACCCGATCGCCGACCGCATGCTGCAGCGCATCGCGGCCGACGAGAACCTGCACATGATCTTCTACCGGAACATGTGCGGCGCGGCGCTGGACCTGTCGCCCGATCAGGCGCTCGACGCCATCACCCTGATTCTGGAGAACTTCCAGATGCCGGGCGCGGGCATGCCCAACTTCCGCCGCAACGGCGTGCTCATGGCCAAGCACGGCATCTACGACCTGCGCCAGCACCTGGAAGAGGTGGTCAACCCGGTGCTCAAGAAGTGGAAGATCTTCGAGCGCACCGACTTCACCGCGCGCGGTGAGCAGACCCGCGAACGGCTGGGCCTGTTCCTGGAGAAGCTGTCCAAGGACGTGGAGAAGTTCGAGGAGCAGCGCGACCGCATGCTGGCCCGAGAGGCCGCCAAGCGCGAGAAGGCGCTCGCGGGAGCCGGGATCAGCTGATCCGTGCCTCGACTCGTCGGCCCGGTCGCACACGCCGTGCGACCGTGCCGCATCCGTCGCACACGCCGTGCGACCGTGCCGCATCCGTCGCGCCCGCCGGGACGACTGCCCGGCACAGGCCTCGGCCCCACGGTGACGGGCGAGCGAACGCTCCGCCTCCGGTCGCCCAGCGGCGGCGAAACGATCACGGCCGAGTCGGTCGGCGGGTGTGTGGCCGAGACCACTCCCCGACTGATGCGACAATCGATCTCGTGACGACGTCCCTGGAAACCGCTGCGAGCAGTCTGCGGATCGGCCCCTACCCGGTCGATCCGCCCGTCGTGCTCGCCCCGATGGCCGGAATCACCAACGTCGCCTTCCGCACCCTGTGCCGGGAATTCGGCAGCGCCACCTCCATCTACGTGTGCGAGATGATCACCGCCCGCGCGGTGGTGGAGCGCAATGAGAAGACGCTGCACATGATGTCGTTCGGGCCCGACGAGAGCCCGCGGTCCATGCAGTTGTACGGCGTCGACCCGAAAACCCTCGGCGAGGCCGTGCGCATCGTCGTCGGCGAGGGCTGGGCCGACCACATCGACCTCAATCTCGGCTGCCCGGTGCCCAAGGTGACCCGACTCGGCGGTGGCGCGGCGCTGCCCTACAAGCGCGAGCTGTTCCGGGCCATCGTGCGGGAGATGGTGGCGGCGGCCGCACCGGCCGGAGTGCCGATCACGGTGAAATTCCGTATCGGCATCGACGACGACCACATCACCTATCTCGACACCGGGCGCATCGCCGAGGCCGAAGGCGCGGCGGCGGTCGCGTTGCACGCGCGCACCGCGGCGCAGCGGTACTCCGGGGAGGCCGACTGGACCGCCATCGCGCGGCTCAAGGAGGCCGTGACCACCATCCCGGTGCTCGGCAACGGCGACATCTTCAGCGCCGACGACGCGGTGACCATGATGGCGCGGACCGGATGCGACGGTGTCGTCGTCGGCCGCGGCTGCCTCGGACGGCCCTGGCTGTTCGCCGAACTCGAGGCCGCGCTGCGCGGCGAACCCGTCCCGACCCCGCCGAATCTCGGCAAGGTCGGCGAGATCCTGTACCGGCACGCGTCCCTGCTCGCCGACCACGACGGCGAGGACAAGGGCATGCGCGATCTGCGCAAGCACATGGCCTGGTACCTCATGGGCTTCCCGGTCGGCTCCGAACTGCGGCGCAGGTTCGCCACCGTCGGCAGCCTCGCCGAACTCTCCGACCTCATCGGACAACTCGATCCCAACGCGCCGTTCCCCAAGGACGCGGAGGGTCCGCGCGGCAGACAGGGCTCACCGGGCAAGGTGGCGCTGCCGCACGGCTGGCTCGACGATCCCGACGACTGCGCGGTCCCGACCGCGGCGGATGTCATGCACAGCGGCGGCTGACGTGGGTTCCGGCGGCGGCTGAGACCGCGCGGTTCTCAGGTTCGACTGGTCCGTTGTGGCGAAATCGTTATCATGGCCTCTGCATCGAAGAGCAAAGTGAGGTTCGTTGGTGGGTGACGATCGGTACGGGCGTACGCCACGGCCCGGAGGTCGCGCCCCGTGGGAGCGCTACCCCGCGGACGAGGCGGAGCAGCCGCGCGGCCGCCGGAATCGGCACGCCGACGACGCCGCCAACGGATCCGCGCCCATCTCGGTGCAGGACCTCGTGGAGAAGGTCGACAACGAGCGCAGGGGCCGACGCCGACGCGCCGAATCCGATGCACCGGCCATCGACGCCTGGGACGCCGAGCCCGGCAACGGATCTCACGGCACCACCGGGCCTCGCGGCACCAACGGAGCGCGCGGAGCCGACACCCACGGCGCCCGGCGCGCGGCCGACCAGACCGGAGCGCGCCGCGCCGTCCCGACCGAGGTGAACGGCATGGGCGGCGCGGACTCCGCCCCGGTGCGACGCCCCGCCCCGGGCGAATCGGGAGCGATACGCCGTCCCGCCCCGATGGATTCGGCGCCGACCAGACGGCCGACTCCGGTGGACTCCACACCCACCCGACGCCCTGCTCCGGTGGATTCAACACCAACCCGACGGCCCGCCCCGGGCGAATCCGGTGCCATCCGCCGCCCGGCCCCGGGCGAATCCGGTGCGATCGGCCGACGGGGACCCGCGGACTCGGGTGCCGTACGCCGCCCGCCCCCAGACGAATCCGGTGCGATCGGCCGACAGGGACCCGCGGACTCCGGCGCCATCCGCCGACCGCCCCCGAGCGAATCCGGCACCATGGCCCGCCAAGCCCCCGCGGACTCCGCCCCGGTGCGGCGCGCGCCGTGGGGTAAAGGCAAGGGGGCCGCGAATGCCGGTGCGGCGGGGCCGGTTCGGGCCGCGGCCGCCGATCCGGTCACCGAGGAACTGCCGCCCGTGACAGGTCCGGCGCCGGAGCCGGAGGAGCCGCGCCCCATCCGAGGTGTCGCCTCACCGGCCGACTACCCCACCACCGCACTGCCCACATCGGTTGGCTCCAAGCCGCTCTCCCGCTTGGCCGGGAATCGCCAGCGCCGCACCAAGCGGCTGCGGCTGGCCGGACGCAGCACGGCCGCGGTCGTCGCGGTCATCGCGCTGCTCGTCACCGGCGTCGGCTGGAGCTACATGAAGGTCAAGGACGGCAGCCTCAACCAGGTCGCGGCCCTGGACGAGAACTCCGCCGACATCATCGACGCCAATGCGCAGTACGGCGACGAGACCTTCCTCATCGTCGGCACCGATACCCGCGCGGGCGTGAACTCCGACCTCGGCGCGGGCACCACCGAGGACGCCGAGGGCGCGCGCGCCGACACCGTCATGCTGGTCAATATCCCGGCCAAGCGGGATCGTGTTGTGGCCGTGTCCTTCCCGCGCGACCTCGATGTCACCCGTCCGGTCTGCGAGGGCTGGGACAACGAGAACGCCAAGTACAGCTCCGAGACTTTCGCCTCGGCCATCGGGGACAAGCTCAACGCCACCTACGCGCTGGGCGGGCCCAAATGCCTGACCAAGGTCATCCAGAAGATGACCGGCCTCAAGATCAACCACTTCGTCGGCATCGACTTCGCGGGCTTCGAAGCCATGGTCGACACCATCGGCGGCGTCGAGGTGTGCACCACCAAGCCGCTGATCGACGACACCCTCGGCACCATCCTCACCGAGCCGGGCAAGCAGATCGTGAACGGCGCGACCGCACTCGACTACGTGCGCGCCCGCCACGTGTACGGCGAGGAGCGCAGCGACTACGACCGCATCAATCGCCAGCAGCGCTTCCTGGCCTCGCTGCTGCGCGGGGCGCTGTCGAACAAGGTGCTGTTCGATCTGGGCAAGCTCAACGGCTTCATCAACGGCTTCGCGCAGCACTCCTTCATGGACAACGTGAACACCAAGGACCTGCTCACGCTGGGCCGGTCGCTGCAGAAGGTGGATGCCGGAGCGATCACCTTCCTCACCATCCCGACCGCGGGCACCACCTCGTACGGCAACGAGATTCCGCGCGAATCCGATATCAAGGCCATCTTCCGGGCCATCATCGACGACCAGCCGCTGCCCGGGGAGAAGAAGCCCGAACCCGAGGAGACCACCACCACGCAGGCCCCGCCGACCAAGCCGAAGCTGACGGCGGTCGACCCGAGCATGGTGTCGCTCCAGGTGTCCAACGGCTCCGGAATCTCCGGCATCGCCTCGACCACCGCCACCAAGCTCGCCAACCAGGGCTTCCAGATCTACAGCACCGGCAACTACGCCGAGGGCTCGTCCGCCACCACCAAGGTCCGCTACTCCGGCAGCGACCAGGAGGCCGCGGCCGCCACCGTGGCCAGCGCGATCCCGGGTGCGTCCCTGGAGTCCACCACCGGGCTCGGCAGCATCGTGGAGGTGGTGCTCGGCTCCGATTTCACCGGCACGGTGAAGACGCCGACCACCTTCGGCCAGACGCTGCCCGACGCGCCGGTCTCCACCGCCGAGGAGACGCCGATCACACTGCCGTCCGATCTGGAGCATGTGAACGCGGCCGACGACACCTGCAAGTAGCGGCCACGCCGCCAGCGGTGACGGACGACATGCCGACCCGGCACCGATGATTCACCGACCGTTGGTGACTTGGTCAGCGATGGCTACTAGTGTCTTGACTCATGCGTGTCATCTACAACGAACAAATGGCCGAGCTCGCCGACCTGCTCGGCGGCATGGCCGGCCTCGCGGGCGACGCGATGGAGCGGGCGACCAAGTCGCTGCTCGACGCCGACCTCGAAATGGCCGAGCAGGTGATCACCGAATACGACCGGATCGCCGAGATGATCACGCTGGCCGAGGAGAAGGCGTTCGCGCTGCTCGCCCTCCAGGCGCCGGTGGCCGGCGACCTGCGCCAGGTGGTGAGCGCCATCCAGATCGTCTCCGACGTGAACCGCATGGGCGTGCTCGCCCTGCACGTCGCCAAGATGACCCGGCGTCGCTTCCCGAACCACACGGTGCCCGAGACGGTGAACTCCTACTTCGCGGAGATGGGACGCATCGCCGTCAAGATGGGCGCGGCGGCCAAGGACGTCTTGGAGACCCGCGACCCCGAGCGCGCCGCCAAGCTCAATGACGACGACGAAGCGATGGACGATCTGCACAAGCATCTGTTCACGCTCATCATGGACCGCGACTGGGAGCACGGGGTGGCCGCCGCCGTCGACGTGGCGCTGCTGGGCCGCTACTACGAGCGCTTCGCCGATCACGCCGTGGAGATCGGCCGCCGCGTGGTGTTCCTGGTGACCGGCGTGCTGCCGCCCGATCCGGATCAGGAGAAGGAATCTCTCTGACCGTCCGACAATGACGCGCGATGCGGCCGCCCGATACTCCGGGCGGCCGAATGCGTTTCAGGGCTGAGGAATTCAGCGCCGAAGAATCCAACGCTCAGGAATCCGACGCCGAGGAATTCGAGCGGCGGTTCAGTCCGTGCGCGTCTTCTCGTCGGTGGCCTCGGCCTCGCGCCAGCCGAGCAGCAGCGACCGGTTGCGTTCCGGCTTCCAGGGCAGCGCGACGGCCACGATGACGGCGCACACCACCAGCGTGCCCACCGCGACCATGGAGGCCGCGTGCGAGCCCTCCAGCGCCGCGACCTTCATGGCGTGCACCAGATCCGCGCGCGGCTGCTCCAGCAGCGGGTTGAGCGGCGCCTTCATGATCTCCAGCACGCTGATCGGGGTATTGGAGGCCAGTTCCTTCTGCTGGGCGTTCATGATCGCCTCCGGCACCGCGGCGATGCGTCCGCTCACCCGGTCGGCGTAGATGGAGCTCATGATGGAGCCCAGCAGCGCCACCCCGAGTGCGCCGCCGACCTCGCGGGTGGTGTCGTTGACCGCCGAACCGGCACCGGCCTCCTCCAACGGGACCGAACCCATGATGGACTCGGTGGCGGGACCCTGCACCACCGCGAAGCCGATGCCCATGAGCACCATGGAGACCAGAACCGGCCCCAGGTACGGGGTTTCGACCGTGGTCTGCCCGGCGATGTACATGGCGACCGCCAGCACGAGCACACCGGTCACGATGACCGCGGTCGCACCGACCCGCTGGGCGATCAGGGTCGCGGCCGGGGCTCCGATACCCACCGCCAGCGCGAAAGGCAATGAGTGGATGCCGAATTCGAGCGGGGACAGCTCCTTGACGCCCTGGAAGTACTGGGTGATGAGGAACAGGAAGCCGAAGGCGCAGAAGTAGGACACCGTGATCGCCAGCGCAGGCACCGCGAAGCGGCGGATCCGGAACAGCCGCATGTTCAGCACCGGGGTCCGCACCCGCAACTCCCAGGCCACGAAGGCGGCCAGCGCGGCCGCCGAGATCGCGTATCCCAGCAGGCTTTCCATTGACAGCCAGCCGTGCTTGGGCGCTTCGATGATCGACCAGACCAGCAGCGTGACACCCGCCAGCGACAGCACGATGCCGATGCGATCCAGGCGATCCACATGCGACGCACGGGATTCCGGCGTGGTGTACCAGACCGCGACGATGGCGATCACGGCCACCGGTACGTTGATCCAGAACACCGAATGCCAGCTGAAGTGCTCGAGCAGCCAGCCGCCGACGGTCGGGCCGATGGCGATCGCGATGCCCGCCATGGCGGTCCACACGGCGATGGCGGCGGCGCGTTCCCGCGCGGTGGTGAAGATATTGGTGAGCAGCGCCAGGGTCGCCGGGAAGACCATGGCCGCGAAGATGCCCATGCCCGCGCGCGCCGCGATCACCTGGCCCAGCCCCGAGGCCAGCGCACCCGCCGCCGACATGACGGCCACACCGGCCAGACCCCACACCAGGAACCGCTTGCGCCCGTACCGGTCGCCCAGATGCCCCATGGCGAGCAGGAGGCCGGAGAACGCCAGGGTGAACGCGTCCACGATCCATTGCAGTCCCGCCATATCGGCCCGCAACTGCACGGCCATCGACGGCAGCGCCACATTCACGAGGGTGTTGTCGAGTACCACGAGCAGTTCGGCGAGGCAGATGGCGATCAATGCCGCCACCCTGCCCCGCCCGGACAAGGCGATCCGCGCTTCGGACTGCTGGATCGACGCTGATAAAGCCATCCTCCGCCTCCTAGGTATAACGATCGGTTTAGTTACCTAGGACACTAACTGTTACCAACAGTTGCATACAATGCTGGCGCGGCCATATGACACAGCTAACATTCGGCGAAGCGAATGCATGGACGTACCACCGCGACCGTGCTCCTCGCCCGCAACGACCACGGCACCGGTCCATCAGGACCGGTGCCGTGAAGTATCCGTCGAGGCGGACCGTCAGCCGAAGCGGCCGGAGATGTAGTCCTCGGTGGCCTTCTGCGACGGGTTGGAGAAGATCTTCTCCGTCTCGTCGATCTCGACCAGCTTGCCGGGCTTGCCCTGCGCCTCCAGGTTGAAGAACGCCGTCTGGTCGCTCACGCGCGCGGCCTGCTGCATATTGTGGGTGACGATGACGATGGTGAACTCCTTCTTCAGCTCGGCGATGAGATCCTCGATCGCGAGCGTGGAGATGGGGTCCAGGGCCGAACACGGCTCGTCCATCAGCAGTACGTCGGGCGAGACCGCGATGGCGCGGGCGATGCAGAGACGCTGCTGCTGACCGCCGGAGAGACCGCCGCCGGGCTTGTCCAGGCGGTCCTTGACCTCGTTCCAGAGGTTCGCGCCGCGCAGCGAGCGCTCGGCGACCTCATCGAGTTCCTTCTTGCCGCGCATCCCCTGCAACTTGAGCCCGGCCACCACATTGTCGCGAATCGACATGGTGGGGAACGGGTTCGGACGCTGGAACACCATGCCGATGGTGCGACGCACCCCCACCGGGTCGATGGCCGCCCCGTAGATGTCCTCGCCGTCCAGCAGCACCGCGCCCTCGACGCGCGCACCCGGGGTCACCTCGTGCATGCGGTTGAGCGAACGCAGCACCGTGGACTTGCCGCAGCCGGACGGACCGATGAACGCGGTCACGCTGCGCGGCAGCACGGTGAGCGAAACGTCCTTCACGGCATGGAAGGCGCTGTAGTAGATATTCAGATCTTTGACGTCGATCCGCTTGGCCATCTCGTCTTTATCCGTTCCGCTCTATCGGTTCCGCGTCAGGAACTTGTTGACCGCCGCGGCGGCAAGGTACAGCAGGGCGATCATCAGGATCAGCGTCAGCGCCGCACCCCAGACCCGCAGTCGGCCCGCGGGTTCGGGGTTGGCCAGCTCCTGGTAGATCAGCAGCGGCAGCGACGCCATATTGCCGTCGAAGACATTCGAGTTGATCGACTTGCTGTAGCCGACCAGCACCAGCACCGGCGCGGTCTCGCCCATGACGCGGGCCAGCGACAGCAGGATGCCGCTGATCATGCCCGGCAGCGCCGTCGGCACCACGATCCGCAGGACGGTCTTCCACTTCGGCACGCCCAGCGCGTAGGACGCCTCGCGCAGCTCGTCGGGGACGAGCTTGAGCATCTCCTCGGTGGAGCGCACCACCACCGGCAGCATGAGCAGCACCAGCGCCAGCGACACCGCCAGCGCGCTCTTCGGGAACCCCAACGTCGATATCCACAGCGCGAAGACGAACAGCGCGGCAACGATCGATGGCACACCGGCCAGAATGTCGACGGTGAAGGTGGTGACCTTGGCCAGCCAACCGCGGCCGTACTCGACCAGGAAGATGGCGGCCATGACACCCAGCGGCACCGCGATGATCGCCGCCACGGCGGACTGCACGATGGTGCCGTAGATGGCGTGGTACACACCGCCCGCTGTCTGGTCGGGCAGCACGCCCCGCTGCGAGTTCATCCACCAGTTCGGCGCGACGATCGCCTCGAGGCCCTTGCTGACCACCATGAACAGCACCCAGCCCAGTGGGATGAGGGCGAGCACGAAGCAGGTCCACACCACACCGGTGGCGATATTGTTGCGAATCCGCCGGTTGAGACTCGTCTCGCGGAAGGTCGGTGCCTTGACCGGCTTGTCGAGCAGTACGGTACTCATCCGTTCACCTTCCCGCCGGCCGCCAGCCGTGCCAGGGCGTTCACCACGAAGGTCAGCGCGAACAGCACGAAGCCGGCCGCGATGTAGGCGCCCGTAGGCAGGGCGTCATTGAATTCCGCCGCCGCCGAAGCGATCTTGGACGCGAAGGTGTAGCCGCCGTCGAACAGCGACCAGGTGCCCGCCTCCGCCGCGGTGCGCAACACCACCAGCACGGCGATGGTCTCACCGAGCGCGCGGCCCAGGCCGAGCATGGATCCGGCGATCACACCGCTGCGGCCGTAGGGCAGCACGGTCATCCGGACGACCTCCCACTTGGTGGCGCCCAATGCCTGCGCGGCCTCGATGTGCGCGTACGGGGTCAGACCGAACACCTCGCGGCTGACCGAGGTGATGATCGGCAGGATCATGACCGCGAGCACCACGCCCGCGGTGAAGATGGTGCCGCCGCCCGAGATGCTGACATTGCCGTCGGAGAACAGGAAGAACCAGCCGAGGTTGTCATTGAGGAAGCGCTGTACGGGCTCCAGCTCCGGCGCGAGCACCAGGAAGCCCCAGAGGCCGAAAACGATGGAGGGCACCGCGGCCAGCAGGTCGACCAGCACCGCGAACGGCCGCGCCAGCGCCTTGGGCGCGTACTGGGTGAGGAACAGCGCGATCCCGACCCCGATCGGCACCGCGATCACCAGCGCCATGAGCGAACTCAGCACCGTGACCATGAACAGGTCCCTGATGCCGAAACGCAGATGCTCGGCGTTGGAGGTGTTGAACTCCGTGCTGGAGAAGAAGTTGGCCTCGTTGGCCTGGATCGACGGCACCGCCCGCACCAGCAGGAAAAGCGCGATCAAGGCGATCGCCGCCACGATGACGCCACCCGCCGTGGTGGCGGCCGAACGGAACAGCCATTCGGCGTTCAGCCCCGATCCACGGGATGCGGCGGCCTTCGGTTTCGTGCTGGGGTCGGTCGGCATGAGCGAAGTATCCCCCGACGGGTGAGCTGAGCCCGGCCGCGGGCCCGCCGGTTTCGACGGGCCCGCGGCCGAGACGTCATCGTGAACGGTCATCGGCGGGCGATCAGGAGATGGCGTCGATCGCCGTGGTCAGCTTGGTCTTGAACTTGTCGGGGATCGGGATGTAGCCGGTCTCCTCCAGGCCGGTCTGGCCGTTGGTGATCGCCGAGGTCAGGAACGCCTTCACCGCGGTGGCGGTGTCCGCGTCGCCGTACTTGGAGCACACGATCTCGTAGGTCGGGAGGATGATCGGGTAGGCGCCCGCCTCGGTGGGCTTGTAGAACGAGGAAACATCCAGCACCAGGTCGTTGCCCTCGCCGGCGATCTTCGCGCTGTCGATGGCCTTGCCCGCGGACTCGACGCTCAGCTCGACCGGCTCGGGACCGGCCGAGGTGACGATCTGGGCGATCGAGAGGTTCTGCGCCTTGGCGAACGACCACTCGTTGTAGGTGATCGAGTTCTTGGTGCTCTTGATCGCCGCCGAGGTGCCCTCGTTGCCCTTGGCGCCTTCACCGACGCCGCCGTGGAAGACCTTGCCCGCGCCCTTGCCCCACGCGCCGTCGGAGGCGGCGTCGAGGTACAGCTGGAAGTTGTCGGTGGTGCCCGACTCATCGCTGCGGAAGATCACCGCGATCGGCCCGGCCGGCAGGCTGGCGTCCGGGTTCAGCGCCTGGACCTCGGGAGCGTCCCAGGTCTTCACGGTGCCGTTGAAGATCTTGCCCAGGGTCGGGCCGTCCAGCACGAGGTCGGTGACGCCGTCGATGTTGTAGGTGACCGCGATGGGGCCGAAGACGGCCGGCAGGTTCCACGCCGGGCTGTCGCAGCGGTCGGCGGCCTGCGCGGGCTCGTCCTTCTTGGCGTTCAGCGGGGAGTCGGAGCCGCCGATGTCGGTCTGGCCGCCGAGGAATTCCTTCACACCGGCGCCGGAACCGCTGGAGGTGTAGTCGAGGGTGTAGCCCTCGCAGTTGGCCTCGTAGGCGGCGATGAAGCGCTCCATGGCGTTCTTCTGCGCGGACGAGCCACTGGCCTTCAGCGAGGTCTTGCCGCCACAGGCGACATCGGTATTCGCGGACACCTGGCTGGTTTCGGTGTTGTCGTCGCTGCCACACGCGGCGAGCGTCATGGCACCTGCGGCGAGCACGCCGATCAGGGCGCTACTACGCTTGAGATTCACCTAAGTTCCTCCGGGAATCATCGTTCTGCACGCCCGACCCCTCAACGGCCGGACGGGCGCATATTGGTGGCTGTTCGCTGCGAACTCGCGCACCGGGCAGCCTGGTACCGCCCACATAGCAACGTAGGGGCGGTACGTAGACAGTTGGACCTGGGCGGGTGAACGGAAGGTGAACAACCTCGTGCGATCTCGGCCGATATGCGTGATATTAGCCGCTAATTAGCGGGTCGTGTCGATAGCCACGCAGTTGCGACCCGGATGGACGGTTGCCCGACCGTGACCGAAAGCACTGGGATGGAAGTCACCCGACGTCGGCGGCGTGCGCCGGTCGCTCCCGCCCCCGCGCCCGCCACCCGATCCCGCTGCCGGAAGCCGGGCACGGGGCGGCGGGCTGCCGGCCACGGGCGCGGGTAGCTGGGCGAGAGTGCGGGTGCGCACGGGGGCGGTGCGCGGAATGCGTCGCCGCAGGCAGGTCAGCGCGCGTAGGCGGCGTCCACGTGAGCGGGTGCGAAGCCGAGGCGGGTGTAGGTGTGCACGGCGGCGGTGTTGTCGGCCTCGGTGTAGAGCAGCACCTCGGGCAGGGAGCGCTCGCGCAGATGGTGGAGTCCGGCCAGGGTCAGCAGGCGACCGAGGCCCCGCCCCTGGGCGGCCGGGTCGACGGCCACCACGTAGACCTCGCCGACCTGGGGGTTCTCGTCGAGATGCACCTTGGTCCAATGGAATCCGAGGATGCGGTCCGGATCGGCGGCGTCGGCGGCGATGAACAGGCCCTTCGGATCGAACCAGGGTTCGTCGCGGCGCGCGGCGAGCTCGCGTTCGGTCCAGCCGCCCTGTTCCGGATGCCAGGCGAACGCGGCATTGTTGACGCGCAGGATCTCGGCGTCGTCGGACGGACCGGCGTAGGTCCGCAACAGCATGTCCCGCGGCACCATCAGCTCCGGTAGCTCCGAGTCAGCAAGGGAGCGGCGCATTAGCCAGAGTTCGCGGGCCACGGACAGACCGAGTCGGGATGCGACCGATCGGGCCGCGGCCAGATTCCCGTGCGCCCACACCCGCGCGCCCTCGCCGCCCGCGTCGAGGGCGGCGGTCACCAGCTCCGCACCGACACCCCGCCCGCGGTGTCGCGGATCGACGGCCACCTCCGCCATGGCGGGGTGCTCGCCGTGCGCGGCGACCAGATTCGCGTAGCCGGTCACCGCGTCACCGTCGCGGGCGACCAGATGCCATGCCTCGGCGTCCCGGGTGAGGGACAGCACGGCCTGTTCGGATACGGGGGCCACGCCGTCGGCGACGGCGGCGCGGTCCAGGATCTCGCGCACCGACCCGGAGTCGTCGGCGGGCAACCGGTCGGTCCAACCCAGTTCGCGCATGCGCCGCGCTTCGACCTCCACCGCATCCTCCCATCGCGGGACACCGCCGAAGTCGGCTCCCAGTCATACCGCCGGTAGCGGAACCGGCGGCGAGTTCCGTTCCGGCCCCGTGCCGGTCGACTCGAACACGTCCCACCCGCTGTACGCGGTCGGCGCGCTCCGATCGGCTCACGCTATCGGCCCTGCCGGACCAGTCCAACACGGCGAGGTCACACGATCATTCCGGCCCGCGCGCCGGACCGCTTCGTGACCGATCCACCACCGCGCACCACGACATCGGAGCAGTCGCGCCCGCATGTACTCGGTACACGCGGCGGCGGTCCGCTTCGGCGTCGAGGTCCGCGCAGCGGTTACCTACCTACGGTCGGCACCGCATCACGGCATCTCGACCCAGCGGCGGCGTCCGCACCAGCGGACGGCACCCTGCACCGTGTCTCGGCACAGCGGCGGCATCCGCACCAGCGATCGACACCCTTGCACAGTCTCGGCACAGCGGCCGACGTCACGGCGGGCGGCCACACCGCGGTCGGCACCGCGTCACCGGGTCTCGGCACAGCGGCCGGTCGCGGTGGGGATCCGCAGCGCGATCGGTATCGCGTCACCGGGTCGGTGCGGGTATGCGCGGCCGTGTGGCTACTGGACCGTGCCGTTCACCGGGGCGTATTCGTCGTCGCTGCTCTCGGTTTCGGGGAAGGTCACCGCATCGCCCTTGTTGGCGCTGCGCGCGGGCCGCACGGCCTTGTAGCCGACATTGCGCACGGTGCCGATGAGTGATTCGTATTCGCTGCCGAGCTTGGCGCGTAGTCGTCGCACGTGCACGTCCACGGTGCGGGTGCCGCCGAAGAAGTCGTAACCCCACACCTCCTGTAGCAGCTGGGCGCGGGTGAACACGCGGCCCGCGTGCTGGGCGAGGTATTTGAGGAGTTCGAATTCCTTGTAGGTCAGGTCGAGCGGGCGGCCGCGCAGGCGCGCGGTGTAGGTGCCCTCGTCGATGACCAACTCACCGAGGGTGATCTTGCCGGTGTTCTCCGGGCTGGCCGCGCCGCCGTTGCGGGCCACCAGCAGCCGCAGCCGCGCATCCAGTTCGGCGGGGCCGGTGCCGGGCAGCAGGATGTCGTCCAGCCCCCAGTCGGCGTTCACCGCGACCAGTCCGCCCTCGGTCAGCACCGCCACCACCGGCACCGAGGAGCCGGTGCTGCCCAGCAGCCGGCACAGTCCGCGAGCGGCGGCCAGATCGGTGCGGGCATCGACGAGCGCGACATCGGCCGACCCCGCCTCCAGCAACGACGCAACCTCGGTGGGCGCGGGTCGCACGTGGTGGGGCAGCAACGCCAGCGACGGCAGTACCGACTCCGGATTGGGATCGGAGGTCAGCAGGAGCAGCTCCATGGGGGCTCTCCTCCCATCTGGCATGTGCGCGGCAACCTCATCGTCCGCCACGACGCCATGCGCGTCATCACAGGTAAGTCGCGTCATACCTTAGCGCGTATGTCCGCGTGACCACGTATAGCAGCCGCCCAGGTCACTCCGGCTACCCCAAGATCACAACGCGGGAACCGCCCATTCGCGCCGACTCCCACACCATCGACGCCCGAACGCCAATCCCCTGATGCCTGCGCCGCGCAGCACCACAACGCGCGCCGCTGGGTTCCGCGCCCAGCCGTCCAGAGTCCAGGACCGCCCCTGGGGACTACCGATTCATCCGCAAGCCTGCCGCCCGTTCAGTCGTCCCCAGCACAGCGCCCCTCGTTCGCGGCGCATCCCGACTCCGGACCGACCGGAACAGCGACGCGAGGGAGAAGCCGGGACCCGCGGACCACCCGCACACTCACCGTCCGTCCGCACACTCACCGCAGCACCTAGCGCCACGCTCCTGGGTTTGCGGCGCGTCCCGGTTCTGGACTGAGCGGGGCGGGGGAGCGAAGCGGAGGAGCGGAGGGAGGGAAGAACCGGGACCTGCAGCGCCGCAAACCCGCCGGAGCGAAGCGGAGGCAAGCAAACACAGCACCCGCCCGGAGCGAAGCGGAGGGCAAATTGAACACAGTAGGGTGCCTGTCATGAGTTTCCGCAGGGTGATCATCGGGCTGCTCTGCCTGGCGGGGCTGGCGGTCGTGCTCGATTTCGGGACGGCTGCCTACTCCGAGTACCGGGTGTCGCGGCTACTGCGCGAAGGCTCGGACCTGAGCGCGGACCCGGAGGTGACCTTTCGCGGGTTTCCGTTCGTGGCGCAGGCGGTGGACGGGACCTACGACGACATCTATATCCGGGCGCGGGCCCGGCGGCCGGATATTCCGGGCGAGATTCAGATCGAATCGAATCTGTACGGGGTGCGGCTGCCGCTGAGCGATCTGGCCGACGGCCGGGTGCGCATGGTGCCGGTGGACGAGGTGCAGGCCAGCATGCATATCGAGCCCATCGAGCTCGGGCGGCTGTTCCGCATTCCGGATCTGCAGGTGTTCGGCCCGCCCGCCGACAAGTCGGACGGTTCCGGCGGTTCCGGCGGCACCGGCATGACCACGTCCGGGGCGATCATCCTGACCGGCACCGTGCCGCCGCGCGTCGATACCCCGCCCGGCTCGTCCAGCACCGAGAAGGGGCAGCTGGTGAGTGTGCTCGCCGATCTGCGGCTGGACGCCGACGGCCAGATCCAGATCGTGGCGACCGAGATCTACCACGGTGAGGAGGCCACCGCGACGCCCGTGGCGGTGCTGCCCGCGGTGCCGACCGAGATGATTCTGGGCTGGTTCACCCGCACCATCGACACCCGTGATCTGCCGTTCGGCATCCGCCCGACCAAGGTCGAGGCGGTCGGCGGGCAGATCGTGGTCGAGGGCCGCGGCCGCGACGTCACCATCGACCTGGACCATCTGCAGCGGCAGCAATGATCGAGCTCGCCGTCCTCGCCGCCGCCGTGGCCGCCGCTGTCGCGGTGGGAATTCTGCTGCGGCGCAACGAGGGTCGGGTTCGGGCCAGCGCCGCGGCGCAGCCGGATGCCGCGTCACCGCGCCGCGAACTGCTGGCTGCCGCCGGGCTGGTCGCGAATCGGCCTGCGGTGCTGCACTTCTCGGCCGACTGGTGCGGCCCGTGCGCGGCGGTGCGACGGGTGGTGGCGGGCACCGTCGCCGAGTTCGCCGACGCCCCGGCCCCGCCGCTGGATCTGGAGATCGATATCGACTCCGATCCGGCGCTGGCCAAGGAGCTGTCGGTGCTGTCGCTGCCGACCACATTCGTCTTCGACGCCGACGGTCGTGAGCGCTTCCGGATCTCGGGCGTACCGAAAGCCGCCGATCTGCGCTCCACCTTGGCCCCGCTAACCAGGGCGAATACCGAAGAGTGACCAGCATTACGGACCCCGGGTCCAATTTCCCCCGAAAACCGGGTAAACTCCGAATCGTGCAATCCAACCGCGAGCTGATGCTCACCCGACGCCGCACGGTAGATCTGTGCCGCCTCGGTGGTTGTTGCTGCCTGTGCCGCTAGCCGGTCGGCCTTTCGAATCCTTCTGTCGCCGACCGGGATTGACCCGCCGTACGAGTGATGTCCGCATCCTCCGGCGCTCTGGCCAACCGAATCCTCTTCCTGCGCAGGAGCACGAATATGTCGCACACTACTTCCCCCAACCCCCAACCGGTCGGTACCCGAATTCCTTCCGGTCAGGTCGACGTCCGCGGCCCCCGTTTCGCCGCCTGGATCACCACCGCCGTGCTGGTGCTGACCCTCATCCTCGCCGCCTTCTCCCCGCTGGCGGCCGCGATCCTGCTGGCCGCCCAGGCCGTGGTCTTCGCCCTCGGCGCCCTGCGCGGCCCGGGCGGCAGCCCCTACGGCCTGCTCTACAAGAACCTGGTGCTGCCCCGCATCGGCCCGGCTCCCGCCGTGGAACCCGTTGCGCCACTGCGGTTCGCCCAACTGGTGGGCCTGATCTTCGCCGTCCTCGGCGTGATCGGGTTCGCCGCCTCGAACCCCGTCGCCGGTGCGGTTTTCACCGGTTTCGCGCTGTTCGCAGCGTTTCTCAACGCGGCGTTCGGCGTCTGCCTGGGCTGCAAGCTCTACCCCCTCGCCTCCCGGCTGGTCCCCAAGGCCGCGGCGACCAACCCCCATCCCACCGCCTGACCCCGGCAAACATCTGAAAGGAACAACATGGCTCGCTCCGATGTCCTGGTCTCCGCTGACTGGGTCGAAGAGAACCTCAACGCCCCGGGCGTTGTCATCGTCGAGGTCGACGAGGACACCTCCGCCTACGACACGGGCCACATCGAGGGCGCCGTCAAGCTGGACTGGAAGACCGACCTGCAGGACCAGGTCCGTCGCGACTTCGTGAACCGGGAGCAGTTCTCCGATCTGCTGTCGGCGCGCGGCATCGCCAACGAGGACACCGTGGTGCTCTACGGCGGCAACAACAACTGGTTCGCCGCCTACGCCTACTGGTACTTCAAGCTCTACGGCCACCAGGACGTGAAGCTGCTCGACGGCGGCCGCAAGAAGTGGGAGCTGGACGGCCGCCCGCTGTCCCGCGATGCCGTGAACCGGCCCGCCACCACCTACAAGGCCGGTGAGCAGGACCTGTCCATCCGCGCCTTCCGCGACGAGGTCATCAACGCCATCGGCACCAAGAACCTGGTCGACGTGCGCTCGCCCGACGAGTTCTCCGGCAAGATCCTGGCCCCCGCGCACCTGCCGCAGGAGCAGTCGCAGCGTCCGGGCCACGTCCCGTCCGCCATCAACGTCCCGTGGTCGAAGGCCGCGAACGAGGACGGCACCTTCAAGAGCGACGCCGAGCTGGCGGAGCTGTACAAGGAGGCCGGGCTGGACGGCGAGAAGGAGACCATCGCCTACTGCCGCATCGGCGAGCGTTCCTCGCACACCTGGTTCGTGCTGCAGGAGCTGCTGGGCCACAAGAACGTCAAGAACTACGACGGGAGCTGGACCGAGTACGGCTCCCTCGTCGGTGCACCGATCGAGTTGGGAGCGTAATCAGTATGTGTGCAGCACCTACCCAGGGTCAGGCCATCCCCGCGGGCGTCGACGTGGAGAAGGAGACGGTCATCACCGGCCGCGTCCTGACCGCCGACGGCCAGACCGTCGGCGGCGCGTTCGTCCGCCTGCTGGACGGCAATGGTGACTTCACCGCCGAGGTCGTGGCCTCCGGCACCGGTGACTTCCGTTTCTTCGCCGCGCCCGGCGCGTGGACCGTGCGGGCGCTGTCGTCGTCCGGCAATGGTTCAGCCGAGGTGAAGCCGGAGGGCGCGGGCATCCACGAGCTGGATGTCGTCGTCGCCAAGTAACTCACCGATCACCCTGTTCAGGGGTGAGGGATCGTGGAAACGGCCCCGGGAATCGTTTTCCCGGGGCCGTTTTCGCATCCGGAATACGGTGCCACTAGACTCCGGAATCGTGGTGCTTGCCTTCGAGATTTTGCTGGTTCTCGTCTCCGTGCTGATCGCGTGGTTCGGTCTGTACGTCCTCTACCGGCTGTTCACCGAGTCGTGACAGAGCCGGCGAGCGAGAACACCGACAATGGCGCGTTGAACGGTTCCGCGTCGGAATCCGCCACTGCCCGGCGCAGTGGTGATCAAGCCGTGGCCGATGCCGCCGAGAAGGCGAAGTCGACCGGCGGCCTGAACATCCCCTCGCTCTCCGGTCTCCCGCTGCCGGAGGACACGGCCAATCTGCGCCAGGGTCCCGACCTGAGTTCCTCCATGCTCGCGCTGCTGCCGCTGGTCGGCGTCTGGCGCGGCGAAGGTGAAGGCAACGACCCCGATACCGGCGACTACCGCTTCGGCCAGCAGATCGTGGTCTCCCATGACGGCGGCGACTACCTCACCTGGGAAGCACGCTCCTGGGTCATCGCCGAGGACGGCTCTTACGGCGGCCCCGACCTGCGCGAGAGCGGTTTCTGGCGGGTCGGCATCGACGGCGACGACGAGGTGCTGGAGCTGCTGCTCACCCACTCGTCCGGCATCGTGGAATTGTTCTACGGCCAGGCCCTCACCCAGTCGTCCTGGGAACTCGCCACCGACGTGGTGATCCGCAGCCAGTCCGGCATCGTGGTCGGCGGGGCCAAGCGCCTCTACGGCATCGTCGAGGGCGGCGACCTGGGCTACGTGGAGGAGCGCATCTCCGCCGACGGCGCGCTGGAACCCCGCCTCTCGGCCCGCCTCCAGCGCTATATCGGCTGACCAGATGAACTAATCGAGCCTGTCGATGGCCGTCAGTTCGATCTCCACCGGAAACGGGACCGACATGTGGATGCGGTCGTGGAAAATCCCGGTCGGGCAGTAGCGGCTTGTCGCGGGGTCGAGTTCATACGCATAGACGACGGCATCGCCATCACGACGCTCTACCCGCCAGTAGTACGGGATGCCCGCCTTGGCGTACTTGAAGGGCTTCGTCTCTCGATCCCGGTCCTCCGAATCCGGAGACACCACTTCGAGGGCGAGAACCACATCCTCCGCGAAGTAGTACGTGGCCGGTGCTCCACGGTGATACGCCTCCCGCGTGACCACGAGGACATCCGGCTCGGGCATCTGCCGCTTCCCCAGCTCGACCGACATCTCGCGGTCCGCGTGTAGATGCGCGGGGGCCTGTCGTTGCAGTTCCGATCTGAACAGATCGATGGCACGCCTGTGCCACTTCTGCTGCGGACTCACAAAGATCAGGCTCCCGTCGATGAGTTCCGTGTGCCGCGGCAAGTCACGCAGCCGTAGGAAAACGTCGACGGTGAACCCTTCTTTCGGTGGAATGAGCCAGTCAGGAACTGGTTCGGATTCGGGAACCGGTTCGACGGTCATGTCCTCAGAGTAGTCCCTGGTCAGAGAAGACGCGCCGGAAAAGGTACGGCCCCCGAGCCATATCCGCGGATGCAACGTTCACGCGGATCCGATCGGACGGATCGGGACTCGGGGGCCGGGTGACTGCCTGGGATTCGCGAGGCGCTCGCGCGAACGGAATCCATCTGCAGCGGTAGCGCCTAGCTGGCAGCCACCTCACGCGTCCTAGAAATAACCATTTCTCGAACCACCTCCTTTCCCGTGTACCGATGAATCTAGTGGGGGTGCGCGGTGGCGGCAATGCATTTTCTCGGACGGCGAAAACGCAGGTCAGTAGGGAATAAACCGGTCTATTGCCACGGCGCCGTCGGCGGCCACCCGCACCACGGTGTCGGCACGGTGATCGGGTGGGAGCTGATGGGTGACCACCACGACGACGCGGTCGGGGCCGACCAGGCCGCTGGTGCGGTCCAGCAGGCGGCGTTGCAGATCCGCGCCCGCGGCGGCCTCCAGGTGTTCGGTGGGCTCGTCCAGCAGCAGGACGCGGGCGGGGGCGAGCAGGGCGCGCGCGAGCAGGATGCGGCGGCGTTGACCACCGGATACCGCGGCCGCGCCGCCGACCAGTTCGGTGTGCACGCCGTCGGGCAGGGAGTCGAGCCACGCACCGGCTCCGACCGCGCGCAGGGCGCTTTCGGCCTCCTGCCCGGTGATGTCGCCGCGCGCCACCCGCAGATTCTCCAGCACGGTGGTGCCGAACAGGTGCGCGTCCTCGGCGAAGAAGGTGACGCCGGGGCGCGGGGTGTCGAACAGGCCCGCCCACGCCATGAGCAGCGTGGTCTTGCCCGCACCGCTCGGGCCGACCACCGCGATGCGATACCCGTCCGGCAGTTCCGGCAGATCCGTTCGCACAGCTGCGGATTCGCCGCGCTCGAACCGGCCGATGCGGCGCAGCGGCGCCCGCCCGTTGGTGAGCGCCTGCGCGGCGGCGGGCAGCACCCCGACCGCTTCGAAGGCCGACAGCGGCACCAGTACGAGCACGGTGAGCGCCATGGGCGAGATCCCACCCGGCTCGACCGTCTGGAATCCGGCGGGCGGCGGGCCGGTTCCGGTGCCGTACAACACGATCCCGATGAGCAGCGCGCCCAGTACGCTCACGCCGATCGACAGCGGTGTCGCCGCGGCCGCCCACGCACTGCGCGAGGCCGCGCGGTCCTCGGCGGCGACGGCCCGCTCCCCCGCCGCCCGCGCGCTCGTCACGGCGCTGTCGAGCCGCCCCGCGACCCGCAGTTCCGGGGCATGGTCGAGCACGGTCAGCGCGGCCGCCGTGAACTCGGTGCGATCGCCGCGCACCGCCTCCTCGGCCTCCCGCGCCGCCCGCGCCGAAAGCCACGGCGCGACAACGCCCGCCACCACCAGTGCCACCGCGAGAATCAGCGCCGCCGGTATCGAGATGAACGCCAACAGCACCACCGCGCTCAGCGACAGCACCCCCGCCACGGCCATCGGCACGAACGCCCGCACCACCACGGCCCCGAGATCGTCGATATCCCCCATCACCCGCCCGAGCAGCTCCCCCCGCCGCAGCAGGGTGGGGTCTCCGACCGCACCGAGCTCCGCCACCCGCGTCGACCATGCCGCCGCAGCCGTGCTGCTGCTATCCCCCGGCCGCGCGACAGCCCCGCTGTCACTTCCCACCCGAGCCGGTGCGACCGCCCCACCATCACTTCCCACCCGAGCCGGCGCGACCGCCCCACCATCACTTCCCGACCGAGCCGGCGCGACCGCCCCACCGTCACTTCCCGACCACGCATGGGCGGCCGCGTCGCCGTCAGCGGTCGCACGCTCGCGGACTGCCCCTATGTCTCCCGTCGAGCCGCCATGTGCCGCCGCGGCATTCGGCGAATCGGCCGCGGCCGCATCGCGCCGCGGCCGCCAGATGTCCGCCGCGGCCAACGTCCGGTAGGTCGTGGTGCGCGCGGTCGTCATGGCCCGCAACGCCACATCATGGGTGGCCAGCCGCTCCAGATACCGGCACAGTCCGCGCGCGATGCCCAGCGCCCGCACCGACACCACCGCGATGGTCAGATCCAGCACCGGCGGCATCTCCCAGGCGCGGGCGATCAGCCACGCCGCCAAGGCCGCCAGCGCCAGACCGCTCCCCAACGCCAGCGTGCCCCATCCGATCGACACCGCCATCCGCCACCGCGACAGCTCCAGCAGTTCGCGAATCCGCCGGAAATCGGCCAGCATCGCCTTCACCGCCCCACCACCCCGGCGGTCCCGGACACTCCGGCCGTCCCAGGCAGCCCGGCCGCGCCGGACGGCCCGCCGTGCGCGGCACTACCGCCGACCGCGCCGCGCGCCCCGGTCACCCGGCCTGCGCTTCCGAATGGCCGCGCCGCGCCGTTGTCCGCCGATCCCGGCGTGGGATCCAGGCAGTGGTCCGTGCATGCCGCGGAGCCTGCCACGGGATTCGGCGTTCCGCTGGCGGCGACGGGGCGAACGCGTAGTGCATCGCTCGTGCGAGCGTCCCTACCCGCGACGGCAGCGCTGCCCGTGGCAACGCCTCCACTCGCGGCAGCGGCCTCGGCGGCGCACCGACCCGCCACGGCCGCGTCGGCACCGTGCGGACCCACGGCGTTGTTCTCCATACGTCCCCGCCCCGGCTCCGCGCTGCCGATCCCCTCCCGGTGCTGCGCTCCGGTCGCAGCGTCCTGCCGGGTCGCGCCGGTGTCGGGTGCGCCGCTGCCGATGCGGTCGCCGACGGTGCGGCGCGATGTCCTGCCGGGCGCGGAATCCTGTGCGGGTCCGGATGGTTCGGGGACATACGCGGAGGTGTTCGAGTCGCGCTCGTCATCCGGCTGTGCGACGAGGGAATCGGACTCGCCGGCGGGCTGGGTGGCGTGCACCTCGATGACGTGGTCGGCGATGGCCAGGATGGTGGGGCGGTGGGCGACGACCACCACGGTGGCTCCGGCGCGAGCGCGGTCCACGAGGACGGTGAGGACGGTGGCCTCGCTGGCGTCGTCGAGGTGGGCGGTGGGCTCGTCGAGCAGCAGGACCTGGCGTTGGGCGGCGAGGGTTCTGGTGAGGGCGAGGCGTTGGCGTTGGCCGAGGGACAGGCCGATGCCGCCGGTGCCGACGACGGTGTCCCAGCGGTCGGGGAGTTCGTCGAGGACGGTGTCGAAACCGGTTGCCGCGCAAGCCGCCGCCAGCTGCGCGGGGTCGGCGGGAGCGCCGAGGAGTTCGAGGTTGTCGCGGAGGGTCCCGGGGACGAGCACGGGGCGCTGCGGCAGCCAGGCCACCCGGGACCACCACTCGTCGGGGTCCAGGTCGGCGACGGGGATACCGTCGACGCGCACCATGCCGTGATCGGGGGCGATCAGTCCCAGCAGCGCCTGGAGCACCGTGGATTTGCCGCAGCCGTTGGGGCCGGTCAGCACCGTGACCGCGCCGGGCCGCAGCGTTGCGGAGAGCCCATCCGGGGCCGCGCCGCCGCGCGCCGCGACGCTCAACTCGGCGAGTTCGATGTGGCCGCCGATATCTCGGCCCCGCACGGGCAACGCATCGGTCGAGGTAGCAGATGCGCCCACCACTCCCGGCGTCGATTCGGCCGCCGGGTCAGCAGCGACCGCCGCGGCGGCCCTCGGGGCAGCAGTCGTCGGGACGGCACGCGTCTCGGCGGCGGTCGGGTCGGCTATTGCCGAGTCGGCGGCTCCCGAATTCGCGTCCGGTTTCCTGTCGTCCGGCTCGAGCACCGCGAAAGCCTTGTCGGCGGCTGCCATTCCGTCCTGCGCCGCGTGGAACCGCTCCCCCACCATACGCAGCGGCAGGTACACCTCCGGAGCGAGAATGAGCGCCACCAACCCCCCGTACAGCCCCATGTGCCCGTACACCAGCCGCATGCCGATGGAGACAGCCACCAGCGCCACGCAGAGGGTGGCGAGCATTTCCAGCACCATGGACGACAGGAAGGCGATGCGCAGCGCGGACATGGTGCGCTTGTGCAGGGCCTCGCCCAGATCGCGCACCCGTCCCGCCATGGTGGTGCGGGCCGCATCACCCGATGCCGAATCGCCCGATCCGGCCACGGCGTCCCCGCGTCCGAGGGCCGGTCCCGCGATGTCGGCAGCGGTGTCGATCGCGGCGTCTCCGCCCGCTCCGGGCCGCGGCCGCGACGTCTCCCGTCCCAACGCCCGCAGCGTCGGCATGCCGGCGAACAGGTCGAGCAGTTGATCCGACAGTCGTGTGGTGGCAGCCAGGGTCTCCTTGGACTTTCCCTGGGTGAGCAGTCCGATGAGGATCATGAAGATCGGGATGAGCGGCAGGGTGACGGCGATGATTCCGGCGGAGACCAGGTCGTGCAGCGCGATGACGGTCAGCAGGACCGGGGGCACGAGCACGGCCAGCAGCAGGGCGGGCAGATACCCGGCGAGGTAGGCGCGCAGGCCGTTCAGTCCCGTTCCCGCCACCACCGCCAATTCGGTTCGGCGGCACTCCAGTTCGCGCGGCGGCAGCTGGGCTCCGGCGACCACCACCGCGGTCTCCAACTCCGCCACCACCTGCGCTCCGGCACGGTGCGCGAGCCGCGACTGCCACCAGGTGGCCGCCGCCCGAACCGCGACCGCGATCGCGAACACCGCCAGTTCGGTTGTCCAGGAGCCGATGTCACGGCGTGCCGGATCGGTGATGACACCGGCCAGCACCCGCGCCAGGGCCAGGGCCGCGACCACGATGCACACCGTGGTCGCCAGCGACAGCGCCACGCTCAGCACGAGATACCGTCGTGCCGAACGGGCGTGCCGCCACAGGCGCGGGTCGACCGGTCGAGCCATGGGTCAGTTCTTCGCCTTCTCCGGGAGCAGCCCGATGGGGTCGGGGATCTGTTCCATGGTGAGCCGCTTGCGGAACACCCAGTACGTCCACCCCTGGTAGATGAGCACCATCGGCACCATGACCACCGCCACCCAACTCATGACCACCAGCGTGTAGTGCGTGGACGAGGCGCTGACGGTGCCGTCGCGGCCGTCGACGGTGAGGCTGAAGGCCGGGTCGATGGTCGAGGGCAGCACATCCGGGAACAGCGACCCGAACAGCAGGGCGGTGGCCGACAGGATGGTGAGCGCGGTGCCGGTGAAGGCCCAGCCGTCGCGGCTGCGGCTGTGCGCCAGACCGGCGACCACGATCCCGATCACCGCCAGCGCCAACGGAATCCAGGTCCAGCTCTGCCCGTAGGACAGCTGGGTCCAGATGCCGAACACCGCCACCACCGCGGCGGTGGGCACGAAGATCTTGCGCACGATCGCCTCGGCGTCGTCGCGCACCTCGCCGCCGGTCTTGAGGCAGATGAAGATCGCGCCGTGCAGCAGGAACAGCAGCAGCGTGGTGAGCCCGCCGAGCAGCGCGTACGGGTTGAGCAGGTCGAACAGCGTGCCCTCGACCTGCCGTTTCTCGTTGAGCTGGACGCCGCGCACGATATTGGCGAACGCCAGACCCCAGGCGAGCGCGGGAATCCAGGAGCCGAGCCCGATGCCGAGGTCGCACCAGCGCCGCCACTTGTCGTCGTTGATCTTGCTGCGCCATTCGATGGCGCAGGCCCGGGTGATCAGGCCGACGAGGATGAGCAGCAGCGCGAGGTAGAACCCGGAGAACAGGCTCGCGTACCACTCCGGGAAGGCCGCGAACATGGCGCCGCCCGCGGTGAGCAGCCACACCTCGTTGCCGTCCCACACCGGCCCGATGGTGTTGAGCACCACGCGCCGCTTCACCTCGGATTTGCGCCCGATGATGGGCATGAGCATGCCGACGCCGTAGTCGAAGCCCTCCAGCACGAAGTAGCCGATGAAGAGCACGGCGACCAGCAGAAACCAGAACACTTGCAGAGTCATCCGGAGTCTCCTAGTAAGCGAAGGAAAGCTTCTCGACGGAATCCCCGGTCATCTTCGGGGCGTCGGATTCGGTGGCGGCCGGTTCCGGCCCGGCGACGGTGTAGCGCCGCATCAGGTAGAACCAGGCGACCGCGAGCATGCCGTACAGCAGCGTGAAGACGATGAGCGAGGTGAGGATGGTGCCCGCGGACACCCCGGAGACGCCCTGCTGCACCGTCATTCGGATGCTCTGCTCCCCGGTCGGATTGGGCACCACCACCCAGGGCTGCCGCCCCATCTCGGTGAACACCCACCCGGAGATATTGCCCAGGAACGGTGTGGCGATGGCGAGCAGCGACAGCCAGGAGAACCACTTCCCATCCGGCACCCGCCCGCGCCGCGTCACCCAGAATCCGATGAGCGCCAGCAGGATCGAGCCCGCCATGAAGGTGATCATGGCGCGGAACGACCAGTAGGTCACGAACAGGTTGGGCCGGTAGTCGCCGGGGCCGAACTTCAGGACGTATTCCTCCTGGAGGTCCTGCACGCCGGCGAGGGTGACGCCGCTGAATTCACCCTTGGCCAGCCATGGCAGCACATAGGGCACCTCGATGAGGTGGCTCACGCTGTCGCAGTTGTTGTGCGTGCCCACGGTGAGGATGGAGAAGTTCGGATCGGTTTCGGTGTGGCACAGCGATTCCGCGGAGGCCATCTTCATGGGCTGCTGCTCGAACATGAGCTTGCCCTGCACATCACCGGTGTAGACGAGCGCGACGGCCGCGATGGGAATGATCCACAGGCCCATGCGCGCCGCGGGCCGCCACATGGTGCGGGCCTCCTCGACGCCGACGGCCTCCCCCTTGCGCATATTGCGGACCATCCACCAGCCGGCGATGCCCGCGACGAAGGTGGCGGAGGTGAGGAAGGCGCCCGCGATGACGTGCGGGAAGGCGGCCAGGGTCGTCACATTGGTGATGACTTCCCAGATGCTCGTCAATTCCGCGCGTCCGGTCTCGGGATTGAATGTCGCGCCGACCGGATGCTGCATGAACGAGTTGGCCGCGACGATGAAGTACGCGGAGGCGTTCACGCCGATGGCGACCAACCAGATGCATGCCAGGTGCACCTTTTTGGGTAGTCGGTCCCAGCCGAAGATCCACAGGCCGAGGAAGGTCGATTCCATGAAGAAGGCGACCAGCGCCTCCATGGCCAGCGGTGCGCCGAAGACGTCACCGACGAAGCGGGAGTATTCGCTCCAGCCCATGCCGAACTGGAATTCCTGCACGATGCCGGTGGCGACGCCGAGGGCGAAGTTGATCAGGAAGAGTTTGCCGAAGAATTTGGTGAGGCGCTTCCAGTGCTCCTTGCCGGTGATCACCCAGGCGGTCTGCATGCCCGCGACGAGCGGTGCCAGGCCGATGGTCAGCGGCACGAAGATGAAGTGATAAACGGTGGTGATACCGAACTGCCAGCGCGCGACGTCGACGACGTCCATCCGACCTCCCTGCCGATCTACGACATGACGTAGTACCGGACACTACGCCTGCTGGGTATCAGATGACCATGTGACGCGCCACAACATGCTGGTCGTTTGCCAAGCGGTGACCGAAGTCCCCGAAAGTGTGCCCCCAGGTCCTCGCGCGAGCCCTTCCGAAGGTCATCCGAAAGGCCTGCGGCACACCCCTCACCAGTCGGCGATGCTGCCCGCCCGCGCCACCCCGCGGTTCACCAGTTCGATGATCTCGGGGGCGTGGTCCGGCGCCGACATCCGCAGTCCGTCGAACGAGTTCACCCGGGCGGCCAGGGTGATGCTGGAGAGCATCCAGATACTGTCCGCGGTAATCAGTTCGGCGACGAACAGCGGTTTGTACAGGCATTCCCAGCCCGCCTTCTCGGCCTCGGCGAACAGCGCCCGCTGCGTGGTGCCGGGCAGGACGCCGACCTTCGGGGGCGGGGTGATGAGCTGCTTGTCGCGCACGATCACCACGGTGGAGCGCGGGCCCTCCAGCACCTTGTGCTCGGTGCTGGTGAAGATCACGTCGTCCGCGCCCATACGGTGCGCGAAACGCAGCGCCGCCATATTCGTCGCATACGACAGGGTCTTGGCGCCCAAGAGTTGCCAGGGCGCGGCCTGGGCCAGATCCACCGAGATTCCACGCGACAGTGTGATGACCGAAACACCCTCGGTGCGCGCGGTTTCCACCCGTTGGGGCACCGGCAGCACCAGTACGTAGCCGGTGGTCGCGGGTTCGGCCGGCGTCAGCTCCTTGTTGGCGGCCTGCCCGCCGGCGCCCTGCTCGCTGTCGCGGCCACGGGTGAGCACCATCCGCAGCAGCCCCTCGCGGGACTCCCCCCATTCCTTGGCCGCCTTCTGCACGGCGGCGCGCCAGGCGTCGAGATCCGGGGGCGGCAGCTCCAGGGCCTCCGCGGATCTGCGTAGTCGCGCCAGATGCGATTCGATCGCGCACGGCTGGCCGTCGCGCACCAGCACGGTCTCGAACACGCCGTCGCCGCGCAACACACCGATGTCGTCCGCATACAGCAACGGCGCGTCCGGATCCCGGATCGCGCCGTCGAGGGACACCAAAACTCGTTCCACCATGGCAAGTGAGCCTAGGACAGATCGAGCCCGGTTACGCGGCTTCTCCACCGCCGGCGCACGGCGGATCGGGCAACACCTATTGTGGGTATGTGTCCTCCGAGGTTGCACCCAGCCCGATCCTTTCCAATCCAGGGGCAGTCGCGGGGCTGCCCGAGTCTCCCGATTCGGCTGTCGCGTGGCATTACGGCGATCCCTTCGGTGAGCAGCGCGCGGCGGCGCAGCGGGTGGCGGTGGTGGACCGTTCGCACCGCTTCCTGTTCACCATCACCGGCAAAGAGCGGTTGACCTGGCTGCACACCGTCTCCAGCCAGCATGTGGCGGAGCTGGGCGACGGACGGTCGGCGGAGAATCTGGACCTGGATCTCAACGGCCGCGTGCTCAACCACTTCGTGCTGACCGAACTCGACGGCACGGTGTGGATCGACACCGAGGCCCAGCGCGGCCCGGCACTGCTCGACTTCCTCGCGAAGATGGTGTTCTGGGCCGACGCCAAGCCCGAGGCCGCACCCGACTACGCCATGCTGAGCCTGCTCGGGCCGCGCGTGTCCGAACTGACCGACACCCTGGGTGTCGCGGCGCTGCCCGATATCAATGCGGCGGTGGCGCTGCCCGGTGGCGGGTTCCTGCGCCGCATGCCCTGGCCCACGGCCGATTCCTACGATCTGATCGTTCCCCGCGCGCAGCTGGGCGACTGGTGGGCGCGGCTGCGCGCCGCCGGAGCCGAGGCCGCCGGAATGTGGGCCTACGAGGCGCTGCGGGTGACGGCGCTGCGCCCGCGCATCGGCGTCGACACCGATGAGCGCACCATCCCGCACGAGGTGCACTGGATCGGCGGCCCGGCCGAATTCGGCGCGGTGCACCTGAACAAGGGCTGCTACCGCGGCCAGGAGACGGTGGCCCGCGTGCACAATCTCGGCAAGCCGCCGCGACAGCTGGTGCTGCTGCATCTGGACGGGTCCGCGGATTCGCGTCCGGCCCCCGGTGATCCGGTGACCGCCGGCGGCCGCGCGGTCGGCGTGGTGGGCACGGTGGTCGACCACTACGAATTCGGCCCGGTGGCGCTGGCCCTGATCAAACGCAATGTCCCGGTCGACACCGAGCTGGCGGCCGGACCGGTCGCCGCCTCCATCGACCCCGATTCCGTGCGCGCCCACGACGAGCCGCAGGCGGGTCGCCTGGCCGTGGAGAGGTTGCGCGGCCGATGAGCGACGAACTCACCGCGGCGGCGGAATGCGTGCTGCCCGAGCACGCCGCGGCCCCGGCGGCGTCCAGCGCGGTCGGTACCGTGCTGGCCGTCTGCGTCGTGCACGCCGATATCGAGGTGCCGGGTCGGGTCGGCCGCTCGGCCATCGACAAGCGCCCGGTCACGCGGCGGGTGCGGGTGAACAGGCTCAGCCTCGACGGCGATCACGTGTGCAATACCGAACACCACGGCGGCGAACACCAGGCCGTGTACGCCTACGCCCAGGAGGACGCCGAACGCTGGGGCCGCGAGCTCGATCGCGAGCTGCCCTACGGCTGGTTCGGCGAGAATCTGCGCATCGGTGGCCTGCCGGTGAGCGATGCGGTACTGGGTGAGCGCTGGGCCATCGGCGACGCACTGTTCGAGGTGAGCGCGCCGCGCGTCCCATGCGCCACCTTCCAGCACTGGACCGGCGAGCAGCAGTGGGTGAAACGCTTCACCCTGCAATCGGATACGGGCGCGTATCTGCGGGTGCTGACCGAGGGCGCGATCGGCGCGGGCGACGAGGTGCGGCGGATCCACATTCCCGCCCACGGCATCACCGTGCGCGACCTGTTCGGCGGCCGCGACCAGGCGCTGCTGGACCGGCTGCTCACCGAGGAGCCGACCATCTCCGACGATGTGCGCATGCAGATCGAGCGCCACCGCCGCCGCAACGACCGCGTTGCCGCGACGAATGCGAAGACGAGCGGGGAGCTGACGGCATGAGCGCTCGGACCCGCCGGCGGCGGCGCGGGACGAGCCGGCGGGCGGGTCGCCGATCGCGGGCGGTGGTAGCCGACGGTCGGGCCACGACGCGAAGGGACACCGCATGAGCGGTCAGGTGCGGAGGTCGCAGCCGAGAGCAACCACGCAGCGCCCCGCACGCGCACGAAAGGGCACAGCATGAGCGGTCAGACGCGGAGGCGGCAGCGGAGCGTAACCACGCAGCGTCCCGCACATGCGCGAAAGGGCACAGCATGAGTGTGGAACTGGTCGAGGTGGTGCGGTCGGGTTTCCGCGAGTGCGTGCACCGCGGTTCGCTGGTGATCCTCGGCCCCGACGGTGAGCCCGCCGTGGAGCTCGGCGAGGTGCACGGCCCCATCTTCCCGCGCTCCACCAACAAGCCCATGCAGGCGATCACCCTGCTGCGCAATGGCTTTCATCCCGTGGACGACGCCGAGCTGGCCATCGCCACCGCGTCGCACTTCGGCGAACCCGATCATGTGGAGCTGGTGCAGCGGCTGCTGGATCGCTTCGGCTTCGCCGAGGACGAGCTGGAGTGCCCGCCGGATCTGCCCTTCGAGGAGCAGGCCCGCGCCACCGCGCTCGCCGGGCACGACCGCGCGAAGGCGGCGCGCCGGATCTTCATGAACTGCTCGGGCAAGCACGCCGCCATGCTCGCCACCTGCCGAATCAACGGCTGGCCGACCCGCGGCTACCTCGATGCCGGGCATCCGCTGCAACGCGCGGTCACCGACACCATCGCCGACATCACCGGTGAGCCGGAGACCGATCTCGGTCTGGACGGCTGCGGCCTGCCGATCGTGCCGGTGTCGCTGGTGAACCTCGCCCGCGCCTACGCCACCATGGCCACCGCCCCGGACGGCTCGCCGGAGCGCCGGGTGGCGGAGGCGATCCGCGCCCATCCGCGAGTGATTTCCGGCACGGACGGGCCGGATCTGCGCGTGATGACGGCAACGCCCGGACTGGTGTGCAAGATCGGCGCGGACGGGGTGCACGCGGGAGCGCTGCCGGACGGTTCGGCCTTCGCCTACAAGATCGATGACGGGCACGACCGCGCCCGGGTGCCGCTGACGCTGGCCATTCTGCAGCGTATGGGCATCGACTGGACCGACGACCACGCCGAGCTGGCGGCTCCCGCCGTGCTGGGCGGCGGCGCCCGGGTCGGCGTGATCCGGGCAATTCCCGGGCTGCTCTGACGCCCGACGGAAACGGCGTCGCCCCGGTCGGAACGGCACTCGCGAGGATCTTCCGGCACTCATGGAAGCGCGACCGCCTGACACACGCTAAAGTGTCTGTCAGGAAGATATTAATTCGAACGGGGCCGCCAACCACCCCAGGCCGCCCCGCAGTGACGCGAGGGGGTCAGCCATGGGCCGTGGCCGGGCTAAGGCAAAGCAGACCAAGGTTGCGCGCGAGCTGAAGTACAGCTCGGCACCAACCGACTTCGCGAGCCTTCAGCGCGAGCTGTCGGGAAGTTCTTCCCCCAGCTCGCAGCGGAGTGGTGTGCTTTCCGACGAGCACGACGCGGATGAATCGTCGCGTTGGGAAGATGAAGACACCTACGACGACTGGCGCCGCTGACTCGGACTGAATCGACGTGCTAAGGGGGAGGCCGTGACTGGCCTCCCCCTTAGCGCGTCGATTTTGCCGTGATTCACGGTGCTGAGGGCTCGAACTACACAGTGACCACATCGGCGTCCCGCGCGCAGTCGTGTCGGGACGCTGGTGTGTTCGGGCTGTCCGGTCGCCGGGCAGCTGAACAGCAGCCGACCGAACCAGCGCGGCCTTTCGGGGCGCATGCGCGGCCTCGACGTCGGCCGTGTTCTTCGCACCCTGGATCGCTCGCGGCCTTCCCGGGTGCCGCGCCGTGCGCTTCGGCGACCCGGAGCCGTTCGGGAGACCCGAAGCGTTCGACACCCTATCGACGAAAATCGCCCCGGCCACGAGAGCGGCCGGGGCGCATCGTCTTCGGATGTCCGAATGCTCAGAAGCGCGGGTGGTCTCCCACCAGCACCGCGCGGGCGGCGTCGGCGTCCTTGGCCTTCTTGACCGTGCCGAGGGTCCAGCATTCGATGTGGCGGGCGGTGAGGACGGCCAGTGCGCGATCGGCGTCCTCGGGCGCGACGATGGCGACCATGCCGACGCCCATATTGAACGTCTTCTCCATTTCGACCCGCTCGACGCGGCCGCGCTGGGCGATCATCTTGAAGACCGGGGCCGGGTTCCAGGTGCCGCGATCGAGTTCGGCGACCATGCCCGCGGGCAGCACACGCGCCAGGTTGTTGGCCAGGCCGCCGCCGGTGACGTGGGCGAAGGTGCGCACATCGGTTTCGGCGATCAGGGCCAGGCAGTCCTTGGCGTAGATGCGGGTCGGCTCGAGCAGCTCCTCGCCGAGGGTGCGGCCGAATTCCTCCACGTGTCCGGTGAGGGACATGCGGTCGATGTCGAGCAGCACCTTGCGGGCGAGGCTGTAGCCATTGGAGTGCAGGCCCGAGGCGCCCATGGCGATCACCACGTCGCCGGGCCGCACCCGGTCCGGACCCAGCACCGCGTCGGCCTCCACCACGCCGACGCCGGTGGCGGACAGGTCGTAGTCGTCCGGACCCATCAGGCCCGGGTGTTCGGCGGTCTCGCCGCCGAGCAGGGCGCAGCCGGCCTGGACACAGCCTTCGGCGATGCCGGAGACCAGTTCGGCGACCCGTTCGGGCACGACTCGGCCGACGGCGATGTAGTCCTGTAGGAACAGCGGTTCCGCGCCGCACACGACCAGGTCGTCGACGACCATGGCGACCAGGTCGAGGCCGACGGTGTCGTGCTTGTCGAGCGCCTGCGCGACCGCGATCTTGGTGCCGACGCCGTCGGTGGAGGCGGCCAGCAGCGGCTCGCGGTATCCACCCTTCAGCGCGAACAGTCCGGCGAAGCCGCCGAGTCCACCCTGCACCTCGGGCCGGCTTGCCTTCTTGGCCAGCGGTGCGAAGAGCTCAACTGCCCGGTCGCCGGCTTCGATGTCCACTCCGGCCGCCGCGTACGACGCACCGGCACCGCTGGGGGTCTGTTCAGTCATTGTCTTCGGAGAGCTCCAAGCCGAATCGGTGGATAGATGCCTGCTCACGCTACCGGAGCCGGATAACGACATCGCACCCGTATCGGGAATGCGGGTTGACAAACCCTCCGGTCCGCAACGCCGAGACGCGCGACCGGCCCCGCGCTCGCCCCCGTCCGCACCGTCGAACCCTGTTGATCAGCGGCATCGCGCCCGGACCCGAAAGGGCTCGAACCGCCCCGACATACAAGGGTCCCCGGATAGCACAGTGCCCGCCCACCGAGGCGGGCGGGCACGACGTCGACGTCGGCTACGGGCGGCTCAATGCGCTGGCATTGGCGTTGTCGGCCAGCAGTTCGGTTTCCGTCGCACCGGTGAGCATGCCCTCCAGCACGTTCTTACCGATGGCGGCCTCGGTGGGGAGGGTGATGGGGTACTTGCCGTCGAAGCAGGCGCAGCACAGGCGGCTGCGGGGCTGTTCGGTGGCGGCGATCATGCCCTCGGTGGAGATGTAGCCGAGGGTGTCGGCGCCGATGGAGCGGCGCACGCCCTCGACCATGTCCTCGAAGGAACCCTCGCCCGCGCCGTTGGCGATCAGCTCCGCCCGCGAGGCGAAGTCGATGCCGTAGAAGCAGGGCCATTTGACCGGCGGCGAGGCGATGCGGACGTGGATCTCCAGCGCGCCCGCCTCGCGCAGCATGCGGATCAGGGCCCGCTGGGTGTTGCCGCGCACGATGGAGTCGTCCACCACGATGAGGCGCTTGCCGCGAATGACCTCGCGCAGCGGATTTAGCTTGAGGCGGATGCCCAGCTGGCGGATGGTCTGGCTGGGCTGTATGAACGTGCGCCCCACATAGGCGTTCTTCATCAGCCCCTGGCCATAGGGCAGTCCGGAGCCCTGCGCGTAGCCGACGGCGGCCGGGGTGCCGGATTCCGGCACCGGGATGACCAGGTCGGCGTCGACGGGATGCTCGGCGGCCAGCCGGCGGCCGATCTCGACGCGGGTGGCGTGCACGGAGCGTCCGGCGATGGTGGAGTCCGGGCGGGCCAGGTACACGTATTCGAAGACGCAGCCCTTGGGTTCGGGATTGGCGAAGCGCATGGACCGCACCCCGTCGGCGTCGATCGCCAGCAGTTCGCCGGGCTCGATCTCGCGCACGAAGGACGCGCCGACGATGTCGAGGGCGGCGGTCTCACTGGCTACCACCCAGCCGCGATCCAGGCGGCCCAGACACAGCGGCCGCACCCCCCACGGGTCGCGCGCCGCGTACAGCGTGTGCTCGTCCATGAAGGTGAGGCAGAAGGCGCCGCGCAGGGTGGGCAGCAACTCCATGGCCGCCTGCTCGATGCTCTTGTCGGCGGCGGCGTGCGCGAGCAGCGCGGTCATCACGTCGGAGTCGGAGGTGGCGCCCAGGGATCCGGCCAGTCGCCCGCTGATCAGGCCCAGTTCCCGTGCCCGCGCTCCCAATTCGGCGGTATTGACGAGATTTCCGTTGTGTCCCAGCGCGATTCCGGTGCCGACCGCAGTGGTGCGGAAGATCGGCTGGGCGTTCTCCCAGGTGGTGGAGCCGGTGGTGGAGTAGCGGCAGTGGCCGACGGCGACGTGGCCGGGCATGGCGGCCAGGGTCTGCTCGTCGAAGACCTGGCTCACCAGGCCGAGATCCTTGAAGACCAGCACCTGCGCGCCGTCGGCGACGGCGATGCCCGCCGCTTCCTGGCCCCGGTGTTGAAGGGCATAGAGCCCGTAATACGTGAGCTTGGCGACATCCTCGCCCGGTGCCCAGACACCGAAAACCCCGCATTCTTCACGCGGTTCGTTCTCGTCCTGGTCGGCTGCGGCGGCGGAGGGGTGCAGATTCACCGTTTGCTCCCTGTTCGGCGGGCTGGGGGCACGCACCAGTCTACGGGTAATCACGACGCAACCCGCCGTTGGGATAACCCGGGTGGCGCGGCGTTTGCTGTTAGCTTTCTCCGGTGACGACCAGCGATACCCCGGAACCTACGCCACGTCGGCATCTCACCCCGATCAAATGGGGTTTTCCGATCATTGTCGTCACGCTGCTGGCCTCGTTGCTGGGCGTGATGTACCTCGACTATGTCGTGGATCCGGAAGAGAATCTGCACGACTTCCCGATAGCACTCGTGAATCAGGATGTCGGCGACACCATCGGCGCGCCCGGCCAGGAAAAGCAGGTGAACTTCGGCGATCAGGTCGCCGCCGGACTGCGCGAGGCGGTGCCCGCGGACAAGATCGATCTGCGCGAGCTCGGCATCGGCGAGGCGCAGCTGCAGATGCAGCAGGCGCAGGTCTACGGCACCATCATCATTCCCAGCGACTTCTCCAAACGGCTCGGCATTCTGGGCGTGGGAAGTGTGGTGCCGGGCGATATCTCGAAGCCGGTCATCACCTTGCAGACCAATCCGCGCACCGGCGCGTTCGCGACCGCCATCACCCAGAAATTCGGTGAGGAAGCTCTCAGTCAGGTGCAGATCCAGGTCGGCAAGCAGCTGACCGAACAGGTCAACGCCCAGCTGGCTCCGCCGCCGGACGGGCCACCGGCGCCGGAGCTCACCGCGGCCACCCGGGTGGCGCTGGCGGAGCCGCTGAATATCGTGGTCGAACAGTTCCGGCCGCTACCGAACGGTTCCGGTGAGGGTCTTACGGCGTTCTTCTACAGCCTGCTGCTGCTGTTGGTCGGCATGGTGGGCGCGATGATCATCCATCAGTTGATCGATTCGGCGCTGGGCTTCCTGCCGACCGAATGGGGGCCCTGGTACGTGCATTTCCCGCGCGCCCCGATCTCGCGGACGCGCACGCTGCTACTCAAATGGGCGGCAGTGTCGGTGATGGCGGTGGCGGTATCGGCCGCGCTGCTCGGCATCGGCGCGGCGCTGGGCATGCCCATCGACAAACCGCTGCTGCTGTTCATCTACGGGGCGTTCGTGATCATCGCGGTCGGATTCACCTGCACCTCGGTGCTGGCGGCGGTGGGCACGGCCGGGCTGATCGTCAACCTGATCATCTTCATCATTCTCGGCCTGCCGTCCTCCGGCGGCACCGTGCCGATCGAGGCGACGCCGAAGTACTTCGGCTGGCTGGCCAATTTCGAACCCATGCACCAGGTGTTCCTGGGCACCCGCGCGATCCTCTACTTCAACGGCAGCGGAGTGGCGGGATTGACGCGCGGGGTGTGGATGGCGGCCCTGGGCTTGGCGATCGGCGTGGTGTTCGGCCTGCTGATCACGCGGTTCTACGACCACAAGGGGTTGGAGCGCAAGCCGGTGGAGAAAGACGCGCGGGCGGCGGCGCGCACATAGCCGCTACCCGCGACGACAGCGGCGGCGCACGTAGCGGCTTCGCGCGAGGTCAGCGGCGGCGGGCGAGGATCGCGAGCGGGGCTGGAGGGCGGAGCGCACTCTCAGGAGGTGCGCTTGCCCCCTGCACCCGGTGCGGACTGCCAAGGCGCTCGGACTGCCCCGAGCGCGGAGAACAACCGTGGGCGGGAGCAGCACAGTCGAATCCGAGCGCGGTCGATGCGGTCGGATGACCGTGGGTCCAGCGGGCTATCGCGGGCGGATGACGGGGAGCCAGCGGGCTATTTCGGGGGCCCGGGTGCCCGAGGCGGTCAGTGCGCCGGAGGTCAGGGCTTCCTCGAAGTCCAGCAGCCCGGTGGCGAGGAGCAGCCAGGTGCGGGGGTCGGTTTCGACCACGTTCGGCGGGGTGCCGCGAGTGTGGCGCGGGCCCTCGATGCACTGCACGGCCACGAAGGGCGGGACGCGGACCTCCACCGAGGCTCCGGGGGCATCGGCCGCCAGGGTGCGGGCGGTGCCCTTGACCGCCGCGCCGAGTTCGGCGCGGGTGGGTGCGGGTACGGTCTCGTCGCGCAGCCAGGGCTCCAGTGCCGCCAGGGCCGCTCGCAGTTCCTCCGGGTTCACCGCCGCTCGTCGTGCCACCCGACGAGGCTAGCTCGTCCGGCACACACACGATCGAGCACGCGGGCCGCGAACCATGAGCCGCGAGCCGCGAGCCACGAACCACGAACCGCCAACCACGAACCGCCAACCACGAACCGCCAACCACGAACCACGAACCGCGAGCCGCGAGCCGCGAGCCATCGATACGCGCCACGGTGGAGCGACGAGAAATGGGGCGGTGAGACGACGCCGGTACACGCACGCGGCGCAGGCTCTGGACGGCGGTCAGGCGCTCGACACCGCGTCACACCGGTCGAACGGCTGGTCGTGCCGGAATGCCACTGCGCTCGCGGCACGGCCTGTCGGACCGTGGATGGCGTCGGGATGTCACTCGCCGACCAGGATCTCCGGGGGCTCCGAAATGCGCCGGGCCAGCAGCGGGGCGAGTGCGCCGCCCGCATTGAGGGCGAGGTGGAGCAGGGCGGGGGCGGTGGCGCTGCCGGTGCGGTGCCGGAGGTGATCGAACAGCAGTCCCGCGGCGGCGGTGATGGCGACCGCGGCCGGGATCGGGTCGCCCGCCGCACGCGCCGGGTAGATGTGCCAGAGCCCGAAAACCGTTGCGCCGAGCCAGGTGCCGCCGGGGCCGAAGGTGTCGTCCAAGAGCGGTGTCAGAGTGCCCCGGAAGACGAGCTCCTCACTGACGACGGTGCCCACCGGGATGTGCAGTCCCACCCACTCGGCATGCGATGTCTCCGGCACCCGCTCGGCGATCTCCCCCACCCGCTCGCGCAATCCCGGAACGGCGAGTGCCACACCGTATCCCGCCAGGGCGAGCCCGGCGACGGCCAGTCCGACCCGCCAGCCCCGCGCCGAAAACCACTCCGGCCGCCCCCGGAACGCCATGGCGTAGCCACCGGCGAAGGCGAGGTTCGCGGCGGTGCGCCCGCGCATCCCGAGCCGTAGCGCGGGCAGCACCCGATTGCTCCACACCAGCGGCATCCCCACGGCCACAGCCGTTCTCGGCAGCGCCCGCAGCCGCTCCCACCGCATCGGCGACTCCACACGCGCCCACCCGCTGCCACGCGGCACAGCCGACAAGTGCGCAACCCCGCGCGAACCGGCCCGCCGCGACGCACGTTCCACCTCACGTTCGGTGGTACGGCCCGGATATCCGGACCGTGGCACCGCTCTCGCCCGGTTCGACACCCCTACTTGACCGCTCGCTCGTAGTCCTCGGCCAATTCGATCTGGGTGCGGATCTTCTCGCGCAGTTCCGGGTTCCAATCCGGCGGTGCGGCAATGGCTTCCCAGCCGTCGAGGACCAGGGATCCGTAGCGGTGGCCGTGGCCGTCGCTGACGCCCTGGGCGTTGGTGAGGTCGGCCGCTACCTGCCAGAAGGTGACGAAGGGCCACCACCGCATCTGCGAGGACACGTCGGAGCCGCGCGGCTCGGACAGCCAGTCCGGTTGGGAGAGGATGAGATCGGTCGACCACCAGACGATCGGGTCGGAGGCGTGCATGAGGTAGGCGATGCGGGGTTGCCGCCATTCCGTCGACGGCCGGGCGAGGTCGGCGGCGTCGGCGGCGAAGCGCACCACCAGCCCGTCGGCGTAGATCGGCGCGACCTCCCGCGTCCCCGGGTCCCGGCGCGAAACGAACTGCTCCCACAGCCGATTCGAGTTGGGCGGCCCCACCCACAGCGCACCGTCGACCTTGGAACGCAGGTCGGCCAGCCCGTCGAACGCGGCCTCGGACCCCTGCGAACCCAGACTCTCCCCGTACACCAGCAGTTTCGGCCGCTCCTCCACCGGCCGCCGCGACCAGGCGGCGTAGACGGCGTCGAACATCTTCTTCCCCGCGGCCGCCACCTTCTGCCGGTCGGCGAGGAACGACAGCACACTGGGCAGGTACGAATACTGCGACGCCACGATCGCGGTGTCCCCGCCGTACATGTATTCGATGGCGGCGGCGGCCATGCTGTTCACCCAGCCGGTGCCGGTGGTGGTGACGATCACCAGCACCTGCCGGTCGAAGGCCCCGGTGCGTTCGAGTTCGGCGACCGCCAACTCTTCCTGGGTGATGTCCTGTCCGGCGGACTCCAGCCCCACGTACACGCGAATGGGCTCCTTGGCCGGTTTGCCGGTGAGCGAGCTGATCAGCAACGGGTCCGGCCCGTGCGAGACGAACCAGCGGCCCTCCGAGCCGAGGGTCTCCCACTCCGACAGCGAAGCCGGGCTGCCCGAACGTTCCGGCGCGACCGGTTGGACGGCATACGGCGACATCTCGTCGTTGCGCACGCTGAACGCCGAGTTCGCGACGGCGAAGAACGCCTGGGTGGCGACGCCGTTGAACAGCGTGATGACCAGCACGACGAGCAGCAGCGTCCCGGCGGCGGGGGCGAGGTGCGGCGGCACCCGGACCCAGCGGCTGAGCTGGCGGCCGAAGAAGCGCACCACCTCGCGCAGCGTCCGATACGCCGCCACCACCAGCACGCCGACCAGCAGGCTGAGTCCGCCGGTGCGCAGGTATGCCTCGGTGGTGGTGCCGTACATGCCCATGAGCGAGAAGATCTCGCGCTGCCAGTCCGCCGACAGCACCAGCATGTAGGCGGCGACCAGCGCGCAGGTGAGCACGACGGCGGTCTTCACGGCGTCGCGCACCCACATGGGCGGGGTGCTGACATTGATCTTGGGACGCACCCACCGCCGGAACACCCACTCCAGCACACAGCCGACGCCGTAGCCGAGCGCCGCGTTCACCCCGGAGATGAGGCCCTGGAACAGCCAGTCGCGCGGCAGCAGCGAGGGAGTGACGGACCAGGCGAAGAAGACGGTGGCGACCACCAGCCCGACGTGGTTGAGGTCGATGATCTCCTCGATCTTGCGCCAGACGGGGGCGGCTCGGCGCACCCACATCGACACGGGCCGTACCGCGACGGCGCTACCGGTGCGCAGCCGCGTCAGAGCGTCGGTCGTGTCGAGCACCCGTCAAGTATGGCGGTAGGCTGTCCGAATCAGGGGATTCGGTGGCGTGACGTCGCTCAATGGTGATGCGGGTAGGGTATCTACCCTGGTGGCTCGAGTAGAACTACGCGGGTCCGCGGGCGTCGTGGCCGACAGACTTCTCCGGTATGAGCAACACTCCCAACGCACAGAGCAAGAGCACCACGGCATTTCTCGCCCAGGCCGCTATCGCGTTCGGAATCTCCTTCTCCGCCAGCCTTATCGGCATCCTCTATCTGCCGCTGGACATCTGGCAGCGCGGGTTCCTGGTGATGTCGCTGTTGTTTCTGGTCAGCAGCTCCTTCACTCTCGCGAAGGTGGTTCGAGATCAGCACGAGGCGTCGCGGGTGCACAGCCGCATCGACGAGGCCCGGCTGGAAAAGCTGATGGCCGAACACGATCCGTTCAAGGTGGCATGACAGCGCCCCGCCCGGAACGAGGGGTCCGGGCGGGGCGTCTCGCTGTCAGTGTTCGACGGCTCCGCCGAAGAGTGCGGGCAGGGTGCCCTCGAAGGTGGTGCGCAGTTCGTCCAGCGTGATGGTGAACTGTCCCTGCACCTCGACCGAGTCGGAGCCCTGATCGACCACGCCGATGCGCGTCCACGGCAGCCCGCGGGCGTCGCACATCTTGGTGAAGCGGGTCTCCTCGGTGCGCGGCACGGCGACGAGGACGCGTCCGGCCGACTCGGAGAAGAGGGTGACGAACGGGTCGGCGTCCTCGGGCAGCAGGATGCGGCAGCCGGTTTCGCCCGCCAGCGCGGCTTCGACCACGGTCTGGGCGAGACCGCCCTCGGACAGGTCGTGCGCGGCGCTGATCATGCCGTCGCGGGATCCGGCGGTGAGGATTTCGGCGAGCAGCTGCTCGCGGGCGAAGTCGACCTTCGGGGGTTCGCCGCCGAGGTGGTCGTGTTCGACCTGCGCCCAGATGGAGCCGCCGAATTCGTCGCGGGTCTCGCCCAGCAGGATGAGGGTCTCGCCGGGTTCCAGGCCCAGGCCGGTGGGGATGCGGCGGTGCACGTCGTCGATGACGCCGAGCACGCCGACCACCGGCGTCGGCAGGATGGCGGTCTGCCCGGTCTGGTTGTAGAAGGACACATTGCCGCCGGTGACCGGAATGCCCAGGGCCACACAGCCGTCCGCGAGACCGCGCACGGCCTGCTGGAACTGCCACATGACGCCCGGATCCTCCGGGGAGCCGAAGTTGAGGCAGTTGGTGACGGCCTTCGGGGTGGCGCCGGTGGTGGCGACATTGCGGAAGGCTTCGGCCAGCGCCAGCTGCGCGCCGGTGTACGGGTCGAGCTTGGTGTAGCGGCCCGAGGCGTCGGTGGCCAGGGCGATACCGCGGCCGGTTTCCTCGTCGATGCGGATGACACCGGCGTCGGCGTGCTCGGCGAGCACGGTGTTGCCGCGCACGTACCGGTCGTACTGCTCGGTGATCCACTTGCGGGAGCACAGCTGCGGGCTGGCCAGCAGCTTCAGCAGGGTGGCGCGCAGTTCCTCACCGGTCTTGGGCCGGTTCAGCTTGTCCGGGGTGTCGGCGATGAGCGCGTCCTGCGAGTCGGGGCGCTGCACCGGGCGCTCGTACACCGGGCCCTCGTGGGCGACGGTGCGCGGCGGCACGTCCACCACGGTCTCGCCGTCGTAGGTTATGACGAGCCGGTCGCCGTCGGTGACCTCACCGATGACGGTGGCGATGACGTCCCACTTCGCGCAGACCGCCATGAAGGCGTCCACGTTCTCGGGGGTGACGACCGCGCACATGCGCTCCTGCGATTCCGAGGACAGGATTTCGGCGGGCGTCATATTGGCGGCGCGCAGCGGCACCTTGTCGAGTTCGATGTGCATGCCGCCGTCACCGGCGGCGGCGAGTTCGGAGGTGGCGCAGGACAGTCCGGCCCCGCCGAGGTCCTGGATGCCGACGACGAGGTCGGCGGCGTACAGCTCGAGGCAGCACTCGATGAGCACCTTCTCGGTGAAGGGGTCGCCGACCTGGACGCTGGGCAGCTTCTTGCGGCCGGCTCCGGACTCGTCGCCGGAGAAGGTGTCGGAGGCGAGCACGGAGACGCCGCCGATGCCGTCGAGGCCGGTGCGCGCACCGAAGAGGATGATCTTGTTGCCCTGGCCGGAGGCGAACGCCAGATGCAGGTCCTCCACCCGCATGACGCCCGCGCACAGCGCGTTGACCAGCGGGTTGCCCTGGTAGGAGGGGTCGAAGACGGTCTCGCCGCCCACATTCGGCAGGCCGAGGGAGTTGCCGTAGCCGCCGACGCCGCGCACCACGCCGTCCACCACGCGCCGGGTGTCCGGGTGGTCGGCCGCGCCGAAGCGCAACTGGTCCATGACGGCGATCGGACGCGCGCCCATGGCCATGATGTCGCGGACGATGCCGCCGACGCCGGTGGCCGCACCCTGGTAGGGCTCGACATAGGACGGGTGGTTGTGCGATTCCACCTTGAAGGTGACCGCCCAGCCCTCGCCGATGTCCACCACGCCCGCGTTCTCGCCGATGCCGGCCAGCATGGCGGCGCGCATCTCGTCGGTGGTGGTCTGGCCGAAGTAGCGCAGGTGCACCTTGGAGGACTTGTAGGAGCAGTGCTCGGACCACATCACCGAGTACATGGCCAGCTCGGCATCGGTCGGGCGGCGGCCGAGGATCTCCTTGATGCGGGCGTACTCGTCGTCCTTGAGGCCGAGTTCCTTGTAGGGCTGCGGCTGTTCCGGGGTGGCCGCGGCGGCGCTGACGGTATCGACGTGGTTGGTCACGGGAATACCAGAGTCCTTTCGGCCGGAACGAGACAGCGACCGGCAAGCTGGATACGGCGGGATTCGCTTCGAAGTCTAATGCCCGGCAAACCCCACTCTCCCCCGCCTCCCCGCGACTTCGGCGCACGGCTGTGAGCCGTCGACCGTCGCATACGCGCGCCGGCGGTCGTAGAGCCGAACCAATGATGGGCGCACCCGGCGGATTACCCCGATTCTCACGAAATCAGTCGTCACGTCCGATGTCGTCGGCTCCGCGTTCGAGCACGGTGCCAGCCGCGATCGCAGTGTGAACTGTGGCGCGCGCAACAGCCTCCGCGGACCCGGAGCAGCAGCCGAGTGGGGCGTGCCAGCTAGTCTGTCCCGGTGAACGATCGATCCGGGGTCGCGGATCCGACCGAGAAGCCTGCGACGACGCATGGAGGGCCCACGGGATTGTCTCGCCGTCAGGTCCGGCTGCTGCTCATCGCGCTCGCGTTGTTCGTGGTGTCGGCGCTCATCAGTCATTTCGGGAAGATCTGGCACGGGTACATCGATCTTCAGGTGTACCGCAACGGCCCGCGGGTGTGGATGGACGGCGGGGAGCTGTACGGCCCCATGCCGGAGGTGTTCGGGATCGGCCTGCCGTTCACCTATCCCCCGCTGGCCGCGCTGTTCTTCGCGCCGCTGGCCCTCATGCCGCTGCCGGTGGCGGAGGTGCTGGTGCTGGCGACCTCGATCACCGCACTGGGCGTGACGCTGTGGATCGTGCTGGAGCGGGTGCGCCCGGCCATGGACCGCCCGACGCGGCTGGCGCTCGTCATCGGCGCGGTGGCGATCCTGCAATGGCTGGAGCCGATCCGCCAGACCTACGGTTTCGGCCAGATCAATCTGGTGCTGATGGCCGCCATCGCCCTGGATTGCCTGGTGCGCAAGCCTTTCTGGCCGCGCGGGATGCTGATCGGCATCGCGGTGTCGGTGAAGCTCACCCCCGCCGCCTATCTGCTGTTCTTCCTGCTGTGCCTGAACTTTCCGCCGCGCGGCGGCTGGCCCGACGCCGCGGGCTGGCGGCGCTACCTGCCGCGCGGAGACTGGAAATCGCCCATCACCCTGGTGGTTTCGACCATCACCGCGGTCGGCCTGATGTTCGTGTTCTTCTGGCACGAGTCGGTGCAGTACTGGTTCCACACCCTGTCCGACACCGGCCGCATCGGCCCCCCGCATTTCGCGGGCAATCAGTCCCTGAAGGGTTTCGCCTTCCGTCTCGGCGTCTCCGATTCCACCGCCACCGCCATCTGGCTCACCCTGTCGGTGATCGCCGTAGCCCTGGCCGCCGTCTGGATGAAGCGCCTCATCGACGCGGGCCGCCCGGTCACCGCGCTCATGGTGAACGCGGGCGCGGTCCTCTTGGTCTCCCCGGTCTCCTGGTCCCACCACTGGGTCTGGATCGCCCCGACCCTGGTGATCGCCGTCGACGCCATCCGCCGGGGCCGCCGCAACCGCTGGTTCATCGGCACCGTCGCCTTGGCGACGGTCCTGTTCGCCATCGGCCCCCAGTGGGTGCTGCCGCACGACAGTGACCGCGAACTCGCCTGGTCCTGGTGGGAGCAGATCATCGGCAGCAGCTACGTGCTGCTCACCTTCGCGATCTTCGTGGTCGCGGTGATCACCTACCACCCGGAGCGGATGCAGCGGCTCAACGAAGGTTCCGCAGCGCAACCAGGCTGATGCCTGCGCGCCGTTACGAGCCGTCGAGACCTCTACTCAGTTCCCGCATTTCACGACCGAGCCGGTCACGCCCGCATGTCCGACAATGAACCGCAGGCGTTCGGATCGGTTCGGCCTGTCGGCATGTCCGAGGCTGGGCCGAGCGTGCGCGGCACACGCGCGTGCTGAATACCCCTGCGCGGCGGGACGACTTCCGCGTGGGGTCCGGACCGGTGTCCGGTTGTGGATCGGCTCGTGATGCACGATTTACTCCCGAGCACGGTGGGCAAGCAACCTGGCTCGTCGGCGTTTCACGCTCTCGGCCAAAACCTGCTCGGGGTGATGGAACCGATTCACCCGCGCCCGTCGTCGCGGATCCACTGACGCGGGCGGACAGAACGCGGTGCGGCCGGCATTCGCACCACCCGGCGAGACGCGATGAGTGGCCCATCCGGTCGGATCGTCGGCGTCGGCGTCGGCGGCGATCCGCGCATGATGGGCATCGCACACCAATGTCAGGTTGTCGATATCGGTGGGACCGTTCGCCGCCCACGGGACGACGTGGTGCATCGCGCACATGGTCGCGGGCGCGGAACAATCGGGGTGCGTGCAGCCGCGGTCGCGGGCGATGGCGGCCAACCGCTGCCACTGCGATGCGATCCGCGCACCTTCCCCCAGATACAAGGGCTTGCCCGCGTTCTCGTCGAAGATCAGCAACAGCGGGATCGACCATTCGGGATCGAAACAGCCTTCGAACGTGCTCATTCCATCCAGGCGCTGTTCACCGAAGGTCGCCACCCGTAACCGAGCCCGGTCCTTGTCCGTGGTCAGCGAACCGTCCGGGTCGAGATAGCCCAGGATGCGGTCACCGACCTTGCCCACCATCTCCGGAGTCCCGGTGCGCGCGGCGGCAGCGAGGTGTTCCTCGGCGACGGCGCGGCGCTCGGTATCGACGGCATCCGGTATGCGCTCCATCACCCGCATCACGGCCCGCGCATGATCCCCCGAGATCGCACCCTCGGCGTGGGAGACAGCGGCATGCGGCAGACGTGGTTCGCATTTCTCGCCGTAGGCACTGGTCATCACCCCGAGCTGGGCGGCGGCCTTGACCCGCGCGACCGCGTCGGCCTTGGCCAGTAGCAGGGTTTCGACCAGGTACCGGTAGAGCCCGACCGATCCGGTGGTGGTCCACAGATGCCGGTCGTTGATCTCGACCACATGCCGATGCCCCACCGCCTCCAACCGGCGGCGGCACACCTCCAACCCCCGGATGCGGACGGCGAACTCGGCGTCGCTGAATCCGGTCAGGTCCTCGGCCGCGAGGGCGTCGACCGCCGCCGCCAACGCGGCGAGCGCGGTATCGCCCTGCGGAATGTCCCCCTCCGAATCCATGCAGCTATTCTACCGCGAAACCATTTGCGGCAGAACGGCAAACACCATCTGAATCAACCATCTTCACACATTCCCACCCAGGAACAACAGGGCGCTCGATCAGACAGGATTCTCGAAAGGTTGACACTGGACCGCTGAATCATCACCGAGTCGCACGTCGATGACGTTGCTGTTGATCCAGCGTTATGCGAAGGCATCCAATCCATACCGAGTGGCAGTACAGTTGCGCGGTTCGACGAGTCGATCACGCCAGACAGGCGAATTTTTGCCCATGTTCTCCGTAGCCGACGTGAATTCTTCAGCTGGCGTGACTCCGAGAATCAGTGTCGCAGGCGAGTCGCCGTGCACTTCTCGGACACAAGCCGCAGTGACCCGCAGCCGATCTGGAGCAAGCCCCTGTACATCGAACTCTTCGGGCATTGGCACGAGTTCGGGCCCGCGTATGGCCGTCGTTGTCTTGTTGTCGTTCAGACCGTCGCCGCCCGCCGCAAGTCCGCGACCGCATACACGGCGACCCCGAAGACCAGGGCAGCGATGACTACTCCTATGATTGCGCGGGTTCGTTGGGAGATTCTCACCGCTGCCCCTTCACACTATCGGGTTCGACCTTCATGTAGGTCGGGGCTCTTGCACGCACCGCAAGCGTTGGCATTGGGACCCGATCCGGGCGTCGGGCAGTACCGCAGGCTGCTCGGTTCGAACCGGCTCAGTTCGCTCGGTTGCGCTGGGCCCCGGGACGATATCGCCGTCGCCATCGGACAGTCGTCCGGGAGCATTCCTGGCCTTGAACGCCCGTCGCCGGGCGCTTGCGTGGGCTGCGAACCAGACGCGGCCGGAGGGGTGGTCGGTGTCGTGGTGGCTGGCTCTCCGGGGTCGTGGCAGACATACGGCACCGGCGGTGGAGGTGGGGGTCCCGGGTTGCCGGGATTGCCTGCCCGCCACGTCGATTCCCACGCCGCGTTGTAGGCCGCGGTCTCCCGCGCACACCGTTCGGCGGGGGTTTCACCGGTGGCGGTGGCGGGGTTGAGCGCGATCACGGTCGCCGCCACCACGATCAGGGAAGCGGTGATCGCGGCAACCGCGAGCCCTCGCCGTTGAGGTTCGAGGATGTCTGGGAGTCTCATGTCCGGTCCCGCCCGTTCAGATGGTGGTCGGGTCGGAGTAGACCGTCACCGTGGTGTCGGCGACATGGGTCGAGATCGAGAACTGGGTGAAACCGATACAATTCGAGTAGCTAACCATTTACCGAAATAGTCAGTTCGCGTGGCAAATGTCCGTTTTGTCCACTTGAAATTCGCTGCGGCGCTACGGAATAGAAGAATTGCTCTGCGGCACGCCGCAAATCCGGTGTGTTCAATCCATTGAAAGCGCTTGCGTGGCTGTATGGTCTGTTTCGCGCTCGCAACGCTGGTAGCAGACTGCTATCGGTGAACGATGCGGCTCTACCGGAGGCGTTTCCTCTCCCAACCATTCACGCTGACCCAGTCAGCGCCCGTCGAAAGGTGTGTCTGCACGTGTGGATTCGTAAGCTCGTTGCTACGTCTTTGCTTGCTATTGCCGCCACCGGAGTGTCGGCAGCAACATCGCACGGTGAAACCGCTGTCGCCGCCCCCACATTCGGCGGCCCCACCATGACCGCGACCGACCAGGGTATGACCGTCACCGCCGGCGCTTCCGAGGACGGCACCGGCATTACCGCTCATCTGGTCGGCGGCCGGTTCGATGTGAGCCCGGACGGCAATACGATCACCATCACCAACAATGACGGCAGCGCGGTGCAGAACGTCCCCACCGTGTTCGCCAACACCGACCGCATCGTGCGTCTCAGCACCGAGGTCAGCGCCGACGGCAGCACCATCACCATGCATCCGACGTCCGAGCAGCGGGTCGTCTCGGTGACCGAGGCGCAGGAAATCGGCCTGGTCGGCAGTGTCGCGGGTATGGTCGTCGGCTTCTTCGCCGGCGCCGTCGCCGGTTGCATGATCGGCCTCGCCGGTCTGATCGTCGGCTGCGTTCCGATGATCTTCATCGGCGCGATCGCCGGCACCATTGTCGGCGCCGTCGCGGGTGCCCTGGTGCTCTGATCGACACTCTTTCGCGTGGGCTGCGGTTGGTGCCGCAGCCCACGCGGCGTTCACCCGCCTTCGGCCACGGCCGGCGGAGTCGGAACAGGACTGGTCGACGTCCACCGCCATATCGGTGACCGGCCAGCCGTCCGCGCCCACCGGCCACACCCCGTCATCACGATGCAGGAACCCGATCGGGCCGTCGACCCGATCCCGTCCGCGCCACGCCGACCCCGCGCCGGTCACCGTACCCGCCCGGAATCCGGCACCAGCTTCCCCTGCTCCCGCAACATCTGGTGCGCAACGGATTTCGTGACGCACACCCCGACCTCGCACTCGATATGCACCTGCATCGCCCGGTGCGGATCGCGCTGCGCCCATGCCGGACTCACGCAACTGACCAGCGTCGCGATGGAAATCGCGTCGGCGCCAACGGGAATGCTGACGAGATCCACACTCACCACCCCCGCAGCGGAAGATAGGTACGCGCGGACTCGGCCGCCAACCGCGCCTGAAGTTCCGCGACAGGCCGCCCGTGCCGGTGGCGCGGCGGCCGGTGCTGGTGCGTGGTGAGGGCGGCTAGCACGCCCGCAACGATGAGAATGATGGCGAGGATGTCCATTCCGCTTCCCTCCGATGCGATCGGTGATGTGGAGGCACCCTCGCCGAGGCGTCGAGACCATCTCGGTGCCGGGGCCACAAGAAGCCTCACACGCCCACTACCAGCCGAAGTACCAGAAAAGTGCCAGCAACTTGCCCCATCGCGCGCCGCCGATTCCGGATACGCTCGTAGGCGTACCTGTACCCGCCCACTCGGAGCGAGGTTCTCGACATGACCACCAACGGCATCGGCAGTCGTATCGCAGCGGAGCGCAAGGTCGCCGGTTTGACGCAGGAGGCGTTCGCGAACCGCATCGGCTACAGCAAGGGCATGGTCAGGGCGGTCGAACAGGGCCGCGAGCCCGCCTCGCCCGGTTACATCGCGAAGGCCGCTCTCGTGCTCGGCGTCGAGCCCGAACACCTGATGGGCACCCCGTACTACGACACTCTGGAAGAGGATGGGCCGCTCGATGGTCTGGCGGATCTGCGCGCCATCCTCGCCGAGGGTGCGTTCGTCCGGCAGGTGGAGCCAGCGCCGCTGCCCGAGCTGCGGGCACGCCTCACCACGATCGAGATCGCTCTGCGGAATGACAAGACACGCAAGGCTCTTGCCGAGTTGCCCGGTCTGATCCGCCAACTCTACGGGGCAGTCCATACCGGCGGCGAAAGCGATCAGGCCTATCGCATGCTGTGCTCCGCATGGATCGCGGCCGAGGGAGCTTGTACCCGCCTCGGCCACACCGCCCTGACCGCGCTGATCCTGGACCGCCTCGATTCGACCGCCGCGCATGTCGACGACCCGCTGATGACAGTGCGCAGCCTGATGAAACGTGCCCGCCTCCTCATGACACACGGCTCGACGGAGGTTGCTATGTCGTTGGTGGAAAAAGGTATCGGGCTCGCGGCAGGTCAGAGCGAGGCCGAGCGAGTGCTGCGCGGTTACGGGCTGCTCCGAGGCGCGATCGTTGCCGGACGCGACCGCAATCTCGACCTGGCTCAGCAGTTCGTCACCGAGGCCCGAGGACTCGCTCGGCCGATGCAATGCGAGAGCGACCTCTACACCACGGAATTCGGACCGGGCAATGTCGAAATCCACGCCTGTGCGGTCGAACTCGAGGCCGGGGATCCCGGCAAAGCCGCTCGCGAGGGTGCCGCCCTGCGACTCCCCACCGATATCTCCGCTACCCGTGCCGGACACCACTGGCAAGACAATGCCCGCGCCTGGATCCTCGCCGGTCAGCCGGACAAGGCATTGCACTCCCTCACCATGGCCCGCCGCATCGCCCCACAGCAGACCAAGCTCCACCCGAATGTCCGAGAGTCGCTGTTCGCCATCGCCGCGGCGGAGCGCCGGAAATCGGACAGCACAGGCGCGTTCGCCCGCTGGTTGGGTGTGACCCTCTAACGAGCGGACCGATCCGCTACGGCCATGCCCGCGAGATGCTGAGCGAGCTGTCGAAGAAGCCACCCACGGGCATGCGTACCGAGGTGCGCGAGCTCAGCCGGAAGGTCGGCGTCCGCGCCTAGCGAGCTATTGCCATGGATTGATGACCGGCACTCCGGCGGCTTCGAACGGTGCGGTGTCGCGGGTGGCGACGGCGAAGCCTGCGGCGGACGCGGTAGCCGCGATCATGCCATCGGGGGGAGAGATGGCCAATCCGGCGGCGCGGGCGGTGGACATGATGTGTGCGTATGCAACGGTGGCGTCCAGGCCGTAGGGCAGGATGCGGCCGGTGAACAGCGGCAGTATGGCGCCTTCCAACCGATCGAGGAGCTGAGTGCGGCGGCGGCCGGGGGGCATGACGGCCGCGCCGAAACGCAGCTCGCCGACGGTGATGGTGCTCAGATAGAGGGTTTCGACGCTTTGGGCGTCGATCCAATCAGCGACGTGCTGATTGGGAACCGGGCGCAGGGGTTCACTGATGACGTTGGTATCCAGGATGATCACTAATCGAACTCCAGCGGCTCGGCCGGGGTGCGGTCGCGGTTGTCGAGCAAGGCGTGTTCCTCGTCGGTCAGCGCGAGTTCGCGGCCGATCTCGGCGAGCATCGAACCGAGCTTGATCCGCTCGGGTGGCTGTACGGCCTCGGCGAGAATGGCACGCATCTCCGCCTCGACGCTGCGACCGTGGGTGGCCGCGCGTTGGCGAATCGCGCGGTGCACCTCGTCGCTGAGATTACGGATCGTCACGTTCTTCATATGACACCACCCCTCCAATGTTGCCATCAATGATAGCAAGCATCGGCTTTCGCCATCACCGAAATCAGCGCCCGATCTCCGGGGTGAGGAAGGCTGCCAGCGCCGCCGCGTAGGCGGGGACGTCCGCCGCGCCCATCATCTCCCGGGCCGAGTGCATGGCCAGTTGGGCCGCGCCCACGTCGACGGTCGGCATGCCGGTGCGGGCGGCGGTAAAGGGGCCGATGGTGGAGCCGCAGGGGAGGTCGGCGCGGTGGACGTAGCGTTGCAGAGGGACGTCGGCTTGGGAGCAGGCCAGGGCGAAGGCGCCCGCGCCGGTGGCGTCGGTGGCGTAGCGGAGATTCTGGTTGACCTTGAGCACGGGGCCGCCGTTGACCTCGATGCGGTGCATGGGTTCGTGGCGGTCGGGGTAGTTGGGGTGGGTGGCGTGGGCCATGTCGCCGGAGGCGCAGACGGAACCGGCCAGGGCGGCGAGGTATTCGGCCCGACCGCCGCCGCGGCTCAGGACGATGCGCTCCAGCACCGTGGGCAGCAGCGAGGACTGGGCGCCGCGATCGGACTGGCTGCCGACCTCCTCATGGTCGAACATGGCCAGCACCGGTACCGCCGCGCCGGGTTCGGCGATGGCGGCGAGGAAGGCGCGCAGGCCCGCGAAGCAGGTGCCCTGATTGTCCAGGCGCGGCGCGCTGACCAGGTCCAGGTCGCGGCCGATCAGTTTGGCGGGCACCAGGTCGTGGGTCATGAGTTCCCAGCCGAGCACCGCCTCCGGGTCGATGCCGGAGCGTTCGGCGACGAAGGCCAGGAACGAGCGCGGTTCGACACCGACGCCCCAGACGGCATTCACGTGCCGCTGCGGGTCGAGTTTCACTCCGCCTCGGTCCTCGGACAGGTGGATGGCCAGCTGCGGCACCCGCAGGATCGGTTCGTCGATGCGAACCAGCCGCTCGCGCACCACATTTCCGTCGCGTACCGACAGTCGACCGGAGATGCCGAGGTCGCGGTCGAGCCACGAGTTGAGCCACGCCCCGCCGTAGGGCTCCAGCCCGACCAGCTGCCAGCCGGCGGACGCGAGGTCCGGATGCTGCTTCACCCGCAGGTTGGGGCTGTCGGTATGCGCCCCGATCACCCGGAACGGCGCGGCCTGCCCGCCCCGGAATCCGGACGGCGCCCCCGGCCCACCGTCGGCCCACGCCACCAGCGAACCGCCGCGCACCACGTAGTAGCGCCCCGCGCTGCTGGACGGCCAGGGCGCGGATTCCGACAGTCTCGTGAAGCCGTGATCGTCGAGTTCCGCCGCGACCGTGCGGCATACGTGGAACGGGGACGGCGAGGCGTCGATGAATTCGCACAGTCCGGCGGCGGTGGCAGCGGTCACGGAAACGGGCATGAGCCGATCCTAAGCAGTGACACTTCGCATCCGCCGCCCGGTATCCGAGCGGCGATACGACCGGCCGGGGCATGGCAGCCGGTCTCCAGACCCATCGGATGCGCCCGGACCGGCCGGTACCCGCCGTGGACACGAACTTCAGCCGCGAGCGCGGTCAGTCGGGTAGCGGGGTCTCCGCGACCTGCTCCAGCAGGCGCAGCAGCTCCTGATAGTTCGTCCCGCCGAGGCGGCGGCGGAGTTCGGCTTCGGCGCGCTGTTCCTCGGCGCGCACCTCCCCCACCAGGTCGACGCCGCGGCGGCTGAGGCCGATGAGGATGCGGCGGCGGTCGGCGGCGGCGGCGATGCGGAAGATGAGTCCGCGTTCGGCCAGGCAGTCGGCGTGCCGGGTGGCGGAGGAGGGGGCGAGCTGGGCGCGGGAGGCGAGTTCACTCATGGTGATACCGGTGTCGGCGGATAGATTGGACAGCATGGACCACTGATCCGGGGTGAGCCGACGGGCGGCGAGCGCCTCCTCGAGGTGACGCAGCCAACTGCGTTCCGCGGCCCGCAGGGCTCCATGCAGCGTGTTAATGCTGCTTACAATTGTCGCCATATTGTCCGCCCATCAATTTCCGCTCAACGAGAAGCAGAGTAACCGATGGTACCGCCGCCGGAGAATCCCGATCACAGTATCGAGATCCTCAACATAGTCCCGCTCCAGGGGCCCGGCGGTATCTTCGCACCGTCCTGTGAGGCCGCCATTTCTCTGGCCGCCGAAGAAATCAACAGTGGCACTGGAATTCTCGGCCGGGAATTGCGCACGACGCACATCGACGGGGGCCGCGATCCCGAGGAGGTGGCGCGGGAGGTGGAGGCGCTGCTGGCCACCGGCATGGTGCACGCCGTCACCGGCTGGCACACCTCGGCGGTGCGGCGGGCGGTGGCCCGGGTGACGGCCGGGCGGGTGCCGTACCTGTTCGCCACCGACAACGAGGGCCTGGATCAGGCCCCACCCGGATTGTTCCTGGTCGGCTCGGATCCGAGCCGCCAGATCCTGCCCGCCCTGCGCTGGCTGCGCCGCGAACTGGGGGCGCGCCGCTGGGCGATCATCGGCAACGACTACGTGTGGCCGCGGCGGACCGCCGAGGTGGTGCGCGCCGAGCTGGCCGAGGCCGGGCGGGAACCGCCGCTGCCGCTGGAGATGTTCGTGCCGCTGGGCACCGAGGATTTCACCGAGTTTCTGGCCGATCCGCGTCTGGATCGCGCGGACGGGGTGATCGTGCTGCTGGTCGGGGCCGATGTGGCGCGGTTCAACCGCCAGTTCACCCGGGTGGGGCGGGCCGAGCGGCAGCTGCGGGTGAGCCCGGCGGTGGATCAGAACGTGCTGCTCACCGGGGGCGCACCGGCCAACCGGAATCTGTATGTGCCGTCGAGCTTTTTCGTGAACGCGGGCGCGGACGCGGACCGGTTGGCCCGGTATCGACGGCTGCACGGTGAATTCGCGCCCGCCCTCACTAATTTCAGTAATACCGAGTACGAGGCGATCCACACCCTCCGGGCGATGGCGGAAGCGGCGGGCTCACTGGAGGTGAAACGCGTGCACGCGGCCGTCCAGGACGACCGCGTGCTCGAAACCCCTGCTGGGGAAAGGCGATTCGCCGGACAGCAGGTGGTGCTGCCCGGCTATATCGCAGCGGTCGACGGTGTCGATTTCGACATCCTGGACCGCATCTGCTGACTACGCCGAGACCGACTACGCCGAGACCAGGCTGTCCAGCACGGACAGGAACATGCCCAGGCCGTCGTCGCTGGGGCCGGTGAGCGCCTCGGTGGCGTGCTCCGGGTGCGGCATGAGGCCGACGACCCGGCCGTTGGCCGAGGCGATACCGGCGATGCCGCGCTGGGAACCGTTCGGGTTGTCGCCCGCGTAGCGGAAGACCACGCGGCCCTCACCTTCGAGCTCGTCGAGTACGGCCTCGGACGCCTGGTAGCGGCCCTCACCGGACTTGAGCGGGATGAGGATCTGCGCGCCGGGCTCGTAGCGGGAGGTCCACGCGGTATCGGCGGTCTCCACCTGCAACCACTGGTCGCGGCAGATGAAGTGCAGCCCCTCGTTGCGGGTGAGCGCGCCCGGCAGCAGCCCGGCCTCGCACAGCACCTGGAAGCCGTTGCAGATCCCCAGCACCGGCATGCCCTGGCCCGCGGCCCGCACCACTTCGCCCATGACCGGCGCGAAGCGGGCGATGGCGCCGCAGCGCAGGTAATCGCCGTAGGAGAAACCACCGGGCACGATGACCGCGTCGACACCCTTCAGGTCGGCGTCGGCGTGCCACAGGCTGACGGCCTCGGCACCGGCGATGTTCACCGCGCGGGCGGCGTCGACATCGTCGAGCGTGCCCGGGAAGGTGATGACACCGATGCGCGCGCTCACAGCCGGACGACCTTCCAGTCCTCGATGACGGTGTTGGCGAGCAGCGATTCGGCGATCCGCTCGAGCTCGTCGTCGCTGACGTTGTCGTCGACATCGAGTTCGAATCGCTTGCCCTGGCGCACATCCGAGATGCCCGGGTGTCCCAGGCGCCCGAGCGCGCCGACAATGGCCTGACCCTGCGGATCCAGGATTTCGGCCTTCGGCATCACCTCGACCACGACACGTGCCACGTGTTGCTCCTAAAGCTGGTGGGGGTTTACCTGATCAGCGTAATTGCCGCCGCTCGAGAACACCTCGCCGGGTCCGCTCGACCGTGCCGCTCACCACAACCTGCCGGTTCGCGGCGCGTCTCGGTTCTGGACCGACCGGAGCGGAGGAGCGAAGCGGGAGAGCGTAGGGAGGGAAGAACCGAGACTTCCAGCGCCGCGGACCCGCCCGGAGCGAAGCGGAGGGGCAATATACACAGTATGCGCATAGCCCATTTCGGACACTCCTGCATTCTCGTGGAACTGCACGGCACGAAGATCCTGTTCGATCCCGGCAACTTCTCGCACGGTTTCGAGGGGATCACCGGATTGGACGCCATTGCCGTGACCCATCAGCATCCCGACCATATCGACCCGAATCGGATAAGCGAACTTATCGAAGGCAATCCTAAGGCGCGATTGCTTTCCGATCCGCAGACCGCGCAGCAGCGGGCGGAACCCTGGGAAGCCGTGCATGCCGGAAATGTCTTGAAAGTTGGAAATGTACAAGTAACCGGCGGTGGTGGCCGCCACGCCGTCATCCACCCCGAGATTCCGGTCATCGACAATACGGTCTTCCAACTCGGCACCCCGGACGATCCGGCCGAACTCGTCCACCCCGGCGACTCGCTGTGGGTGCCGCCGGTTCCTGTGGGCGTCCTCGCCCTGCCCGCCGTCGCGCCGTGGATGAAGATCAGCGAGGCCGTCGACTACCTGCGGGCCGTGAACCCCCGCACCGCGTTCCCCATCCACTACGGGATCATCGCGGACGCGGCGCAGGGGATCTACTTCGGCCGACTCAATGAGATGACACCCGCCGGAACGGATTTCCGGGTCATCGAGCCGGAGGACCACACCGAGTTCTAATCCGCGTACGACGCCAGGAACAGCGCCTCCGCCAGCGCCATGTGCTCGATCTCGGTCGGATCCACGCTCTCGTTGGGCGCGTGGATCAGGCATTTGGGCTCCTCCACCCCCAACAGCATGATCTCGGCGTCCGGATAGGTGTCGGCGAAGACATTGCACAGCGGGATGGCTCCGCCCTGCCCCTCGGTCGTGGCCGGGCGACCGTAGGCGGCGGCCAGCGCGGCCTCCATGGCGGTGCGGGCCGGTCCCCCGGCCGCCGATGTGAACGGCGCGCCGACGCCTTCCGTCTCGATCGTCACCCTGGCGTGCCAGGGCGTGTGCCGCTTCAGATGCGCGGTGAGCAGCCGCAGCGCCTGCCCCGGGTCGGTCCCGGGCGGAATCCGCAGATTGAGCCGGGCGGCGGCGGTGGGCTGGATGGCGGCCGACGACCCGACCACCTTGGGTGCGTCGATGCCGAGCACGGTCAGCGCCGGGCGCGCCCAGAGCATATCGGCGGGCGTCCCGCTGCCGACCAGCTCCACCCCGGGCAGCACGGTGGCGTCGGCCCGGAACTGCTCCGGCGGATACTGCACCCCGTCCCACACCTGATCGTTGGCGAGACCGTCCACGGTGGTGTTGCCGTGCTCGTCCCGCAGGGTCGCCAATAGGTGGATGAGCGCCGCCAGCGCGTCCGGCGCGGCGCCGCCGAACATGCCCGAATGCATGGGGCTGCCGAGGGTTTCGATGGTGACCACGACATTCACGTTGCCGCGCAGGGTTTCGGTGAAGGTGGGTACGCCGACCGCGAAATTGCCGGTGTCGCACATGAGGATGGTGTCACTTCGCAGCAGGTCCACGTGCTGCGGCACGAATCGCTCCAGCCCGCCGGTGCCCTGTTCCTCCGAGCCCTCCGACACCAAGGTCAACCCCACCGGGAAACCACCGTCCCCCAGCACTTCCCGTAGCGCCCGCAGCGCGGTGAGGTGCATGACGATATTGCCCTTGCAGTCCGCCGCCCCGCGGCCGTACCAGCGCCCGTCCCGTTCGGTGAGCTGCCACACCGGCGTATGCCAGGCCGCGTCGTCCAGCGGCGGCTGCACGTCGTAGTGGCAGTACAGCATGATGGTCGGCTTCCCGGCGGGTGCGGCGCGGCGGGCCACCACGGTGTCGGTGCCGTCGGGGGTGGTGTGCAGTCCGGCGTCGGTGAGCCCCTCGGCGGCGAAGGCGTCGGCCACCCACTGCGCGGCCTTTCGGCATTCTTCGGCCGGGAACTGGCGGGGGTCGGCCACCGACTTGAACGAAACCAGCTCGGCGAGATCGGCTTTCGCCTGTGGCATGTGCTTGCGCACGGCGGCGCGCAGTGCGGCGGTGCGCGGATCGTCTTCCGCCTCGGCGGTATCGGTCATAGTCAGCTCCTGACTTACTGGTTGCCTTGGGATTTCAGCGTGTCACCGGTTCTCAGTGTTCCCGTTTCCTCCAGGTAGGCGGCGAGCCGATCCGGGCAGTAGGTCTCGATGGCCACCGCGACGGCCGCCAGCACGGCGGCCACCGCGAGGTAGACGAGCCGTCGCCCACGCGCCGAAAGGTGCTCTGTCTCCGGCCATTCGACTTCGCTCATGCCAACGCCTCCTGTGGGTCGTCGATCTTCCAGGCAGGCTTGCGCAGACGCAGGAACAGGTACGGGACCACCAGCCCGACGATGCCCGCGCCGAGCCCGACGAGCAGCACGTAGCCCAGCGGACTGCCGCTGCCGTACTGCGAGGGCGGGACGAATCCGATGAGGAAGGCCGCGAGCGAGGAGGCGATGCCGACGCCGCACAGCGCGACCAGCATGGGGGCGCGGTATCCGCGCGGATGATCGGGCTGGTCGCGGCGCAGGCGCACCGCGGCCACGAACATGAGCACGTACATGATCAGGTACACCTGCGTGGTGATCACCGACAGGATCCAGTAGGCGCTGGACACGTCGGGGATGAAGGCGTAGAGCAAGGCCAGCAGCGTGGTCACCACCCCCTGTACGACGAGCATGTTCTGTTGCACCCCATGCTTGTTCACGCGGGTGAGCACCGGCGGCAGAAACCCTTCCCTGCGCCCGATCAGCAGCAGTCCCTTGGACGGCCCGGCCAGCCGGGTGAGCATGCCGCCCAGCGCCGCCGCCACCAGCATGACGCCGAGAATCGGCGTCAGGAAACCGATGTGGAAGTGGTTGAAGAATCCGTCGAACGCCTGCATGACGCCCGCGGTGAGGCTGAGGTTCTTCGACGGCACCACCCAGCTGATCACGACGGCCGGAACGATGAAGATGGCCAGCACCAGCAGTACGGCCAGCGCCATGGCCCGCGGGTACTCCTTGTCGGGATTCTTCAGCGAGGACACGTGCACGGCGTTCATCTCCATGCCCGCGTAGGACAGGAAGTTGTTGATGATGAGCACCAGGCTGGCCAGCCCGGTCCAGGCCGGGAGTAGATGTCCGGCGTCCATGGGCGCGGCCGGTTGGTTGCCCTGCGCCAGGAAGACGAAGCCGAGCGCCACCAGCAGCGCGCCGGGTATCAGCGTGCCGATGACCAGTCCCGCACTCGACAGTCCCGCTACGGTTTTGGTGCCCTGCGAGGAGATGTACACCGCCGCCCAGTAGATGGTGATGATCACGATGGCCGCGTACCCGCCGTTGGCGGCCAGCGACGGGTCGATGATGTAGGCGACCCGCTGCCCGCCGACCGCCAGCACGAGACCATCATGCGCGCGGTGCTGCGCCACGGCTTCAGCGTCGACATGATCGACCTGCTGCTCGCCGATCTGGAGCGCGGCATCGCCCAACTGCGCGAGAATCCCCGATCCACCCCGCTCACCCGGGCGGACGTGGGCGGCTTCACCCACTCGGCCACGGCGGCGGTGCCGACGTCGAATACCCGTGGGTCCGGCTCGACGCGATAGCGGAACGCGCCGTCGCCGGGCGGGCACGCCGATGCCGAACGTCCCGCGGGTCCGGCTCGAAGCAGTAGCCGGAACCCACTGGTACCGGGCGGGTGCGGCGGCGCGACCGGCCACCGCACCCGCGGGCGGTGCGGCTCAGCGGTCGGCCAAGCCGACCTTCTCCAGCACCCAGGCGAACTCGAACGCGACTTCCTTCCACTTCTCGTAGCGGCCGGAGACGCCGCCGTGTCCGGCGGTCATCTCGGTCTTGAGCAGCAGTTGGCTGTCGCCGGTCTTGGTGGCGCGCAGTTTCGCGACCCACTTGGCCGGTTCCACGTAGAGCACGCGGGTGTCGTTGAGGCTGGTGATGGCCAGGATGGCCGGATAGTCCATCGCCGCCACGTTCTCGTACGGCGAGTACGACTTCATGTACTCGTAGACCTCTTTGTCCGCCAAGGGATTTCCCCACTCGTCCCATTCGATCACGGTGAGCGGGAGCGAGGGGTCGAGAATGGAGGTCAGCGGGTCCACGAAGGGGACGTTGGCCAGGATGCCCGCGAACAGCTCGGGCGCGAGATTGGCCACCGCGCCCACCAGCAGGCCGCCCGCGCTGCCGCCGTCGGCGATCATGCGGTCGGGCGCGGTGATACCGGTCTCCACGAGATGCCGTGCGCAGGAGACGAAATCGGTGAAGGTGTTCTTCTTGGTGAGCGTCTTGCCGTGCTCGTACCACAGCCGGCCCATCTCACCGCCGCCGCGCACATGCGCGACCGCGAACACCATGCCGCGATCCAGCAGCGACAGTCGCGCCACCGAGAAGCCCGGATCGATACTGGCCTCGTAGGAGCCGTAACCGTAGAGCAGCAACGGTTTCAGGCCGTCGCCGAGATCCTTGCGCTTGACGATGGACACCGGAATGCGGGTGCCGTCCGACGCCACCGCCCACACCCGATGCTGCTCGTAGTCATCGGCCTGGAAGTCGCCGAGCACCGGCTGTTCCTTGCGCAGCAGCATCTCCCCGGTGGCCGGCACGTAGTCGAAGATCCGCATCGGCGTGATGAAGGAGGTGACCCCCATGCGCAGGGTCGGCTGCTCCCACTCGGGATTGGAGCCCAGCCCGGCGGCGAACAGCTCCAGGCCGAACTGGATCTCGGCGAGTTCGCCGTAGCCGTCGGCGGTCAGCGGCCAGACCGCGACGCGCGGCAGCGCCTCACGGCGGTAGGACAGCACCAGTTTGTCGGAGAAGGCGTCGACATCCTCGAGCCGCACATCGTCGCGGTGGCCGATGAGGATGCGCTGATTCGCGGGATCGTCGACCGGGGCCTCGGCGAGTACGAAATTCTCCGCCTTCACGCCGTCGACGACATCGTTGTGCAGGATGAGCAGCCGGTCCGCGCCACCGATGACGGCGTGCTCGGCCGAGTACTCCACGCCCTCGCGGCGCGGCATGAGCACCCGGAACTCGCCCTCGGGCTGGTCGGACTCCAGGATCCAGCCCTCGGTGGTGATCTTGGAGCCGACCCAGATGACGAGGTACTTCTCCGAGCGGGTGGCGCCGATGCTGACCCAGTAGCGCTCGTCGGGCTCGTGGAAGACCTTGACATCGGCGTCCTGGGCGGTGCCCAGGCGGTGCCGCCACACGGTGTCGGGCCGCCAGGACTCGTCGACGGTCTGGTAGAAGACGTGGGTGCCGTCCAGCGACCAGGTCGCGCCGGGCGCGGTGCCCGGAATCTCATCGGCCAGCGCCTCGCCGGTCTCGAGATTCTTGAAGCGCAGCACGTAGCGCTCGTCGCCGACGGTGTCGTCGGAGTAGGCCAGCAGATCGCCCGCGTGGCTGATGGAGAACGCGCCGAGGGCGAAGAAGTCGTGCCCCTCGGCCAGTTCATTGCTGTCCAGCAGCACCTGCTCGCCCGGGACCTCGATATCGACCTCGAGCTGCGGCGGGGTCCAGTCGTCCCGGTCGCCGATCGGGCAGCGGCAGTGCACGCCGTACTGTTTGCCCTCGAAACTGCGCGAGTAGTACCACCAGTCGCCCATGCGCGTCGGCACCGACAGATCGGTCTCCTGGGTACGCGACTTGATCTCGTCGAAGATCTTCTCCCGCAGCGGCCCCAACTGCGCCGTCTGCGCGTCCGTATAGGAGTTCTCCGCCTCCAGGTACGCGATGACCTCGGGATTCTCCTTGTCCCGCAACCATTCGTACTCGTCGGTGAACACATCACCGTGATGGACGCGCTCCGCCGGAACCCGCTTCGCGATCGGCGCGGTCACCACGGATTCGGAGGTCGTCGCTGCGCTACCACTGTCCAGAGCCATGCGATCCACCGTAGTGCGCAACTCCGCCCGCCCGGCGCGCACCCGGCCGTCGCGCTCAGGCTACGACGGCTCGGACCCGGAGTGCCGACGGCTAGCGCAGCCGACGACGGCCGTTACCGGCCAGATGGCGATTCTGCTCGTAGAGGTAGAAGACCGCCGCCTTGCGTCGTGCGCATTGATCGGTCGGGCACGTTCGATGGATTCGCAGAATGCTCTGTGCCAATTCGATGGTGAAGCGACCGGGCACTACCTCACAACTATCGGAGATGGGGGCTGCTCGCTGAGGGGACCATGGCGTGCGCACCATACCTCCTTCCTGCCGACACAAGATGGAATATCCGATCCGAGCAACCGGCAAACCCTGGCAGTATGAGTGCGACCCAAATCACCGTCCGGTACCACCACGCACAGGAGTCCGAGTGGAAGCCAAGAACCGCGAGATCGAGCCCGACGCCGTATGGCGGCGCAGCACCGACACCGGCGACGGTGTCGAGGTCGCCTTCCTGGCCAGCGGAAATATCGGATTGCGCAATTCCGCCGACCCGGACGGCCCCGTGCTCATCTTCACCCCGGGCGAGTGGGCGGCCTTCGTGGCCGGTGCCAAGGACGGTGAATTCAACCGCCCCCGAAACTGATATCCGGGTGGATCAGGCTCCGATCGCCGCGGCGATGGTCGGCCACGAGGAGTGCAACGTGTCCTTCCAGTACGACCAGGAGTGCGTCCCGACCGGGCTGTAGTCGACACGGGCCGGAATGCCCAGCTCCCGCAGCCGACCCTCGAACGCGGTCACGCAGGCGTTCACGCCGAATTCGATGGGTCCGCCGAAGAAGATGTTCTCCGGCAGCTGGGGTTTGATCTCGAGTTCGTGCGGACCGGGCAGCCCGGTGCCGGTGGACAGGTAGATGGTCTTGCCCCGCAACCGGTCCGCCAGCAGCGCCGGATTGTGTTCCGCCCACGCGGGGCTCGAGACCGGACCCCACATATTGAACGGATTGCCGCCGCGATTGGCGATGGAGAACAGCATCGCGCCCTGGGCGATGGAGGTGTCCGGGCAGGCGCTGTAGCCCGCCACCGCGCGATACAGGTCCGGCCGCCGCGTCGCCAGCATGAAGGCCGCGTTGCCGCCCATGGACAGGCCGCCGATGGCGTTGACGCCATTGCCCGCGAAATGGCTGTCGATGATCGGCGGCAGTTCCTCGGTGAGGAAGGTTTCCCAGCGGTACCGGCCGAACTTCGGGTCGTCGGCGATCCAGTCGGTGTAGTAGCTGGCCTGGCCGCCCATCGGCAGCACGACATTGACGTTCTTGCCGCGGAAGAACGGTTCCGCGTCGGTGGCGTTGGTCCAAGTGCTCTGTGCCGCACCGGGATCCAGGCCGTCGAGCAGATAGTAGGAGGGCCGGGAGCCGCCGCCCGCCGGGTGCAGGACCTGCACCTGGATCTCACGGTTCATGGCGGCGGACCGGATGAAGATCGCCGAACGCGTGGGACCGAGGTCGTCGATCCGGACGACCTGTGCCGCGCTCGCGGTTGCCGGTTCGGCCAGCACCGGACTGAGCAAACCGATGGCGACCGAAAGAACGGCTGCCGCAACGGCTCTACGATACATATCCCCACCTCCGTCAAGCCCACCACAAGAGGGGTTACACGTTACCCATACGGATGCACCGAGGGGTGAGAACAGCGATACGGCGTGTCTTTGGCAAACCACATGGTATGCATGTGGTAATGCCGTCCGGCTATGGCTTACAGCCGATCCAGCGCGCCCCGAATCGAGCCCGCGAGGTAGTCCAGATCCGCACGCTGCGGCGTCGTCGGCCGCCCGCGCAACCCGAATCCGTCGCCCGGCGTGCGGGGAATCACATGCAGATGCACATGGAACACCTCCTGCCCCGCCGTCACGCCGTCCGCGAGGAAGAAATTCACCCCGTCGCAGCCGACCTCCGACTCCCGCAGCGCCGCGGCGAGACGCTGGCCGACCTGAAACAGCTTCCCGCCGACCGCCGGATCCAACTCCGCCAGACTCTTGGCCGGAACCTTCGGGATCACCAGCAGATGTCCCGGAGTGAACGGCCGAATGTCCATGAACGCCAACACATCGTCGTCGGAGTACACCTGGGACGAGGGTGCGCGGCCGGCGACGATATCGGAGAAGATCGTGTACGGATTCATGCCCGGCAGCCTAGAACCATTGCCTACCGAATACGTTCTCTCGCTTAGAGAATCGGCGACGGCGTGTAGCGCGCCGCCTCGGGGTGGGCGTCGACCAGCTTCTGCACCTGGGCGATGACGTCCGCCGTCTGCGCCTCGGCCGCACCGATGAAGGCGGTGCGATCCGCGAGCGCCGCGTCCAGGGCGGCGCGGTCCAGGGGCATCCGGTCGTCCGCGGCCAGGCGATCCAGCAGGTCGGGTTCGCGGCCCTGCTCGCGCATGGCCAGCGCCACCGCGACGGCGTGCTCCTTGATGACCTCGTGTGCGGCCTCCCGGCCCACCCCGGCCCGCACCGCGGCCATCAGAATGCGGGTGGTGGCCAGGAACGGCAGGTAGCGCTCGAGTTCGCGTTCGACGACCGCCGGGTACGCGCCGAATTCGGTCAGCACCGTCAGGAAGGTCTCCATCATGCCGTCGATGGCGAAGAAGGCGTCCGGCAGCGCGACCCGGCGGATGACCGAGCAGAACACATCACCCTCGTTCCACTGCGCACCCGCCATCTCGGCCGCCATGGAGCCGTAGCCGCGCAGCACCACCTGCAGGCCGTTGACCCGCTCGCAGGAGCGGGTGTTCATCTTGTGCGGCATGGCCGACGAACCGACCTGACCGGGCTGGAAGCCCTCGGTGACCAGTTCGTGCCCGGCCATCAGGCGAATGGTGTGCGCGAACGACGACGGCCCCGCGCCGACCTGTACCAGCGCCGAGAGCACATCGTGGTCGAGCGAGCGCGGGTAGATCTGGCCGACACTGGTGAACACGGTGGCGAAGCCGAGGTGGCGCGCCACCTTCTGCTCCAGCTGCGCCAGTTTCGCGGCATCGCCGCCGAGCAGGTCCAGCATGTCCTGGGCGGTGCCCATCGGGCCCTTGATGCCGCGCAGCGGGTACCGGTCGATCAGCTCGCGCAGGCGGGTGAGCGCGATGAGCAGTTCGTCGGCGGCGGAGGCGAAGCGCTTGCCGAGCGTGGTGGCCTGGGCCGCCACATTGTGCGAGCGGCCCGCCATCACCAGCGGCTGGTACTGCGCGGCCCGCTCGGCCAGCCGCGCCGCGACGGCCACGCCGTGCGCGTACACGTGTTCGAGCGACAGCCGGATCTGCAACTGCTCGACATTCTCGGTGAGGTCGCGCGAGGTCATGCCCTTGTGCACGTGCTCGTGCCCGGCCAGGGCGTTGAATTCCTCGATGCGGGCCTTCACGTCGTGGCGGGTGACGCGTTCACGCTCGGCGATGGACGTCAGATCGACCCGGTCGACGACCCGCTCGTAGTCCTCGACCACTCCGGCCGGAACGTCCACGCCCAGTTCGGCCTGGGCGCGCAGCACCTCCAGCCAGAGCCGCCGCTCGAGCACGATCTTGTTCTCGGGCGACCACAGGTGCACCAACTCGGGGCTGGCGTAGCGGGTGGCGAGGACGTTCGGGACAAGACTCACGTCGAGTGAGTCTAGTTAGCTCGGTGGCGGCTGCCGAACCCCGGCTCACCCGCGCGATCCGACCCCGCGATCCCGGGGCTGCTCGTGCCGACTGCCATCGGTCCCGGGTGCCATCAGACCGGTCTGCACCGGTCGCCCGGACCGGTGGAGCCGTCTCGCCACGACATACCGATCCAGAGCCGCGTCACACCGGCGGCGCGACGATGTCGATGAGTTCCAGCAGCGCTCCCCGGGCCGCCCGCCGAGGTTGCGGGTCGAGTTCGCCGAGCGCCGTCACCACCGCGCCGTCGACCACCGACACCAGCCGTCGTATCTGTTCGGCCCGCACCACCCGATCGGACCGCCGCAGCACGTCGGCGAGCAGCTCGTCGAGCTGCGCGCGTAGTCGGAGCTGTACCTCGCGTAGCTCCGGGTGGCGGGCGGAGGCGACCGATCGCTCGTAGCGGGCGATCAGCTGGCCGCGCGATTCCGCGTCCTGGTCCTGCCCGTCCGGGCACACCAGCAGGTCGAGGATCAGCTCGACGGTGGCCTCCGCGCCGCGGCGGCGGTGGGTCACCTCACCGACACGGCGGCGCATGTTCTCGAGTTCGGCATTGCCGGAGAACTCGACCGCGCGCGCGATCAGATCCTCGAGGGATTCGAAGTAATACGTCGTCGAGGCGAGCGGCAGATCCGCGCGCGTCGCAACCGAGCGGTGTCGTACCGCTTCGAACCCACCCTCGAGTAGCAACTCGGCGGCAGCTGCAACCAGCGCTTGGCGACGCCGTTCGCCTTTCGGAGTCGTCGCGGTGATCACCACGTCATCGTGCCAGTCATCATCGGTTCATCTGTGCCAAATGGGTGCGATCTGTGTGTTTTCCAGTTCGGATGGGCTGCCGACGAGCCGTGCGGAATTCGCATTACAACGGTTGTACCGCATCGGCGAAGGATGGGGGGCGAGTCCGGAAAGTCTTTGCGGGACATCGCCGCTCGGCTCCGCTCGCCGGACCGGTCGGGATCGCTCCGGCAAACTCACGGCATCACTCCGCCCGGCCGCGCGTCAGCTCAGATGGGCTTCCAATCGCGCCAACGCCTCTTCGATATCGGCCGTGGCTCCGGCGAAGGAGAATCGCACCGTGTGCCGACCGTTACGGGTGTCGAAATCGATTCCCGGGGCGAGGGCCACGCCGGTGCGGTTCAGCACCTCGGTGCACCACGCCATGGAGTCGTCGGTGAGGTGTGCGATATCGGCGTAGGCGTAGAACGCGCCGTCGGCCGGAGCCAGGTCGGTGATGCCGAGTTTCGGCAGCCCCTCCAGCAGTAGCCGACGATTCTCCGCGTAGCGGCGGACATGCCCGTCGAGTTCGGCCTTGGCCTCCGCGCCGAAGGCGTGCACCGCCGCGTACTGGGAGATGGCGGGCGGGCAGACGGTCATATTCGAGGCCAGCCGCTGCAGCGCCGGGCGCAGGTGCGCGGGCGCGAGCATCCAGCCCAGCCGCCAGCCGGTCATGGAGAAGTACTTCGACACCGAGCCGATGACCACCGAATTCCGGGAGGTCTCCCAGGCCGAGGCGGTCGGCTCGGTGTCGGCGTAGACGATGCCGTGGTAGATCTCGTCGGAGATGAGCAGCGTGCCGTGCTCGTCGCACCAGCGGGCCAGCGCGGCCAGCTCCGCCGCGTCGATCATGGTGCCGGTCGGATTGGCCGGACTGGCCACGATCAGGCCCGCCGGGGGCTGCGGCAGCGCCTCCACCATGGCCACGGTCGGCTGGAACCGGGTCTCGGGACCGCAGTCCAACTCCACCACCTCGCACCCCAGCGCGGTGAGGGTGTTGCGGTAGGCCGGATAGCCCGGCCGCGCCACCACCACGGTGTCGCCCACGTCGAAGGCCGCCAGGAAGATGAGCGTGAACGCACCCGACGATCCGGTCGTCACCACCACGTCCTCGGCCGTCGCGTCCACCCCGTAGGTGTCCCGATGATGGCCCGCGATGGCCTCGCGCAGCGTCAGGATGCCGAATGTCTCGGTGTAGCCGAGCAACTCACGTTCCATGGCCGCCCTGGTGGCCCGCAGCACCGGCCGCGGCGCCGGAGTGGACGGCTGCCCCGCCGCCAGCACCAGCACATCCCCGTGTGTCCGGGCCCGCTCCGCTGCTGCTTTCCAGACGTCCATCACGTAGAAAGGTGGAATGGTCGACCGGCGAGATTCGATACGCACTCGACAGACGGTAGAGCACCCGCTCCCCCGTCGGTCCCGCAATCCCCGCCGGAATGACTGAGCAGAACACCGTGTCGGGGGGACACCACATCGACCAGGAGGTCATAACGCCCGTCGCAGCCGACACCACCGAGCCCGGCGAACCTCGCCCCGGGCGGGGTGACGCCGTGGTCGGCGCCGAGCGCACGGCGACGAACCACGTCACCCGTGCGGACGACCGTCCCGCACCCGTGGACACGGACAACAGCGCACCCCGCGATGACAACGGTCTCGATCCACGCGACGGCATCGCCCAGCCCACATCCGCAGGCGGCACCGGTCGCCAGGCCGATGCGGCGGAACCCCCGCCCACGACCAATCGCGTTCCCTCGACCCACAACGCGCTGGTGCGCACGGCTGAGCTGCCCACCACCGGTAGCACATCGGAGGATGCCGATGTGGAAGCCGAAGGTCCGGGGGCCGAGGCGGGCATCGAGGCACGGGCGACAGCGGTCGATCCCCGGTCGGCCGTCGCGGCTTACACCAGCGGCACCCCGACAACAGCGAAAAGCGAAAGGCGTACCGGTGTCGCGACGGTCCCCGCGGCTGCCGGGAACGGCGCGGAGACCGGAGACAGCGCAGCGGCCGATGACGAGGCGGCAACGGCAGCGGGGAGCGACACACGAACCGGCGGCACGGCGGTCTCCGCGACAGCCGAAGGTGACACGACAGCCGAAGGTGACACGACAGCCGGGAACGACACCGCAACCGGAGACGAGCTCTCTCAGGGGTGTCGGCTCGCGGAGTTCCGGGGTGGTCGGTTCGTACCGGGGCTGCGCGCTGAGGTGGCGCGGCGTGCCCCGGGAGGTCGCGCGGATGCGCGGGGTGCGGCCGCGTGGCGACGCGTCGCGGATCGGGTGGCGACGGACGTTGCGCGGGTGACGAGTGCTCGCCACGACGAAGGGCGCGTGCCCGGAGCCGTCGGCGCGCGGATGCGGGCCGAGAGCGCACGGCTGTGGCGGGCGATGCCCAGGAGCCGCGAAGAGATGCGGGAGCTCGGGCCTCGGGTGCGGGCGCAGGCGCGGCGGCAGGCGCCGGTGGTGCGGGCGTGGGCGGGGGCGCATCGGTATCTGCTGGCGGGGATGGCGGCGGTGCTGGTGTTCGCGGGGGCCGACAGTCCGCTGGCGATCATTCCGGTGGACGCACCGGCCGAGCCCGGGGTGGCGCTGCGGGTTCCGACGGCCTATCCGCTCCAGGTGGCGGCTCCGGCGGCGTCGACCAAGCGCTACCTCGACGCCATCGACCACGGGGAGAAGCTGCGCGAGGCGGCCGTGGTGGCGGCGGCCGCGCGGGCCACGCTGGAGCGGGCCAAGGCCGAGGCGGCCGCGGCGGTGGCGGGAGAGACGCAGCCGTGGCTCAACTCGGGCGCCGACCCCGGCGGCGCGCTGCCGCCCGGCTTCGTGCTGCCCAGCATCGGCGGATTCGCGCTCCCGGCCAAGGGGCTGTTCACCTCGGCGTTCGGCCAGCGCTGGGGCACCTTCCACAACGGCATCGACATCGCCGCGCCGCTGGGCTCCCCCATTTACGCCGTGGCCGCGGGCACTGTCGTCGACGCGGGCCCCGCCGCCGGATTCGGCCTGTGGGTGCGCATCCGCCACGACGACGGCACCATCACCGTCTACGGGCACATGTACGACTTCATCGTCTCGGTGGGCGAGCGCGTCCCGGCCGGAATGCAGATCGCCCGCATCGGCAACCGCGGCGACTCCACCGGCCCGCACCTGCACTTCGAGGTCATCCAGAACGGGCAGCACGTGGACCCGCAACGCTGGCTCGCCCTGCACGGCCTGTCCCTGAACTGATCCGGAAGGTTTCCGGGGTTCCTCAGACGGTGGTGGGCACCGTGATCCGGTTCTCGGTGGCCGCCAGTGCGATATCGGTGCGGAAGTGGCTGCCCGGCAGCTTGATTCCGGAAAGGCGGGCGTAGGCGTTCTCGCGCGCCGCCTCGAGATCGGCGCCGTGGCCGACGATCGACAGCACCCGGCCGCCCGCCGAGACCAGCGCCCCGTCGGCGCGCTGCGCGGTGCCCGCGTGCAGCACCTCGGATTCGGTTCCGGTACCAGCGGATTCGGCTCCGCTGATGACATCGCCGGTGCGCGGCCGCCCCGGGTAGTTCTCGGCGGCCAGTACGACGGTGACCGCGGCACCGTCCTTCCAGCACGGTGCGGCGACCCGGTCCAGGGTGCCGGTGGCGGTGGCGTGCAGCAGTTCGCCGAGCGGGCTGTCGAGCATGGCCAGCACCGCCTGGGTCTCGGGATCGCCGAAGCGGCAGTTGAATTCGACCACCGCCGGACCGGCCTGGCCGATGGCGAGCCCGGCGTACAGCAGCCCGGAGAACGGCGTCCCCCGGCGAACCATCTCGGCCGCAACGGGTTTCACCACCTCGTCGACGATGGTGGTGACGGTCTGCTCCGGCAGCCACGGCAGCGGCGTGTACGCGCCCATTCCGCCGGTATTGGGCCCGGTGTCCCCGTCGCCCACCCGCTTGTGGTCCTGTGCGGGCAGCAGCGGCACCACCGCCTCCCCGTCGACCAGGCAGAACAGCGACACCTCGGGCCCGTCCAGGAACGACTCCAGCAGCACCGGATGCCCCATCTCCAGGCATTCGGCGGCGTGGTCGCGCGCGGCCATCCGATCCGCGGTGACCACCACACCCTTGCCGGCGGCCAGCCCGTCGTCCTTGACCACCCAGGTCGGCCCGAAGCGGTCCAGCGCCGCGTCGAGTTCGCCCGGGCTGTCCACGACCTCGCTGTGCGCGGTCCGCACCCCGGCCGCGTTCATCACGTCCTTGGCGAACGCCTTGGATCCTTCGATCCGCGCGGCCTCGGCGGACGGTCCGAAGCAGGCGATCCCGGCCGCACGCACCGCGTCGGCGACGCCGAGCACCAGCGGCACCTCCGGTCCGATCACCACCAGATCGGCTTCGACGTCGCGCGCCAGCGCCACCACCTCGTCGCCGGAGCAGGGGTCGACCGGCCGGATCTCGGCGTGCTGGGCGATGCCCGCGTTGCCGGGCGCCGCGTACACCGCGGTCACCGCCGGGTCCCGCCGCAAGGCCAGGACGAGGGCATGTTCACGGGCTCCGGAGCCGATGACGAGTACGCGCACGCGCAACAGCTTAGGTGACGTCGGTTCGGTGCGGATCAGCCCTCCGGCAGGGATGATGGGGGTGACAGCCGCCACCGCGATCGCGCGAAGGATGTGCAGGCCGATGGGCTTGATCGACGGACTGATGGGCAATGCCGGACGCATCGATCCGAACTCCGCACAGCAGGAGTACGCGAAGCTGTTCGGGCAGGGGGAACAGGTGTACGCCGCGTACCTGCTGGTGCGCGACGCCATCCTGTTCACGAATCGGCGATTGATCATCGTCGACAAACAGGGCATGACGGGACGCAAGGTGAGTTATCACAGCATCCCGTACCGGGCCATCACGCATTTCTCGGTGGAGACCGCGGGCACCTTCGATATGGATGCCGAACTGTGCATCTGGATCGGCGGCTCCCCGGAGCCGGTGCAGAAGCGCTTCAACCGCCAGGTGGACATCTACGAGGTGCAGAGCATCCTCTCGCACTTCGTGGCGGTCTGACCGGTCAGGCTTCGGCGGCGGCGGCGATATCGTCGAGGTCGCGCTGCACCAGCTTGCGTGTCGCACCCTCGAACAGCTTGCCGAACACTCCGGCGAGCTTGGCCGCGAGACCCTTGGCTTCGCCGCCGAAGGTCATGGCCAGCAGCGTGCCGTCGCCCTGCGCCGTGACGGTGATGACCGAGGTGAAGTGGGTGCCGCGGGAATCGGCTTCGACGGTGTAGGAGCGACCGGGCTCGATGGCCGTCACCGCCATGGTCTCGGTGCTCTGCCTGCCGAACATGGTCCGCGTCTCCCGCCACGTGGTGCCGACCTCGAATCCGGTGCCGCCGCCGACCCGCTCGACCGTGTCGATGCCCTTCATCACCTCGGCGGCGCGGTCGATGTCGGTGACCACCGCCCAGACTCGTTCGGGCGGCGCGGCGATTTCCCGGGTAACGCTGATGGTCGGCATGGCCTGGTCTCCTCGGCGCGGTGGCGGGTGCTCGAGGCGAGTGTAGGCGCGCGCACCGACGACCCGCGGCCGCCGCGCGTACGCTGCCGCTATGGCTTCTGTTTTCTCCGCAATCATCTCCGGCCAGCTTCCCGGCCGGTTCGTGTGGGAGGACGACGAATTCGTCGCATTCCTGACCATCGCCCCGGTCACCCAGGGGCACACGCTGGTGGTGCCGCGCAAGGAGATCGACCAGTGGCAGGACCTGGACCCGGAGACCTTCGCGCGCATGAGCGCGGTGGCGCAGCGGATCGGCAAGGCGGTGCGGGCGGCCTGGGACGCCCCGCGCGCGGGCCTGCTCATCGCCGGTCTGGAGGTGCCGCACCTGCACATGCACGTCTTCCCCGCCTTCGAGCTCGGTGATTTCGACATCTCCGGAGCCGACACCGACCCGAGCAAGGAATCCCTCGACGAGGCCCAGGCCAAGATCAAGCAGGCCCTGCGCGACCTGGGTTACGGGCCCAACGTGCCGGAGTAGGTTCGCCGCACCGACCAGCCCGTCGTCCCCGCCCGCGCGGGGACGACGGGCCTCTTCGTCCGCGAGACCCGCTGCGCGTCAGCCGTGCTCGCGCGGCAGCCGCACGGTGAACGTGGTCCCGGTCCCGGGCGTGCTCGCCACCGCGACCGTTCCGCCGTGCGCGGCCACCAGCGCCTGCACGATGGACAGCCCCAGCCCGCTGCCGCCGCTCTCCCGGCTGCGCGAGGCATCGGCGCGATAGAACCGCTCGAACACCCGCTCGGCCTGCTCCGGTTCCAGCCCGGGACCGGTGTCGGCCACCGCCAGCAGTACCGCGTCCGCGGCCGGGGTGAGGCGCACGGTCACCGCTGCCTCCGGCGGCGTATGCACCAGCGCGTTGTGCACCAGATTCGTGAACACCTGCCGCAGCCGCGCCTCGTCCCCGGACACCTCCACGGTGCCGGTGCCGTCGACGATCTCGAGTTCGATCGGCCGCGCCGGACCGTCCGGCCGCCGCGCGGCCTCCACCGACCGCGCGGCGTGCACGACATCGCTGGCCAGGGCCAGCAGATCCACCGGCCGCCGCTCCACCGGGCGCTGCGCGTCCAGACGCGCCAGCATCAGCAGGTCTTCCACCAGCAGCCCCATCCGCTTGGACTCGTGTTCGATGCGGTCCATGAACACCGCCGGATCAGTCACGGCCCCTTGCCGATACAGCTCCGAGAAGCCCTGGATGGTGGTGAGCGGGGTGCGCAGCTCATGGCTGGCGTCGGCCACGAACCGGCGCATCCTGGCCTCCGAGCGCCGCGCCGCCTCCTCCGACGCCTCGGTGGCCGCGAACGCCTGCTGGATCTGGGTGAGCATGCCGTTCAGTGAGCGCGAGAGGTGATCGACCTCGGTGTCGGTGCCGCGCACCGGGACTCGGCGGTGCAGGTCACCGGCGGCGATGGCGGCGGCGGTCTCCTCCACCCCGCGCAGCGGGCGGAGACTGCGCCGGATGACCAGTCGCGCGACCACCGCCAGCACCGCCAGCACCAGCACACCGATCACGGCCTGGAGCACGATGAGCCGATCGATGAAGGACTCGGTCTGTTCCAGCGGCAGCGCGACGGTGCTGGTACCCGACGGCCCCGACCACCGCAGCACCCGCCATGTCACCGCGGCGTCGCCCACCGAGCCGACGGTGATCGGCCCGCGGCCCATATCCGCGGGCACATCGGGCTCGTGGGATCCGGAATCGCCGTGCAGCAGCAGGTTTCCGTGCGGATCAAAGACCCGCACATAGAACAGTTGCGGCGGCGAATTCCGGTCCGGTCGCACCGGCGGCGGGGTATCCGGTCGCGGCGCACCGGGCCGCGCCCAGGTGTGCACCGCCTCGTCCAACTGCCGGTCGAGCCGTTCGACGAGCACCCCGCGCATGGCCGAGGTGACCGCCACCCCCGAGATCAGCAGTCCCAGTGCCGCCACCAGCACCAGCGCCAGGGTGAGCGTGGTGCGCAGCGGCACCGCGGCGAGCCGGTGCGAAACCCGCTGCCGCACAGCGTTCATCGCGCACCCGACCGGCTGCTCGATTCCCGCATCACGTAGCCGACGCCGCGCAGCGTGTGAATGAGCCGCTCCGGCCCGTTGTCCACCTTCTTGCGCAGGTAGGACACGTACGTCTCCACCACCCCGACCTCACCGCCGAAGTCGTAGCGCCACACGTGATCCAGAATGCGCGGCTTGCTGAGCACGGTCCCCGCATTGACCATGAAATAGCGCAGCAGCGTGAACTCGGTGGGCGACAGGGCGACCGGCTCCCCCGCCTTCCACACCTCGTGGGTGTCGTCGTCGAGTTCGATATCGGCGAACCGAATCCGCGCGGACTTCCGCTCCGGCGCGGTGTGGCCCGCACGGCGCAGGATCACCCGCAGCCGCGCCACCACCTCTTCGAGACTGAACGGCTTGGTGACATAGTCGTCGGCTCCCAGCGTCAGCCCGGTGAGCTTGTCCTCGATATCGTCGCGCGCGGTCAGGAACAGCACCGGCGCGTCGATCCCGTCGGCCCGCAGCCGCCGCAGCAGCCCGAACCCATCCATCCCCGGCATCATCACATCCACGATCAGCGCATCCGGCCGAAACGTCCGGGCCCGGTCCAGCCCCGCGCTGCCGCTGCCCGCACTCGCCACCTCGAACCCCTGAAACCGCAGACTCACCGTCAACAGTTCGACGATCATCGGCTCATCGTCGACGACGAGAATCCGAGCCTCGGGTTCACGCTGCGCGGGCACACCTGTCATGTGATCATCGTCCGCCGCCCACCCCGGAACTCCCTGGACGTCGGCTGGGAGTTTCCTGGGAACGGTTCGGCGCCTCGTTCCGATAGGTTCAGATAAACTATGTACATCATGTACATGATGTACATAGTTGAGCACCAGCAGAGGGAGAGACATCGATGACGACCGTCGACCGGATCACGTCCGTCAGTCGGTATACCTCGATGAACAGCGCCCGCGAGAACTTCAGCCAGATGCTGACCACTGCCGAGAACGGCAACGTCGCCGTTGTCACCCGAAAGGGGAAGGATTCCGCGCTCGTGGAGGTCGGCCGACTGCGTTGGCTCCTCGCGCACACCATCCGCCCGCATGAAGCGCAGGTCGTTCGGGAGAACGGCAACTGGGTCGCCTACCTCCCGGGCCTGCCACTGGCCGTGGAGGAGGCCGACTTCGAGACGGCGGTCAACGCTCTCATCGAAGCCATGCGCGAATATGCCGCCGATTGGCAGGACCATCTCCACGCGGCGCTCAACCATCGCGACAACGTCGACTTCGTACAGTTCGTGGAGCTATCCACCGACGACCAGCTGAGAGAATGGTTGACGGCGGCCGAGCAATGACGCAATACCCGCCGGGCAACAAGAAGGCCCATGAGACGTTCTGCCGCAACGACAAGTGGGAGCGCGTTCGCAACGCCAGAGGCGGGGTAGTCGGGCACCACAGCACGTGGGAGCTGCTGTTGCCCGATGGCCGTGTGCTGCGTACCCGCATCTCGCGCCCCATGGACAACACCGACTACGGACCCAAGCTCTGGTGCCAGATCCTGAAGGAACAGCTGCAGGTCACCGAGGCCGAATTCTGGGCGTGTGTCAACGACCAGACCCGACCGATGCGCATGCGGGAGGCAGTGGCCATTCCGGACAGGGAACCGATTCCACTCGGCGTGGTCGAGAAGTTGATCCGCTTGGTTCACCTGTCGCCGGAGGAGATCGAAACCATGACCAAAGACCAAGCGGTATCCCGACTCAACCAGTTCTGGGCTGAGCAGTGACTTCGAGAGTGACGTCACCGTGTCGCCCACTGGCTGTTTGGAGCCCCCTGTCGGGATTGAACCGACGACCTTCGCTTTACAAGAGCGGTGCTCTACCACTGAGCTAAGGAGGCGGGAAAGCGGGGACATCATAACTGGATGGACCGGCTGCGCGGAAACCGGTTCCAGCTGGGATACCCAAGGGCGGGAACGGCTACCGAACCGGCCGCATGCCACCCGAAGTGTCATGCGGCCGCATCCGGTTCAACCGTTTCTGCGCGGGTAACCCTGTATCCCTCATGGTGCGGCGCTCGGTGCGAGCGCCGCCGTGGCTGTTCGCCGACTGTCAGGACTTAGTGGCCTGACGGGCCGCGTCATCGGCCGCCATGGCGTCGCGCAGGCTCTTCGGACGCATATCCGTCCAGTTCTTCTCGACATACTCGACGCAGGCGGCGCGGCTGTCCTCGCCGAACACGACTCGCCACCCGGCCGGGACCTCGGCGAAAGCCGGCCACAGGGAGTGCTGTTCCTCGTCGTTGACCAGGACGAAGAACCGGCCGTCTTCGTCGTCGAAGGGATTGGTGCTCATTTCACCTCACTGGATACTGGCGCTGTGTACGGGAACGCTGGTGGAACGCGCTCCGCTCGGTTGTCAGCCACGAGCGTCGAACGAACCCCCGACGTTGATTCGACCCTAGCAAGGCGAGCGTTACGCGTTGGCGGTTACCTTCATGCCGCGAAGAAATCGAGCAGGATCTTGTTCACGGCCTCCGGACGCTCCAGGTAGCCGAAGTGCCCGGCATCGGGAACTTCCTGGTAGCGCGCGCCCGGGATGGCCTCGGCGACCTCGCGGGACAGGTACGGGGGGATCATTCGGTCATCGGCGAAACCAATGGACAGGCACGGCACCGTAATGGCCCGGTAGGCGGCCAGGCGGTCGAAGTCGTGGTCCATGCGGCGCTGGGCGCGCACGCCGGGCGAGACCGGGCCGCCGGTGAACTCGAACAGGTCCAGCCAGTCACGGGCGGCGTTCGGATCCGCCATGGTGGCCGGGGAGAGGTTCATGACGGCGGTGAGGGCGGCGTCGTACTTGGCGGGCAGCGTGACCCCGCTGGCGTCGAGTTCGTGCTCGCCCAGCGACAGCGTCTTCTGGAACTGGTCGAGCCGACCGTGCCCCGCCATGAACACGGCCTTGCGCACCAGTTCGGGGCGGGCGAGCGCGAGTTCCTGGGCGACGCGCGCGCCCATGGAGGTACCCGCGACCAGTGCCGGACCCTCGTCCAGGAATTCGATGAGCGCCGCGGTGTCACGCACCAGATCGTCGATGGTCATGCCGTCGGCGGCCTCGAAGGACGGGGCGATGCCACGATTGTCGAAGGTGCACACCCGGTACCCGGCGGCCACCAGTGCGGGCGTCTGATGCAGCTCCCACACCCGCCCCGGGCTGCCGGTGCCCATGATCATGACGACCAGCGGGCCCCCGCCCTTGACGTCGGTGCCCTTGGCGCGGTCGCCCTTGACCTGGTAGTTCAGCGAAATTCCGTTCACCGTGGCCAACGGCATGGACATCGACCCCTTCATCACCTTGACTCGTGCATTCGCCTGTCGTCTGCACCTCCACCGTATAGCCCGCGGGGCGCGCGACGTTTCTCACCACCGGCCTTCGGAGCCCCATCTGCACCGAGCGGACGGTTCACCTCCGAGGTGCGGATACCATGGACACCTCATAACCTGTGCACAGACATCCGAGAGGACACGATGATGGCCGCGAAGAGCAGCGCCAACGACATCGCGGACGACGATCTCGAGCCGCTCGCCGACGAAACCGCCCGTCAGGCTCAGCGCGTCGTGGCCGCCTACGCCGCGGACGCCGACGAATGCCGCATGCTGCTGTCGATGCTCGGCATCGGCCCGAGCAACCGGGCCGACTGAGGCGGGTTCGACTACCGACAACTACAACGGGCTCCCTGCGACGGGCAAAGGAATCGAGTGGACCGATGAATCAGACCGACGACTCCCAGCACGATCCGGACACCGAGCCCGACGAGTTCGACGGTGTCCCCGCGGCCTACCGTGGCCCGGGGGCGCTCATTCCCGATGAGGGTGCCGGTTCCGGATTCGTGGTCGTCGCGAATCGGCTGCCGGTCGACCTGGAACGCCTTCCGGACGGCACCACCCGCTGGAAGCGCAGTCCGGGCGGCCTGGTGACGGCGCTGGAGCCCGTGCTGCGCAACAACAAGGGCGCCTGGGTCGGCTGGGCCGGTGTTCCGGACGTGGAGGTGGACCCGATCACCGAGGACGGGTTGGACCTGTTCCCGGTGCCGCTGTCGGCCGAGGAGGTGGCCGACTACTACGAGGGCTTCTCCAATGCCACGCTGTGGCCGCTGTACCACGACGTGATCGTGCGGCCGGTGTACGACCGCCAGTGGTGGCAGGCCTACGTCCAGGTGAACCGCCGCTTCGCCGAGCACACCGCGAAGGTGGCGGCGGAGGGCGCGACGGTATGGGTGCAGGACTACCAGCTGCAACTGGTGCCGAAGATGCTGCGCATGCTGCGTCCGGATCTGACCATCGGCTTCTTCCTGCACATTCCGTTCCCGCCGGTGGAACTGTTCATGCAGATGCCCTGGCGCACCGAGATCGTGGAGGGGCTGCTCGGCGCGGATCTCATCGGCTTCCATCTGCCCGGTGGCGCGCAGAACTTCCTGTATCTGGCGCGCCGTCTCGCGGGCCAGCCGACGTCCCGCGGCACCGTCGGCGTGCGCTCGAAAATGGGTGTGGTGCAGGTGGGTTTCCGCACCGTGCGGGTCGGCGCGTTCCCCATCTCCATCGCCTCGGCGGAGCTGGACGAGCACTCGCGTCGCCGCTCGGTACGCGAACGGGCCGCGAAGATCCGTGCGGAACTGGGTGATCCGAAGACCGTCCTGCTCGGCGTGGACCGCCTGGACTACACCAAGGGCATCGATATCCGCCTCGCCGCGCTGGAGGAGCTGCTGCACGAGGGGAAGATCGACCCCGCCGAGCTGGTCATGGTGCAGCTGGCCACCCCGAGCCGGGAGCGGGTGGAGTCCTACATCCAGATGCGCGGCGATATCGAACGCCAGGTGGGTCGCATCAACGGCGAGTTCGCCCGGGTGGGTCACCCGGTGGTGCACTACCTGCACCGCCCGATTCCGCGCGAGGAGCTGATCTCGTTCTTCGTGGCCGCCGACGTCATGGTGGTGACGCCGCTGCGCGACGGCATGAACCTGGTGGCCAAGGAGTACGTGGCCTGCCAGGGCGGCCTGAACGGCGCGCTGGTGTTGAGCGAGTTCACCGGCGCGGCAGCCGAATTGCGCCAGGCGTACCTGTGCAACCCGCACGATCTGGAAAGCGTCAAGGAGGCCATCCTCGCCGCGGTGAACGACGACCGCGACGCCCGCCGCCGCCGGATGCGCTCCATGCGCCGCCAGGTCCTCACCCACGATGTCGACCGCTGGGCCCGCGCCTTCCTCGACGCCCTGGCTCAGGACCGCGTGGCGGGCAGCGCCCTGCTGTCCGACGACGACGTGGATCCGGCACCGCGCCGCTGAGCGCGGCGGTTCGGTTCCCGATGGGGCTCAGCCCACCGGCTGCGGGCGGTGGGCGCGGTCGATCTTGTCGGCCAGCGCCGTCAGCAGGTTCGCGAGCAGATCCACCGTGGTCCGATCGGTCGGATTGCCGTCGTCGTCGAAGCGCTCGTGGGCATTGTCGATGATCACCTGCGGTGTGACCACGACATCGCTGCGCGTCTGGAGCAGCACCTGGCGCAGGGCGAGCTGGGCGCGCACGGAACCGAAACGGCTCGGTGACGCGCCCATGATGGCGATCGGTTTGCGCAGCAGCGGGCGGCCCTCGACCTCGGCCCAGTCGGTGCTGACCCAGTCGATGGCGTTCTTGAGCACCCCGGGCATCGAATGATTGAACTCCGGTGTGGCGATGAGGAGTCCGTCCGCCTCGGTGATCCGGCGGCGCAGGTCGGTCACCACCGCCGGACGCCGGTACGGGTCGTCGAAATCCAGATCGTAGGGCGGGATGTCGCGCAGGCCCTCGTAGATCTCGATATCCAGGTCGGTGCCGAGCCGCTGCGCCGTGCGCAGCAGCGCCGTATTGTGCGAGCCCACGCTCAGGCTGCCGGAGATGGCGAGGATGCTGTACGTCACGCGTTGGAGCCTATGACCGGCGGTGACGGTTTCCGGAGGGTCCGGCACGCCGCGTTCCGGACCCGATACGCCAAACCGGCGCCGCACCCGGTTCGATCCGGCCTCCGCCCGGGGTGCGGGTCTCAGGACCCCTGTACCCCAGTAGCCTTCGCCACGTCCGCGAGCATCTGATCGGCCGCTTGGACCCCGATGCCCGACAGCGCGCGAATCGCACTCGGGCTGGCCCCGAGAATGCCCGTCATACCCGATCTCACCGAAATCAGCGTCACGTACCGCTCGCAGGCAGATGCCAGCGCGGATATTCGCGAACTCGCCGCGCAGGCCACCGCCATCGATGTCATGGCGGTACGCGGGCTCGGAATACTCGGCTTGAATGATTCGCTGCTTCGGGAGGCTTTGTCGTCGGATGTGAGACTTCGTGTCCTACTCCTGGACCCCGATTGTGAAGCTGCGCGATTTCGCGCCGAGGAAATCGGCGAGTCACCCGAGTGCTTCTCGGCGGGCATCAACCTGTCCATCGCCCGCCTCAGGGAACTCGCTCGGTCGAACCACTCGGTCGAGCTGTACACCTATGACCGGATTCCGGTGTGGCGGATCCTCAAACTCGATGAGGTGCTGTTCGTTTCGGCGTTCACCGCCTACGGCGAGGGACATTCGTCATCCACGCACCGAATCGACCCCAACCGACGCGGCATCCTGCATCATGCCTTCGTGCGGGTTGTGGAACAGTCCTTCGCCGATGCGACACGCCTCGCCCCGTAGTCAGGAACCGCTGTGATCGAAGCCGAGTACTTTCCGCGACAATGGGCCGCGTGCTGACCATTCGTGGAATCTCGTACCTGGTCGACGGCGTTCCGGCGGAGGCCGCACGAGCGGATTTGGAGGTGATCCACGCGGATTTGCACTGCACGGCGGTGATGCTGATCGGTGCCGATGGGGTGCGGATGCTCGGGGCGGCGGAGGACGCACTCGAGATCGGACTCGAGGTGTGGATACGCCCACAGGTGAGCGACCGGCCGTGGCGGGAGGTGTGCGGACGGCTGGGTGAGCTCGCGACGGGAGCCGAAGAACTGCGGGGGCGGTATCCGGGGCGGGTGACGCTGCTGGTGGGCAGTGAATTCACCCATACCGCGCCGGGGATGGTGCCCGGATGGTGGTCGTACGCGCGGCTCATGCTGATCGTGCGCGCGTACGGGGTGTTTCGGCGGCGGGCGACAAGGCGGCTGGACGCACTGTTGGAACGGGCCGTGCGGACGGCTCGGGAGCGGTTCGAGGGGCCGGTCGGGTACGCGGCGGCGGGGTGGGAGGACCTGGACTGGTCGCGATTCGATGTGGTCGGCGTCAATCTCTACCGATCCGGGCACGATCCCGACCGCTACGCGCGACGCGTCCGAGAACTGGTGGCCGACAACGAGAAGCCGGTTGTCATCACCGAGTTCGGTTGCGGCGCTTTCGAAGGTGCGGACCGCCGGGGCGCGGGATCGTTCCGGATCGTCCGCTGGTTCAGCGATCGACCGCATATCCGCGGCGAGCATCCGCGCGACGAACGTATACAGGCAGGCTATCTGGGCGATCTGATCGGCCTGTACGAAACCAGCGGTGTGCACGGCTGTTTCGTGTTCACGTTCGCCATGCCCGACTTCCCACACAGCACCGATCCCCGCTTCGATCTCGACCGAGCGGGATTCGGCGTCGTGAAATTCGCCGACGGCGCGGTCGGCGGCTGGACACCCAAGCAGGCGTTCCATGAGGTGGCGTGCCGCTACCGGAGGGAGTGACCTGCCTCCAGATCGCCGACCGGCTCGGTGAAGCGGAAGCTGACGCCGGTGAGTTGCTCGGACTTCTCCCACAGCCGCGCCGCGAGTTCCGGGTCGTCGGCTCCGGGGGTCGGCGCCTTGCGGACCGGATAGCCTTTGAAACGCCCCGTGGGGCCGAAGAACTCACCGCCGCGCACGCTCGGGTCGACGGCCGCGCGCACGGTGGGCAGCGCGCCCATTTCGGGGGTCTGCTTCAGCGAGTCGAAGAACCACTTGAAAGCCGGGCGGGACAGGAAGCGGACGACCGGGCCCAGGTTCTGTTCGAAATCGGATTGGGCGATACCGGGATTGGCCATCGTCGCGACCAGCCTGGCGTCGGCGCCGTTGAGGCGGCGCTGCAGCTCGGCGATGAAGAGCTGCACCGCCAGTTTGGACTGCGCGTAGGCGTGCAGGCCCCGGTAGTCGCGGCGCTCGAAGAACAGGTCGTCGACGTCCACGGTGTCCATGGTCTTGCCGAACGCGCCGCTGGTGACCGAGACGACCCGGGCGTCGGGTGCGGCCAGCAGGCGGTCGAGCAGCAGGCCGGTGAGCGCGAAGTGGCCGAGATGGTTGGTGGCGATGGTGGTTTCGAAATCGTCGACGGTACGCTCCGGCCGCATCACCGCGGTGCCCGCGTTGTTGATCAGCAGATCGATGTGCGTGAAACGGTCGCGAAGCTGTCGCGCCGCCGCATGCACCGATGCCTGCGCGGCGAGATCCAGTTCCACCAGCGACAATTCGGCGTCGGGTGCGCCGACACGAATGGAATCGGCCACCAATTCCGCTTTTTCGAGGTTGCGGCAGGCCAGTACCACGTGCGCCCCGCTGTCGGCGAGCAGGAAGGCCGTGGCCACGCCGATTCCGGCGCTGGCTCCGGTGACGACGGCGACGCGGCCGTGCAGATCCGGTATGTCGGCCGCGGTCCACTGCGGCTGTTGTGTCGTGCCCACGCGATCTTCCTGATTCCTAAGGTCTTTCGCTGACCTCAGCACTCTAGATGGGGTCGACGTCCGCCACCAGCCAGCGACCCCCCTCGCGGTCCAGTCGCACCTTCAGGCGGCTGGCGTCGTAGGTGCCCTTGGCGGGGTCCTTGCCGGTGCTGCGCTGGTTCAGGAAGATCATGACCTCGGTGTGATCGGCCTCGGCACTGATCACGCCGCTGCCGGTCACGGTGGCCTGCACCACGAGTTCCTTCTCCTTCGCGCCGGGCGCGAGGACGGTTTCGGTCACGTTCTTCCAGTCGGCCTTGAAGTCCTCGGTCATATCCTCGCTGACCTTGGCCATCTGGGTGTCGATGGTGTTGAAGTTGTAGCCGAACATGCCCTCCACGGCGCGGCGGGCAACGACCAGCGAATCCTCCCTGGCCTGTTCGGCCCGCTGATCCTGCCGATATGCGTAGCCCACCCAGGAGCCGACCACCATGGCGGCGACGAGCAGCAGGCAGGCTCCGGTCAACAGGAAGCGGTCGACAAGTCGCGCGGTCATATCACCATCTCCATCTGCGTCGCGGCCAGACCTCGCTCGGTGTGGGTGATGGTCACCCGGAACCGGAACTGCCGCTGCTGCGGACCTTCCGCACCGGCGTTGGTGAGGGTCTGCTTGACGGCCACCAGCACGATCGCGGAGTGGTCGTCGGAGCTTTCGATGGCGGCGTCGATGACCTCGCCCTTGGCGCGCACCTCCGCCTTCTGCACGATTCCGGCGTAATCGTCCTTGCGCTGCTCGTATTCGGCGGCCAGCTCACCCGAGGTCACCTCGAGCACCCGCTTGATGTCGTCGGACGCGGTCTCGGCGCTGATATTGGTGATGTTGAGCATGGCCTGCTTGGCCGTCTGCACGTAGTCGGCGCGCAAGGCGTTCTCCGCGGCGATCTCACCGCGCAGGTGCACCAGGTAGCCGGTGCCGCCCATGAGCGCCACCGCCAGCAGCACCGCGGCCACCGCCACGATCCGCTGCCAGCCGATGCCCGCGGCCGAAGGAGCTGCGGGCCCCTCGGACACGACGGCCTCGGATGTGACGGCCTCGGATGTGACAGGATCGCCGGTCGGCGGTGCGGGAGGAACCGGGGCAGGCACGGCGGCTGCGGCGGGCGGCTGCGGAATCCGCTCGGCCGCACTGCTGTCCACAGCGTCGTCGAGCCGCACCGGCTCGGCGGCCGCCGGTTTACCGAGTTCCACCGACGCCGCGGCCGACTCGCTCGGCTCGTCGCGCGCCACCGGCTCGGTGGCCCCGGCCTCCTCGTGCTTGCCGAGTTCGACGGTGGGCGGCGTGGCCGTCACCTCGTCGGCCCCGGCCGCTGCCGAAACGGTGGCCCGGTGCACCCGTGAGGTGTCGGCCCCCGCTTCCGGCGGCGGCCCCTCCGAGCGCACCGCGCGCCGCCGGTTTCGGTTCGTCACCCCACCGGTATCACTCATCGCATCTGCTCCTGCACCATCGCTGTCAGACTCGTCGGGATCACCCCGGAGCCGTCCGGTCCGATATTGGCCTGACGGTACATGCGGCCGTCGGGTCCGAGCACGGTCCCGGTACGCGGATCGTAGGACCGCGTCTCGACCGACGCCGGTTGGGTCGCACCGGCCGGAGCGCCGGACGCACCGCCCTGTGGCTGCTCACCGCCGGTATCGCCGGACGGCGCCACCGGATTCGGCGGCCCGAACGGCGGATTGTCGCCCAGCGGCACGAACCCCTGCGGATCCCGGCAGAGTTCCGGCGTGGGCGCGCGCTTGCCCGGCACCTCCATACAGGGCGTATTGCGAATGCCGCGCACCGCGAACGGCGCGTCCTGCGAGACCTTGCAGTACAGGCCGCCCGGGGTGTCCGGCACATCCCGCAGTGCGGCCGAACGCCGCTGATCGGCGGGGAGGAAGCCGGTGGTGCAGCCCTGCGGGTCATTGACGCTGACCATGAAGTCGACCATGGCCCCGTACTCCAGCGGACCGTTGAGCGCGATCGTCAGCAGCGCTCCGACCAGCGGCGGGAAAACGACCAGCAGCTGTTCGATGCCCGGATCGTAGACGTAGCTGACCTGGCCGACGCTGGCCAGATTGCGCGCGAGCAGCGGCAGCGTCGGATTCAGGTCCTGGAACAGTCGGGTGGCGCTGCCGGCGGCGCCCGGCGTCTTGCTGAGCACATTGCGCAGCGCCGGATCGTGTTCGCGCAGTTGATCGGTCAGTGTGGCCAGATCCGCGGTCCACGACCGGATCGCCGCATCGGATTCGATCTGGGTGTCCAGCAGCGGCCCGATCTGATCGATCAGGGCCTTGGTGGCCTCGGAGTTGTTCCGCGCCTCCTGGACGAGCAGGGACGCGGAGTCGAGGAAGCGCTGCAGATCCGGACCGGCACCGTCGAATGCCAGGAAGGCGTCGTCGATGACCTGCCGCAGTTTGGTGTCCGCGACACTGTTCAGCAGTCGGTCGGTCTGTTCGAGCAGGGAGCCGACATCCTGCGGTAGCTTGGTCCGCTCCACCGGGATGACCGAACCGTCGGAGAGGTTGCCGCCCGTGCCGTTGTCGACCGGGAGCAGGTCCACATACTGCTCGCCGACCGCCGACACACTGCGCACCCAGGCGTCCACGTCGGAAGGGATCTTGTAGTCGCTGTCGATGGAGAGTTCGGCGTCGACACCCTCCGGCGTCAGGCGCACCGCCGTCACCTTGCCGACGGTGGTACCGCGATAGGTGACATTGGCGTTCTCGTAGAGTCCACCGGTGGCGGCGAGTCGCACCGTGACGTCGTAGCGGCCGATGCCGAACATGGCGGGCAGCTGCACGTACGTACCGCTCATCACGGTGATGCCGATAACCGTCAGCACCGAGAAGATGACCAGCTGGATCTTGACGAAGCGCGTGAGTTTCACTGTCCACTCCCCTGCGGCACGGTGAGTCCCGGAATCGCGGGCAGCCCCGGAATCGGCGGCAGCCCGGGAATACTCGGCTCGGGTGCCTGCGACTCCGGCCGGGGGTTCAGTGGCGCGGTCCGCGGATCGACCGGCTCACCGGGGGTGCCGCCCAGCTGGCCGAGCGCTCCTTCGACGCCGCCGAAGCGCGGACCGAGCGGCGTTCCGGTGAGGAAGTTCTTGCTCAGGCGCGCGGCGGTGAGATCGTAGGTGATCTTCACGTTGAGGTAGTCGCCGCGCACCGCGCCGTCCAGGTTCTTCAGCGAGAACGGGAAGGTGAGCAGCATGTCCAGCGCCGCACTGAGATTCGTTCCGGTATTGGCGATCTCCTGCAGCAGCGGCCAGAGGTTGGCCAGTTCGGCGGTGAGGTGATCGCCGCCGTTGTCCACGATGCGCGACACCACGTCGCTGAGCCCGCCGAGCGCGGTCAGCGCACGGGTGATGTTCTCCCGGCGGTCGGCGAGCACGGTCAGCGCCGGATGGATGTTCTCGATGGCCGCGACCACCCGATCCTGTTGCTGCGCCAGGATTCCGGAGAACCGATCCAGTCCGCCCATGGCCGCGATGATGTCGTTGGTCTGCGCGTCGAGCGTGGTGACGAGGGTGTTCAGCTGCGGCAGCAGTTCGCGGATGGCCTCGGTGTCGGTGCTCAGCGCGGTGTTCAGTTCCTTGGTGATGGTCTCCAACTGGCTGATGCCGCCGCCGTTGAGCACCACCGAGAGGGAGGACAGCGTCTGCTCGGTGGTCGGGTACGCACCCGCCCGCTCCAGCGGGATGACATCGCCGGGCCGCAGTTCGCCCTGTGCCGGAACATCGGTGGGCGCGGCCAGTTCGAGGTGGTTACTGCCGAGCAGGCTGGTCTGGCCGATCTTGGCCGTGGCGTTCGCGGGCAGCTTCACATCCGGTTCGAGGCTCACGGTGACCAGCGCGTGCCAGCCCTCCACCTCGATACCGGTCACCGAGCCGACCGCGACGTCATGGACGCGAACCGGCGAATTGCGGGTCAGCGTCGTGACATTCGGCATCTGGATCTTGACTTGCCACGCCCCCGCACCGGTGCCCTCCGCGCCCGGCATCGGCAACGAGTTGAGGCCGTCCCACTGACATCCGGTGGCGCCCAACGCGATCGCGATACCGATCGCCATGCCCGCCACCCGGGTGCGGGCGAGGTGTGTGGCACGTCTCGGTTCTGGACTGACCGGAGCGGAGAGCAAAGCCAACACAGCTTTCATCAGTTGCCTCCCGGAACGGCCAGTTCGGCGATGCTGCCCGGCACCGTGACGCCGCCGGCCGCGGCCGCGACCTCCGGTGTGCTGTACACCAGCTGCTCCGGATAGGCGGTCGCATTGGTCGGCGTGCTGAGCATGAGCGGCGGATAGTTCATGGCCATGCTGTTCAGCACCGGGCCGAGCATGGTGGCGCACAGGTCCGCGCTCTTGTCGGAGTCGTTGGTCTCCAGCGCCTCGATCGACCCGCAGAGGAAGCTGATCGGGTCGGCGAAGTTGGTGAGCACCGGATAGCCGGTCAGCGACCCCTGGGCGGGCTTGTAGATCTGATAGAAGTTCACCAGGGCGGTGGGGCCGGAGTGCAGCACGCGCTCCACCTCGGGCCGCTTGTCCACCAGCAGCTGGGTCACCTCGCTGAGCCGCTGCACGCTCTCGGTCAGCGCGCCGCCGCGGGCGTCGATGAAGCGCTGCACATCCGCGACCGCGATATCCAGATTCTCCAGTCCCGCACCGAGATCGGTGGACACTCCGGCCAGCACCGAGGACACCGAGGCGAGCCGCCCGCCGAACTGCACGATCTGGTCGTTGCTCTTGGAGAGCACGTCCACGAACTGCTGCAAATTGCGAATGGTGGCGAACAGGTCGGTGCGGCCGTCGGACAGCGTGGTCAGCGCGCTGGACAGCTCCCGCAGGGTGTCGCGGAACGCCTCACCGTTGCCGTCGAGATTGTCGGCGGCGGTGTCGACGAATCGACCGAAGGAACCCTGTTCGTCATCGCCCACCGGGCCGAGGGTCGTCGCCAGCCTGGACAGTTCGGTCTTGATGTCGTCCCACTCCACCGGAATGGCGGTGCGCTCGATCGGGATGGTCGCGCCGTCGGCCAGTTTGTCGCCGCCGGTGTAGGCGGGGGCAAGCTGAATGAACCGCGCCGACACCAGCGAGGGCGACACGATGACGGCCTTGGCGTCGGCGGGCAGGTCCACGCCGCGGTCGATGGTCATCCGCACCGTGACCCGGTCGGTGCCCGGATCCACGGAGTCGATGGTGCCGACCCGCACGCCGAGCACCCGCACCTGGTCACCGGCGTAGAGGCCGCTGGTGGACGGGAAGTACGCGGTGATCTGGGTCTTGCCGATCCGGCTCACCGCCGGGTACGCGAGCACACCGACCACCGCGATCAGCGCGACCAGGGCGACGGCCCACGTCCACCGGGGCAGCTGTCCGAGGTTCTTCAGTGCGTTCATTTTCCGGGCGTTCATTTTCCGGGCTCCGTCAGTGCGGGATACAGGCCGGGAGGCTGCTGCGGACTGTTGTCGAGGTAGGAGCGCAGGTCCTCGGGCAGATGTTCGGGCCACACCAGGGCGTCGACCAGCGGCTGCAACCCCTTGCTGGTCGCGTTGGAGATGTACGCCTGGAAGTACGGGCCGCCGCCCACCTGCTCGCCCAGTGCGCCCGCGTAGGGGCCGAGGGCGTCGAGGGCGTCGGAGAGGTTCTGCTCATTGCGCTGGAGCATCGCCAATACCGAGTTCAGCCGGTCCAGCGTGGGTCGCAGCTGGGCCTCGTTGTCGTTGACGAACCCGCTGAGCTGCTGGGCCAATCCGTTGACGTACTGGATCATCTGACCGAGCGCGGTGCGCCGCGCGTCCAGCTCGCCGAGCAGCTGATTGCCGTCGACGAGCAGCGCGCTGATCTTGGCGGCTCGATCGGACAGCACCTGGGTGACGCCCTGGGCCTTGCTCAGCAGCTCGGTCAGCGCCTGGTCGCGGGTGTTGATGCTGCGCGACAGGGCGGTGATGCCGTCCAGGGCCGACCGCAACGGCGCGGGCGTATCGGCGAAGGTGGCCGACAGCGCGTCGAGCGTGGTGTTCACCTGCTCCATGTCCAGGCCGTGCACGGTGGTGGCGAGGTCGCCGAGCGCGTCGTTGAGCGAGTACGGAGAGGTGGTGCGCTCCAACGGAATCGGCTCGTCCCGGCGCAGGCGGCCGTCCCCCGCCGGGGTGACCTCGAGGGATTTGCGACCGAGCACCGTATTGGTCTTGATGGCGGCGCTGGTGCGGTCGCCCAGCGTGATGTCGCCGTCGATGCTGAACCGCACGAGCACCTTCGCGCCGTCCAGCCGCACGTCCTCGACCCGCCCGGACCGCACGCCCGCGACCTGAACCTGGTCACCGGGCACCAGACCGCCCGCGTCACCGAAATGGGCGGTGTACTGAATACCGGAGGCCAGGAACGGCAATCGGTCGAACTGGAGCGAGGCCAGTGAGATGGTCACCGCCAGCACGATGCCGACGATGCCCACATTGATCACCGATGAGCGCTGTCCGTTCACTTCGCACACCTCCCGGTGGTCTGCGCGCCGGGCAGTTTGAGGAACAGCGGCTTGCCGTCGGGGCCGTCGACCAGGAAGTCGGTGCCGCAGACGTAGATGTTCAGGAACGATCCGTAGGAGCCGATGCGAACCAGCTTCTTGTAGGCGTCCGGCAGGTTCTGGATGATCCACTCGATATCGCCGGATTGATCGTCGATGCTCGTGGCGGTACGCCCCAGCTGGTTGATGGTCTCCTTCAGATCCGGCCGGGCCTGGGTGAGCAGCCCGGTGAGATCGCCTGTCGCCCCGGAGATCCGGGGAATGGCGTCCCCGATCGGATCCTTGTCCGCGGCCAGCCCGCTGACCAACCGCTGCAATTCGTCCAGCGTGGTCGCGAATTCCTGATCACGATCGTCGATGGTGGCCAGCACCGTCTTCAGATTCTCGATCACACTGCCGATCAGGGCATCTCGCTCGGACAGCGTCTTGGCGAAGGAGCCGGAGCTGTTCAGCAGCGACACCAGTGTGCCGCCCTGCCCCTGGAAGATCTGCAGCAGCGCCTCGGTGAGGTCGTTGACCTGCGCCGGATCCAGGCCGCGCAGCAGGGGCTTCATCCCGCCCAGCAGCATGTCCAGATCCAGTGCGGGCTTGGTGCGGTCGGTGCCCATGGTCGCGCCCTCCCGCATCACCTCCGCCGTGCCGGGGCCCTCCAGCAACTCCAGATACCGGTCGCCGACCAGGTTCTCGTAGCGGATGGCGGCCGTGGTGCTCTGGTAGAGCCGGTACTTGCGGTCCACGTCGAATTCGAGATGGGCGAGATTGTCCTCGCCGACCCGCACCGAGGTCACCGAGCCGACCGGCACACCGGCGATGCGCACCTTCGCCCCCGGCAGGATGCCCGACGAGCTGGTGAACACGGCCTTGTAGCCGTACTCGCGGGAGAACCGCATCTCACTGAAGACGATCCCGAGCATGCCCAGGATCAGCACCATGACGAGGGTGAACAGGCCGAGCTTGACCGTGACCGCGTGGGGTGTGAAGCGCACCGCTACCTCACCCCCGGCAATCCGGCGAACAGCAATTCGAAGACGGTGCCCTCGTTGAGGCTCGGTTCGGTCGGCGGCTGCCAGACATGCCCCTGTGAGGTGTCGGTGACCAGGTAGTTGGCCTTGTCACCGGTCTCCCAGCCGGTGACGTCCTCACAGTGCGGTCCGCCGGTGGCGTTCACCTTGGGCAGATCCTCCGGGTACTTGTAGGGCTCACCGGCGGGCATGAGGCTGGCGTTCATGGAGACCGCCGGATACCGGCCGCCGAAGATCTCACCGTAGAGCGGCATCAGCGGGCCGAGGCCGTTGACCACGCAGGACACCGCGGTGCGGTACTCGTACAGGGTGTCTGTGGCCGGATGCAGCAGTCGAAGTGCTTCCACCAGCGGCGATTCCGTCTCGTTCAGGATCGGGGTGGCGGTGTCGGCCAGTCCGATGATGTTGGTGAGCACCAGGTCCAGATCCCCGGCCCGCTCGGCCAGCGTCCCGCCGGTGACCACCAGATTGTCGGTGGTGCGCAGCAGATCCGGCACGGTGTCGGCGTAGAGGCCGGTGACCTGGGTGGTCTTGCGCAGATCCTCCTGCAGGGTGGGCAGTGAGGGGTTGATGTCGCGCAGGAACGCCTCGCTGTCGACGAGCAGCTGGTTGATCTTCTCGCCACGGCCCTGCAATGCCGAACCCACCGCCTGCAACGTGGCATTCAGCTTCTCCGGCTCGATTTTCGCGAGCACGTCATTGAGATGCTGGAACAGCGTATTGAATTCGACGGTAACCGAACTCGCTCGCACCACTGCGCCGGGTTGCAGTGATTCCCGCGAAGCATTCTGCGGCGCAATGAAATTGATATATTTCGCGCCGAATACCGTGGTGGACCTGATATCCACGACGGCATTGGCGGGCACCATCCGCAGCTGTTCCGGATCGAGTTCGAGATCGATGCGCGCGCCGTCGGCGGTGTTGTGCACACCGGAGACCTTGCCGATTTCCACGCCGCGGATCTTGACCTTGGCGTCCGGGTCGAGCACCAGGCCGCTGCGCGGCGATTCGACGGAGACCTTGACGGTGTTCTCGAAGCCGCCCGCGAACATGACCAGGCAGAGGGTGACCACGGCCACCACGCCCAGCACCATGCCGAGCCCGCACAGCCGGATCACCCACGGCTCTTCGAACCGTGATTGTGGTTTGCGTGTTTGCGTACCCATTCGCCGCCCTACCCGGAGAGATGGAAGTTGCCGGAGGTGCCGTAGATGGCCAGCGAGATCAGCAGCGTCACGGTGACGACCGCGACCAGGGAGGCCCGCACGGCGTTGCCGACCGCGACTCCCACGCCGACCGGCCCACCCGCGGCGTGGAAGCCGTAGTAGGTGTGAATCGCCATGACCGCCAGGGCCATGAAGATCGCCTGCGCGAACGACCACAGAATGTCGCTGGGAATCAGGAAGGTTTCGAAGTAGTGGTCGTAGACGCCCGCCGACTGCCCGTAGATCACCACGGTCGCGAAGCGACTCGCGATGAAGGAGGCGATCACGGCGAGCGAGTACAGCGGAATGATGGCGATGATGCCCGCGAGCATCCGGGTGCCGACGAGGAAGGGCACCGGGCGAATCGCCATGACCTCCAACGCGTCGATCTCCTCGGAGACGCGCATGGCGCCCAGCTGCGCGGTGGTGCCCGCGCCCAGGGTGGCCGCCAATCCGATGCCCGAGATCACCGGCGCGGCGATGCGCACATTGATGAACGCGGCGAAGAAGCCGGTCAGCGCCTCGACGCCGATATTGCCCAGGGAGCTGTACCCCTGCACGGCGATGGTGCCGCCCGCGGCGAGGGTGAGGAAGCCGACGATCACGACGGTGCCGCCGATGACCGCGAGCGCGCCGGTGCCCATGGAGATCTCGGCGATGAGCCGAATGGTCTCGGTGCGGTAGTGCACCAGCGCCCGCGGCACCGAGGCCATCGACTGCGCGTAGAACACGGCGTGTTTGCCGACGGAGTCGATACCCTCGCCAACACGCCTGACCCGCTTGGTGATTCGCGGGAATCTGGACTCGATCACGAACGCCATCAGATCACCGCGCCGTGAACTTGATGCCGACCGCGGTGACGACCACGTTAACCACGAACAACACCATGAAGGAGAAGACGACGGTCTGGTTGACCGCGTCGCCCACGCTCTTGGGGCCGCCCTTCACGTTCAGCCCCAGGTAGCAGGCGACGAGTCCGGCCGCGAGTCCGAACAGGGTGGCCTTCACCTCGGAGATGACGAGTTCCGGGAAGTGTGTCAGCAGCGTGATGCCGTTGACGAACGCGCCCGGGTTGACGTCCTGGAGGAAGACCGAGAACAGGAAGCCCCCGAGGATGCCGATGGTGCTGACGAGGCCGTTGAGCAGTGCCGCCACGAACATCGAGGCGAGCACGCGCGGTACCACCAGGCGTTGGATGGGATCGATGCCCAGCACCCGCATGGCGTCGATCTCCTCACGGATGGTGCGGGCGCCGAGATCCGCGCAGATGGCGGTGGCGCCCGCGCCGGCCACGATGAGCACGGTGACCATCGGGCCGACCTGGGTGATGGACCCGAAGGCCGCACCCGCGCCGGAGAGGTCGGCCGCGCCGATCTCCCGGAGCAGGATGTTGAGCGTGAAGCTGACCAGCACCGTGAACGGAATCGCCACCAGCAGGGTCGGGATGATCGATACCCGAGCCACGAACCACGCTTGTTCGATGAATTCGCGGCGCTGAAATGGGGGCCGTACCGCGGCGCGAGCGACGCTTCCGGCGAGTTCGAAGAACCCTCCGACCGCCCGCAACGGCACGGCAAGAACGTCGTTCATTCCCGCGTTTCCTCCTGCCCCTGCCTTGCTTATAGCGCACGAGATCTGAATGTGATCTACGCCCCGCTGAATGATTAGAACACGTTCACTGGCGCTGCGTAAGGCTTTCGCAGGTATTGAACAGCTCTTTTTCTCGGTGATAGCTAGGCGCTTGAGAACTTGTTCACTATGGGGTCACTCTCGTGTCTGAGACAGCCCTTGTGAGGCGTCCCACACCGTTGAACCCCATTCCTACCAATAGTTGATCGTGTGATCAACCGGGGGCCGGACGTAACCCCCGCTATGGGAAACTCAGTCCAGATCCATCAGCGACGACGCCGAAAAGGTAGCGCCGGAAGGGCGTTCGGCAAAATACCCGCCGAGTGTCGCGGCGAGTCCCGCCGCGGTCCACTCGCCCTCGGCATCGAAACGCCGCTCGACGACCGGCGCGGCCATCAGGGCGACCATCGGGCCGTACACCACGAACAGCTGGCCGGAGACGCGCTCGGCCGCCGGGGAGGCGAGGTAGGCCACCAGGCGGGCGACATGATCCGGCGACAGTGGATCGGGCCCGTCCTGCGGGGCGGCGGAGAAGACGTTCTCCGTCATGGCGGTGCGCGCCCGCGGGGCGATGGCATTGGCCGTCACGCCGAAACGTGCCAGCGCGCGGGCGGCCGACAGGGTCAGCGCGGTGATACCGGCCTTGGCCGCACCGTAGTTCGCCTGCCCCTCCGGACCGAGCAGTCCGGCCTCGGAAGAAGTGTTGACAATGCGCCCGTACACGGGCGCGCCCGCCGCCTTGGACTTGGCGCGCCAGTAGGCGCCCGCATTGCGGGTCAGCAGGAAGTGTCCGCGCAGGTGCACCGCGACGACGGCGTCGAAATCCTCGTCGGACATGTTGAACAGCATGCGGTCCCGGGTGATGCCCGCGTTGTTGACCACGATGTCCACCCCGCCGAAGGCTTCGTCGGCGGTGTGGATGAGGGCGTCGGCGGTGGCACGCTCGGCGATGCTGCCCGCGACGAATTCGGCCTTCGCGCCCAGTGCCCGGATATCGGCGAGGGTAGCGTTGACCGCGTCGTTCTCGGCGAGATCGTTCACCACGACCGACGCCCCGGCGCCGGCCAGGGCCAGGGCCTCGGCCCGGCCCAATCCGGCGCCGCCGCCGGTCACGATCGCAACCCGGCCCGCAAGACTCACATCAGAAACGCTCACCGGGCCGACTTTAGAACGTGTTACACCTTGCTAGCAAGGATGGTTTCAGACAAGTTTCAGGGCCGCCTTCGGGCACTGCGCCACGGCCGTGCGAACATCGTCCTCCTGATCGGCGGGCACCTCGGCGGCGGTGATGTGCAGGATGTCCTCGTCATCGAGATCGAACACGTCGGGGGCGATTCCGACACAGATGCCGTTCGCCTCGCACTGGTCGAGATCGACGGTGACCTTCATAGCCAACTCCTTTGCCACAACTATGGGCCGAGCCTAACAAGACAGCCCCTGCCCAGGTACCCGGAAATACCGGAACAGGCTCCCATACTGGAACAAGTTCCACTTGGTGTGCAATTATCGCCTCACCACCTCGGTTCGCGGCGCGAGCCTTCCAGGCCGCGAACCCGCCGCATCGCCAGGCGCGGCAGAAAGGACATCGCACTATGCGCATTGCGTATACGCCCGAGCAGGAACAGCTGCGCGCCGAACTGCGCGAGTACTTCGCTCGACTGATCACCCCGGAACGACGCGACGCGCTGTCGGCCCAGACCGGCGAGTACGGCCACGGCAACGTGTACCGCGAGGTCGTCGCCGAGATGGGACGCGACGGCTGGCTGGCGCTGGGCTGGCCCAAGGAGTACGGCGGGCAGGACCGCTCCACCATGGATCAGCTGATCTTCACCGACGAGGCCGCCATCGCGGGCGCGCCGGTGCCGTTCCTGACCATCAACTCGGTCGCGCCGACCATCATGCACTACGGCACCGAGGAGCAGAAGAAGTTCTTCCTGCCCAAGATCGCCGCGGGCGAACTGCACTTCTCCATCGGCTACTCCGAACCCGGCGCGGGCACCGATCTGGCCTCGCTGCGCACCACCGCCGTGCGCGACGGCGACGAGTGGATCATCAACGGCCAGAAGATGTGGACCAGCCTCATCGCCTACGCCGACTACATCTGGCTGGCCGCGCGCACCGACCCGAATGCCAAGAAACACAAGGGCATTTCCATGTTCATCGTGCCGACCACGGCCGAGGGCTTCTCCTGGACCCCGGTGCACACCATGGCCGGTCCGGACACCAGCGCCACCTACTACCAGGACGTGCGGGTCAAGCACAGCGATATGGTCGGCCCGGAGAACGGCGGCTGGTCACTGGTCACCAACCAGCTCAATCACGAACGGGTGGCGCTGACCTCCTCTGCCCCGCTGGCGCTGGCCGTGCGGCAGACAGTGGAGTGGGCGCGGGAGGCCAAGACCTCCACCGGCGCTCGCGTCATCGACCAGGAATGGGTGCGGATCAATCTGGCGCGCGTGCACGCCAAGGTGGAGTACCTGAAGCTGCTCAACTGGGAGATCGCCTCCCGGGCCGACGCGGGTGGGGATGCCGCGCCGCGCCCGTGGGACGCCTCCACCTGCAAGGTGTACGGCACCGAACTGGCCACCGAGGCCTACCGGCTGCTCATGGAGGTGCTCGGACCGCAGGCGTACCTGCGCCAGGACTCGCCGGGAGCGCAGCTGCGCGGGCGGCTGGAGCGCATGCACCGCGCCTGCCTGATCCTCACCTTCGGCGGCGGCACCAACGAGGTGCAGCGCGACATCATCGCCATGACCGCCCTACGCCAGCCGCCCGCCACGCGTTGAGAGCCGTGTCCGACACCCCGGCGTTCACGGGCCCTCCGTGGTTACGCAAGCTTCCTCCTCCCGGCCCTGAGCGAACGCCGACCGAAAGCTAGGTACCTCCATGGATTTCACCCTGACCGAAGCGCAGCAGGATCTGGCCCGGCTCACCGCCGAGGTGACCGGCAAGCTGGTCACCGCCGACCGGCTGCGCGAACTCGACCGCACCACCGATGCCGAGGGCAACGACACCGTGCGCTTCGACGCGGCGCTGTGGAAGTCGCTGGCCGAGACCGGCGTCCTGGCCGCGGCACTGCCGGAAGCGGTGGGCGGCAGCGATTTCGGCGTGCTGGAGCAGACGGCCGTGCTGCGTGAACTGGGCAAGTCGGTCGCGGCGGTGCCCTACCTGTGGTCGGTGGCGCTCGGTGCGGGCGCACTGGCCGCCTTCGGCTCCCCGGCGCAGCGCGAACTCGCCGCGGCCGCCGCAGCCGGCGAGACCATCCTGACCGTGGCGCTGAGCGAGGAGCGCAACTGGGAGCCCGCCACGCCCGTCACCACCGCCGACGAGAACGGCTCCTGGCGGCTGTCCGGCGTCAAGATCACGGTGCCCTTCGCCCGGCAGGCGGTGCGAATCCTGGTGCCCGCCACCGTGAACGGCCGCGCCGCCGTCTTCCTGGTCGATCCCGCCGAACCCACCGTGCACCTCGCCGACCAGCTGGTCACCGACCGCTCCCCCGAGGCGGAGGTCGAATTTGCCGGTGCCCCGGCGGAATTGGTGGGCACCCTGGAGCAGGGGCCGGAGATCCTGACCTGGCTGCTGGAGCGCGCCTGGCTGGGCCTGGCCGCCCAGCAACTCGGCACGGTGGAGCGCGGCCTGGAGCTGGTGGCCGAATATGCCCGCGAGCGTGAGCAGTTCAACCGCAAGATCGGCAGCTTCCAGGCCGTGGCGCAGCGCCTCGCCGACGCCTACATCGACGTGCAGGGCGTGCGCCTGGCCGTCCAGCAGGCGGCCTGGCGACTGGCCGAGGGCCTGGACGCCGCCGCCGAGATCCACACCGCCAAGTACTGGGCGGCCGACGCGGGCCACCGCATCGCCCACACCGTGGTGCACGTGCACGGCGGCGTCGGCATCGACCGCGATCACATCGTGAACCAGTACTTCACCGCCGCCAAGCACAACGAGTTCGCCCTCGGCGGCGCGAGCGACCACCTGCGCGCCCTGGGCGGCATCCTGGCCGCCAGCTGAGGTCCGCGCACCGGGCGGCGGCACGGATTCCGGGCCGCCGCCCGGTGCGTATCCGGCCCTGTCCCAGGGGCACCGATGAGTTTTCGATGTCCGCTTCGTCCTTACCGGTGACACGCAACGAGTACGCGCCGAGAGGACGACACCATGGCCAGCAAGATGATCTTCATCAATCTCCCCGTTTCCGATCTGGACCGGTCCAAGGGGTTCTACGAGGCGCTCGGCTGGAAGGTGAATCCGGACTTCACCGACAACAACGCCGCCTGCATCGTGGTGGACGACAACATCTGCCTGATGCTGCTGACCAAGGAGTTCTTCACCAACTTCAGCAAGCGTGCCATCGCCGACACCACCGGTACGGTGGGCGCGGCCTACGCCCTGTCCCTGGCCAGCGCCGCCGAGGTGGACAGTCTGGTCGAAGCCGCCCTGGCGGCCGGCGGCACCGAGGAGGCCGACGACAGCCGCCGCGCCCAGGAGGCCGAGGCGGGCATGTACGGCCGCACCTTCATCGACCCGGACGGCCACCAGTGGGAGCCCTTCCACATGAACTACCCGGGCTGATCCCCCGACGCCGACGTTCTCCGACGCCGAAATGCGAACGGCCCGACGGGTATACACCCGGCGGGCCGTTCACGCGTGTCGTCGCGCCGACGTCGGACCACCCCGACGTCATCCACCATGCGCGCCGACAGGGTCTACGCGGTGGTCGAAACCTCCGACCCTTCGCGCCACTCCTGCGGCAAACCGAAGAGCGGGAACAGTTTATCGGTGTCGAGGAAGAAGTTGAGACCGGAAATGCGATCTCCATCCAGTTCGAGCACGGTGATGGACCACGGCACCCACCGGCCCGGCTCGTCGCTCGGCTTGTAGTGGCCGAAGGCGGGCAAACCGTTCGCACCCGCCAGCGGCACCATGCGCGAATCGCGGCAGGCGTGGCCGTGGCCGAGCATGAAGGCGGCCACATTGTCCGGGCCCGACACCCACAGCGAGATGGGCGGCATGGACAGCGCCACATCCTCTTTCAGCAGGGCGGTGAGCGCGTCCATGTTGTAGGCCTCGAACGCCTTGACGAAATCGTCGACGAGTTTGCGCTGCTGCTCGTCGGTTTCGTCGAAGGTCTTGCCCTCGTCGGGCTGCACCTTGGACATGGTGGCGCGGGCGCGCTGCAGGGCACTGTTCACCGAGGCCGGCGACATCATGAGCATGTCGGCGGTCTCGTTCGCGGAGAAGCGCAGCACCTCGCGCATGATCAGGATGGCGCGCTGGGTGGCGGGCAGATGCTGCACCGCCGCCACGAAGGCCAGCCGCAGCGTGTCCTTCACCGAGGCGTGGTCGGCCGGATCAGCACCGAAGGCCAGCGCGTTCGGAATGGGCTCCACCCACACGTAGTCCGGCTCCGGCATGGGCAGCGGTGAGTCGGGCGTGGACGGCCCGTTCAGGTCCATGGGCCGGGCGCGGCGCTGCGGCCCGTCCAGCATGTCCAGACAGACATTGGTGGTGATCTTGTAGAGCCAGGAGCGCAGACTGGAGCGCCCCTCGAAGGACTCGTAGGACTTCCAGGCGCGTGTGAAAGCCTCCTGCACGGCGTCCTCGGCCTCGAAGGAGGACCCCAGCATGCGATAGGCGTAGGCACACAGCTCACGGCGGTGCCCCTCGAACGACTGCAACACCTCATCGAGGGAGGTGGTGGACCTGCCGGACTGCTTGCTCATAGGGCCACTCTGGCACACCCCACCGACATGTTGGGAGTATCGGAAAGGACTGCCTTCCATATCCTTCGGCTCCGGGCGAATCCTCGGATGATCCGGTGTTTTCCCTGGTTGAACGGATCGGAGCCGGTCGCGGCACGGATCGCGACCGGCTCCGGAACCGGGCACTACTTGCTGGCGGGCGCGGGCGCGTCCTCGTCGGCGGGACGCTCCTCGGTTTGCGCCTTGGCCCACGTGTAGTCGGGCTTACCCGCCGGATTCCGCTTGATCTGGTCCACGAACCACAACGCACGCGGCATCTTGTACGACGAGATCTCCTGTGTCAGCACCGGACGCAGCTCCTCGAGCGTGGGCCGGTTCGCGCCGCGACACTGCACGACCGCGACCACCTTCTGCCCCCAGCGCTCGTCCGGCACGCCGACCACCAGCGCGTCGAAGATCTCGGGGTGGCACTTGAGCGCCCCCTCGACCTCCTCCGGGTAGATCTTCTCGCCGCCGGAGTTGATGCTCACCGAACCGCGGCCCAGCATGGTGACGGTGCCGTCCTCCTCGACGCGGGCGTAATCGCCCGGAATCGAGTACCGCTTGCCGTTGAACTCCTTGAAGGTGGCCTTGGTCTTGGCCTCGTCCTTGTAATAGCCGAGTGGGATGTGCCCGCTGCGGGCCAGGAAGCCGATCTTGCCGGAACCGGGCTCGCAGGGATTGCCGTCCTCGTCGAGCACCTGGGTGGAGGCGTCGATCTTCACGCGCGGGCCGCCGGTGTGGTTCTGCCCCTTGGTGACCACGGACAGACCGCCGAAACCGGTCTCCGAGGAGCCGATGGAGTCGCTGATCATCCGATTCGGCAGCAGCTCGAGCATCTTGTCCTTGAGCGTCGGCGAGAACAGCGCCGCGCTGCTGGCGATGACGTAGAGGCTCGACGCGTCGTAGGGCTCACCGGTTTCCGGATTGCCCTCGAGCAGCGCGTCCACCATGGGCCGGGCCATGGCGTCACCGGTGATGAAAATGAGGTTGATCTTGTGCTTTTCGACGGCCCGCCACAGCCCGTGCCCGCTGAACTCCGCGAGCATGAGCGTCTTGCCGCCGCCGAACAGGCTCTGGAAGGTGGCCCACTGCGAGCCGCCGTGGATCATCGGGGCGACCGGGTACCGGACCATCTGCGGGTTGGCGGCGCCCAGCTTGGCGAGCTCCCACTCGTCGGTGACGTATTCGCCGGTGAGGAAGTTGATTCCGCCGCCGAGCACCCGCCAGACATCCTCCTGCCGCCACATGACGCCCTTGGGCATACCGGTGGTGCCGCCGGTGTAGAGCATGTAGACGTCGTCGGGCGAACGGTCCTCGAAGTCGCGCTCGGGCGAGCAACCGGCAAGCGCCGCTTCGTATTCCACGGCACCCTCGGGTAGCGGCAGGTCGGTGCCGTCCGCCACCACGAGGACCGATTTCAGCTGCGGGGTGTTCGGCCAGACGTTGGCGACCTTGTCGCTGTAGCGACGCTCGACCACCAGCGCGACCATATCCGAGTTGTCGAAGATGTACTGCAACTCGTTCTCGACATATCGGAAGTTCACGTTGACCATGACGGCGCGGGCCTTGAACACCGCCACCATGGCCTCGATGGCCTCGATGGTGTTCCGCGAGTAGATACCCACCTTGTCACCCGGTTGCACCCCCTGTTCTCGCAGGTAGTGCGCGAGTTGGTTGGCTCGCCCCTCGAGCTCGGCATAGGTAACCGAGCGAGTGTCGTCGACCAGAGCGACGTTATCCGGCATGAGGTCGATGGCGTGTTCGACAAGGTCCGCTATGTTGTGGCTCACATGATGAAAATAGAACGTGTTCCTGTGTGTGACAAGACACGATTTTCAATCCATACCACGAGAGATTGCCGCTGCCGCCACAGAAGAGATTGTGGCTGCCGCCACAGAGTACGTCGTTTACCGTGGGCGCATGGACTTCTTGGCGATCTTGCGCGACCGGCTCACGGCCTTCGGTGAGCTCATCACCGCGGACGTCGATCTCACCGCACCGGTGCCCACCTGCGGCGACTGGACCCTCCACGATCTGGTCGAGCATATGGGGCGCGGAAATCAATGGGTGGTGACGGCGGTCGCCGAACTGCGGGGCGACGGCGAGGGCGAACCCGCGCCGCACGATCCGGCCGAACTGCGGGCCTGGTTCGACCGAACCTCCGACGCTCTCGTCACCGCACTGTCGGCCGATCCGGCCACGGAGGCATGGACTTTCACCCGACTGGCCCCGCGCACCGTCGGCTTCTGGCGCCGCCGCCGCACCCACGAGACGGTCATGCACCTGTGGGACGCGCAGTTCGCGCTCGGCGTCGCCGCGCCGATCGACGCCGCGCTGGCCGACGACGGTATCGCCGAGGTCTTCGACATGTTCGCGCAGCGCATGATCGACCGCGGGCTGGCGACCCCGCCCGAGGCCGCCGTACAGGTGCGGTCCACCGACACCGGGACCATCCGGACCTATGGCAAGGGCGAGCCGACCGCCGAGATCGCCGCGCCCGCATCGGATCTGCTCCTGCTGCTGTGGCAGCGCAAACCGAGTTCGGACCCGGCCTTCGCCTGGCAGGGCGACCGGGAGTCCGGCGAGAGCGTGCTAGCCGGGCCGCTCACGCCGTGACGCCGGGAATATAGAACTCGTTCTACGACTGCACGAGGGGGGTGAGGCGGGCCAGCTGCTCGGTGTCGCGGACCCCGACGAGCAGCATGGTCACGCCCGCGTCCTCCCACACCTTCAGCTGCTCGCGCACCTGCGCCTCATTGCCGACGATCATCGTGTCGAGCATGAGCTCATCCGGCACCGCGGCCGCCGCCTCGTCCTTGCGGCCGCTCCGGAACAACCGGGTGATCTCCTCGACCTGCTCGCCGTACCCCATCCGCCGGTACACCTCGGCGTGGAAGTTCAGCTCCTCCGCACCCATGCCGCCGATGTAGAGCGCCATGACCGGCCGCATCCGATCGAGCTCGGCCTTCGAATCATCGGTGAGGATCACCTGGGCGGTGGCGGCGATCTCGAAGTCAGCCCGCGAACGCCGGGCACCCGCCCGCGCGAAGCCCTCGTCCAGCCAGGAGTTGTACATGTCCGCGAGCCGGGGCGTGTAGTAGATGGCCAGCCAGCCGTCGGCGATCTCGGCGGTCAGCGCCACGTTCTTCGGCCCTTCGGCCCCCAGCCAGATGGGCAGGTCCGCGCGCAGCGGATGGGTGATGGGCTTGAGCGGCTTACCCAGGCCGGTCGCGCCCGGACCGGTGTAGGGCAGCGGATAGTGCGGTCCGTCGCTGGTCACCTTGGCCTCGCGGGCCAGCACCTGCCGCACGATCGACACGTATTCGCGGGTCCGCTGCAACGGCTTGGCGAACGGCTGCCCGTACCAGCCCTCGACCACCTGCGGTCCGGAGACCCCGAGCCCGAGGATGTGCCGTCCGCCGCTGAGATGATCCAGGGTCAGCGCGGCCATGGCCGTGCCCGCGGGCGTGCGCGCCGACATCTGCACCACCGACGTCCCCAGCCGCACCCGGTCGGTGCTCGAACCCCACCACGCCAGCGGCGTGAACGCGTCGGACCCCCAGGACTCCGCCGTGAAGACGGCGTCCCACCCGGCCTGCTCGGCCGCGACGACCAACTCCTGGGCATTGCCGGGCGGCTGTGCACCCCAATAACCGAGCTGCAACCCGAACCGCATGATCGACTCCCTTCCCAACTGGCCTCTTGCGACCATAATAAGAACCTGTTCTACTCGATCTCGTGACTCTGGGGAACACCGAAGTACTCGCCGCACCGCTGCGGATGCAGTTCGACTACACCCGCTCCACCGGTCCGACCATCGGCCGCTTCCTGACCGGCCTGCGCGTCGGGCAGATCGTCGGTGTGCGCGGCTCCGACGGGCGCGTGATCGTGCCGCCAGCGGAATTCGATCCGATCACGGCCGAACGGCTGACCGAGTTCGTCGAGGTCGCCGATGTGGGCACCGTGCGGTCATGGAGTTGGGTGGCCGAACCGCTGCCCGGCCAGCCCTTCGACCGCCCCTTCGCCTGGGCGCTCATCCAACTCGACGGCGCGGACACCGCCCTGCTGCACGCCGTGGACGTGGCCTCGCCCGCGGATATCAGCACCGGGATGCGGGTGCGGGCGCGCTGGGCGACCGAGCGCAAGGGCTTCATTCACGACATCGCCTGCTTCGAACCGGGCGAATTCTCGGTCGCCGCAACGCCCGCGGAGGAGACCGAGCCGATCACCGGCATCGTGACGCCGATCGACCTGAGCTTCAAGCACACCGCCGCACCGCAGGAGACCGCCTTCCTGAAGGCCCTCGTGGAGGGCAGGCTGCTCGGCGCGAAGGCGGGCAACGACGGCAAGGTGTACTTCCCGCCGCGCGGGGCGGACCCGCGCACCGGCGCACCCACCGAGGACTACGTCGACCTGCCCGACACCGGCATCGTCACCACCTACTGCGTGGTCAACGTGCCGTTCCAGGGCCAGCGCATCAAGCCGCCGTACGTGGCCGCCTACATCCTGCTGGACGGCGCGGACATCCCCTTCCTGCACCTGGTGCTCGGTATCGACGCCGCCGAGGTGCGCATGGGTATGCGGGTGAAGGCGGTGTGGAAGCCGCGGGAGGAATGGGATTACGGGCTGGACAACATCTCCCATTTCGAGCCCACCGGCGAGCCCGACGCCGACTACGAGACCTTCGCGCACCACCTGTAGAGAGGCGCTGAAACCTTGAACAACACAACGGATATCGCGGTGGTGGGCTTCGCGCACGCACCGCACGTGCCGGAGACCTTCGGCACCACCAACGGCGTGGAGATGCTGCACCCCTGCTTCACGCGGCTGTACGACGACCTCGGCATCAAAACCGCCGATATCGACTTCTGGTGCTCCGGCTCCTCGGATTACCTTGCCGGGCGCGCCTTCTCGTTCATCTCCGCCATCGACTCCATCGGCGCGGTGCCGCCCATCAACGAATCCCACGTGGAGATGGACGCGGCCTGGGCACTCTACGAGGCGTGGGTGAAGCTGCGCTCCGGACAGGCGAAGACGGCGCTGGTGTACGGCTTCGGCAAGCCCTCGGCGGGCACTCTGCGCCAGGTCCTCACCCTCCAGACCGACCCCTACGTCGTCGCGCCGCTGTGGCCGGACGCGGTGTCCATGGCCGGATTGCAGGCGCGGGCCGGACTGGACGCCGGACGCTGGACCGAACAGGACATGGCCGCCGTCGCCGCCGAGAGCGCCGCCGCCGCGGCCGCCTACGGCGAGGCGACCGAGACCGCCCGGACCGAGACCGATATCGAGAAGCTGCTGGCCGCGCCGTACGTGGCCGACCCGTTCCGGGCCCACGACATCGCGCCCATCACCGACGGCGCGGCCGCCATCGTGCTGGCCGTGGGCGACCGGGCGCGCGAGCTGTGCGAGCGGCCCGCCTGGCTGACCGGTATGGCGCACTACATCGACACCCCGATGCTGGGCGCGCGCGATCTCACCGTCTCGGAGTCCACCACCCGTGCGGCCCGCGCCGCCATCGGCGACGGCCCGGCCGGATTCGACGTCGCCGAACTGAACGCGCAGTACAGCCATGAGCAGATCATTCTCCGGCAGGCCATCGGGCTGAACGGTTCGACCCGCATCAACCCCTCCGGCGGGCCGCTGGCGGGCAACCCCCTGTTCGCGGCGGGTCTGGAGCGCATCGGCTTCGCCGCCACCGAAATCATCAACGGCAATGCGAATCGCGCCCTGGCCCACGCCAGCAGCGGTCCGGCGTTGCAGCAGAACCTGGTCGCCACTTTGGAGGCACGATGAACGCAGCATCGCACAGCGATTCGGTGAGGGGTGGTGGCCGGGAGACGGGTGGGCCCGCCGCCGTACTCGGCACCGGACAGACCAACCATGTGACCAAGCGGTCGGACGTGTCCATGGCGGGGATGTGCCGCGAGGCCATCGACCGCGCCCTCGCCGACGCCGAGCTCACCATGGCCGATATCGACGCGGTCGTCATCGGCAAGGCCCCCGACTTCTTCGAGGGCTCCATGATGCCGGAGCTGTTCATGGCCGACGCCCTGGGCGCGACCGGGAAGCCGCTGCTGCGCGTGCACACCGCCGGTTCGGTGGGCGGCTCCACCGGCATCGTGGCCGCCAATCACGTGCAGGCGGGCGTATACGGCAAGGTGCTCGCCGTCGCCTGGGAGAAGCAGTCGGAATCCAATGCCATGTGGGCGCTGTCGAATCCGGTGCCCTTCACCAAGCCGGTCGGCGCGGGTGCGGGCGGCTACTTCGCCCCGCATGTGCGCGCCTACATCCGCCGCGCCAATGCCCCGCTGCACATCGGGGCCATGGTCGCGGTGAAGGACCGCCGCAACGGCGCCCGCAATCCGCTCGCCCACCTGCGGCAGGCCGATATCACCATGGATTCGGTGCTGGCCTCCCAAATGCTCTGGGATCCCATTCGTTTCGACGAGACCTGCCCGTCCTCGGACGGTGCGTGCGCGCTCGTCATCGGCGACGAGTCTTCGGCCAAGGAGCAGGAGGCCCGCGGCCGGACGGTGGCGTGGGTGCACGGCACCGCCATGCGCACCGAACCGCTCGCCTACGCGGGTCGCGATCAGGTGAATCCGCTTGCCGGACAGGACGCTGCCCGGGCCCTGTGGGAGCAGGCCGGCATCACCAATCCGCTCGAGGAGATCGACGCGGCCGAGATCTATGTGCCGTTCTCGTGGTTCGAGCCCATGTGGCTGGAGAATCTCGGCTTCATGCCCGAGGGCGAGGGCTGGAAGCTCACCGACTCCGGCGACACCGCCATCGGCGGCAAGCTGCCGGTCAATCCGTCCGGCGGCGTGCTGTCGTCCAATCCGATCGGGGCCTCCGGGCTCATCCGCTTCGCCGAGGCCGCCAAGCAGGTGATGGGCCGCGCGGGCGACTATCAGGTGGAGAACGCCCGCAAGGCCTTCGGGCACGCCTATGGTGGTGGCTCACAGTACTTCTCGATGTGGGTCGTGGGGAGTGAGCAGCCGTGACCACCACCACCGAGCATCCGGCGCGGGTCGCCGGAGCCGCCTCGCAGGCCGCCGTCCGGGCGCGCGACAAGGCCGCCTGGGTCGCGCTCTTCGCCGCCGACGGCATCGTGGAGGATCCGGTCGGGCCGTCCTTCTTCGACCCCGAGGGCAAGGGCCACCGCGGCACGGAGGCCATCGCGGCGTTCTGGGACAAGGCGATCGCCCCGACCGAGCAGATCGAATTCCTCTTCGAGGACTCCTTCGCCTGCGGCCGCGAGATCGCCTTCACCGGGAAGATCCGCACGTACATGGGCGGCCAGGTGATCGACGCCGAGGGTGTCTTCACCTACAGGGTGGACGAGGACGGGAAGATCCTGGCCCTGCGCGCCTTCTGGGAGCAGGAGCGCGCCATGGCGACCATGAAACCGGCTGGAACACGCTAGAACTCGTGCCCGACCGCTACGCGAGCGGGCACGATCCTCGCTCGATACGATCCGAAATGCGCGGCGGGCGTCCGGATTCCGGACGCCCGCAGCGCTTTTCGTATCGGCACTGTCGATTCGCCTCAGTGCCGCACGGGGCACGTCTTGTAATCGACCTCGAACTCCTTGATCCCGTTGAGCCAGCCGGAGCGCAGTCGCCGCGGATCGCCGATGCCGGTGATATCCGGCATGTGATCGGCGATGGCATTGAAGATGATCTCCACCTCGAGGCGGGCCAGGTTCGCGCCGATGCAGAAGTGTGCGCCGGTGCCGCCGAAGGACAGGTGCGGGTTGGGATCCCGCAGGATGTCGAAGGTGAACGGGTCCTCGAACACCTCTTCGTCGAAGTTGGCCGACCGGTAGAGCAGCACCAAGCGCTGTCCCTTCTCGATCCGGACGCCCGATAGTTCCGTGTCCTCCAACGCCGTGCGTTGGAACATGCTGACCGGCGTGGCCCAGCGGATGATCTCGTCCGCCGCTGTCAGGGGCCGCTTCTCCTTGAACAGCTCCCACTGCTCCGGATTCTCGAGGAAGGCGAGCATGCCGTGCGTGGTGGCATTGCGGGTGGTCTCATTGCCCGCCACGGCGAGCATCATGACGAAGAAGCCGAACTCCTCCGACGACAGCGCCTCCCCGTCGATCTCGGCCTGCACCAGTTCGGTGACGATATCGCTGGCCGGACACCGCTTGCGTTCCTCGGCCATCTGGTACGAGTAGCCGAGGATCTCGGTGGAGGCGACCAGCGGGTCGGCATCGCTGTCCGGATCGTCGTAGCCGGTCATCTCGTTGGACCAGCGGAAGATCTTCTTACGGTCCTCCTGCGGCACGCCGATCAGCTCGGCGATGGCCTGCAGCGGCAGTTCGGCCGCCACCTGCTCGACGAAGTCACCGCGCCCGGACTCGGCGGCGGCCCGCACGATCCGCTCCGCCCGCGCGGTCAGCTCGGCGCGCAGGCCGTTGATCACGCGCGGCGTGAAGCCCTTGGCGATGATCTTGCGCAGCTTGGTGTGCTCGGGCGCGTCCTTGTTCAACATCACGAACCGCTGCATTTCGATCTGCTCACGGGTGATGTCGTCGTTGAAGCGCGGGATGGCGGTGTTCTCGAAGTTGGAGAACACGTCGCTGCGCCGGGAGACCTCTTTGACGTCGGCGTGCTTGCTGACCACCCAGAAGCCGTCGTCGTGGAAGCCGCCCACGTCCGGTGATTTGGGGTTCCACCAGATGGGGGCGGTCCGCCGCAATTCGGCGAATTCTTCGACCGGGACTCGGCTCTCCCACATGTCCGGGTCCGTGACATCGAATCCGTCCGGAAGATTGGGACGCATTGAGGTGTCGACCACCAGCAGTCTCCTTCGACCGACTGAAACACGTTCTACCATCATTGAAGCACAGGTGGTACGACTGAGGAAGGCGAATTAGTAAACAGCTGTAACAGAATCCGAACCTGTTTCAGTTTGTACCCGAAAGGAACGACATGGGAACTCCCGTCATCGTCGAGGCCGCGCGCACGCCCATCGGCAAGCGCAACGGCTGGCTTGCCGGCCTGCACGCCGCCGAACTGCTCGGCGCGGCACAGCGGGGCGTGCTCGAACGAGCGGCCTTGGACCCCCTGCTGGTGGAACAGGTCGTGGGCGGCTGCGTCATGCAGGTCGGCGAGCAGTCGAACAATGTCACCCGCACCGCCTGGTTGCACGCGGGCCTGCCCTGGCAGACCGGCGCGGTGACCATCGACAACCAGTGCGGCTCCGCCCAGCAGGCCGCGGGCCTGGTCGCCGGACTCATCTCGACCGGGGCCATCGAGGTCGGCCTGGCCTGCGGCATCGAGTCCATGAGCCACGTGCCGCTGGGCGCCAATGTCGGCACCCACGCCGGGCCCCGCCGTCCGGCCAGCTGGGATATCGACATGCCCGACCAGTTCACCGGCGCGGAACGAATCGCCAAGCGGCGCGGCATAACTCGCGACGACACCGACGCCCTGGGTGAGCGCTCACAGCGGCTGGCCGCGCAGGCGTGGGCGGAGGGCCGCTTCGACCGCGAGGTGCTGACCGTCAAGGGCGCGCCGCAGGTGGACAAGGAGGGCAACCTCACCGGCGAGACCATGGACGTCAGCCGCGATCAGGGCCTGCGCGAGACCACCCGCGAGGGCCTGGCGAAGCTGAAGCCGGTGCAGGAGGGCGGTATTCACACCGCGGGCACCTCCTCGCAGATTTCCGACGGTGCCGCAGCCGTTCTACTCATGGACGAAAGGGCCGCCGCACGCAATGGTTTGCGCCCACGCGCCCGCATCGTGGCGCAGTGCCTGGTCGGCGGTGAGCCCGAATACCAACTCGACGGGCCGGTGCAGGCGTGCGCCCGCCTGCTGGAGCGCAGCGGCATGAGCATGAGCGATATCGACTTGTTCGAAATCAACGAGGCTTTCGCATCCGTGGTGCTGTCCTGGGCCTCGGTGCACAAGCCCGACTTCGACCGGGTGAATGTCAACGGCGGGGCCATCGCGCTCGGCCACCCGGTCGGCAGCACCGGATCGCGGTTGATCACAACGGCTTTGCATGAGCTGGAGCGCTCAGGCAAGAGCACCGCGATGATCCTCATGTGCTGCGGTGGTGCACTCGCGACGGGCACGATCATCGAACGGGTCTAGTCCCCAACCATTTTCGGCCATGAGGTTGAACATTCATCCTACGACCGCTCAAACGTGGCGTACGCCACACAAACTTCGGTACAGACAAGATGATGACTCGTCAGCTATCTTATAGCTACTAGCGGCTTGTTACGGAAGACCTTCGCGACGGGCCAGAACCGGGGCTCTTAAGCCATCCGCAAGAACCGTGAGGGTGGCCCGCAAACGCCCAAGCCACAGCGGGTTCACCGGATCACCGCCGAGAAGGTTCAAGGAAATCGCGAATCAGGCGTAGGTTTTCAGTTACTGAGCCGCTAATATCAATGATACGTATCCGAGATAACGACTGTTAGTACAGCGAAGGGAATTGGGCGGCTCACAATGGCTGATTTCGCGGCGCGGCTGAACAAGCTGTTCGAAACCGTGCATCCCCCGGGGCGTAAGCCGCACACCAACGCAGAGGTGGCGGCGGCCTTGACGGCCTCCGGCCATCCGATCTCGAAACCGTATCTGTCACAGCTGCGGTCGGGACAGCGCACGAATCCGTCGGACGAGACGGTGGCTGCGCTGGCGAAGTTCTTCAAGGTCAAGCCGGACTACTTCTTCAACGACATCTACGCTGCCAAGATCGATCATGATCTGGAGCTGCTGTCCCAGCTGCAGGGCTACGGACTGCGTCGGCTGTCGAGTAGGGCCTTCGACCTCTCCGAAGAATCACAGAACCTCCTCACCTCCATGGCGGAGAAGTTGCGGGCATCAGAGGGGCTGCCCGAAATTCCTCCGGACGGCACGGAATAGGCCCTGCCTCAAGGCAACACAGTGCGAGTGACTCGGAACCGCACTGTGTTGGTTTGTCACAGGACTCTTCCAGCCGGTTCCACGAGGAGCGTTCGAACGATACGGCGCTGCTTGCAGGGCAGCGTCGCCATCGTGCGGCTGGCACATGGGGTGTTGCACCGGTCTCAGGGCACAGAGACCATGTGGCGTACACCCCTGCGCGGAGCAGATATGCGCACTCCTGGCATATCGCTGCGCGGGGTCCGAGCACATATCGGTGAGACGACCTCCCCTGGTGTGCATCGCGCAGATTGTCGGGCGATGCACCGGATACGGCCACGGGGGGTCGTTTCGTTTTGCTGGATTTCCGATCGAGTTGTGCAAACCGCACACGCGATCTGTGCAAAGTGCACTTTCAGATGCACACGACGGTCAGGACCATCGCCATTCCGGCGCACTTATGACCGGAATCCACCGAAAGGTGGACCCCGGTCGAATAGAGCGTTTCAGCGCTGCGCGGACGGCTGACCGGCCCCACTTTCCAGCGCCTCGTCGAAGGCGCGAGCAATGGCCTGAGCCCAGCCGCGTGGGCTCACGCCGGGGGGCGGGGCGATCCATCGACCGTCGACCACGGTCTCGCCGAAGGGATTCCGCGCCCACAACGCCACCCGCTCGGCCCGTTCGGCCACCGATTCGGGCGGCGCACCGGCATCGGCCAGCTCCACGCCGCCGCCGGACTGCAAGAACAGGGCGTCCATGATCTGCGCCACCTGGTCGGATGCCTTGAGCTGGGTGGTGGACCCGGTCTGATCCTTGGTCACCACCTCCGGGAAGCGCGCCACCAGCACCCGGTGCAGGGTGCGAATCTCCCGCAGCAGCAGGCGAGCTCGCAGCCAGAGCTCGATCACGATCCACACCGCGCCCACGGCGATCAGCAGTGACGCGATCTGCCAGGCGGGCCAGAACCAGTCCGGCTGCTGCGGTTTCGGCATGGCGGCGTGATCGATCTCACGTCGCAGCGACAGCGTCGACAGCACACCGACCACCAGGGTGCCGGTGGTGTAGAGCGCGATGCCGCGGCCCAGGGTGGTCCAGTCCAGGTTGCGCACGCCGGTGATGACGATGAAGACGCAGCCGAGCAGGGCGACCACCCAGCCGAAGGTGGTGGACCACACCAGGGTGATGGTCATGGCGATGAGGCCGCCCGCATAGATCATCCAGGAGATCTGGCGCAGATTCCGGCGTGACACCACCGGCCACGCCGCCGCGGCCACCACCGAGGTCGCCGTCACGAACAGCGTCCAGAGCATGGGAGTGAGCCTGTCGGACAACCACATTCCGCGCACCCCGGCCGGCGCGATGTGATCGACCGCCACCGCCACATCCGGAATCGCCACGGTGGAGGCCGCCGCGACGGATGCCACCGCGATCACGATCGCCACCCGCGCGGTCGTCGCGGGCTTGACGAGCACCCGGCCCACCCGCGCCCCGGCCGCCATCCAGACCAGTAGAGCCGTCAACCAGAAGGTCATGCCGTGTCCTCCCGCTCGAGGGGGTGACCATGATCACGTACGCTGCCTCCTCCGGGCTCTGACCCGGTCAGCAGTCTCCCTCGCGGATGCCCGGGGGACCCTCCGTGGTTACGCACGCTGCCTCCTCCGGGCCCTGACCCGGTCAGCAGTCTCCCTCGCGGATGCCCGGGGGACCCTCCGTGGTTACGCACGCTGCCTCCTCCGGGCCCTGACCCGGTCATCCGAGTGCCTCGTCGAAGCGCAGGACCGAGACGCCCGCGCCGCGGCTGTTGAATACGCGCAGTCGGGTCATGAGCATGTTCGCGAAAGTCTCCGCCTCCCACTCGCACAGTTCGTCCTCGCCGAGATCCACGATCTGCTGGTGTGCGCGCTGGCTGAGCATGTAGGCGATGAGGTCCTCGCTGGCCTCCAGCGTGACCTCGGTCGCGGCCTCGCCCGGATGGTCGAACACGATATGCCCCAGCTCGTGCGCGAGGGTGTGCTCGCGCGTGGGTAGCGCGGCGGCCAGCACGATCACATCGCGGTCCGGGTAGCTGCGGCGCTGACCGCACACACCCGGCCCCAACTGCGCGCTGGCGATCTCGATGGGCCGCCGTCGCTCCAGCGAGATGGCGTCGACCACCTCGTCGAGGGTGGTGGCGTCGAAGTCGGCGGCGACCGCGCACACCGCGTCGACGGCGGCCGCCACCCGACGGTAGGACCTGCTGGCGCTGCTATGCGCTCGACTCTCGGTCATCGCTGCCCCCTCACGCCCTCGGGCCGAAGAACTGGGCGCGCGCGGCATCGATCCGCGCCTGCGCCGCGGACGCGCTCTGCGCGCTCACTGCACCGGAACCCACGCCCGCCAGCGTGAGCGCAATGAGTCCGCCGATGACCGACAGCAGTTTGATCGGTGGCAGCAGACCCGAGTCGGAGGTGGGCCGCACCTGCGGATCCGGCTGTGCCAGCACCGGATCGGGCGCCGCCGGCGGAGCGGGAGGCGCGGGTGGTGCCGGAGCCGCCTCCACCGCGGGCGGCACGACCAGCGGAGCCACCACGGGCAGCGGTACCTGGGGCGCGGGTGCGGGCGGTTTCGGAATCTCCAGCGGTACGGGCGGAGGCACCGGTGCGGGTGTCGGCTGCGGGATCAGCAGTAGCAGCAGCGGGGAGGCGCAGACGGCGGCCGAGCCGACCCCGGCCGAGCCCAGCGCGCCCGAACCCGTCGCCGCCGAACCGGCCCCGGCGGAACCGACCGCCGCGGAACCGATCCCGGCGGAACCGACGGCTGCCGAACCGACCCCGGTCGATCCGGTCGCGGCCGAGCCGAGCGCGGCCGAACCGGCACCCGAACCCGTCGCGGCGGACCCGGCGGCGGAACCCGCACCCGCGGAGCCCACCCCGGCCGAACCGACGGCCGCCGAACCGGTACACAGCGCGGCCAGCGCGGCCGACCCGGTAGCGGCCGATCCCACCGCCGCGGAACCCACAGCGGCCGAACCCGTCCCGAGCCCCGCCGAACCCGTGATACCCAGCAGCGTGGCCAGGGTCGCGGCGGCCGAACCCGTCCCGACAGCGGCGGAACCCACTGCCGCCGAACCGGTCCCGAGACCGGCCGAACCCGTGATACCCAGCAGCGTGGCGAGAGTCGCCGCGGCCGAACCCGTCCCGACAGCGGCGGAGCCGACCGCCGCCGAACCGGTCCCCAATCCGGCGGAGCCGGTGAGACCCAACAACGTGGCGAGGGTGGCCGCCGCCGAACCGGTGCCGACAGCGGCGGAACCCACTGCCGCCGAACCGGTCCCGAGACCGGCCGAACCGGTGAGGCCGAGCAGTGCCGCCATACCCGCGGATCCGGTGCCGAGTACGGTGCCCGCACCCAGGCCGGCGGAACCCACTGCGGCGGAACCCGTTCCGAGCGCGGCGGACCCCGTGGTCAGGGCGGCGGAACCGGAGCCGACGACCACCGACCCGGCTCCCGCGCCCGCCGAGCCGAGGGCGGCCCCGGCCGAGCCGGTGGCGGCGGAACCGGTACCCAGGGCGGCGGAACCCGTTCCGCCGACGGCGGATCCGGTGGCGGCGGAGCCCACGCCCGCCGAGCCGGTGGCGGCCGAGCCGATTCCGGCCGAGCCGGTGCCGAGCAGTGCGCCGACCAGATCCCACGGACCGGCGGCGGGGGTCGGCTGCAGGGGTACTTGGACGGGCTGGGGTTCGGGCGCGGGTTCGAGGTCGATGCCGCCGGGCTGGGCCAGGGCCGCCATGGGCCCGAGCAGCGTCGTACCGGCGACCATCCCGGCCACCGCCACTATGCGCAAGGTGCGACCAACACTCACGCGACAGCCTTCCCCTCATCGGTTTTACTGCGCAGTCCAATCGCCCGGTCGCCCCGATTGCCGGACCTTTGCGGAACGCGGGTCATGCTACCGACAACCCACCCACCCCGCACAACTCTTCCCGGCATTAGGGGCTGCAACCAACCGTACGTCCACCCCCGCCCCGACACGCCGAATATCACAAACCGCCCCAGGACAATTCGGGCGTAACACCCGCACCACCGCGCAGCTCACCCCACCCGGCACGCCATTGTGAGACTGCCTGGTCCGCACGCGACCGATTGGTTTGCTGTGCCGGAAACGAAAGAGGTTGCGGGAGAGCGATCCACCATAGCGGCCATCGCGAAATGTGATGATGGACACAAACGAACGTCGCCGGTACCCCGCGAGCGGTACCGGCGACGTGAGATCTACGAGTGCTATGCCCCGTAGACCGGCTCGGGTTCGGTGGCCTTGCTCAGCAGATCGCGGACGACCGGACCGAGCTCGGCGGGCTCCCAGCGTGCGCCGCGGTCCACCGAGACGCCGTGCCGCCACCCGTCGGCGACGGTCACCTTGCCTCCCTCGACCTCGAACATGCGACCGGTGACACCGGCGGAGTCCGCACTGCCCAACCAGACCACCAGGGGTGAGACATTCTCCGGCGCCATGGCGTCGAATCCGTCCTCCGGGGCCGCCATCATGTCGGCGAAGACGGTTTCGGTCATGCGGGTGCGCGCGGCGGGCGCGATGGCATTGACGGTGATTCCGTAGCGCGCGAACTCCGCCGCCGCGGTCAGGGTCAGGCCCGCGATACCGGATTTGGCGGCGGCGTAGTTGCCCTGGCCGACACTGCCGAGCAGACCCGCGCCGGAACTGGTGTTGATGATGCGTGCCTCGGGCCGACGCCCCGCCTTGGATTCGTTGCGCCAGTACTCGGCGGCATGTCGCATGGGCGCGAAATGGCCCTTGAGATGGACCTTGATCACGGCGTCCCACTCGTCCTCGCCGAGGTTCACCAGCATCCGGTCCCGCACGATGCCCGCATTGTTGACCAATACGTCGAGGCGGCCGAAGGTCTCGACGGCGGTGGCGATCAGGCGGCGCGCACCCTCCCAGTCGGAGATGTCGTCACCGTTGACCACGGCCTCGCCGCCGAGCGCCTTGATCTCCTCGACCACCTGCGCGGCCGGGGAGTCGGGGCTGGGCGCACCGTCCAGTTCGGCTCCGAGGTCGTTCACCACGACCTTGGCTCCGGCGGCGGCGAAGGCGAGGGCGTGCGCGCGGCCGATGCCCCGGCCCGCACCGGTCACGATGACCACGCGGCCGTCGCAGATCTTGTTGTCCGTCATATCGATACCTCTGTGTCGGAAGAGTTGAGGATCGGGGGCCCAGCCCCCGCGCCCCCGGTGGATGAGTGGTATCCGGAGTCCGCGGGCCCAGCCCCCGCGCCCCCGGCGGCCGTGAGGTTCTCGGGCTCCCACCCGGCTAGCCCCCTGCTGCCGAGGGCACCTCGGCGGTGGAGGCGTCCAGGAAGGCGGGCTTCTCGCCGCCGCCGTGGACCAGCAGGGTGCCGCCGCTGATGTAGGAGGCCAGCGGGGAGGCCAGGAAGGCGGCGGAGCGGCCGATATCCTCGGGGGTGGCCAGGCGCTGCAGCGGGACGGTGCCGCTCACCGCGGCGATGCCGTCGTCGTCGCCGTAGTGCAGGTGGGAGCTCTCGGTCTCGACCATGCCGCAGATGACCGAATTGATCCGGACCTTGGGGGCCCATTCGACGGCGAGCGACGAAACCAGGCTGTCCACACCGGCTTTCGCGGCACCATAGGCGGCGGTGCCGGGCGAGGGCCGGTGCCCGCTGACGCTGGAGATCATCACGATGGAACCGCCGCCGCGCTGTCGCTGCATCACCTCGTTGGCGGCCTGCGACACCAGCAGCGGCGCGAGCAGGTTCAACTGCACGATCTTCGAGTGGAAGTTGGCGCTGGCGTCGGCGGCCAGCGCGAAGGGCGCGCCACCGGCATTGTTCACCACGGTGTCGAGCCGCCCGTACTTCAGCACGAGGGTGTCGACGAGTTTCCGCACCGAATCCGGATCGCGCACATCGCACGGCAGGAAGTCGATCGCCCGGCCGTCCACCTCGACGGGCATGTCGGCGGGTCGGCGCGCACAGGCCACCACGGTCGCACCGGCCTCCAGGAAAACCCGGCTGATCCCGGCTCCGACGCCGCGCACGCCGCCGGTCACCAGGACGACGGAGCCGGAGAGGTTCACTTCGATTGCCACCGTGCTAACCTACCAAGCACTTGCTTGCTTTGCCAACGATGGGACATTCGATGGGGATCAACCGTCACACCGAATCCGACGGCGTGGAAGTCGTCACTGTCGACTACCCGCCGGTCAACGCCCTGCCCTCGGACGGCTGGTTCGCCCTGGCCGACGCCGTCCGCGAGGCGGGGCGCGACCAGATCACCCGGGTGGTGGTGCTGCGCGCCGAGGGGCGCGGATTCAACGCGGGCGTGGACATCAAGGAGATGAACCGCGACACCGGACATACGGCCCTGATCCGCGCCAACCACGGCTGCTTCGAAGCCTTCGCCGCCGTCTACGACTGCCAGGTCCCCGTCGTGACCGCCGTGAACGGCTTCTGCCTCGGCGGCGGCATCGGCCTGGTCGGCAACTCCGACGTCATCGTGGCCTCCGACGACGCCACCTTCGGCCTGCCCGAGGTGGATCGCGGCGCGCTCGGCGCGGCCACCCATCTCGCACGCCTGGTCCCCCAGCACCTGATGCGCACCATGTTCTACACCGCGGGCACCCTCACCGCGCAGCAGCTGTACCACTACGGCTCGGTCTACAAGGTGGTGCCGCGGCCCGAACTCGACGCCGCCGCGATGGAGGTCGCCAAGAACATCGCGAACAAGGACGGCCGCGTCATCCGCGCCGCCAAGCGGGCGCTGAACGGGATCGACGTGCAGGACGTGCACCGCTCCTACCGCTACGAGCAGGGCTTCACCATGGAACTCAATCTCGCGGGCGTGGCCGACGAGATCCGGGCGCGCTTCGACGACGATCTGGCCGCGCAGAAGAAGGGGAAGTAGAGCCATGCGCGACAAGCGAATGTCCCTGGACGACGTGGTCGGCGAACTGCGCAGCGGAATGACCATCGGCCTCGGCGGCTGGGGTTCCCGGCGCAAGCCCATGGCCTTCGTGCGGGCACTGCTGCGGTCGGACATCACCGATCTGACCGTGGTCAGCTACGGCGGGCCGGACCTCGGCCTGCTGTGCTCGGCCGGCAAGGTACGCAAGGCGTACTACGGTTTCGTCTCCCTGGACTCCGCGCCGTTCTACGATCCGTGGTTCGCCAAGGCGCGCACCGAGGGCGCGATCACCGTGCGCGAAATGGACGAGGGCATGGTGAAGTGCGGCCTGCAGGCCGCCGCCGCCCGCCTGCCGTTCCTGCCGATCCGCGCCGGATTGGGTTCGGCCGTAATGGATTTCTGGGAGGGCGAGCTGAAGACGGTCGAGTCCCCCTATCCGACCGACGGCAAGACCGAGACCCTGGTCGCCATGCCCGCGCTCGACCTGGACGCCTCCTTCGTCCATCTGGACCTGGGCGACAAGCACGGCAATGCCGCCTACACCGGCGTCGATCCCTACTTCGACGATCTGTACTCGCTGGCGGCGCAGCGCCGGTACCTCTCGGTGGATCGACTCGTGGAGACCGACGAGTTGGTGAAAGCCGTTCCGCAGCAGGCGATCATCCTCAACCGCATGATGGTCGACGGCGTGGTGGAAGCCCCGGGCGGCGCGCACTTCACCTTCTCGGGCAGCTACGGCCGCGACGAGCGGTTCCAGCGCCACTACGTGGAGGCCGCCAAGACGCCCGAATCGTGGGCCGAGTTCAGGGCGCGCTACCTGGACGTCCCCGAGGACGAATACCAGTCCGCCGTCCGCGCTTTCGCCGAGGAGCAGAAATGAGCGACACCGCCGTAATCACTCGGGCCGAGGTCTGCGTCGTCGCGGCGGCCGAGATCTTCCGCGGCGCGGGCGAGATCATGGCCAGCCCCATGTCCACCGTCACCACCATCGGCGCGCGGCTGGCGCGGCTGACCTTCGAGCCGGATCTGCTGCTCTCCGACGGTGAGGCGCTGCTGCTCGCCGAGGTTCCGCCCATCGGGGGCAAGGCGCCCATCGAGGGCTGGATCCCGTTCTCCAAGGTGTTCGACGTGGTGGCCTCGGGTCGCCGCCATGTGGTCATGGGCGCGAATCAGCTGGACAGGTACGGCAATCAGAACCTGTCGGCCTTCGGTCCGCTGCAACGTCCGACCCGGCAGATGTTCGGCGTGCGCGGCGCTCCCGGCAATACCGTCAACCACGCCACCAGCTACTTCGTGCCCAAGCACAGCAAGCGGGTGTTCTGCGAGAGCGTCGACATCGTCTCCGGGATCGGCTACGACAGGATCGATCCGGAGAATCCGGCCTACCGGTTCCACCATCTGCACCGGGTGGTGTCGAACCTGGGCGTCTTCGACTTCGGCGGACCCGGGCACACGCTGCGCGCGCTGTCGCTGCATCCGGGCGTCACCGCCGACGAGGTCGCCGAGAACACCTCCTTCGAGATCGCCGGGCTGGCCGAGGCGGGCGAAACCCGGCTGCCCACCGAGGAGGAACTGCGGATCATTCGAACGGTGCTGGATCCCAAGGGTTTCCGGGAGAAGGAAGTGACATCGTGACCGCCCGGCTGCGCACGCCGCTGACCGAACTGATCGGCATCGAACACCCCATCGTGCAGACCGGGATGGGCTGGGTCGCCGGACCCGGCCTGGTCTCGGCCACCGCCAATGCGGGCGGCCTGGGCATTCTGGCCTCGGCCACCATGACCTTCGCCGAACTGGAAGCGGCCATCGCCAAGACCAAGGCGCAGACCACCAAACCGTTCGGCGTGAATATCCGCGCCGACGCCAGCGACGCCCCCGAACGCATCGAACTGCTCATTCGCGCGGGGGTGCGGGTCGCCTCCTTCGCCCTCGCGCCCAAGCAGGAGCTCATCGCGAGGCTGAAAGACGCCGGTGTGGTGGTGGTTCCGTCCATCGGCGCGGCCAAGCACGCGGTGAAGGTGGCGAAGTGGGGTGCGGACGCGGTGATCGTGCAGGGCGGCGAGGGCGGCGGGCACACCGGCCCGGTCGCCACCACCCTGCTGCTGCCCTCGGTGCTCGACGCCGTGGACATTCCCGTGGTCGCCGGCGGCGGCTTCTTCGACGGGCGCGGGCTGGCGGCGGCGCTGTCCTACGGTGCGGCCGGGGTCGCCATGGGCACCCGCTTCCTGCTCACCCAGGAGAGCAGCGTGCCGGACGCGGTGAAACAGGAGTATCTGCGGCGCGGACTCCAGGACACCGTGGTCTCCACCAAGGTCGACGGCATGCCGCACCGGGTGCTCAATACCGAACTGGTGCAGCGGCTGGAACATTCGGGCCGCACCCGCGGGTTCGTCGCCGCGGCGGCGAACGCGCTGAAGTTCAAGGGCATGACCGGCATGACATGGTCGACCATCGTCAAGGACGGTCTGGCCATGCGCAAGCACAAGGACCTCACCTGGTCGCAGGTCATCATGGCGGCCAATACCCCCATGCTGCTGAAAGCCGGTCTGGTGGAGGGCAATACGCAGGCGGGTGTGCTGGCCGCGGGCCAGGTCACCGGCATCATCGAGGACCTCCCCACGGTCGCGGACCTCATCGACCGCATCATCGACGACGCGGTCGCCCGCATCGACGACCTGAACTCCTACCGCGTCACCGACCCCGAATCCGCGACCGCCTGAACCCTGCGACCGCAGGCCCCCTGCGACCGCTTGGCCCTTGCGACCGCAGGTCCCTGCGACCGCCCGACGTGTGCGTCACGGCCCGGACCCGTGACCCCCTGATCCGCGCGGCAGACACGATTCGCCGCGCAACCCGACGGATCCGGACCATCCCGTCCGATCCGCGGCGCGACCACCACCTACCGGTCGCGCGAGCCGCCCCCGGTTCCTCTCGCCCGGGGGCGGCCTTCGCGCTTTTCGGCGGACTGGGCAACACCGCCCTGGCACCTGCAAGCGCCGACCTGCGGAAAAGCACTCGAGCTATGTTTGAGGCGACCGTTCGCAATGGGTTGGAGTGATTTCCGTGAGCGTTCCCGCCATGCACCCACGGCCGGGAAGTTTGCGCGTTATCGCAGAGCAGATCGAACGCGCCACGGGACTGCGCGTGGAAATCCTGGGCGGCCACCTCGTGATGTCGCCGCCGCCGCGCGGTAAGCACGCGGGAACGATCCGCAGGCTGCGCGTTCAACTCGAGGCGCGAATGCCGCCCGGTCGCGCAACTTACGAGGTGACCTCGATCGGCATGCCGGACGATGCCGATGACTACTGCACCCCCGGTCTGGTAGTCCTGCCCGACGCCTGGGACGTGGACGATTCCTGGCTGGCGGATCCGGCCGATGTCGAACTGGCGGTCGAGGTTATCTCGCAGTCGGAGAAGGCTCCACGGATCACCGACAAGAACGGCTGGTACAGCGCAGCCGGAATTCGAACGCTACTGGTCCTCGATCCACGATTCGGACGCTGGTCGGTGTTCACGCATCCGAGGGCCGGTGAGTACCACGGCCAGCTCACCGGGGAATACGGTGAGCTGGCTCCGCTGCCGGAGCCGTTCGGCTTCGCTCTCGATACCGAGTCTCTGCCCGTCTATCGGTGAGGACTCGACACCCCGTGCGCGCGGTCCGCGGCCGGATTCCTCGATGCTGCGGTCGGCGATCTGGGCCACGCCGACCGCCACCTGTTCGTCGGCGTGTGCCCTCGCGGCATCCGCCGATGCTCGCCCGGGTGGCGGTCGGTTCTGTGCGGCGCGAGCTCGAATCAGCCGCTCGTCAGCCCAGGACGACTCAAGCGGCGTTAGCGGTGCACACCACGGTGTGCACCCACGCCCCGCTCAGTTCGGAGGAGCCGAAGCTGGCCAGTGGCGCGGTGGGCGTGTACTCGCCCAGGCGGGAGTATGCCGCGTCCTCGGCCTCCTTTCGGGTCGGACCGCTCGCAGCGGCGGCGCCGTCGGCACTCTCCACGATGACCCCACACCCGTTGGCCCACGACAACCAGATCTCACAGTCGTCCGCACCGCAGTCCGCGAGAGCAGCCTGCTTGGCCGTTTCGAAGCTCGGCGTGTTGACGCCGACGCCGGACTGCCACATCGACGGGCTGAAGGCGATCGCGGCGAACTGACCCCCGACCGCATTGGCGGCGCCGGCACCGGCCAGCGATCCCACGACCAACCCGGCGGCGGCCACGAAGCCGCCGATCTTGCTCATCTTGCTCATTACTCAGTGGTCCTCACTCACAGTCGCTCCGGTACGGAGCTACCAAGATCATCCACGAATCGGCTGTGATGCACACGTCGTGGCTCGCTCTCGGTCCCCACCCGGGTTCCCCTGTCATCCCGCTGTCGGCGGGCGGCTACCGGGTGGGCGGCTCGTCGTAGGAGGAGGTGCCCTCGTCCAGCAGCGGCTCCTCCACCTTGAAATGCGCCGGGGCGAACAGGCGCAGCACGTGGTAGCCGGTGATCACGACAATGGTGCCCAGCGCGATGCCGGAGAGGGTGAAGTTCTCGGTGATCTCCATGCTCACATTGCCGATGCCGATGATCAGGCCCGCGGCGCACGGCACCAGGTTGAGCGGATTGCGCAGGTCGACTTTGGCATTGGTCCAGATCTGCGCGCCGAGCAGGCCGATCATGCCGTACAGGATGACGGTGATGCCGCCGAGCACACCGCCCGGAATGGCGGCGACCACCGCGCCGAACTTGGGGCACAGGCCGAACAGCAGCGCGAACAGGGCCGCCGCCCAGTAGGCGGCCGTCGAATAGACGCGGGTGGCGGCCATGACGCCGATGTTCTCGGAGTAGGTGGTGTTGGGCGGGCCGCCGAAACCGGTGGAGAGCATGGAGGCCGCACCGTCGGCGGCGATGGCGGTGCCGAGTTTGCCGTCCAGATCGTCGCCGGTCATCTCGCCGACGGCCTTGACGTGGCCGACATTCTCGGCGACCAGCGCGATGACCACGGGCAGCGCGACCAGGATCGCCGACAGCTCGAAGGCCGGGGCGTGGAAGTCCGGCAGGCCGATCCAGGCGGCGTCGGCCACCCCGGACAGATCCAGCCGCCAGTGCTCGGTGACCGCCCCGCTGCCGTCGGCGGAGGTGATCGGGCCGAGAATCCGGTCCAGCAGCCACGACAGGCCGTAGCCGAACAGCAGCCCCAGGAAGATCGCGATGCGCGCCCAGAAGCCACGCAGCGCGACAACCGCCAGACCGGTGAACAGCATGGTGAGCAGCGCCGTCCACTGGTCCTGCGGCCAGTAGGTGGAAGCGGTGACCGGCGCCAGGTTGAAGCCGATGAGCATGACCACCGCACCGGTGACCACCGGCGGCATGGCGGCGTGGATGATGCCCGCACCGAACCTGCGCACCGCCAGACCGATGAGGAATAGGGCCGCGCCGACCGCCAGGCAGGCGCCGGTAATGGTGGCGATACTGCCGCCGTCGGCCTTGATCACCGCGGCCACGCCCACGAATGAGAGCGAACAGCCCAGGTAGCTGGGCACCTTGCCGCGGGTGGCGAGCAGGAAGATGGCGGTGGCGACGCCGGACATCATGATGGCGAGGTTCGGATCCAGCCCCATCAGCACCGGGGCCACGAAGCTCGCGCCGAACATGGCGACCACATGCTGGGCGCCGAGCCCGAAGGTGCGCGGCCACGACAACCGCTCATCGGGTTTGACGACCGCGCCCGGGGCGGGAGTCCGCCCGTCGCCGTGCAGCGTCCAACGCACGCCGAGGTCCATACTCACTCCGCTTTCTACGGGTCCGAACAATGCTGCGAGCATCGTAGGCGAGCAAACGCTCGGCTTCGCGCCGCGGCGGAGGGGCGGGAGTCCGACGGGCGCGGCAGCCCGGCCCGGACTCGGCGAGCACCACAGCGATAGTCCGCAGCAACCACGACGAGCCGCCGCGAGCACCGCGCGAGCACCGGGAGGCCCGACCCCCACGAGCGTGAATGAGATTTCGACGTGCGCACCCGGCCGGGAGCCGACGATCGGCGACGAGCAACCGGTCCCGGTGCGGCGGGCTAGAGGCCGTAACGCCGTCGGATGTGTGGGGGTAGGGCGTGCGGGTTCTCATCGGTGCTGTCGAGGTCGTCACCGGGAAGTTGCCGCGGCTGGCGGGGCGCGGGTCGAGTGGGCCGCCGCGTCGGCGGGTGGGGCTGTGCTTGCCCACCCTGCGCCCCTGGCGCGGACTGCCCGAGCGCACCGGTTGCGGGCGGGAGCACACCGGTGGGTGGTGTAGAGCCGACCACGGCCCCACACCGCGTCGGCACGGCGGATGGTGCCGGGTCGCTTGCGGGCTGCTGCCGCATCGACCGGGCGGGATGCCGCCGCGTGCGCTCGGCGGACTCCGCCTCGATCTCGATGAAGTGGTGCAGCGCCGCGGCAATGGTCGGGTCGGTGACCAATTCCCGGCGCAGGTCCGCCACCTGGTCGGCGGCCTGCCGTAGGGCTTCGGTATGCGCGGCCGAAATCGCCTGTGCCAGCACCGGATCAGCGAGCTCGAGGGCGGTGATGCGGCCATCGGAGGCGACCTCGATTCGAATCCCGGCCGACACCGCCGCCCCGCGCACCCGCTCGATCCCGTCCTGCACGCGGCGGGCCGTGCGCGCGATCTCCTCGAACCGTCCGGCCACCGATGCCGACATGCCGACCTCACCTCCCGCGCTGCCGTCCACCGGCATCGACACTCCAACCGCACCACTGCGCTCCCCGCACGACCACCCCCCCAAGTCATCCACGTCCACCTCGCACACGCGCCGGATCACCCACGCACCCCCGTCATCCGTGCGACCCACGTCGCCGAGCGCCGGATCGCCCGCACGGTCGATGCCATCTACGCGGCAGAGTTGTCCGCGACGGCCACTTCACCCGCACGCTCGGCGTCGGCACTCATACCTGCGCGGCTCGGTCGTAACGTGGCTCGGGTCGCACGATCCATGGTGGTCGATCCGGTGCTCGTCGGGGGCGGATCGGGTGTTCTCGCACCGGTTTCAGGCGGATGGGTTCGGGGTTCCGTCGAAGTAGCGCTGCACCGTGGGGCCGAGCCAGGTGACGAGTTCGTCGGTTCTCATGGCTACCACCGGGGGCAGGCGCAGGACGTAGCGGCACAGGGCGACGCCGAGCATTTGGGTGGCGATGAGGCCCGCGCGGGTGATCGCGTCGGCCGGTGCGGCGCCGCGCGCCACGATCATGGGCACCACCTGGCCGCCGAACACCTCGCGCATCTTCTGGGCCGCACCGTCGTTCGTGACCGCGGCGCGCAGCAGGGCGGCGAGGGATTCGTCGGTATCCCAGCGCTGGACGGCGAAGGACACCAGGGCCGTGCCCAGTTCGGAGATGGGGACGTCGGCGAAGTCCGGGAGCCGCAGGTCGATATCGGCAGCCAGGGCGAACAGTTTGTCCTTGGAGCCGTAGTAGCGCATCACCATGGCCGGGTCGATGCCGGCGTCGGCCGCGATGGCGCGAATGGTGGCGCGGTCGTAGCCGTCGCGGGCGAAGCGTTCGCGCGCCGCGGTGAGGATCGCGGCCCGAGTCGCGTCGGACCGTCTGGTGCGTTCCGCAGTCATGTCAACAAGTGTAGGCCAACAAGTGTTGACCAAACGCCGTCGTGGCTCTATCGTTGTCAACAAGCGTTGGCCAACAGATGTTGACCGAATAATACCCTTGGAGGACATGATGATTCCCGAAAAGACCGATGTCCTGGTGATCGGCGGCGGACCCACCGGACTCATGCTCGCCGGGGATCTCGCGCGAGCGGGCGTCACGGTGACCCTGGTGGAGAAGCACGCGCACGGCTCGGAACTCACCCGCGCGTTCGGCGTGCACGCCCGCACCCTGGAGCAGTTCGACGCCCGCGGCATCGCGGACGAGGTACTCACCGGCGGAGCCACCCTGGACAAGCTGCGGCTGTTCGAGCACGCCGTGGTCGATCTGGGCAAGCTGCTCGACAGCCGCTTCCCCTACCTGCTCATCACCCCGCAGACCCACGTCGAGGACGTGCTGCGCAAGCGCGCGCTGGAGGCGGGTGCGAACCTGGTGACCGCCGCCGAACTGATCACCTTCACCGACACCGGTGACGGCGTCGACGCCGAGGTGCGCTACGAGGATTCGGTCCACCCCGTGCGGGCGCGGTACCTGGTGGGCGCGGACGGCTACCACAGCCGGGTGCGCGAAACCCTCGGCCTGGAGTTCCCCGGCAAGTCGGTGCTGAAGTCCATCACGCTGGCCGACGTCCAGCTCAGCGAACCGCCCCAGGATGTGCTGGCGGTCAACGGCGTCGGCGACGCCTTCGCCTTCATCGCGCCCTTCGGCGACGGCTGGTACCGGATCTTCGCCTGGAACCGCCGCAATCAGGTGCCCGACAGCGAACCGGTGACGCTGGAGGAACTGCGCGAGGTCGTCACCCGGGCGCTCGGCACCGATTTCGGCATGCACAGCCCGCGCTGGCTCTCGCGCTTCCACAGCGACGAGCGGCAGGTCGAGTCCTACCGGGTCGGCCGGGTGTTCCTGGCCGGCGATGCGGCGCACGTGCATTCACCCGCCGGCGGTCAGGGCATGAACACCGGCATCCAGGACGCCGCCAATCTGGGCTGGAAGCTCGCCGCGGCCGTGCAGGGCTGGGCTCCGGAGGGCCTGCTGGACACCTACCACGCCGAACGGCATCCGGTCGGCGCGGAGGTGCTGCGCAGCAGCGGCGCCATCATCCGCGCGGCCATGCTGGAATCCAAGCTCGGGCAGCTGGTGCGCAACACCCTGGCCGGTGGCGCGCTGTCGCTGCCGCCCGTCGCGCACAAGGTGGCCGGATCGCTGTCGGGCATCGGGTTCGCCTATCCGCGCAAGCACGGCACGGATCACCTGGTGGGCACCCGCGCCGCCGATATCGAGCTCACCGACGGCCGGCTCTACGAGGCGCTGCGCGACGGCAAGTTCGTCCTGGTCACCGCCGCCGCGACGGCGGTACACGGGCAGGACGACCGGGTCCGGATCGCCGTCGCCGCGGACCCCGACCAGCGGCCCACGCTGGTCCGCCCGGACGGCTACATCGCTTGGGTCGGAGCCCGGGGCGCCGTGGATCTGGATGCGGCACTGGCGGATTGGGTCCACTGAGTCAGGACAGGATCCGAATCTGCGACATCATGTCGTGGTCGGCGTGGTCGAGATTGTGGCAGTGCCAGACATAGCCGCGAATCTCCGGAGCCGCCACGGAATGTCCACCGTGCATGCCGCCGGGTGCGATCGCCTCCGCACCCGGCGGCACACGCAGTGCGGCATCCGGATCGAAGCCCAGCTCCGCCACCGACGGCCAGTGCACCAGCACCCGGGTGATGGTGTCGGTCGGGCACTCCACCGTGTCCTTCCAGCCGTATTCCCATGGCGGTGGCAGCTGCTGAGGGCCGAGCGCGTACGGATCGGCCGACGGGGCCCAGCGAATTCCGAAGGCGGGCGGCAGATTCGACCACCAGTAGGCCGAGGTGAGAATGGGCTGCCGCCCGAGCACCCGCATCCGCGCCAGATGGATGTGGATGGGATGGTCGAAGGGCGTGCTGTTCACGATGTCCCACTGCTCCACCGATCCCGCCCGCGCCCGGTCGATGTCCTCGGTGAGGAACGGCAGATTGTTCTGCGACATCATGGTCGGGAAGACGGCGGCCGCGCGCGAGTCGTCGTTGAGTCCGAGCAGCGTCATGGTGCGCACCGACTGCGGAACCGCCATCGGCGCAAGCGGTTCCGGCAGTAGCGGACCACCGCGCAGCACCGGCGGCACGACTGCTGGCGGCCCGCTCCCGGCCACCGCGAACCGCATGATGGGCCGCAGCTCCGGCACCATGAACACGGTATTGCCGAGGTCGTTGTAGGCGGTGTTGATCAGGTCCACGGTCTCGCCGTCGCGCATGCCGCTGAAATCGACGAGCAGGTCCACTCGCTCCCCCGGGCTGACGCGAATGGACGGCGTCGCAACCGGCGCGTCCAGCAGTCCGAGATCGGTGCCGATGGCCCACAGCGGCAGCCCGTTGGTGAGCTCGAAAATATAAGGGCGCGAATTGGACCCGTTGAGCAGCCGGAACCGGTACAGGGTGCGGCGCACCTCCAGGCGCGGCCAGACCACCCCGTTCACGCACGCCACGTCGCCCAACTGCCCGGACTGGTTGTAGCCCTCGGGAATGTAGATCCCCACCATGGGCTGGATGCTCCCGTCCGGGTTGAAGGTGCGGTCCTGCACGATCAGCGGGATCTCGAACTCCCCGGCGGGCAGTCCGAGCGGATTGTCCGCCGCTCCGGTGTCGAATTCGTCCCGCACGTAATACATTCCGGCCAGCCCCGCCTGGATGTTGAGCCGGGTGATCCCCATGGCGTGATCGTGATACCACAGCGTGGCGGCCTCCTGGCGATTGCTCGGCTCGTAGGTGGCGCGGCGGCCGTTGCGCCAGGTGACGAGCGGATGCCCGTCGGCGTCCGGGGCGTTCGCGCCGCCGTGCACGTGCACCGTCATGCGGGGATCGGTGCGATCCAGCTCGGTGACGCCGTGCATGGTGAGGTCCACGTGCGAGGCGAGCACATGGGTGCCGAGTTCATTGCGAAAGCTGATGCGAGCCGGGCGATCTCGCCAGGCTTCCAGATTCGGTCCCAGATACGCCCGGTCGTAGCCCCAGGTGCGGGTTTCCGGCAGGTCGCGATGGAAGCGGTGCGTCCCCGACCGGGCCGCGAAGTTCCCGGCGGCGGGGCGGGTCTCCGGAATGGGCAGGGCGTCCACGAAGGGTTCCAGGGGCGGTGAGTGATAGTTGAGCGGCGTGATGGGCGGCGGCGGGATCGGGGGCACCGGCAGCGGTGCGGGCGGCAGCGGGACCGGGGCACCCGCCGCGGGCACGGCGAAGCCCGATGCGGCGATACCGAGAGCCCCCATCAGGAACCCCCGTCTGGGCAGGTTCGCACTCATGACCACACCGATTCTGCGCCGCGGTACCCGAGAGAGACCGAGGCTCTGGCGTTTTCGTTATCCAACAGACTCATCGGCCCGGACGCCACCGCCATTACCCGCCGATACGGCGAACGCCGCGCACCCGGGGTGCACGGCGTCCGAATGCGACCGACGGTCAGCCCATGCGTTCGATGATCGTCACATTGGCGGTGCCGCCGCCCTCGCAGATGGTGAGCATCCCGTAGCGGCCGTTCACCCGCTCCAACTCGTTGAGCAGCGAGGCGAACAGCTTCGCACCGGTCGCGCCGAGCGGATGGCCGAGCGCGATCGCGCCGCCGTTGACGTTCACCTTCTCCGGATCGGCCCCGGTCTCTTCGATCCACGCCAGCACCACCGACGCGAATGCCTCGTTGATCTCGATGACATCCATGTCGTCGATGGTCAGCCCGGTCTGCTCCAGCGCCCACCTGGTGGCCGGAATGGGCGCGGTGAGCATGAGGATCGGATCCGCGCCGCGGGCGCTCACGTGGTGGATGCGGGCGCGCGGGGTGAGGCCGTACTCCTGTACCGCCCATTCCGAGGCCAGCAGGGTGGCGCTCGCACCGTCGGAGATCTGGCTGGCCACCGCCGCGGTGATGCGGCTGCCCTCGGCGAGCGGCTTCAGGCCCGCCATCTTCTCCATGCTGGTCTCGCGCGGGCCCTCGTCGATCCAGAAGTCACCGACCGGCACGATCTCGCGGTCGAACTTGCCCTCGACGATGGCCTTGCGGGCGCGGTCGTGGCTGCGCAGCGCCCACGCCTCCATCGCCTCGCGGGAGATGTCCCACTTCTCGGCGATCATGTTCGCGGAATTGAACTGCGACACCTCACCGGTGCCGTAGCGGTGGTCCCAGCCCTGCGCGCCGACGAAGGGCGCGTCGAAGCCGTACTGCTGACCCGCGAGCATGGCGGCCGAGATGGGAATGGCGCTCATGTTCTGCACGCCGCCCGCCACGATCACCTCGGCGGTGCCGGACATGACGGCCTGCGCGCCGAAGGTGATGGCCTGCTGCGAGGACCCGCACTGGCGGTCGACGGTGACGCCCGGCACCGATTCCGGGTAGCCGGCGGCCAGCCAGGCGGTGCGGGCGATATTGCCCGCCTGCGGGCCGATGGTGTCGCAGCAGCCGAAGACCACGTCGTCGACCGCCACCGGGTCGATAGCGCTGCGGCCCAGCAGTCCCTGGATCGCCGCCGCGCCCAGGTCGGCCGGGTGCACCTCGGCCAGGGCGCCGCCGCGCTTGCCGACCGGGGTGCGCACGGCGTCGATCACGTACGCCTCGCGCATGGGGGCGTACCGGCGGCGGGTGGGTGCAGACATGAAGAACTCCTACTTGCTGGGCTGTTCGGGATTGGTCAGCCCGTCGAGCACGATGGTCAGATACTGCTTGGCCAGGCTGTCGACCGTGATGCGGCCGCCGGGGCGGTACCAGCGCACCGACACCCAGACGGTGTCGCGCAGGAACCGGTAGGCCAGTTCGATATCCAGTTCCGGCCGGAAGCTGCCGTCGGCGACGCCATTGGTCAGCACCCGGTGCCACAGCTCCCGGAACTCTTTGTTGTATTCCTCGATGTAGCCGAAACGCGGTGTGCCGCTGAGGCGTTTGGCCTCGGCCTGGTAGATCGCCACCGCGGCGTGCGATCGGTCGAACGATTCGTACGACGCGATCACCAGGGCTTCCAGGGTGTCGCGGGTGGGCAGGCCCGCGTCGACGATCTCCCGGTAGCGACCGAAGAGGTCGTCGAGGAAGCCGCGCAGGATTTCGTCCACCATCGCTTCCTTGGAATCGAAGTGGTGGTAGAGACTCCCCGATAGAATCCCCGCCGCGTCGGCGATATCGCGGACCGTGGTGGCGCGCAGGCCCCGCTCGGCGAAGAGATCGGCGGCCAGGCCCAGCAGCTCGCTGCGACGTGCTGATTTGGAGGGGTCAGGTGGTGGGGTCACCTCGCCAATATACAACCAAGCATTTGCTTGGTCGAGTCAGCGCACCGAGTAGCGCAGCGGCGAGGCGACGGAGAGGTCGGCCAGCAGGCGGTCGCAGATCACTATGGGCGAGATTCCGGCCCGGGCCATGCGGGCCACCAGGGCGAGACGACGTTCGGGGCTGTCCCATTCGACCGTGAGTGGATCGCGGCCCGGGCCCGCGTCCACGGTGGCCATGACCCGGGGGACACCGCCGTCACCGCGTTCCTCACTGAGCTTGAGCACCATGCCGCGCTGCCAGGCGCGGTAGGTCTCCATATCCGCGCCCACCACCAGCTTGTCGGTGGCGGCGCACAGCCCCTCGGCGATGCCGTCGGCGAAAGCCACATTGTCGTAATGGAATTGACGGCAGCGTCGAACCACCTCCAGCAGATCCGCCCGGACCTCGCACAGCAGGGCGGTGCGTTTGTGGCGGCGGCGCGCCTCCTCGCTGTCGCCGAAGGAGTCGCGGGACAGGCCGATTCGCCGCGCCCGTTCGCGATCACGGGCGAGGTCGTGGCGGAGCGCGCCACGCGGATCGCGGGTGACGTCTTCCTCCGCCACCGCGTGCTGTTCGAGAATCCGCGCCGCGCGCATGGCGGTGGCGCGCTCGGAATCGTGGTCCAGTAATTCCGCTCCCAGCGTGAGAGCGGCGAGTACGGCATTGTCGATACGGCGGCGCGCGAGTACCACCTCGCGCACCAGCTCGAGTTCCAGTTCTTCCTGGGCTTGTTGTCGCTGATCCCGACCCATGGGTCGCGCCCTTCGACGTGTGGCATCGGCCTAAACCAGGATTGCACACCGAGCGCATGGGCGCGCCAGCCATTTTCTTTCCTGTGGATAAATCAGCGATCCGACAGAAGGCGAATGAAATCAGGCGCGCTGACTGCTGATCGAAATGACTTCACCGGTCAGATAGGTGGTGTAGTCACTGGCGAGCATGGCGATGGTCGCCGCCACCTCCCACGGCTCGGCGGCGCGGCCGAAAGCCTCCTGCGAGGTGAGGTGATCGAGCAGATCGGCCGAGGTGACCTTGTCCAGGAAGGCGTGCCGCGCGATGCTCGGCGCCACGGCGTTGATCCGCACCCCGTATTCGGCCGCCTCGACGGCGGAGCAGCGGGTCAGCGCCATCACCCCGGCCTTGGCGGCGGCGTAGTGCGCTTGGCCGTGCTGGGCGCGCCAGCCCAGCACGCTGGCATTGTTGACGATCACGCCGCCGTGGGCCGCCTCGCGGAAGTACCGCAGCGCGGCCCGGGTGGCGCGGAAGGTGCCGTTCAGGGTGATGTCGACGACCCGGTCCCACTGCTCGTCGGTCATGTCGACCACGGGCGTCTCACCGCCGAGCCCGGCATTGTTGACCACGATGTCGATCCGCCCCAGCGCGGCCACGGCCCCGGTGAACAGCGCGTCCACCTGTTCGGTGCTGCTCACGTCGCAGGCCGAAGAGGCCACCCGGCGATCCGGGAATTCGGCCCGCAGCGCCGCCTCGGTCTCCTTCAGCCGACGTTCGTGCCAATCCGAGACGACCACGTCCGCGCCCTCGGACAGCAGCCGACGGGCGGTGGCGGAGCCGATGCCGGTGCCCGCGGCGGCGGTCACCACGGCGATCTTGCCGGCTAGCAGGCCGTGGCCGGGGGTCGGTTCGGGAGCAATGGACAAATCGGTCACGGCCGAGCCTCTCGCGGAAGTCCGAGCACCCGCTCGGAGATGATGTTGCGCTGCACTTCGTTCGATCCCCCGTAGATGGTGTCGGCGCGGCTGAACAGGAACAGCCGCTGCCAGGCATTGAGGTCGTCACCCGGCGCGTCGGCAATGAGGCCGGGCGCGCCGAGCACATCCATGGCCAGCTCCCCCAGGCCGCGATGCCAATTCGCCCACAGCAGTTTGGTGACCGACGCGTGCCCGGCGGCGGTGCGGGCGTCGACGGTGGCCGAGCCGTGGCCGTCGTCGAGGGTGCGCAGCACGTGGGCACGCAGCACCCGCAGCCCCACCCAGGCCCGGTCCAGCCGGTCGGCGATCACCGGATTGTCGATCGCCCCGTTCTCCCGCGCCACCGCCTCCAGGTCGGCGAGTTCGCGGGCGTATCGAATCGACTGCCCCACGGTGGAAATGCCGCGCTCGAAGGTGAGCGTGCCCATGGCCACCCGCCAGCCGTCGCCGGGCTGACCGACCACCAGATCGGCGGCGGTGCGGGCATTGTCGAAGAAGACCTCGTTGAATTCGGCGGTCCCGGTGAGCTGGACGATGGGCCGCACCTCGATACCGGGCTGCTTCATGGGCACCAGCAGGTAGGACAGCCCCCGATGCCGCTGCGATCCCTTCTCGGTGCGCGCCACCACGAAGCACCAGTCGGACAGGTGCGCCAGCGAGGTCCAGATCTTCTGCCCGGTGATCGACCACTCGTCGCCGTCCAGGTACGCGGCGGTGGACACGGCCGCCAGATCCGATCCCGCGCCGGGCTCGGAATAGCCCTGGCACCACAGTTCGGTGACACCGCGGATGCCCGGCAGGAAGCGCCGCTTCTGCTCCTCGGTGCCGAAGGCGATGAGGGTGGGACCGAGCAGTTCCTCGCCCAGGTGCGAGACCCGGCTGGGCGCGTCCGCCTTGGCGTACTCCTCGTGGAAGATGATCTGCTGCCGCAGGGTGGCGTCGCGACCGCCCCACTCCACCGGCCAGCCCAGGCAGGTCAGCCCGGCGGCGGCCAGGGCACGATCCCATTCGAGGCGTTCGTCGAAGGCTTCGTGTTCGCGGCCGGGACCGCCCAGACCGCGCAGTTCGCGGAACTGCCCGGTGAGGCTCTCGGCCAGCCATTCACGCACTTCGGCGCGGAATTCGGCGTCGCGTCCCGCCTCCATCCCACTGGCCGGTTCGGGGGTCTGGATCATGCTCACGTCGGTAGAGTAACCTACCAAGCACTTGCTTTGTTAGACCCATTCCCGGACGGCAGGAATTCCGATGACACCACCTCCGCAGACCACTCCGCTGGCTCTGCACGACGCGGCGCGCGCCTACGGCGATGCCCCCGCCGTCGTCGCCGGTGCCGTACGACTGAGCTGGGCGGAACTGCTCGACTCGGTGCGTGAGACGGCCCGGGCGCTGCTGGCGCGCGGGATCGGCAGCGGCGACCGGATCGGCATCTGGGCTCCCAATACGCACCACTGGGTGACGGCCGTACTGGCCACCCACTACGTGGGCGCGGTCATCGTCCCGCTCAATACCCGCTACGTCGCCGAGGAGGCCGCGGATGTGCTGGCGCGGGTGGACGCCAAGGCGCTGTTCATCGCGGGGCCGTTCCTGGGCCGCGACCGGCTGGCCGAATTGCGCGCAGCCGCACCGGATCTGAAGATCCGGACGATCATCGTGATACCGGGCGACACCGGCCCGGGCGGCACCGATGATGCCGGGGCGGCTGCCACGGATGATGCAGCCGCGATCGGCACGGGTGGCGTCGGCGCGTCCGCCGCCCGCACCGGCGACGACACGCTGACCTGGCGCGACCTGGCCGCGCTGGCCGAACAGGTGAGCACCGCGGACGCCGTCGCCCGCGCGGAATCCGTGTCCCCGGACGACCTTTCGGACATCCTGTTCACCTCCGGCACCACCGGCCGCAGCAAGGGCACGCTCATCGCGCACCGCCAGGCGCTCGCGGGCGCGCGGGCCTGGTCCGAATGCGCCACCCTGAACAGCACCGACCGCTACCTGGTGGTGCCGCCGTTCTTCCACAACTTCGGTTACAAGGCAGGCATTCTCGCGTGTCTGGTGACCGGTGCGACCATCGTGCCGCAGGCCACCTTCGACGTGCCCGAGACCATGCGGCTGGTGCAGGACCACCGCATCACGGTGCTGACCGGGCCGCCCACCATCTACCAGACCATCCTGGAGCATCCCGCGCGCCGCGACGCCAATCTGAGCAGCCTGCGGGTGGCGGTCACCGGCGCGGCCACCGTGCCGGTCGTACTCATCGAAAGAATGCGCACCGAACTGGAATTCGATGTGGTGCTCACCGCCTACGGGCTCTCGGAGTCCGGCGGCTTCGGCACCATGTGCCGTCCGGAGGACGACGCCGAGACCATCGCCAACACCTGCGGTCGCGCCATCGGCGACTTCGAGGTCGCACTCGCCGACAACGGCGAGGTGCTCATCCGCGGATCCCAGGTGATGCTGGGCTATCTCGACGATCCGGTGGCCACCGCCGACACCATCGACTGTGACGGCTGGCTGCACACCGGCGACGTCGGCACCCTGGACGGACGCGGCTACCTGAAGATCACCGACCGGCTCAAGGACATGTACATCTGCGGCGGGTTCAATGTGTACCCCGCCGAAGTCGAACAGGCCCTGGCCCGGCTCGATGGCGTCGCCGAGACCGCGGTCATCGGGGTGCCGGACGAACGGATGGGCGAGGTCGGCAAGGCGTTCGTGGTGCGCAAGGCCGGATCGGGCCTCACCGCCGACGACGTGGTGGCGCACGCCAAGACGCTGCTGGCCAATTTCAAGGTGCCGCGCTACGTCGAATTCCGTGATCAGCTGCCCTACAGCGCCGCCGGGAAGGTGCTCAAGCGGCAGCTGCGCGACGACACCGGCCGTGCGGAGAACGAGGAGAGAGCGTGAGCCAGGAACCAGGGCCGATCCCCGACGAGGGCGAGGTGGTGCGCTACGAGACGCGCGGACCGATCGCGATCGTCACCCTCAACCGACCCGACTACCGCAATGCGCAGAACTCGGTCATGACCTACGCCCTCGACGCCGCCTTCACCCGGGCGGTCGAGGATCCCGAGGTCAAGGTGATCGTCCTGGCCGGCGCCGGAAAGCATTTCAGTGCCGGACACGATATCGGCACGCCGGGACGCGATCACCACGTCACCTACGAGAACAAGGCCGCGCTGTGGTGGGACCACGTCGACCGCCGGGGCGGCGACCAGCGCTTCGCCCGCGAATCCGAGGTGTACCTGGGCATGTGCCGCCGCTGGCGGGAGATCCCCAAGCCCACCATCGCCATGGTGCAGGGCGCGTGCATCGCGGGCGCGCTCATGCTGGCCTGGTCCTGCGACATGATCGTGGCGTCGGAGGACGCGTTCTTCTCCGATCCGGTGGTGCGCATGGGCATTCCGGGCGTCGAGTACTTCGCGCATCCGTGGGTGCTGGGTCCGCGCCGCGCCAAGGAGATCCTGTTCACCGGTGAACGCTTCAGCGCCGCACAGGCTTACGAATGGGGCATGGTGAACCGCGTGGTGCCGCGCGCCGAACTGGAGAGCCACACCTTCGCCCTGGCCGAGCGGATCGCGGAGATGCCGCAGTTCGGCCTGGCGCTCACCAAGAAGGCCGTCAACCAGTGCGAGGACCTCATGGGTATGCGCGCCGGGATGGATTCCGTCTTCGGCCTGCATCACTTCGCACACGCACACAATGCCGAGGTCGGCGCGGATTCCCTGGGCGGCATGAACGCCAGGTCCATGAAGGCGGCCGCCGACCGGAACGGGGTGAGGTAGATGGATCTCGAATTCGATGCCAGGACCGAGGAATTCCGGCGCGAGGTGCGGGAGTTCCTGGCCGCCCACGTACCGGCCGCTCCGCTGCCGTCCATGGACACCGCGGCCGGTTTCGAGGCGCATCGGGCGTGGGAGGCCACGCTCGCCGACGCCCGGTTGTCGTGTGTGGCCTGGCCCGCCGAGTACGGCGGCCGGGACGCCTCGCTCACCGAATGGGTGATCTTCGAGGAGGAGTACTACGCGGCCGGAGCGCCCGGGCGGGTGAGCCAGAACGGCATCTTCCTGCTCGCGCCGACGCTGTTCGAACACGGCTCGCCCGAGCAGTTGGCTCGCATTCTGCCGAGAATGGCTCGCGCCGAGGACATCTGGGCGCAGGCGTGGTCGGAACCCGAGGCGGGCAGCGACCTCGCCGGGATCCGGTCCACCGCCAAGCGTACCGAGGGTGGCTGGCTGCTCAATGGCCAGAAGACCTGGAGTTCCCGTGCGTCCTACGCTGATTGGGGCTTCGGACTGTTCCGCAGCGACCCGGAGGCGCAGCGGCATCGCGGGCTGACCTATCTGATGTTCCCGCTCACCGCCGAGGGCGTCACCGTGCGACCGATTCCGCAGTTGGACGGTGAGCCGGGCTTCGCGGAGATCTTCCTGGACAATGTGTTCGTGCCCGATCGGGACGTGATCGGGGAACCGAACAACGGCTGGAAGGTCGCCATGGCCACCTCCAGCAATGAGCGCGGACTCTCGCTGCGCAGCCCGGGACGGTTCACCGCCACCGCGGCCAAGCTCATCGACCTGTGGCGCACCGTCGCCGACGGCTCCGACACCGCTGCCCGCGATCGGGTGGTGGACGCCTGGGTCGGCGCGGAGGCGTACCGGCTCAACACCTGGGCCACCGTCACCCGGCTCGCCGAGGGCGGCCAGCTGGGCGCGGAATCCTCGGTGAACAAGGTGTTCTGGTCCGACCTCGATATCGCCATGCACGAAACCGCGCTGGAGCTGCACGGTGCCGCCGCCGAACAGGAGTCGGCGTGGACCGACGGCTACCTCTTCTCGCTGGCCGGCCCGATCTACGCGGGCACCAATGAGATTCAGCGCAACATCATCGCCGAACGCCTGCTCGGCCTGCCGCGATAGTCGACCGGAGAACGACATGCGATTCGCTCTGACAGCAGAACAACTCGACTTCGCGGCCAGCCTGCGCAAGATGTGCGAGGCCGCCAAGACGCCGAATACGGTGCGCGGCTGGGCGGCCGGGGATCCGGCCGCCGGGAAGGCGCTCATCCGGCAACTGGCCGAGGCCGGTGCGCTCGGGCTCACCGTCACCGAGGACAACGGCGGCTTCGGGGCCGGTCCGGTGGAACTGGTGGTGGCGTGCACCGAGATCGGCCGGGCCGCCGTGCCCGGACCGCTGGTGGAGACGGCCGCGGTGCTTCCCGCACTGCTGCAAGCACTTCCGAGCACCGAACAGACCGGAGGCTGGCTCGGCGGCTTCGCCGAGGGAGCCGTACTGGGCACCATCGCCCTGCCCGCGCCGGGCACCGCCGCGGAACCGCTCGCCCTGGATGCCGATACCGCCGATGTGGTGCTGGTGGCGACCGGTGACCGGGTGTCGCTGGCCACGCCGCAGGAGCACATCCGGTCGGTGGACGCGGCGCGACGGCTGTTCCCCGTCATCGAAGAGACCGTGCTCGCCGAGGGTGAGGGTGTGCGCGCCGCCATCGACGCCGCCTTCGGCGCGGGTGCGCTCGCCACCGCCGCCCAACTCCTGGGGGCCGGACGGGCGCTGCTGGACATCAGCGTGGAGTACGTGAAGCAGCGCCACCAGTTCGGCAAGCCGATCGGGCAGTACCAGGCCATCAAGCATCATCTGGCGGACGTCCTCATCGGCCTCGATATGGCGCAGCCGCTGCTCTACCGGGCGGCACTCTCGGCACAGGACGCGACCGCGACCACGGCGCGCGACATCTCCGCGGCCAAACTGGCCGCTGGGGAGGCCGCGTACCGGGCCGCGCGCACCGCGCTCCAGGTGCACGGGGCCATCGGGTACACCGCCGAATGCGATCTGTCGCTGTGGATCACGAAGGTGACCGCACTGCGCTCGGCGTGGGGCACAGCGGATTTCCATCGGACCCGGATCGCCGAGGCGCTGCGCTCGGAAGGGTCGGCGGCGTGAGGCCGCCGAACACGCGCGGTACAGCGCGACGCCCCGGCACCGTGCGACACCCCAGCGCCGCCCAGTGGCGGGGCACAGCATCCCGTCCACGCCGACATCGGCACGGCGGGCGCGGTTCTCGCCCGGAGACCACTGTGCCCCGTAGCCACGCGGCTGCTCCCGTACACCGGAACGGTCACAGCGTGGGCGCTTGCACGCGGGGGCGGCGGCCGCACCCCACGCGGCCACACGCCGCTCGAACTGAAAGTGGTACCACATGGGTCTGAGTGCGGAGCAGCAGGAACTCGCGAGCACCGTGCGCGCGGTGTTGGCCAAACACGGGGACAGCGCCGCCGTGCGGCGCGGGCTCGATGGCCCGCGCGGATACGACGAGCAGCTGTGGTCGCTGCTGTGCGAACAGGTCGGAGTGGCGGCGCTGGCGATTCCGGAGGAGTTCGGCGGCATCGGGGCCGGACCGGTCGAATCCCTGCTCGTGGTCGAGGAATTGGGCCGCACGCTGAGCGCGCCGCCCATGCTCGGGTCGGCGGTGCTGGGAGTGCGTGCGCTGCTGCTCGCCGGTGACACCGAGGCGAACGAGCGGCTGCTGCCGGAGGTCGCCGAGGGTGCACGCACCCTCGCCCTGTGCTGGGCCGGGCGGCACGGCTGGGACGAGTTCGGTGTCGCGGCCACGAACGGAAAGCTCACGGGCACCACGCATTACGTGCTCGACGGGGCGTATGCCGACACCCTGCTGGTGCTCACCGCCGACGGACTCTTCGAGGTGGACGGTGCGGCGGACGGGGTCGCGCGGCAGACGATGCCGACCCAGGACCCCTCGCGGCGGCTGACCGACATCGGTTTCGAGGGCGTCACGGCGCGGCGGCTCGGCGGCATAGCCATGGACCGGTTGCGGGCGACCGCCTGGCTGGCGGTGGCCGCCGAGCAGGTCGGGGCGGCACAGCAGTGCCTGGACCTGACCGTCGACTACACCAAGTCGCGGGTGCAGTTCGGGCGGCCCATCGGCAGCTTCCAGGCGCTCAAGCATCGGATGGCCGATATGTACGTGCAGGTGGAGTCGGCGCGGTCGATCGCGCACCATGCCATCGCGGCGCTGGCCGCGGGTGACGTGGACGCGGTGGATGTGGCGGCGGCGCGACTGTACTGCACCGACGCGCTCAATGCGGTGGTGTCGGAGATGGTGCAGATGCACGGCGGTATCGCGATCACCTGGGAGCATGACGCGCATCTGTTCTTCAAGCGGGCGCACGGTCTGGCGCAGTTGTTCGGATCGCCCGCGCGGCCGCTGGCACGACCGGCTTAGCGGCGCATCTCCTCGGCACAGGCCGGTGGTCTCGGACGTTCGCCCTGGCCACCGGGCCTGTGCGGTATCTCACCGCGGGAATATAGTTAGCATACGCAATCATTGAAGTTCTGTCTCGCGTCAGCTCTGACCACTGGATCGCGCTTCGAGCGCCTGACGGATCAACGCTCGAGCAGCATCACCCGTGACCGACTGGCTTACCAGGACATCAAAGGTCCGGTGGTAGATCTTTATCTCTCGAGGTTGAGTGATACTCAGTTCCGCCGTAATCCCTTCGACCAACACCCTTTTCGAATCGAACATCACGAAACCGGTCGTGGCAGTCTCAAAGGGCGCTGTGCGCGGAATGATTCCCAATGTCACCCGTGGCATCCCCTGGACGGCTATCAGCCGATCCATCTGCCCCGTCATGGTCTGATCGTCACCGACCGTCGTATACAGCGCTTGTTCGGCAATCACGAAGTGGAACAGGCGTTCTCGCTGGTACAGGACCTGTTGACGCTCCATGCGCTTGGACACGCCCTGATCGAGATCGTTGGGTATCTGCTGAAACTCGATCACCTTTCGCAGGATGCCAGCCGCATAGTCCGCGGTTTGGAGTAGTCCGGGGATGAGAACCGGTTCGAACCACCGAAGTATCCGAGCCTCTGACTCCCACTTGATCGACGCCTGTTGGCGTCTCCTGGTTCCGGTGCTCAGGATCTTCCGCCACTCGAGGTACGCGGAATCGATATTTTGCCGAGTGGCTATCAGGTCTGCTAACTGGTCTTCAGCATTGCAGTGTCGGCAGTACGCTTCGAGGTCTTCGCGTGACGGCTTGATCTTGCCGTACTCGAGTTTGGAAACCTTACTGGCATCCCAACGGTTTCGGCGCGCCAGTTCCGCACCACTGAGCCCAGCATGAAAACGAATCTCCCGAAGCCGTGCCCCGAGAGATTCGCGCTGTCGATGAAGAGATTCCGTCACTGGTTGACGTACTCCGTATACGGCGTAGCCAGCGACCAGAACCGGTATTTGAGTTGACGACAGTAAGCGGCGATGTGCGGATCAGTGGTAACCGCGCCAGACCAGCCGCCCGACTGCCCGAACGCTGAGAAGATCACTAGTTCATCGTCGAACAACCAGAAGTCATCCGGTGGCACTTCACCCGCAAGGTGTCTGGGCAAGTACCTGATGTCCTCCCCCGCTTGGGTGTTCAGCTCCGCCACACTCAGCGCGAAGCGGGTGTAGTCGGTATGCGGCTCGGTGACGATACGGACCCTGGTCACCGGAACGCTCCGGCTGACCGTCTCCTGCACGAGATCTGTCCAGGGCTGGAACCAGGCGTAATCATCGGGTTCGTGTGCCAGGAACCGCCTGAGCGGTTCGTGCTCATACGGCTCGGCGTACGAGTCGAGCACCTCCAGGTGGAATGCCTCCCGCTTGCAGGTCCGGAGCAGGTCCGGAAACCCCTCATCGGGCACTAGCCGCACCGTAGAATGTCCTCTCTCGCTTGGGAACCGAGATCGCAGTTTCATCGTCGGCTAGATCCAGTTGGCTTAGCGTCTCGTGATCTGTGATCGGTTGGCCGGTAAGGATGAAGGTACCTCGACCGGTATCGGTCAGGGTTCCACCGATGAACGTGTCCGGCTCCAGGAAGCCGAGCAGCAGATGCGGCAGCTCTACCGTGTCAGCCCGGTCGGTCTTCCATGCCTGGATGACGTACCTGCGCTGGTCATCTACCAGCAAAGCGGGGCATCCGTTGTTGGTGCTTCCGCCTTTGCCCAGAAAACGCAATGACATCGCTTTCACCTCTCTGTGAACCGTGCTCGTTGATGCACGACGCCAATCAAGTCTGGCTCTGGCTCGCAGGCTATGACTAGTGAATACCTGAAACGTGCACGATTGAGCATGATCGTAGACGCTGGTGCCAGCCGCTCCTTAGCGTTTGATCGGGCGCTCGGGGGCGGTGCGGTCGACCCGCTCCCGGTCGCCGACCACCGACGAACCAAGGGGAGCGGGATGGCCAGGCGTAGCAGGCTCGGAGAGTTCCCCGGCGGCGTACTGGAGATCAGCGCCTACGACGATGACCCTGTAGACGGGCATCCAGGGGTGTATCTGGAGATCTACCACGCTGCCGACGACACCCAGCGAGGAACCGAAATGCGCTACCACGCAACCGCGATCGGATATCTGCGGACCGATGTATCTGGCGTGGCCCAGTTCTGGGACGAGTCGCAGATTCGTAAGCTGGCCGCTCGGCTCGGCTACGACTTCGCCGACATGATCGTCTACGACCCGAAATTCGGTCGGCCACCGCTGGCACGGCTGAAGGCCCAAGCCACCCGGCTCGACGCCGAAGCGGTCATAGTCCCCGGCCTCGAACACTTCGAGGGCGGACAGGTACCCGAAACACTGGTGCGCCAGGTAGCCGTGATCACCGTGACCCCGGAAGAAACCTACGCGCGGCGCGCTACGCCACATCCGCCGGATCTGCCGCCCGGCGCGGCGAACGGACCCTGAACACGCTCACCTGGGACCGTGCAGCGCCCCCCGACTCCACCGCCAACGCATCCAACTTCCCAGCGTCTGCGTGGTTGCGGGGCTTCCGGCGCGCGGTGTCGCACAATCTCGGAAAGGGCACCCGGCGGCGAGAGGGGTTCGCTATGGATGGCGGAACGTGGGTTGTGCTGATCATGGCGGTGGTGGCGGCGTTAGCGCCGATCTGGCTGCTGTGGTTGCGGCGGCGGAAGATCAAGCGGTACGGGATCGGTGGCGGGGAGTTCAACCATCCGTTCGCGACCTTGGGATACGGGGGTGTACCGCCGGGAACGGTTATCCAGGAGGACTTCGGCGGGCCGGGGAAGTCCGAACCGATCGGGCGAGGTTCGGACGATCCCGATGACGAACCCGACATACGCCGCCACGACTAATGGTGCAGGACCTCGACCTCGCGGGTCGGGGGCTTGCTGCCGAACTTGGCGCGCAGGGGGTAGAGGGCGGCTACCGCCAGGAGGCTGATGGTGGAGGCCAGGAGTTGGTTGCGCTGGTCGGGGTTGCGGGCCATCGCTATGAAGACGATGGCGATGGCGGCGATGACGAGCCAGCTGAGATAGGGGTAGCCCCACATTCGGTAGGTGAGGGCCGAGGGGTCCTCGCGGCGGAGGCGGGCGCGAAGACCCAACTGGGAGAACATGATCGCCACGTAGACGAAGGCCAGCACCACGCCGATGGAGTTCACCAGGAAGGTGAAGACCTGGTCCGGGGAGACATAGGAGGCGATGACCGCGCCCCAGGCGGCGACGGTGCCGAGCAGCACCGCGCGGGCGGGGACGCCGCGCTTGTTCACCTTCACCAGACCGGCGGGGGCGTCGCCGTCACGGGTGAGGACGTAGAGCATGCGGGACGAGACGTAGATGGCCGAGTTGAGCACCGACAGCACGGCGGTCAGGATGACCACCTGCATGATGGTGCCCGCGGCGGGCACACCCATGTGGTCCAGGGCGCTGACGAACGGACTCTTCAGCACCTCGGCGTCGTTCCAGGGCAGGATGCAGACGATGAGGAAGATCGAGGCCACGTAGAACAGGCCGACCCGCCACAGCACGTTGTTGGTGGCGCGGGCGACGACCTTCCCCGGCTCCTTGGATTCGGCCGCCGCCACGGTGACGATCTCGGTGCCGCCGAAGGCGAACATCACCACCACGATGGCGGAGAACACGCCGGCGATGCCATTGGGCACGAATCCGCCGTGCCCGGTCAGATTGTGCAGGCCGCCGTCGGCGTCGGGCCACAGACCGAACAGGTACACCGCGCCCAGCACCAAAAACAGCACGATGGCCACGACTTTGATGGAGGCGAACCAGAATTCGAATTCGCCGAAGGACTTCACCGACACCAGGTTGACGGCGGTCATGATCACCAGCAGCGCGGCGGACAACACCCACTGCGGCAGGTCCACCCATGCGCCGAGGATGGCGGCACCGGCCACGGCCTCCGCGCCGACCAGGATGACGTACAGGTACCAATACAGCCAGCCGACCACGAATCCGGCGAACGGCCCCATGGACATGCGCGCGTACTCGGCCAGCGATCCGGCCACCGGGCGGGCCACCACCATCTCGCCCAGCGCCCGCAGCACACACAGCACCAGCAGCCCGGCCGCCGCGTAGGACAGCACCGCGGCGGGTCCGGCGGTCTGGATGACCGAGCCGGAGCCGACGAACAGGCCCGCGCCGATCGCGCCGCCGATGGCGATCATCGTCATATGACGTCGCCGCAGGCCGGGCCGCAGCCCCTCCCGCTCCTGTGTGATCGGCACCGTCACTCTGACCGCCACCTTCTGGGTTGTTGCTCGAATGTTGCGGCTACACCATATCGGCCCTGGTCATGCGACCAGAACCCGAGGTGTGAGCTCGGCCGCCGAGGGGACCCGCCGTTCGCGGTCCCGAACTCGGCAGGGCGGAGCGGGGTGATCCGACGTCCCCGAGGTGCGCCGACGGCCGGAGTCGGGCGGGCGCAAACGAATTCGGCGTAGCGTCGGAAGGTATGAGCGAGACGAATCGGAGCGGGGTCCGCGTCGAGCCGTGTGCCAAGCGCGTGCGGAGCTATCTCGGAGGTCACCTGGTCGCCGACACCCGCCATCCAGTCCTGGTGTGGGAACACCCCCACTACCCCACCTACTATCTGCCCGCCGCCGACCTGACGGCCAAGCTCGAGCCGTCCGGCGACGCCCGCGGCTCCACCGAACTCGGCGACGGCACCGTCTTCGACGTGCTGGCCGACAATGCCACCGCCTTCGGCGCGGCCGTGCGCTACCTGGACTCCCCCATACCGGAACTGCGGGAGTTGGTGCGGCTGGACTTCGACGCCATGGACGCCTGGTTCGAGGAGGACGAGCCGATCTACGTCCACCCGCGCGATCCCTACAGCCGGGTGGACGTCCTCGCGAGCTCGCGCCATATCCGCGTGGATATCGACGGCACCACCGTCGCCGACTCCCGCAACCCGCGCATCCTCTTCGAAACCGGGCTGCCCGCACGGTATTACCTGCCGATGACCGATGTGCGCATGGATCTGCTGCGCGAGTCCGACACCACCAGTCAGTGCCCGTACAAGGGGACGGCCTCGTACTGGAGCGTGCGGATCGGGGAGAAGGAGTATCCGGACATCGTGTGGGGGTATCCGACGCCGCTGCCGGAGAGCCAGAAGGTTGCCGGGCTGGTGTGCTTCTACAACGAGAAGGTGGACATCTGGGTGGACGGCGAATTGCAGGCCAGGCCCGCCAGCCCGTTCAGCTGAGAAGCGGCGCGACCCGGGGATCGCGGTCGAGCCGCCCGCCCCGGCCTCGGTCCCACGTCGGGCCACCCGGTCCGGCGGCCGTGTCAGCCCGCTCGAGTCAGCCCGCTCGAGTCAGTGCGCCCGGGGCCAGCAGGGCGCGGGTGGTCTCGTGCGCCGGGGCCGCGAAAACGCTTGCCGTATCGCCGGATTCCACCACCCGACCGGTGTCCAGCACGGTGACGGTGTCGGTGCGTTCGGCGATGAGCGGCAGATCGTGCGCGATGAGCACCAGGGCGAGCCGATGGCTTACGCGCAGCCCGGCCAGCAGGTCCATGATCGCCGCGCCGGTGCGGTCGTCGAGCGCGGAGGTCACCTCGTCACAGATGAGCACATCCGGCTCGGCGGCCAGCGCCCGCGCGATGGCGACCCGCTGCCGCTGCCCGCCGGACAGTTCGTGCGGATACCGCCGCGCGAAGTCCGGCGACAGCTCGACCTGCCGCAGCAGCTCCGCCACCCGCTCCGCGCGCTCCCCCGCCGCGCAGCGCCGATGCAGCCGCAGCGGCCGCCCCAGCGTCTCCCCCACGCTCCGGCTCGGATTCAAGGCCCCCAGCGGCGACTGCGGCACCAACTGCACCCGCCGCCGCTGCTCCCGGCTCCGCCGCCGCGACTCCCGACGCAACGCCACCCCGTCGAGCGTCACCGTCCCCCGCTCGGGCGGATGCAAACCCACCACCGCCCGCGCCAGACTGGTCTTTCCCGAACCGGACGGCCCCACGATCCCGACCGCCCGCCCCGCACCGACGGCGAGGCCGACACCGTGCAGCACCCGCTGCCCGCTCCCGGCGAAGGCCACCTCCAGCCCCCGCACCACCAGCAGCGAATCCTTTTCCAGGGCAGCGGCTTCCGCACCACACCACGCTGCTGCGAGCAGGCCGGAATCGCTCTCATCGGCCTGCGAGCCGACGATAACCACCCCGCCCGGACCACCGAGCCGCAGCTCCGAGCCATCACCCGTGCCGAGCGTCGCTCCCGACACCTCCGTGGTCGAAGCCGACGGCCGCGATGCGCCCACGGCACCCAGATCGCCGCCGACACGTCCGCCTGCGCGGGCAGCACCGTCTTGATCGCCCGTGTGACTGTCGACGGCTCCTGCCGCGACTCGGTCACCGGCCGGGTCCTCGCTCCGCCTCGGCGTGGGTCCGCCGCAGTCAGCGGGGACGCTGTTCGCCGACTCCGGCCTTCCCGCACGGACAGGCGAGCATTCCGACGGCATATTCCCGTCCGAGGTCGCCGCCGTTGGCGCTGACCCGGTCCGTTCGACCGGTGTGCCGGTATGGGCGGCCTCGGATTCGGCACAACGGTCCGTGGCCGGCGCGGGCGAGTCACCCGCGAACGTCGGGGCGGCCCGGGTAGCCGCGCCGGTGGCGGTATGGACCGAGGGGCCGCCCGGTTCGAGGTGGATTTCGGTGTCCGCGATGCGGTCGACCAGGGCGCGGTCGTGGCAGGTGAGGACGATGGCCAGGGCGCGGGTGTGGGCCAGGGCGCGGAGCAGGTCGGCGATGTCGTCGCGGAGTTCGGGGTGCAGGCCCGCGGTGGGTTCGTCGAGCAGGAGGACGTCGGGACGGCGGGCCAGGGCGCGGGCCAGGGCCACGCGGCGCTGCTGACCGCCGGAGAGGGCGGCGGGGCGGCGGGTGGTGAAGCGGCGGTCGGTGGGGAGGCGGACCTCGGTGAGCAGGTCGGTCACCGTGGACGGGTCGGCGGCGAGTTCGCGGACGAGGGCGCGTACGCGCATGCGCGGATTGAGGGCGGACCCGGGGTCCTGGCCCACGAAGGCGATGCGGGTGCGGCGAAGCTCGCGCAGAGCAGTGGTGTCCAGGGCGAATACGTCGCGGCCGAGCACCTCCACGGTGCCGCCGGTGCGGGTGGTGCCGGGCGGCAGCATGCCGGTGAGCGCGCGCAGCAGGGTGGTCTTGCCCGCGCCGGAGCGTCCGGTGAGCGCCACGACCCGGCCGGGCTCGGCATCGAGGGACGCGTCGCGCAGCAGCATCCGCCCGTCCGTCGCGGCGACCGCGAGATTGCGCACCCGCACGGCGGGGTGGCCGGGCGGCGTGGTGGGACCGGCGTCGGGCATCAGCGTTTGGTCGCCTCCCGGCCGAGTTGGACGGCGCGCACGACGCGTGCGAGGCCGGGACGATCCGCGGGCGCCGCGCCGTCGGCGGGCAGGGTGAGGGTCTGTTCCTCGTGCTCCGGCGTGATCTCGTCGCCGGGCTGGAGCTGCCGCTTGGGTAGCCGTGCGGAGTTCATCGCAGGCTCACCGCCTTTCGTCCTACCTGTGGTGTCAGGGCGGCCGCCGCGAGATTGACGCTCATGGCGAGCACCCCGACAAGCAGACTAGGGGCGATCACCGCCCAAGGGTTGAGGAGGACGCCGGGACCGTTCTCCCGGATCATGAGTGCCCAGTCGGCGGCCGGGGGTTGCGGACCGATCTGGAGAAAGCCCGCGGTCGCCACGATATAGACGGCGGCCACGAACCGCAGCCCGAACAGAGCCAGCAGAATGGCACGCAGATTGGGCAGCACCTCGCGGAACACCAGGTGCCACAGGTGTTCACCGCCCGCGGCGGCGGCCTCGACGTAGCCGGATGCCGCGATGGGGGCCGCCGCGCCGGTCACCAGCCGCACCGCGTAGGGCACCCCCAGCACCACCGCCGCCGTGATGATCGCCACTCTTCCCCCGCCCGGCCATGACAGTGCGATGAGCAACAGCCCGAGCACGGCGGGCAACAGGATGAGCAGATCGGCCGTCCGGTCGACCACCCGCCCGACCCCCGGCCGCAGCGCGCTCACCGCACCCAGCCCCGCCGCGACCACGGTGACCAGCACGGCGGCCAGCAGAGCCGAGACCACAAGTTCCCGTCCACCCGCCAACACCCGGCTCCACACATCCCGCCCGAGCAGATCACCGCCGAGCGGGGCGGCACCGCCCGGTTCGGCATACGGCCCGGTCACCGGAACGTCGATGGGATGCGGAGCCAACCACGGCCCGGCCAGCGCCAACCCCACCAACACCAGCGCGGGCAGCAACCGCACGACGAACCACAACCGTGCACGAGGCCGGAGAGTAGACGGGCGGGGGCGCATCATCGGGCCTCACCCGACCATCCGGGGAGGATTGGGCCGCCGCGCGGGCCGACACCGCCGGGTGCGGTATGAGACCCGGCCACCGGAATGTCGATGGGATGCGCGGCCGGCCACGGCCCGGCCAGCGCCGACCCCACCAACACCAGCGCGGGCAGCACGACGAACCACAACCGTGCACGAGACCGGAGAGTGGACGGGCGTGAGCGCATCACCGGACCTCACCTGCCGCTCCGGGGAGGACCGAGCCGCCCCGGCGGGCGACAGACCGCCGAGCGGTTGCGCGGTTGACCGGCGACCCCGTGCCATCGCCCGGCCACACGCGGCCGGGCATCGAACTTGTCCTCGGCGCGGGCCGGGTGCTGCCGATTCGCACGCCGCGGCCGACCTCGGCAACGCGGGGCCGGGTGGGGTTCATCGGCGGCCTCCGGCCAGGGCGTCACGGATCAGGTCGGCGGTGAGCAGCATGAGGGTGATGACGGCACCGGCGAGCGCGGTTACGCCCGCCACCAGGGGTGCGTCGCGGTCGGCGGCGGCGGAGGCGAGGACCGAGCCGATGCCGGGGTAGTTGAAGACGGCCTCCACCACGACGGCTCCGCCCAGGAGCATGCCGGTGGAGGTGGCCAGGCCGGTGACGATGGCGGGCAGCGCACCGGGGAGCATGTGGCGCAGCAGTATTCGGGATGGCGCGAGGCCGTCCAGGACGGCGGCGTCCACATGCGGTTCCCGGGCTTCGTCGGCGAGGGCGGCGCGGACGATGCGGATATTCCAGCCGGTCTGCGGGACGGTCAGCGCCAGCACCGGCAGGATCAGCATGTCCAGGCTGGCCGGGCCGCCGTCCGCCCCGGTGATGGTGACGGCGGGCAGCCATCCGGCCCAGAGCGAGAGCAGCGCGACCAGCGCCACCGCCACCACGAATTCGGGCAGCGCCAGCATGGCGGTGGCGGTGCCGGAGATGGCGCGGTCGAGCGGACCGCCGGGGCGCAACGCCGCCCAGCACCCCAGGGCGAGCGCGGCCACGGCGGTGAGCAGCAGCGCGAGCCCGCCGAGCAGCAGGGTGTTCGGGAAGGCCCCCGACACCAGCTCCCGCACCGGCACACCCCGCGCCGACAGCCCGAGGTCCCCGGTCGGCAGCCCGCTCAGCCATTCCCAACAGCGTTGCAGCACCGGACGATCCAGCCCCAGCATGACCCGCCGCCGCTCGACGTCCGCGGCGCTCTCGCCCCGTTCGGCGGTAGCCGACGCGGCATCACCGGGTAGCAGGTCGACGGTCACGAACACCAGTACCAGCAGGATCACCAGCAGCAGTGCGCGTTTGGCGAGGAGCAGTGCGACGCGTCCCACCCAGCGCAGCGGTCGCGGATGCGCCGCCGTGCGCGGTAGTCCCCGGTAAGCACCCGAACGCGGTGAGCTCAGTCGTCTCGCAGTGTGCCGCCACCCGTCGTGCCGCACCCGCCGCAGCACGCTGTCGCGCCCCGCCCGGTACGGCGCACCGTCGCTTCCCTCATGGCGCTGCGCTCCACCACGGCGCACCTCGCGCCGCGCTCCGTCCCTCCCCGCGCCGAGCAGCGCACCACGTATCACCCGGCGAGGCAACCCATCTCGCCGCACCGGGCGAGGCAACCCATCGCCGCCCTCGTGGCGCCGACTCCGTTGTTCCGGTAGCGCGCCGTGCTCCGCCGAAGAACCGCGGCCCGGACCAGCCATCGAGGACGAGTCCGCCTCCGGGGTGCGCGGCTGCGCTTGCCCACCCTGCGCCCGTGGCGCAGACTGCCCAAGCGCGTCCGACACCGGCCCAGCCGAGCCCGACACAGCCCCGCCCGGCACAACCGCCCGGCCCGGTTCGTCCGGGTCGGCGTGGTGGTCGAGGGGTGTCAGCGGGCCAGCCATGCGCCTTCGAGTTGCACCCTTCCGTATCCGGGCAGCTTCGGCAGGCCGCGGACCGCCGAGCCCGCGAGGTCGATGCCGTCGGCCATGCCCCACAGCAGGTAGCCGGAGCGGTCGTATTGGATGCGCTGGAGTTCGTGCAGCAGGTCCGCGCGCGCCCCGGCGTCGGCGGTCGCCACGGCGGTGCGGTAGGTCTCGTCGAATTCGGTGTCGCGCCAACCGGCTTCGTTCTGCCCGCTGTCGGAGACCATGGTCTTGCTGGCGAAGAACAGGACGGAGTCGTTGGTGCCCCAGTAGGTGGTGTAGAGGTCGCCTTTCAACCAGGTGTCGTCCCAGAACGAGCCCGACTCCTGTTTGACCACTTCCACCTTCACCCCGGCTTCGCGGACCTGGGTGGCGAACAGCGTCGCCGATTCGGCCAGTCCGGCGATGTCCTCGGTGGTGTACAGCGAGTAGGTCTTGGCGGTGTCGAATCCGGTCTCGCGCAGCAGCTTCTTCGCCGCGTCGAGATCCCGGGTCCGCTGTGGGATGTCGCGGGCGTACTCCGGATCGCCGGTGCCGAGGATGTCGTTGCCGACGGTGCCGTACCCCGACAGCACCTGCGTCACCATGGCCTCGCGGTCGACGGCCAGCCGCAACGCCTCCCGCACTCGGGGGTCGGCGAAGGGGCTGCCCTCGGCGGTGCGCATGACGATGGGCATGGCCATGTCGTCGGCGCGCCGGACGGTGCGAATATCCCTGCGGCCCTCCGCCGTTCGCGCCGCCACCGCGCCCACATTGGAGGCCAGGTCGATCTGCCCGGACATGAGCGCCGAGGCCATGGCCTGCGGGCTCTCGAAAATGCTCACCTCGATGGCGTCGAGATGCACCTCGCCGCCGTACCACTGCTCGTTGCGCACCAGCCGGGCATTGCCGCCGCGGAACCACTCCAGCACGAACGGCCCGGTGCCCGGGGCGTTCTCGATATCAGTGGTCCCGTCGGGCACCACGAAGGTGGTGAGCCGGGTCAGTTGCGGCAGTTCGGCATTCGGGTAGTCGGAGACGAGCACCACCGTGCCGTCACCCTCGACGGTGATATTGCGCGCCTGGATGCCCGGTAGACGCGAGGCCCCGGCGGGCGTTTCACGCAGTCGCCGCAGCGAATACACGACATCGGCGGCGGTGACCGGCCTGCCGTCGTGGAATGTCGCGCCGGGCGCGATGGTGAAGCGCCAGGTCGTCAGGTCCGGCGACGCCTGCCACGCGCTGGCCAATCGCGGTGCGGTGATGGTGTTCTCGCCCGGCACGGTGAGGGTGTCGTAGCGCAGACTGAGAATCAGGTAGTCGCTCTCGTTGGCCTGCGTACCGTGCGGATCGCGGGTGATGGCCCCGGGCCGCCCCAGCGCTCCCACCCGCAGCGTGCCGCCCCGCCGCGGCGGTCCGGACTCATCGACCGGCGCGCCGGATTCGTTGCCGCCACAGGCGGCGAGCAGCAGGGCGAGGCTGAGCCCGCCACCGGCCTGGAACAACTGGCGTCTGGACAGATCCACGTCGTCCTCGTTTCGACTGGCGACACAATGCGATTAGGTTTGCCTACCCTGTTTGATTGTCGTACACAAGTCGGCCGGGGACACCGCCGTTCAGACCGCGATCACCTCGGGCTTGTCCACGGCCCGCCGATACCGCCCCGGAGCCAGGCCGTATTCGCGCTCGAGCGCCTAGGCGAATGCGGACCGGTAGCCGATCCGGCGCGTCACGGCCGCCAGAGGCGCGTCGGTATCGCGCGGCAGGCATGCGGCGGTGAGCAGACGCCAGCGGGTCGGATATGACAGCGGCGGTTCCCCACGGTGGCGGTGAAGCGGCGGGCCAGCGTGGCACACGAGACCCCGGCGGCGGCCTCAACGTGACGGGCATGAGCCTAGATTGGTGGGCATGAGCGACGACCGACCGCCACTGGCCGCCGAACTGGATCTGCTCCCGCATCCGGAAGGCGGCTGGTATCGGGAAACCTGGCGCAGCCCGGTGGAATTCACGCCGCCGGGCTACGACGGACCGCGCGCCAGCGCCACGGCCATCTACTTCCTGCTGCTGCCCGGCGAGAAGTCCGCCCCGCACACCGTGGCCTCGGACGAACTGTGGCTGTGGCATCGCGGCGGACCGCTGGCGCTGAACATCGACGGCGAGGAGATCATCCTCGGCCCCGATGTCGAGCGGGGCCAGCGGCCGCAGGCGATCGTGCCCGGCGGCGTCTCGCAGGCGGCCCGCCCGCTCGGCGACGACTACGTGCTGGTGAGCTGCGTGGTCGCCCCGGGCTTCGACTTCGCCGACTTCCGGCTGGACTAGCCGAATACGCCCGGCACGGTCACGCCCCGCACCCCGCGCAGCGGCAGCATCTGCGCGGCCGCGCTGACGGTGTCGAATTCACCGCTGGCGCCGCGCACATCCGAGGTCGGGGCATGCCGGATACGGCGGTCACCGTCAGGAATCGATCTCGAGCATCCCCTCGGCGACGGCGTGCTCGATGGTCTTCTCCAGCTTGGGGCAGGAGTCGGGCTTGCCGAAGATCGGCCCGGCCTCGGCCATGCGGCGGAAGACCGGGCAGTGTGCGGCCGGGTCGGCCGTCCACTGCACCGTCTTCTGGTGGGTGCTGTGCTTGCGCACCAGTACCTCGGTCCCGCAGGACTGGCAGGCGAGCGGGGTGAAGCCCGCCTCCATGTAGTGCTTCTTGTCCTCGACCGTCTGGGCGCGCACCAGTGCCTGCCGCTCCGGACTGTCCGCGAAATCGGGTGCCTTCGCCCAGTTGGTCATCAGACGTTCGCCTCCTGCGTGGTCGCGGCCGCCTCCGCCTCCCGCTTCTTGCGCAGGTTCTCGGCGACCTCCAGTTCCCATGCCTCGTTGGCCTTGGACGTGTCGACCTCGAATTCGAAGCGCTGCGTCGAGCGCGGGTCGACATCGGCCACGTCCACGTAGAACTGGTCGTACCAGCGTCGCAGCTGGTAGACCGGGCCGTCCTCCTCGGTCAGCAGCGGGTTGTCGATCTTGGACTTGTGCTTCCAGATCTCGACGTCCTGCAGGAAGCCCTCGCTGATGCCGTCGGTCATCTTCTCGGCGAAGCCCTGCGCCTGCTCGTCGGGCAGCCCCTTCGGCTTCTCCAGGGTGACGCCCCACTGCAGTACGAAGGAGTTCTGCGTGACCGGGTAGTGGCAGTTGATGAGGACCGAATTGACCTCGAAGCCGCTGTAGATGTTCTTCAGGGGGTTGATCATGTACGACGGCCCGAAATACGACGCCTCCGACTCCAGCAGCACGTCCACACCGGCCTCGGCCGCGGAGCCGATATCGGGGCGGCCCTTGGTCTTCAGGTACTGGGTGGCGATGTGGCCCTCGAAGACGTTCTTGAAGTACGTCGGGAAGGCGTAGTGGATATAGAAGAAGTGCGCCATGTCCACGACGTTGTCGATGATCTCGCGGCAGTTGGAGCCCTCGATCAGCATGGTGTGCCAGGTCCACGGGGTCCAGGCGTCGCTCATCCGCTCCAGCGGGTTGCCCTCGGCGTCGATGAACGCGCCGTCGATGTAGGGAATGGTCACCTCGTCCGGCGGCGGGTTGCCCTCGTGGTCGTGCCAGACGAACAGTTGTCCGTTGCGCTCGAGCGCGGTCCAGGCGCGGGTGCGGGCCAGCGGTGGCACGCGCCGCGCGTAGGGGATCGCCTTGCATTTGCCGTCGCCGCCCCAGCGCCAGTCGTGGAACGGGCAGGCGACCTCGTCACCCTTGATCTCGCCCATCGACAGGTCGCCGCCCAGGTGGCGGCAGTACGCGTCCAGTACCTGCAGGTCGCCGCCGCTGTCGGCGAAGATCACCAGTTTGGTACCGAAGACGTTGACCGAGTGCGGCTTTCCGTCGCGGAAGGTGTCGGCCAGGCCCAGGCAATGCCAGCCCCGGGCATACCGGGTGGGCATGCTGCCCACGTCGATCTCACGGACCTTTCCGCGGGGCCCCTGGGGGGTTGTTGCCATCGTCCATCCTCCTCTGGAAGTACTAGAACACGTTACAAAATAGTCGGGGTTATGCGCCAGCCAGAGATCGATGAGCAGGCGAGAGCCGCATTCGACCACGGGAGTCGCCATGTTCTCGACACGGAATAGGAACGTGTTCTAGTCTCGAACCCAGACGAATACGTTCCCGATCTACCAGGCAGGAGCAACTGGCGAGATGACGCAAGAAGTAGTGGAGCGGGTCGAGGCGCTGCTGCCCACGTTGCGCGACCGCGCACAGGAGGCGGAGGACCTGCGCCGCCTGCCCGAGGAGTCCGTCAAGGATCTGCAGGAGACCGGGTTCTTCAAGCTGCTGCAACCGCGCCAGTGGGGCGGGCACGCCGCCGACCCGGTCGTCTTCTACGACACCGTGCGCAAGATCGCGAGCGCCTGCGGTTCCACCGGCTGGGTGGCGGGCATCATCGGCGTGCACAACTGGCACCTGGCCCTGTTCGACCAGCGGGCGCAGGAGGAGGTCTGGGGCGAGGACACCGACGTCCGCATCTCCTCGTCGTACGCGCCCATGGGTGCGGGCCTGGTGACCGAGGACGGCAGCGGCTACACCGTGAAGGGCTCGTGGGCCTGGTCCTCCGGCTCCGATCACGCCGACTGGGTGGTCGTCGGCGGACCGGTGATCAAGAACGGCAAGCCGGTCGATTTCGGCTCGTTTCTCATCCCCCGCACCGAATACCGCATCGACGACGTGTGGAACGTGGTCGGCCTGCGCGGTACCGGATCCAACACGGTCGTGGTCGAGAACGTGTTCGTACCCAAGCACCGCTTCCTCAGTTTCCGTGCCATGAGCGATCTGAAATCTCCTGGCCTGGAGCAGAATACCGATCCGGTGTACAAGATGCCGTGGGGCACCATCCATCCCACCACCATCTCCACCCCGATCGTCGGCATGGCCTACGGCGCGCTGGAGGCGCACGTGGAGCACCAGGGCAAGCGGGTCCGCGCCGCCTACGCGGGCGAGAACGCCAAGGACGATCCGTTCGGCAAGGTGCGTATCGCCGAGGCCGCCAGCGATATCGACGCCGCGTGGCGGCAGCTGTCGGGCAATGTGGCCGACGAGTACGCCTACCTGGTCGAGGGTCGCGAAGTCCCCTTCGACGTGCGGGCGCGCGCCCGCCGCGACCAGGTCCGCGCCACCGGTCGCGCCATCTCCTCGATCGACAAACTGTTCGAGGCGTCCGGCGCCACCGCGCTCGCGAACGGCACTCCGCTGCAACGGTTCTGGCGTGACGCCCACGCCGGACGCGTGCACGCCGCCAACGATCCCGAGCGCGCCTACGTCATGTACGGCACGCACGCCTTCGGGCTCCCGATCGCGGATACGATGGTGTAACCGATGACCGCAGTGGGAGAAATCACCTTCGAATCCACCTCGCGCTACGCGCAGGTGCGGCCGGATCTGACACTGCACTACCACGAGGCGGGGGTCGGCAACGGCCCCACCATCGTGCTGCTGCACGGCGGCGGTCCGGGCGCGAGCTCGTGGTCCAACTTCGCCAAGAACATTCCGGTGCTGGCAAAGGACTTTCACGTCCTCGCCGTGGACCAGCCCGGCTTCGGACGCTCCGACAAGCCGGTGGACCACCCGCAGTACTTCGTGCACAGTTCCACCGCACTGAAGGATCTGCTGGACACCCTGGAGATCACCGAACGCGTGCATCTGCTGGGCAATTCGCTCGGCGGCGGCACGGCCACCCGGTTCGCGCTGGACTTCCCGGACCGGGCGGGCAAGCTCGTACTCATGGGTCCGGGCGGACTGAGCACCAACCTGTTCGCGCCGGACCCCACCGAGGGCGTGAAGCTGCTGTCCAGGTTCAATGTCGAGCCCACGAAGGAGAACCTGGAGGCGTTCCTGCGGATCATGGTGTTCGATCAGTCGCTCATCACGCCGGAACTCATCGAGGAACGCTTCGCCTCCGCCTCCGCGCCCGAGGCGCTGGCCGCCACCCGTGCCATGGGAAAGTCCTTCGCCGGAGCGGATTTCGCCAAGGGTATGATCTGGCGCGACGCCTACAAACTGCGGCAGCCGGTGCTGATGATCTGGGGCCGTGAGGATCGCGTGAACCCGATCGACGGCGCGCTGGTGGCGTTGAAGATGATCCCGCGCGTGCAACTGCACGTGTTCGGCGGCTGCGGCCACTGGGCGCAGCTGGAGAAGTTCCACGAATTCAACCGGCTGGCAACCGACTTCCTGCTCGGTGGCAAGGAGAAGTGAGCATGGGGATTCGAGCGCTCGGATATATGCGCATCGAGGCCACCGATATGGCGGCCTGGCGCGACTACGGGCTCAAGGTACTCGGCATGATGGAGGCTCCCGGCCCCGATCCGGACGCCCTCTACCTGCGCATGGACGACTTCCCGGCGCGCCTGGTGATCATCCCCGGCGACAAGGACCGGCTGCTGGTCTCCGGCTGGGAGGTGGTGGACGCCCCGGCGCTGCAAGCGCTGCGGGAGCGGCTGTCCGGGCACGGGGTGGCGTTCAAGGAGGCCACCAAGGAGGAGCTCGCGGATCGCCGGGTGGAGAACATGATCCGCTTCGAGGATCCGTCCGGGAATGTGCTGGAGGCGTTCCACGGGGCGCAGTACCTGGCGCGGCGGTTCGTGAGCCCGTACGGGCACAAGTTCGTCACCGCCGAGCAGGGGCTCGGGCACGTGGTGCTCACCTGCACCGACGACGCCGCCGCCCAGGCGTTCTACCAGGATGTGCTCGGCTTCCGGCTGCGCGACTCCATGCGGCTGCCGCCGCAGATGGTGGGGCGGCCCGCCGACGGCGATCCGGCCTGGCTGCGGTTCTACGGCTGCAATCCGCGCCACCACTCGCTGGCCTTCCTGCCGCTGCCCAACCCCACCGGTATCGTGCACCTCATGGTGGAGGTGGAGAACTCCGACGATGTCGGGCTCTGCCTGGACCGCGCGCTGCGCAAGAAGGTGAAGATGTCGGCGACGCTGGGGCGGCACATCAACGACAAGATGCTGTCGTTCTACATGAAGACGCCCGGCGGGTTCGACATCGAATTCGGCTGTGAGGGTTTGGAAGTCGAAGACGAGTCGTGGATCGCCCGGGAGTCGACGGCGGTCAGCCTGTGGGGTCACGACTTCAGCGTGGGATTCAAGTGAGCGACGGGGCGGAGATGACGACCGAGGAGTTCCCGGCGATCGACGGGCGCGGGTTTCGGAATGTGCTGGGGCAGTTCTGCACCGGCATCACCATCATCACCACCTTCGACGAGGTCGAGGGAGTGAAGACGCCGATCGGGTTCGCCTGCCAGTCCTTCGCCGCCCTGTCCCTGGAACCGCCGCTGGTGCTGTTCTGCCCCACCAAGGGCTCACGCTCCTGGGCGGCCATCGAACGCAACGGGCGGTTCAGCGTGAGCATCCTCGCCGAGGACCAGCGAGAGGTGTGCGCCCGCTTCGGTTCCCGCGAACCCGACAAGTTCGCCGGAACCCCCTGGCACACCTCGGATCTGGACCTCCCGGTGCTGGACGGCGCATTGGCCACGATCCAGTGCACGGTGGCCGATGTGCGCGACGGCGGCGATCACTTCATCGTGATCGGACGGGTCCTGGCCCTGTCGGAGGCCACGGCCTCCGGCAGGCCGCTGTTGTTCTACCGGGGGCAGTACACCGCCATCGAGCCGGAGAAGACCACGCCCGCGCCGTGGCGAGCCGATCTGGAGCATTTTCTCACCACCACCACGTTGGATACTTGGTTGTAGCGAGTCGGGAGGGGTTCGAGGGCTCCGCACCGGGAGTTCGGGGGCTCGTCCCTCGTCGCCTCCGGTGGTGAGTTCGCGCTGGTTCGGACTAACCGCCCCCGCGAATTGCGTTCGCGGGGGCCGGTTATCGTTCGATCAGGCGGCGACGCGGGTCTGGCGGCGGTATTGCCCCGGGGGCAGGCCGTACTCGCGTTTGAAGGCCTTGCCGAAGGCGAACTCGGAGGTGTAGCCGGTGCGGGCGGCGATCTGACCGACCGGGATGTCGTCTTCGCGCAGCAGCCGAGCGGCGGTGGTGAGCCGCCAGCGGGTGAGGTAGGCGAGCGGTGGTTCGCCGACCATGGTGGCGAAGCGTTTGGCGAAGGCAGCGCGGGACAGGCCCGCGCGGTCGGCCAGGGATTGCACCGTCCAGGCGGCCCCGGGGTCGGCATGGATGGCGGCCAGGGCGGGGGCGACCGCCGGGTCACGCAGCGCGGCGGCCCAGCCCACCGATTCCGAGGCGGGCTGGTCTTCGATCCAGGCCCGCAGGATGTACAGCAGCAGGGAATCGATGAGCGCGGGCACGATGCCGTGCGAGCCGATACGCGGATTGTCCAGCTCCGCGCCGAGCAGTTGCACGGCCGCCGTCAACTCCGGATAGTGCCCGTGGCGGGCGGGCAGGTGGATGAACTCCGGCAGCTGCCGCAGCAGCGGATGCCGACGCGACCCGTCCAGGTGGTAGTTGCCGCACAGCAGGCTGGTGCGCGGTCCGTCACCGCCGAGCGAGACCGCGCCCACCGGTGGCCGCCCCGAATACTGTTCCGGCCGAGGCTCTTCCGCCGGAGTGTCGGGATGATCGGCGAGGATGTGGCCCGCGCCGTCACGCAGGAAGATCACGTCGCCGGGTCCGAGCGCGACCGCTTCGGACGAGTCGGCCGAGGGGATGATCCAGCACGTCCCGTGCAGCACCACGTGGAACCCCGCGCCCAGCACCTCGGGCAGCCGCATCGCCCACGGCGCGCGCCCGTCGGTGCGCACCGAATTGGGCGCACCGGTCCGCATCGAGGCCAGCGCCTCGCTGAGCACGTCCATCCACCACTCGCTTCCCTCGAAGTCCACCATTGCCGCGCGACCTCGAATCACTCCGAGCCACACGTATCACGCGTCATGGGTGGTGGCCGGGCACGATCCGACGGTGGTCAGTTCACCGCCAGCACCACCTTGCCCACAGTCTGCCCGGACCCCACCAGCTCATGGGCGGTGGCCGCCTCCTCCAGCGGCAGGGTGCGCGAGACGTGCGGGCGGATCTTGCCCGCGTCCACCAGTTCCGCGATGGCCTCCAACGCGGCGTAGTCGGGTTCGACCGAGACTCCGGCGAAGCGGCGGCCCGCGGCCTCCACCTGCGCCGCGCGCTCGGGGTTGAAGTGCTCCATGATGCTCACCAGCACGCCGCCCGGCTTCAGCACCCGCAGCGAGCGCTCACCGTCGGCATTGGAGTCGAAGACCACGTCGAGGTCGCGCAGGACCTCGGCGTAGTCGGTGGTGCGGTAGTCGATCACCTCGTCCGCGCCCAGTTCCCGCACGAAGTCGTGTTTGGCGGCGCTGGCCAGTGCGATCACGTGCGCCCCGCGGGCCTTGGCGATCTGCACGGCCAGATGGCCGACCCCACCGGCCGCCCGGTGGATCAGCACCCGGTCGCCCGCCGTGATACCGGCCCTGTCGACCAGGCCCTGCCAGGCGGTGAGCGCGGCCAGCGGCAAGGCGGCGGCCTCGACGTGGCTGAGGGACTTGGGCTTACGCGCCACCTGACGCGAGGGCGTGGCCACGTATTCCGCGTAGCCGGTGGCGGCGCGCGGGAAGAACGGCATGCCGTAGACCTCCTCGCCGACCGCGTACCGCGCCCCCGGGGCGACGGCCTCGACCACGCCGGAGATATCCCAGCCGACGCCGAAGGGCGGCTCGCCCAGCAGCGGGATGGCCCCCGCCCGCACGGCCACGTCGACCGGATTCACCGAGCTGGCGTGCACGCGCACCAGGACCTCGCCGGACAGCAGTTCCGGCCGCTCGATCTCGGCGACCTCGAGCACCTCGGGTCCGCCGATCGACTTCTGAATCACCGCACGCATTGTCACTCCCGTTGTTGTTCCGTTCGATCCGATACGGCAACACTACGAATGATCGGCAAGACGATGTATGGCTCAGAATCTCGAAATTTGGTCTGAACGTCTTCCCGATGAGATGGACCATCCGGTAGGCGGAGTCATCGGCAGGCGGAGTCACAGGGGACGAACACCGTGCCCACAGAGAAGGATTACCGTTCCCGCGTAGCGTTCGAGGCCGTGGCCGAGATGGAACGCATTACGTCCGATCCCCGCGTGTGCCGGGGGCTGCCCGTGGTCCGGGGGCTGCGGTATCCGGTGGCGCTGCTCGCGGATCTCCTCGGCGCGGGGGTGAGCGCCGAGGAGATCCTGTCCGACAATCCGGGGCTCGAGGCCGCGGATCTGTACGCGGTGTGGCGGTACGCGGCCGGATAGCGGGCCGGGCCGCGACCTGTAGGTCGCGGCCCGGCGTGCCTCCGAGTTCAGTTGTCCCTCCGAGCTCAGCGGCATCCTCAGGGTAACCATCCGGCGCGAGCGAGCGGCATCCTCACCTTCCCGCCAGCGGGGAGGTGAGCGTTCAGGCGGTGGCCGCCGCCTGTTCCCGCCGCAATTCCAGGGCGATGTCGATGAGCTGATCCTCCTGACCGCCGACCAGCTTGCGCTGACCCGCGCGCACCAGCATCTCGGCGGCGGAGACGCCGTAGCGCTCGGCCTGCCGCTCCGCGTGGCGCAGGAACGACGAGTAGACGCCCGCGTAGCCCATCATGAGCGCCTGGCGGTCGAGCAGGCATTCAGCGGGCATGGCCGGGCGGACCACATCCTCGGCGGCGTCGGTGACGGCGAAGAAGTCGACACCGGTCTTGATGCCGAGCTTGTCACAGACGCCGATGAACGCCTCGACCGGCAGATTGCCCGCGCCCGCGCCGAAACGCCGGGCGGAACCGTCGATCTGGGTGGCCCCGGCACGCACCGCGTACACCGAGTTCGCCACGGCCAGGCCCAGGTTCTCGTGACCGTGGAAGCCGACCTGGGCGTCGTCACCGAGTTCGGCGACCAGCGCCGCCACCCGGTCGGTGACCTGCTCCAGCACCAGCGCGCCGGCGGAGTCCACAACGTACACGCACTGACAGCCCGCGTCGGCCATGATGCGGCCCTGCTTGGCCAGCATCTCCGGGGTGGTGCTGTGCGCCATCATGAGAAAGCCGACGGTCTCCAGGCCGAGTTCCCGTGCCAGCCCGAAGTGTTGGATCGACACGTCGGCCTCGGTGCAGTGGGTGGCGATGCGGCAGATGCTCGCGCCGTTGTCCTGCGAGATCTTGATGTCCTCCTTGACGCCGACGCCCGGCAGCATCAGGAAGGCGATCTTGGCGCGCTGCGCCGTATCGGCGGCGGCCTTGATCAGTTCCTGCTCCGGGGTTTTGGAGAACCCGTAGTTGAACGAGGAGCCGCCCAGGCCGTCACCGTGGGTGACCTCGATGACCGGCACCCCCGACGCGTCCAGGGCGGCGACGATATCGCGCACCTCGGTGACGGTGAACTGGTGGCGCTTGTGATGTGAACCGTCCCGCAGCGAGGTGTCGGTGACGCGCACATCGAGTTCGCCCGAGTAGGGCTTGAACACGTTGTCCATGATGAAATCTCCTTACACCCGCGCCGAGAGGATCTGATCGGCCACGACCTCGCCCACCCGAGTGGCGGCGGCGGTCATGATGTCGAGGTTGCCCGCGTACGGCGGCAGGAAGTCGCCCGCGCCCTCCACCTCCACGAAGATCGACACCTTCGCCATGCCACCGGAAACCAGCGACGGCTCGTCGAACTGCGGTTCGTTCAGCAGCCGGTACCCGGGCACGTACTCCTGGATGGAATTCTCCATGGCGTGGATGGACTCGGCGATGGCATCGCGGTCGGCGTCCTCGGGAATCGCGCAGAAGATGGTGTCGCGCATGATCATCGGCGGTTCGGCCGGATTCAGGATGATGATGGCCTTGCCGCGCTTGGCCCCACCGATGGTCTCCACACCCTTGGAGGTGGTCTTGGTGAACTCGTCGATATTGGCGCGGGTGCCGGGACCGGCCGACACCGAGGACACCGACGCCACGATCTCGGCGTACTCCACCGGCACCACGCGGGATACGGCCGCCACCATGGGAATGGTGGCCTGCCCGCCGCAGGTGATCATATTGACGTTCGGGGCCTCCACCAGCGAGTCCAGATTCACCGGCGGGATCACGGCCGGGCCGACCGCGGCGGGGGTGAGGTCGACGGCGCGGATTCCGGCCGCCTCGTACTTGGGCGCGTAGGCGCGGTGCACGTACGCCGAGGTGGCCTCGAAGAGCAGATCGGGTTTGTCGGGCAGGGCGAGCAGCCAGTCCGCGCCCTCGGCCGAGGTCTCCAGGCCCAGTCCGCGGGCCCGCTTCAGGCCCTCGGAGTCCGGGTCGATGCCGATCATCCAGCGCGGCTCTATCTTCTCCGACCGCAGCAGCTTGTACAGCAGATCGGTGCTGATATTGCCGGATCCGACGATCGCGGCGGTGACCTTGTTCGCAGTCACGGCAGTTCTCCTACTCGGTGTCTTCTCAGCGGAAACGTCTGCTCAGCTGAAACGCAGACGGACGGAACCGAGTCCGGCGAACTCGGCGGTGAAGTCGTCGCCCGGACGGGCGTCGATGGCGCGGGTGCAGGAACCGGGCAGCACGATGTCCCCCTTCTTCAAACGCACCCCGAACGAGGCGACCTTGCGTGCCAGCCACGCCACCGCGATGGTCGGATCGCCGAGCACGGCGTCGCTGCGTCCCTCCGCCACCACCTCACCATTGCGGGTGAGCACGGCGTCGATCTTCTTGATATCCAACTGATCCGGGGCGACCCGCTGCGGACCCAGCACCCAGCCCGCCGAGGAGGCGTTGTCGGCGATGGTGTCGCACAGGCCGATCTTCCACTCCTTGATGCGGGTGTCGATCAGTTCGATGGCGGGTGCGTAGGCGACGGTCGCCGCCAGCACGTCGGCTTCGGTGCAGTCCTCGCCCGGCAGATCGGCGCCCAGCACGAATCCCACCTCGACCTCCACCCGCGGGTACAGGTATTTCGAGGTGTCGACCGGAATGTCTTCGAACACTTCCATTTCCGCGAGCAGATGACCGTAGTCGGGTTCGTCCACGCCCATCATCTGCTGCATGGCCTTGGAGGAGAGCCCGACCTTGTGACCGATCACACGTGCGCCGCCGCCGACCCGCTGCCGGATATTGATGAGCTGGATCTCGTACGCGTCGACGACGTCGATGTCCGCATACCGTGCCACCAGCGGATCGAGCGGCACCCGATCCCGTTCGGCGACCGCGAGCTCGTCTGCCAGTTCCTTCCGTACCGCGTCGGACAGCACGCTTGTTTCCTTCCATCGAGGGTCAGGCCGTTGACCCGGCCGTACCGAGCATAGGAACTGAAACGAGTTTCGTATCGGGGTTTCGCCCCGAGAGTCCCAGCTGCCAGACCAAGATAGACCAAACCTGGTTTGATTCTATAACGTGTTCTACATGAACGATCCGGTTAGTAGCGAGCACAGCTACGACGTGGTGGTGGTCGGCAGCGGAGCCGCCGGAATGACCGCCGCGCTCACCGCCGCCCACCACGGGCTGCGTGCGGTGCTCATCGAGAAGGCACCCCACTACGGCGGATCCACCGCACGCTCGGGTGGAGGCGTGTGGATTCCCGGCAACAAGGCGCTGAAAGCCGCCGGACGCCCCGACGACCGCGAGGAAGCCCGCACCTACCTGCACAGCATCATCGGCGACGCGGTGCCCGCGGACCGGATCGACACCTACATCGACCGCGGCGCGGAAGCCTTCGACTTCGTGCTCGACCACACCCCGCTGAAGATGAAGTGGGTGCCCGGCTACTCCGACTACTACCCGGAGGCACCCGGCGGCCGAGGCGAGGGCCGCTCCTGCGAACCCGCGCCGTTCAATGCCAAGATCCTCGGCGAGGAGCGCTTCACACTGGAGCCGCCCTACGCCAAGGCCCCGCTCAATGTCGTGGTCATGCAGGCCGACTTCGTGCGGCTGAACCTCATCCGCCGCCACCCCAAGGGCATCATGCGCGCCATGCGGGTCGGCGCGCGCACCTATCTCGCCAAATGGACCGGCAAGCACATCCTCGGCATGGGGCAGGCGATCATCGCCGCCATGCGCAAGGGGCTCATGGACGCGAACGTGCCGGTATTGCTCGAGACCCCGATGACCAAGCTCGTCGTGGAGGACGGCCGGGTCGTGGGCGTGGAGGCGCTGCGCGACGGCAAGCCCGTCGTCTTCCGCGCCCGCCACGGCGTGGTGCTGGGCAGCGGCGGCTTCGAGCACAACGCCGAGATGCGCACCAAGTACCAGCGTCAGCCCATCGGCACCGAATGGACCACCGGCGCGGCGGCCAATACCGGCGACGGCATCATCGCCGGGATGGAGGCCGGGGGCGCGGTGGACTTCATGGAGGACGCCTGGTGGGGGCCGACCATCTTCAAGGGCGGCAAGCCGTGGTTCGCGCTGGCCGAGCGGAATCTGCCCGGCACCATCATGGTCAACGCCGACGGCAAGCGATTCGGAAATGAGTCCGCTCCTTACGTCGAGGCCGTGCACACCATGTACGGCGGCGAATACGGGCAGGGTGACGGTCCGGGCGAGAACATCCCCGCCTGGCTGGTCTTCGATCAGCGCTACCGCAACCGCTACATCTTCGCCGGATTGCAGCCTGGTCAGCGGATTCCGTCCCGCTGGATGGAAAACGACAACATCGTCAAGGCCGACACCCTCGCGGAACTGGCCGACAAGATCGGGGTGCCCGCGGCGAATCTGACCGCCACCGTGGAACGGTTCAACTCGTTCGCCGAAACCGGGGTGGACGAGGATTTCGGGCGCGGCAAGAGCCACTACGACCGGTACTACGGTGACCCCACCGTGAAGCCGAACCCGTGCCTGGCGGCGCTGGTGCAAGGGCCCTTCTACGCGGCCAAGATGGTGCCCGGCGACCTCGGCACCAAGGGCGGACTCGTCGCCGACACCGCCGGGCGCGTGCTGCGCGAGGACGGCAGCGTGATCGAGGGCCTCTACGCCTCCGGCAACAGCGCCACCCCCGCCATGGGCCACACCTACGCCGGGCCCGGCGCGACCATCGGCCCGGCCATCACCTTCGCCTACCTGGCCGTCCTCGATATCGCCGCCAAGGCGAAGCGGAGCGAGGCCGCCGAAGCGTCCTGAACCGTCCCAACCCGGTTCAGGATCGGGTTGGGCGCGTCCGGGTCACAGCGAACGCGCCCAACCCACCCCTGCCCGCCGGTGCCTGCACACCCCGGGCGGTACAACCGAATACGCGATACATCCGAGGACACGGCGGTCGCCCGCCGGGGGCATACCGGCCCGACGGGCGGCCGCCGCCCGGCGCGGACACCGGACCGTCCACACCGCGCCGACGGGCATGCTCACCACGAGTTGGACCGAGGCCCCGGCTCCCGTCTCGTGCGACGACGCTCGAGCACGGCGGGGGACCGATCGGAATGTCCCGACAAGCGAGCACAGGGCTTGCGCCGATGCGGGCGCGACAACAGGATCAGAGCCGCATGGGTACGTCCGCGCGGCTTCCGCCCGGATACGACGCGGCGGCACCATGGGAGCGCCGCCCACCGAGAGTCACGAGGAGACCACATGCCCATCGACCTGAACAGCGCGCTCGGCGCGGAGATCCCCGGGCGGGAGTTCGCCTGGTCGCCGAGCGATGTGCAGCACTACAACCTGGCGCTGGGTGCGGGCGCACTGTGGACCGATGCGGCGGAGCTGCGGTATCTCGACGACCGGGAGCCGCAGGTGCTGCCGTCCTTCGCCACCGTCGCGCCCACCTTCCACGAGACCGAGCCACCGCGGGTGCGGTTCACCGGTATCGACATCGATCTGGCGAAGGTGGTGCACGGCAGTCAGGAGATCGTGGTGCACCGCCCGATTCCCGCCTCCGGCAAGGCCACCACGGTCGGCCGCGTCACCGATATCTGGGACAAGGGCTCGGCCGCGGTGGTGTGGCGTGAGGACACCGTCACCGGCTCCGACGGGGAACCGCTGTGGACCGCCCGCTCCTCCATCTTCGCCAAGGGCGAGGGCGGCTTCGGCGGCGACCGCGGACCCTCCTCCAAGACCGAATTGCCGGACCGCGCACCCGATTTCGACGTCCTCACCCCCACCCTCCCGCAGCAGGCCCTGCTCTACCGCATGTGCGGCGACCGCAACCCCCTGCACTCCGACCCCGAATTCGCTCGCAACGCCGGCTTCCCCAACCCCATCCTGCACGGTCTGTGCACCTACGGCCTGGTCCTCAAAACCGCCACCGACACCGCCCTGGACCGAGACGCCGCCCGCGTCAAGGGCTTCCGCGCCCGCTTCGCCGGGGTCCTCTACCCCGGCGAAACCATCCGCACCCGAATCTGGCGCACCGACACCGAACTGCTCATCACCGCCACCGCCGTGGAGCGCGACGACGCCCCCGTCCTCAACGACGTCGCCCTCACCCTCGCGTAGTCGCCGAGGGGGAACTGGTGGCGGAGGCTACTCGACCGATGCCGCCACCAGTTCCCCCTCGCACACGGAACCCTCATGGCTCGTCCGCGCCTCGCGCGTAGGTCACCTCCGGGTTGACGGTGATCACGTCGAGCTGTTCGACCAGCCCGGCCGGCACCTGCCCGCCCTCGAAGTGCTCGGGACCGGGGACGATGACGGCCACGGCGTCCAGGCGGGTGGCCTGTGCCTTCAGCCGGGCCAGTGGCGGCCGTCCGAACTTGGGGTCGTAGACGATCATGTCCGCGAAGTCGTAACCGAGACGGCTCGCGAGCGTTCGTATCCGGCTCTGATCCCGAACTCGAGCCATGCCGGACACATCGGTCCGCAGATAGCCGAGGGCTGTTGGCCTGCCACACATTTCGCTTCCTCGCTCGGTCTCGTCGGCGCTGTTCAACTCCAGGTACACGCCCGGCCCGGCGACGCCGGGCCGGGCATCGTCGTAAACGCGGAGTTCGAGCACTCCGCCGGGGAACTCGCACAGCCTGGTGCGCGTGGTCATCGGTCACCCCTGTCCGCTGGTAGTCGTGTGCGACAGCACAGCCGATGCCGGAAACTTCGGAAAGTGAAAATAGGGAATCCGAATAACTCTCCCGAATCCGCAGCGCGGCAACCGATCTACCTGCGACGATTGATCCGATACGGGACCACGGGGTGATCCGGAACGGGACTGACATGATGGAAGGCGACAGCAGCATCACCCGACGCCAGCTGGGCAGGTATCTCAGGGACGCGCGGGAATCGGTGGGGATGACACTCGAGGACGCGGCAAAGCTCATGGAGTGGGGCAAGAGCAGTTTGCAGCGCATCGAGAAGGGATGAACCAGAAGATCCGGATACGCGATCTCGACGGGTTGATCGAGATCTATGCGATTGACGACGACCGCGCGGCCGGGCTGCGGGGCCTCGCACAGCAAGCAGCCGGGAAGAGCTGGTGGCACGAGTTCGGGGGGCTCATCCCCACGAACTTCAACGTATACATGGGGCTCGAATCAGCCGCACAGACTATGTCGAGCTATCAGCCAGATCTCGTGCCGGGGCTACTTCAGACCACCGATTACGCACACGTCGTGGCACGGAACGCGTACCCGAACGATACTGAGCACGACATCGCGGGCCGCGTCCGATTGAAGATGGGACGGCAACGAAAGATCACCCGACGCACGAAGCCCGCCGTGCTGCACGTCGTGCTGGCGGAAACCGTGCTGCGCCGCGTAATCGGCGGACCTGCGGTCATGGCTGCTCAGCTGCGCCATATCGCTGACGCGAGTACCCGTCCGAACATCACCGTTCGGCTGTTGCCGCTGTCGGCAGGTTGCCCTACCGGCGAGCAGATCGGCCCCTTCATCATCATGGAATTCGGCACAGACAGTCGTGGCGCGCCGGAGGAACCGACAATCGTCTATTCCGAAGGCTTTACCAGCGACATGTACAGCGAGAAGCTGAGTATCGTTGAGCGATACACGTACGCGTGGCAGAGCCTCCAGCGCGCGTCGCTTGATGAGGACCTCACCAGATCGCTGTTGCGGGACAAAGCAAGGGAGTACGAGCGTGAACGATGATCTGTCCCAAGCCAAATGGTTCAAGAGCAGCCGCAGCGGAGGCGGCAAGGAGTGCGTCGAGGTCGCATTCCTCGGTGAGAGCGCGGTCGGTGTCCGCGATTCCAAGAACCCTTCCGGCCCCGCGCTGATCTTCGCGGCGGCCGAGTGGGATGCCTTCACCGCAGGCGTCACCGCAGGCGAGTTCAACCGATCGAGGTAGCGGCGCTCGACCTCTCGCCGACGCAGGGTCAGTCGATACTGCCCGGAGGTGCCACCCATACGTGCGGCTGCCGGGTGACGGTGGCGATGCGCTCGAAGTCGGAGTCGTAGTGCACGAGCACAGCACCGTGGAATTCAGCGACAGCGGCCGTCAGGAGATCGACGGCCCCGGCTGCACGATGCAGCCCGTGCCGGGCCATCAACAGCTGTACCTCACGCGCGCGGTCCGCGACGGACTCGTTGATCGGCAGATTGATATAGCCGGCGCGGCGGGCATGCGCGACCTTCTGCACCTCGGCCAAGTTCCGGCCGGAGTATCCGGCCTCCAGGTCTACCGTCGCACACGTTGCGGCGGCCCGGTCCACGATGAGTCCGGAAATCACCTTCCGGACGACATCGTGCCGACTCCGGGCGGCCGCCGAGGTATCGATCAGATGCAGTCGCAGCGGCGCGGTCGCGCTCAACGGCGAGCCTGGCGCATGATTTCAGGATCCCCGATGTCGGAGCCGACCCCCAGACCGAAGGGTCGTTGATCACCTGCTCGATGCGCCGCCTACGCTCCTGCTATTCGTTGCCGAGGCCCATCCGGATTGGCCGTTCTCCCCATCCCATGAGGTAGACGGCGACGATGTGTTCGAGTTGGCGGATACCGCCAGCGGTACCAGTGGGCGCGTCCATACGCGCACCGGCGTAGCGATCGAAGAGGATGCCTTCGAGCACGGCGAGGAAGTCGGCGGCGTCGGACTCGGGAGCGCGGGAGCCGAAGGCGGCGAACAGCTCTCGCGCCTCATCGAGGGAGAACAGGGAGTTGGTCAACCGGCGACGCAGTTCCGAGTCGCCCAGGAGATCCACGAGCAGTGCGTGTCGCACGATCAGGTGGTGGCGGCGGTGAGCCAATAGGTCATCGAGCCAGCGCGCTATGTCACGAGCAATGTGCGACGGGGTGAGCTGAGCGTTCAGGTCCCGCCGCATCGCGGCGAAATCGTCGCGGGAGCGGGCGTGGATGCGGTCGACAATGGCCTCGATGAGCGCGCGTTTGGTGCGGAAGTAGTAGGACGTGGAGCCTGCGGGCAGGGTCAGGGCGTTGTCCAGGGCGCGGTGGGTCAGGGCTCGCAGGCCCTGGGTGGCGATGAGGTCTATGGCGGTGTCGACGATGCGGGTGCGGCGGTCGGGCGGTGTGGACATGGTCACCTTTCCTCGCGGGCCCTCCCACGAGCCTCTACAAATGTAGAGGACTCTCTACGGGTGTAGAGGCGAGGAGGGTGGGATGAGCGTCGACGCGGTGACCCTGGACGCGGATCAGGCGATAGCCGCGCGGCGGCTGGCAGACCTCGAGGGGCGGCTCGGACGGCGGTGGCGGCGGGTGCGCGGGGTGTATCTGCACGGGCGGCCGGGGCGGGGGAAGACCATGCTCATGGATCGGTTCTTCGCCGAGGTGCGGTCGGATCGCAAGCGGCGCTTTCATTTCCACGAGTTCTTCGCCCGGCTGCATCGGGCCGTGCACGAGACCGGTTCCATCGGCGGGGCCGTCGACGCGCTGCTGGACGGTGCCGAGCTGGTGTGCTTCGACGAGTTCCACATGCATGATCCGGGTGATGCCACCCTGGTCGCGCGGCTGCTCGATACATTGTTCTCGCGGCGCATCACACTGGTGGTGACCTCGAACTATCCGCCGGAGCGGCTGCTGCCCAATCCGCTGTTCCACCACCTGTTCGTGCCGACCATCGAACGGATTCGCGAGCATCTCGACGTGGTGTCGGTAGACGGCCCCCGGGACTATCGCGCGGCGGGCGGGGCGGGCGGGGGCTTCGCGGGTGGGGCGTACATCGTCGGCGATTGCGGCGTGCGCGGCGGCGTGGCGGTCCCCGTCGGGCATCGCATGCTGCGCGCGCGGCGGGCCGAATCCGGGTCGTTGACCGTCGATTTCGCGGAGCTGTGCGGAATTCCGGTGTCGGCGGCGGACTTCCTGGAACTCGCCGGGAGGTTTCGCCGTTGGACGGTCTGCGAGGTGCCCGCGCTCGGTGCGGTCGATCCGGAATGGGTCATGCGGTTCGTGCATCTGGTCGATGTGCTGTACGACGCCGATCTGGAGCTGTGGGTTTACGCGCGGGTCGCCCGGGGCGAACTGGGGCGCGGGGTGGCCGGGGTGCCGGACCTCGGGCGGGCGCTGAGTCGGCTTAACACCCTTCGATTTCACGCTCGCGACCAGCATTGATCATGTGCACGAAGCGGGTCTGACGGCCGAGTGAACTCGCCGACCGGACCGACGTTCGGGGTTCATGTCCCGTCCATACCTACGGGGGCTGACGTTGCGGGCGGCTTCTTACGGTGCTTGCAGGAGGCAGCACCGACCGGAGGGGACCCGATGCGAATCCTGAAAAAGGCCCGGGAGTCGATTCCCGAGCCCCTACCCCTCGCAGACCAGCGCGAAGACCGACTGCGGGTGCTGGTCGTCGCCGAATCCTTCCTGCCACAGGTCAACGGTGTCACCAACTCGGTGCGCCGGGTACTCGACCATCTCGCCGCCGAGGGGCACCAGGCCGAACTGCTCGCCCCCACCGGCCCGCGCAGCTACGCCGGATTCCCGGTGCACGTGGCGCGCGGCGCGCGGCTGCCCTTCTATCGCGACTTCCGGATCGGGCTGGAGACGCGTCGCCGCCTGCGCCGCATCATGAAATCCTTCCAGCCCGACGTCGTACACATCGCCTCCCCCGCCACCCTCGGCTATCAGGCCGCGGTGGTCGCCGCCGAACGCGACGTGCCCTCGGTCGCCATCTACCAGACCGATCTGGTGGGCTTCGCGCAGCGCTACGACCTCCCCGGCGGCGTGCGCGCCATGACCGCGCTGACCCGCCGCATCCACCTGCGGGTGGACCGCACCCTGGCCCCGTCCACCGCGAGCCTGCGGCAGCTCAAACTCATGGGTGTGCCCGGCCTGGCGCACTGGCCGCGCGGGGTGGACCTGGAACAGTTCGACCCGTCGCGCCGCTCCCGGGAACTGCGAGAACGATTGGCCCCCAACGGCGAAGCCCTGGTCGGCTACATCGGCCGCCTCGCCCCCGAGAAGGAACTGGAACTGCTCGCGCACCTGCGGCGGCTGCCGAACGTCCGGCTGGTCGTGGTGGGCGGCGGGCCGGAGGAGGCGCGGCTGCGAAAACTGTTGCCGCACGCCACCTTCCTCGGCGTCCTGCACGGCGAGGAACTGGCCACCGCGTACGCCTCCCTCGATGTCTTCGTACACACCGGCCGCCACGAAACCTATTGCCAGGCAGCGCAGGAGGCCCTCGCCTCCGGCGTGCCCGTGGTCGCACCGGCCGCGGGCGGCCCCGTGGACGTGGTCGAGCCCGGCACCGGATTCCTCTATCCCCCAGGCGATGCCGACGCCATGGTCGGCTTCGTCGAGCAGCTCGTGAACGATCCCGCGCTGCGCCACCGGACCGCTGCCGCCGCCCAGCAGAGCGTGCGGAACCGCTCCTGGGCGGCGGTCAACCACCTGCTCGTCAGCTACTACCGCGAGGTCATCGCCGAGCGTCGTGGCGACGAGCGGATCACCAAGGAGGCCTGCTGATGTTGCGCATATCCGTCATCGGCACGGGATATCTCGGCGCGACCCATGCCGCGGGCATGGCCGAACTCGGATTCGACGTCCTGGGCGTCGACAACAATGCCGCCAAGGCGGCCGCGCTGGCGGCCGGGCGGGTGCCCTTCCACGAGCCCGGCCTGCCGGAGCTGCTGAGCAAGCACGTCGATCAGGGGCGACTGAGCTTCGGCACCTCGCTGGCCGAGGCCGCGGGCTTCGCCGACGTGCACTTCCTGTGTGTCGGAACCCCCGAAAGCCCCACCGGCGCGGCGGATCTGTCGCAGCTGTACGCGGCGATCGAGGCACTGGTGCCGCAGCTGACCCGCAACTGCCTGATCGTCGGCAAGTCCACGGTCCCCGTGGGTACCGCCGAGGCCCTCGCCGCGCGCATCGACGAGCTCGCCCCGCGCGGCATCGCCGTGGAACTGGCTTGGAATCCGGAATTCCTGCGCGAGGGCCACGCCGTATACGACACCCTGCACCCGAATCGCCTGGTCTTCGGCGTCACCACGCCGGATGCGGAATGGGCGCTGCGGCAGGTGTACGCCGCCGCCATCGCCGAGGGCGCGCCGGTGGTGGTCACCAATCTGCCGACCGCCGAACTGGTCAAGGTGTCGGCCAATGCCTTTCTCGCCACGAAGATCTCGTTCATCAACGCGATGGCGGAACTGTGCGAGATCACCGGCGCGGATGTGAACCTGCTGGCCGACGCGCTCGGTCACGACGACCGCATCGGCCGCAAGTTCCTGGGCGCGGGCCTGGGGTACGGCGGCGGCTGCCTGCCCAAGGATGTGCGCGCGCTCATCGCCCGCGCCGGTGAACTGGGCGTGCCGGAGTCGGTGCGCTTCCTCGACAGCGTCGACGCCATCAACCTGCGCCGCCGCGAGCGCGTGGTGGCCGAGACCCTGGAGGTGCTGGGCGGCGACCGTCCCACCGGCCGGGTGGCCGTGCTGGGCGCGGCGTTCAAACCGCTCTCCGATGATGTGCGCGATTCCCCGGCCCTGGATGTGGCCGTGCGGCTGCACAACGCCGGAATCGAGGTCACCGTCTACGATCCGGAGGCCAACCGGTCCGCCAGCCGGATCGCCCCGCAACTGCGGTACGCGCCGAACGCGACCGCCGCCGTGCTCGGCGCGGATGTGGTGCTGCATCTGACCGAATGGCGCGAGTTCCGCGAACTCGATCCGGCGCTGCTGAGTTCGGTGGCGCGCCGCCGGGTGCTCATCGACGCCCGCAACACCCTGGATCCCGAGCCCTGGTTGACCGCCGGGTGGGACTTCCGGGCGCTGGGCCGACTGGTGGAGCGGCGGGCGGGTGCCGGGCACGTGGATCCGCTGCTGGAATCGGCCTGAGCGAGGGCCGTGACGGCCGCCGTCAAGCGACTTCGGTGGGTCCGGTGACTGTTCGGACTTCGAGATAACCCGTTTCAGATCGGCGCTCGGATCCCACAGGCATTGTGCGAGTTCACAGGCGAATCCGCACTGATCTGGGGACTTCGCGAAAGCCGGTGACCTATGCGGTGATCGCGGGTAATCCGTGTTCGCCATTTCCCGCCCGACGGACCGCTTGGCATGTAACTATGACCCTGTTTTGTGCAGGACTCAGGTTGGCTGGGGGTGCTCGTGACCGGGGTGCGAGCGGTGGCATCGCGCGCGATCGGACTGATCGCGCTCTTGGTGCTGGCCGTGCTCGCCCTGCGCGGCTACATCCCCGGCACCGGCGGGCCGCGCGCACCGCACACACCCCCCGTGGTGGCGGTGGCCCTCATGCCGGTCCTGCTGCTGGTCTCGGTGGTGATCCTGCTGGCGGGCGTCATCAACAGCCAGCATCGACTGCCGCTGGCCATGCCGGAACCCGATCGAGACGCCGGCGGCGAACACTGGCGGCTGAGCCGCCTCGGACTGCTGATCCTGATCGGACTGGCCGCCCTCGCCCTACTGCTCACCGCGATGGTCTCGGTACTCCTGGTCGGCCCCGCACGTGACGAACCGACGGAGAACCGCACGGCCCCGACCGCCTCGGACACCGCCACCGCGGTACCGGATACCACGCCCCCCGACTCCGTCACCGCACCCCGGCTCTCCGGTACCGCGCTCATGCTGGTGGGGGCCGGAGCGGTAGCGCTGGTGGCGGTGGCCATGGTCGGTCTGGTGGTGGTCGCGGTGAGCTCGAGACGCAGACCGATGGCGCACACCACGCCGCCCACACCGGAGTCGGCCCGCGAAATGGTCTCGCTGGCCAAAGTGGCCGAGATGGGTCTGGCGGCCATGATCGCGCCCGGCCAGGATCCGCGCACCGCCATCATCGCCTGCTACGTGGCCATGGAACGGGGTTTGGCGCAGGCGCGCGAGGTGGCCCCGCTGGTCTCGGACACCCCGTCCGAGGTGTTGGCGCGGGCCTTCGAACGCGGTGTGCTGCACGACGCGTCCGCGCGGGAGCTGGTGGCGCTGTTCGAGGAGGCCCGGTTCAGCCCGCATTCCATGTTGGAGTGGCAGCGGATGCGGGCCGAGCAGCTGCTGCGTATCGTATTGCAGGATCTGCAGGGGCAAAAAGTATGAAATTTATTGCTGCACAACAGGTCCGGATGGGGGTCCGGGCATGAACCGCACCGCCGTCGTCGTCGGGGCGCTGCTGCTGGTGGCCCTGTTCGAAGTGCTGGCCTTCGGCAATCAGCGGGAAACCCTGCTGATCGCCGCCGCGATTCCGGTGGCCGGGGCGTTGGCGCTGCTCATCTGGTCGCTGGTGGAGCGGGCCCGCCGCGTCGAACGGGACGACCTGGCCGACAACGAGGTCGACAACGGCCCGGCCGAGATGCTGCGCCGCTGGCAGGCGCGGGCGCAGATGCTGGCCGAACGCTCGGAAGGCACCCGCGCCGACTGGGACCGCCACCTGCGACCGCTGCTGGCCAAGGAATTCGAACTCTCCAGCGGCCACCGCAACACCAAGAACCGGCGGGCCGCCGAAGCGGCCGGGGTGCTGCAGTTCGGTCCGGAACTGTGGCGCTGGGTGGACCCGGCCAACTCCGCACTGCGCGACCAGACCACCCGCGCACCGGGCCGCGCGGCGCTGGACGAGATCCTGCGCCGCCTCCAGAACATGTGACACCCGAGATGCGAGAAGAACTATGACCTCACCGATGGACATCACCATCAAGCGCACCGACGCGGTGCTGCGGGAACTGTCCCGGGTGGTGGTCGGCAAGCGCGAAGAACTGCAGCTGATCATGATCGCGGTGCTGTCCGGCGGGCACGTGCTCATCGAGGATCTGCCCGGCCTGGGCAAGACCCTCATCGCGCGCTCCTTCGCCGCCGCGCTGGGCCTGAACTTCACCCGCGTGCAGTTCACCCCCGACCTGCTGCCCGCCGACCTCATCGGCTCCACCATCTACGACATGCATTCGGGCCGTTTCAGTTTCCGCCGCGGACCGGTGTTCACCAATATGCTGCTCGCCGACGAGGTGAACCGCACCCCACCCAAGACCCAGGCCGCGCTGCTGGAGGCCATGGCCGAGGGGCAGGTCTCCATCGACGGTGAAACCTTCCCGCTGCCACAACCTTTCGTCGTCATGGCCACCGACAACCCGATCGAGTACGAGGGCACCTATCCGCTGCCCGAGGCACAACTCGACCGTTTCGCCATGCAGCTGCGCCTGGGGTACCTGTCCGAACAGGACGAGACGCAGATGATCCGGCGGCGGCTCGAACGCGGCTCCGCCCCGCCCCAGGTCGGTCAGGTGGTGGATGCCGAGGGACTGTTGGAGATGCGGCATTCCGTCGAGTTCGTGAGCGTGCACCCCGACGTGGTCGGCTACGTGGTGTCGCTGGCGTCGGCCACTCGCGGCCATCCGCAGGTGGAGGTGGGCGCGAGTCCACGCGCGGAATTGGACCTGGTGCAGATGTCGCGGGCGCGGGCGCTGCTCAACGGCCGCGACTTCGTGGTCCCCGAAGATGTGAAGGCCCTCGCCATTCCGGCCATGGCCCACCGCATCACGCTGCGACCAGAGATGTGGGTGCGCCGCATCCGAGGCGAGGACGTGATCGCCGAACTGCTGCGACGGCTGCCGGTGCCGCGCGCCACCACGACATGAGACACCGCGACACCAGCACCGCCACCGAGGCCGAATTGCGGTGGCGGCCCGCGCCGCTGGTGTACATGCTGGCCGCGGCCTCCGCGCCCGCGCTGGTGCTCGCGATCGTGCTGGGCAAATGGCAGCTGGTGGTGTTCGCCGCACCCCTGCTCGGCGTGCTGGCGACCGCGCCACTGCAACAGTCACGCACCCGCATCCAGGTGGACGGGGCCGGAATCCTGCGCTGCTTCGAAACCGAGGAAGTGACCCTGGCGGTCGCGACATTCGTGGAGTCCGGGCACGCGCTGCTGCGGCTGCATCCGGAGCCGATTCCGGGCATGGAGATGCGCGTGGAGGAGTCGATCGACTCCGGAAACGTGCCCGCCGGACTGCGTTTGGCGCTGTCGTCGCCGCGTTGGGGGCGGTTTCCGGTGCCCATCCGGGTGTCTGCGCTGAGCCCGGCCGGGTTGGCGGTGGCGTCGGTGCGGCTGCCCGCCGGGGAGGTCTTCGTGTACCCCATCGCCGACCCGCAGCGCATGCGGTTGCCCCGCACCGAATTACCCGAACGCATCGGCACCCATCTCACCCGGCGGCACGGGCCGGGCGTGGAATTCGCCGATGTGCGCGCGTACGCGCCGGGTGATCAGCTGCGCACGGTGAACTGGCCGGTGAGCGCGCGGCGCGGACGACTGTTCGTCACCGAGCGCTTCACCAACCGGGCCGCGGATGTGGTTGTGCTGGTGGACACCTCACTGCAAGCGCCCGGCCCGGCATCGGATTCGCTGGAGCTGTCCGTGCGCGGCGCGGCACAGGTGGCGCAGTCGGCGCTGCAGGCCGGTGACCGCACCGCCGTGGTCTGCCTCGGCAAGTCGCCGCGCTGGCTGCGACCCGATATCGGCCGCCGCCAGTTCTACCGCATCGTCGACGCGGTACTCGACGTCGGCGAGGAGCACATCCCCACCTCCGGCACCCTCGCCCCGCACACCGCCGTGCCGATCGGCGCGATCGTGGTGGCCTTCTCCACCCTGCTGGACACCCAATTCGCCTTGGCGCTCATCGATCTGCGCAAACGCGGGCACGTCGTGGTCGTGGTGGACGTGCTGCGCGGCGCACCCTTCGCCGACGGCCTCGATCACACGCTGGCCCGCATGTGGCAGTTGGAACGCGCCTCCATGTACCGCGATATGGGCACGGTCGGCGTCGACATCGTCGCCTGGCCCGAAGGCACCCGCCTCGACCAGGTCATGCGCCTCATCCCCGAACACCGCCGAACGGTCCGGGTGCGCCGATGACCAGATTCCTCGCCGTCCTGTCCGGCCTGCTCCTCACCACCGCCGTCGGCCTCCTCGAACCCTGGACGGCCCTACCGGTTCTCGCCCTCGTCGTCGCGGGTTGGCGCTGGCGCGTGCTCGCCGTCGCCGCCGTCCTGGCCGCCCTCGCCGTCGTCGCCTGGCTCGACACCGGCGCGGTCGAAGCCGGAGCCATCGGCCTGGTGGCCACCACCTACCTGCTCAACACCGCCACCGTCTCCGCCCCCGTCGGAGTAGTCCCCACCACCATCCCCTCGGTGGCCGGCGCCATCGTCTTCACCCTCGCCGCCGGAGCCGCCGCCCTGCTCCCGGTCCACCTGGCCTGGGCCCCCATCGCCGCACCGGTGGTGGTGATCCTCCTCTACGCCTGGCTCATCCAGGGGCTGGCCGATCGCCGCCCGGCGGACGGGTGACGCGTGTGGCGTCAGTCGGCGAGATCGGCAAGCGCCGCTGCCACATGCAGGTTGTCGACGCTGTGCAAGGCGCTGACAGCGGGCGGCAGTGCATTCACGCTGCGGCAGGCCGACAGCAGCCGGATGTGCACCGCCCAGGTCAGCAGGGGCGGCTCGGAGAGCAGCGGCAGCAGCAGTTCGACATTGCCGCTCAGCAGTGACACCGCCTCGGCGCGGATACTCTCCCGAAGATCGTTGCGCGCCAACTCGATCAAGCGGTCGTCGAGCGCTCCGGGTGGAGTGTGGGCCGCGCAGGTGGCCAGCGCCTCGATCCCGTGGGTGCTCGCGACCGCACCGGAGGCGACCAGATCCCACGTGAACGCTGCGATTTCCGGTGATGGCGGCACGAACCGAAGGTGGTAGACAGCCGCTTTGCGGACGGTCAGCCGCGGATCGTGGGCCAGCGTGAGCAGGGCGTCCACTTCGTGCCAGCTCGACAGGGCTGGGCAGCACAGTTCCCGCACCTCCGGGTCCGGATGAGCGGACAGGAACGCGGCCAAGCCGGGGCGGTCGGCGGCGGGCACCGTGCTCCAGTCGTAGTCGCACAGTGCGGTCAGCTTCGCCGTCCACGGGCCGTCGAGATCGGAGTACACGGACACGAACTCCGCTGCGGCCGGGACGGGTGGCTCGAGGCGAGCTCGCGGTGGCGTGGAAACCGGCGCGGTGTCGCGTTCGAACTCGCCGAGCAGGTCGGCGATCGGCGCGAGCCAGCGCCCGATACGCGATCGCGCATCCGCGAAGTCATCGAGCAGGTCCGCCCAGGCATCCCGCGCCGCCGCCGCCCGTGCGTCGTCCCCTCGGGCGATCTCGTGCAGCAGCCGTAGCGTGACTCGGCTGGGATAATAGCGCAGGGTGTCGATCGCGGCGACGGCGACGCCGGTGTCGCCGTCACCCGCGGCCCGGTGCAGCGACGGTTCGGCCACCACCGGTTCGTCCCAGCCCAGGACGTACGCCGCGGTTTCCCGCACTGCGGGGTCTCGGTGCCCCAGCCCCGCGATTTTGTACCGCTGCCAGCGCGGTTCCTCGAAACCGAACGCGATTCCGGCCAATGCGTCCCGATACAGCCGATGGGACGGATCGCGCACGACCGGCTCGATCAGGTCGGCCTCACCGCGGGTCGCCTGCCGCAGCACACACGCACGGACCACGTCGTCCCCGGCCTCCCACCAGGCACGCAACCTCGCCCCCTCCGGGCACATCGCCGCATCCTCGAGCGCCTGCAATGCGGCCCGCCGGATCTCGACCGGCCGAGTGAGGTCCCGCCCGATCTCGGCCAGCGATGCGACAGCACGCGGGTCACCCAGCCGCCAGAGCGTGTCGACGATCCCCTCCCGCTCCACCGCACCGGAGCCACTCAGTCTCCGAATCAACTCGAAGGTCGCCGACCGATCCCGCTGCTCCGCAATCCGCTCCAACTCCGCTGACACCGACATCGATCCATCTTCACCGAGCCGCCTCGGAACCACCGAGATTCACCGCCCTTGGCGTCAGCCGTATCGCTCGACGAGTGCGCTGCCGATCAAGGCCAGACGGTCTCGCACGCTCGGGGGGCCGGTCACAGCGACCCATTCGACCAGTCCGGCAAGCTCACCGGCGAGCACATACTCGTTCGAGCCGCGGATCACGACCTCGATGCGGCCGTCGGGCGTGGGACCTCCCACGTCGAGCCGACCGCCGAACGCCCTCCGGAGTATGTCGACTCCGTGGGGCTCGCATACCGCCTGGATCGCGAGGGGTGTTCGCTCGCGGTCGACCTCGTCCGCGATCTCGCGCCAGCTCTGGGCGAGATCGAAGTCCTCGGGTCGGTGCGCGAGGTCATCGGCCGGGTCGGCGGATGACACTCGGTCGATCCGGAAGGTTCGCCGACCGGTCTCGGTGTCGGCGACGAGATACCAGGCCGTGCCCTTGGTGACGACGCCCAGCGGGTGGACGGTGCGCTCGGATTCCGCGCCGGTGCTGTCGACGTAGCCGAGCCGCACCTGGACGCCGCGGATCACCGCGTCTTGGAGTTCGTCGAGGAAGGGCGGTGGTCGGTGCTCGATACGACTCGAGCCCCAGGGCTGCGGGTCCACGACCGATGACGATGCCGCCGCCTCGGCCTGCGCCCGGAAGGGCTCGGGCAGGGCATGGACGAGCTTGCGCAGGGCCGCTTTCACCGCCGGTGTCGCGGCCGAGGCCGGCCCGGCGACCAGGAACAGCGCGCGGGCCTCGCTCGCGGTCAAACCGGACAGATCGGTGCGGGCGCCGCCCACGAGACGCCAGCCGCCGCCTCGACCCTGCAGCGAGTACACGGGCACCCCGGCCATGGCCAGGGCGTCGAGATCGCGGCGGGCGGTGCGCTCGGAGACCTCCAGCTCGCGGGCGACCTCCGCCGCCGTCACCTGCTTGCGCTGTTGCAGCAGCAGGAGGACGGCCACCAGTCGGTCTACTCGCACACGAACAAGAATTTCACAGAAACCGGTCATAGGATGACCGGTTTAGCTCCGCATGATGGCTACATGTTCAAGCCAACCGATTTTCCCGAGCCCACCCTCATTCCGGTCAACGGTGTGGAACTGGAGGTCTTCGAAGCAGGCCGAGAGAACGCCGGAAGACCCATAGTGCTCTGCCACGGCTGGCCCGAGCATGCCTTCTCCTGGCGACACCAGCTGCCCGCCCTCGCCGCCGCGGGCTATCACGTCATCGTCCCGAACCAGCGGGGCTACGGACATTCGTCCTGCCCGACCGAAGTGACGGACTACGACATCGAACACTTGTCGGGTGATCTCGTCGCACTTCTCGATCACTACGGATACGACGACGCCACCTTCGTCGGACACGATTGGGGTGCGATGGTCGTGTGGGGGCTGACCTTGTTGCATCCACACCGGGTGAACGGCGTGATCAATCTGAGCCTGCCTTACCAGGAGCGCGGAGAAAAGCCCTGGATCGAGCGCATGGAGGAAGTCCTGGGCGGCGACTTCTATTTCGTTCACTTCAACCGACAGCCAGGTGTCGCGGACGCCGTACTGAACGAGAATACGTTCCGCTTCCTGCGCAACCTGTACCGAAAGAACGAACCACTCGCAGCACCGGAACCAGGAATGCTGATGATCAATCTCGCCCACGCGGAGACGGTGCAGGGCGATCCCCTGCTGAGCGACAGCGAACTGGCGGTCTTCGTCTCCGCCTTCGAGACCTCAGGCTTCACGGGCAGCATCAATTGGTACAGAAACCTAGACCGCAACTGGCACCTCTTGGCCGATGCGAACCCGATCATCCAGCAACCCACGCTCATGATCTACGGCGACCGTGATCGGGTCCAGCAGTCGGAGAATCTGTCGGAGTTCGTCCCCAATGTGGAAGTGGTCAACCTGGACTGCGGTCATTGGATCCAGCAAGAGAAGCCGGAAGAAACGAACCGGGCGATCGTGAAGTGGCTGACCGATGTCACCGGCACCACCCCAGGTCTACCCCGCCCGCGATAATCCACTCCACCGGGGCAAACCCAATCGGGTGCACTGGCCCACGGGTCGTACTCCGTTTCGTACAGATCATCCGATTCGTCGCAGCCGCCTGGCGACATCGGTGAATCCGTCAACAGTGCTCACAGGATGGCTGTGGCCGCCGCTGCCCCGTTGAATGCAGGATTGGCCACTCGACGTCGCGGCAGTAGCCCAGACCACCACACCTTCTCCGCCGGGTGCGGCGTGTCGGACCTCTGATTCGGACCGGCGAGGCGTTGTGGATCGCTATCTTCGACACGTGGCTGAGACGCTGAACGGCGACGGTAGCGATCGGAAAGCCGTGCTGCGGTCACAACAGAGCCTGATCGTGCTAGCGGTCATGGTCGCCGTAGTGGGCGCGGTTGTTGGTACTTCCGCAGCAGTTGGGTCCGCGATGATCGCGTTCGCGGTGCCGGGCATCCTGGGAGGAGGCGGCGGACTCCTGATCTGCCGCGCTGTGGGCACGCGCGGTAATGCCGCGATCCGAGTTGCGTACTCCGTACTGCTGGTCATCGGATTGCTGGCACTAACAGCGTTTTTCAGCGTAAGAGCCGGCCGCACCGGGCCGGACATCGGTCTCGGCGGTGTGCTGATGTTGGGCTTGTTGACAGGGTTGCCCGGTGCTTTCGGTACCGGGGCAATCATCTGGACTCGACGACGTGGCCGGATCGCCCGGTGACCAGGGTTCTGAGCTGCACGATGATCGCCGAGCTGATTCCGGAGTTCATCGCAGGTTTACGGATGCGAGAAATCCCACCCGCCCCCGACCAGATGTGGGACGCAAAACACTGCACCTGGTCCGATGCCGAGGGCCTGCGCGAGCGCAGCATCGGTCAGGAGCTTCGCGCGACATCTGCCGGTGATCTGGCCCCGATGCGGTCCGGAGAAATCTACACCGGTGATACACCGCCGTATCGAGCGCTCGAATCACCGAGGGTCGTTACCCCCCGACGAAGTCGTCGGGCAGGATCTGAAATGTCGCGTATCGGCGCAATGGCCTGATCACGCGAAAGTCCCTGCGATCCAAGGTCAGAATCTGATCGGTGTCGAAGTGGTCGGCCAGCACCACGCAGGTCGCGTCGACGATATCGAGGTTGAGGTCGTGGTACGCAGCGCGGACCTCCAGAGCCGTATGCAGTTGTGCGGCACCGATTTCCCCGAGCACGATGCGGGTGGCGGCGATTCGATCGGCCAGCTTGCCCAAGACCGCGTCGGCGACCTTGCGACCGGCGCGAACGCTCGCCACGTGATGCACCTCGGTCAGCGCGAGCGGGCTCACCACCAGCGCACTCGCGGCGTCCGCCGCCCGCCGTACCGCGAAATGCTCCGGGTCGGAGCGGTTGAACAACGCCAGCAGACCCGAGGTATCGGCGACGACGATCATGCGGGCCGATTCATCGCATCATGGATGTCGTCCTTGCCGATCGGACCACCCATGTCGAACGTATCCTCGTCGCCGACCAGCGGTTCCGCCCATCGACGATGCCGCATGAGGTACTCCCGGACCGCATCCCTGGTGATCTCGTGCTTGGAGCGCCCCTCGGACTCGGCTTGCGCTTCGAGCGCAGCCTCTTCATCGGAGGGAAAACGCATGGTCCACGCCATACCCAGAAAGATACCATCTGTGATACCAGGCCTCTGTGGAAATACGCGTCGGCGGCACAGGCAACATCTCGGCCCGCATACGGCCGCACGGCTGCTGCACACATGGCCGCTGCGTCACCGCGCATCTGGCCGTTGTCGGACAACCGTGTGTCAACCAGCCGGTGCGTCGGGGAAGGCGGTTGCGTCCCCCGACGCGCGGGTGCGCCCGGAGCGATCAGTTGGTGCTGAGGATCAGGCCCGAGGTGGGGACGCCGGTGCCGGCGGTGACGATGATGTTCTCCAGGCCGTCGACCTGATTCACGGAGGTGCCGCGGATTTGGCGGACGCCCTCGGCGATGCCGTTCATGCCGTGGATGTAGGCCTCGCCGAGTTGACCGCCGTGGGTGTTGAGGGGGAGGCGGCCGCCTAGTTCTATGGCTCCGTCGGCGATGAAGTCCTTGGCTTCGCCGCGGGGGCAGAAGCCGAGTTCTTCGAGTTGCATGAGGACGAAGGGGGTGAAGTGGTCGTAGAGGATGGCGGCTTGCATGTCGGCGGGGGTGAGGCCGCTCTGGGACCAGAGTTGGTCGCCTACCAGGCCCATTTCGGGGAGGCCGGTGAGAGCGTCGCGGTAGTAGCTGGTCATGACGTACTGGTCGGCGCCGGAACCCTGTGCGGCGCCGAGGATTACGGCGGGCTTGTTGGGGAGGTCGCGGGCGCGGTCGGTGCTGGTGACGACCAGGGCCACGCCGCCGTCGGTTTCCTGGCAGCAGTCCAGCAGGTGCAGGGGTTCGGCGATCCAGCGGGAGGACTGGTGATCCCCCAGGGTGATCGGCTTGCCGTAGAAGTGGGCGGCGGGGTTGACCGCCGCGTGTTTGCGGTCGGCGACGGCGACGCGGCCGAAGTCCGCGCTGGTCGCGCCATAGACGTGCATATAACGGCGGGCCACCATCGCCACCTGGGCGGCGGGGGTGCCGAGACCGTGGGTGTAGGAGAAGGCGTTGTCCACGCCCGAGGAGGACGGGTTGCCGGTGGCGAGGTGGGTGGCGAACTGGCCGAAGCGATTTCCGGAGCGCTCGTTGAAGGCGCGGTAGGCCACCACCACATCCGCGACGCCGGTCGCCACCGCCATGGCGGCCTGCTGCACGGTGGCCGCGGCCGCACCGCCGCCGAAGGGGATGTTGCTGAAGAACTTCAAGCTCGGAATCCTGGCCGCACGGGCCACGGCGGCCTGGGTGTTGGTGTCCATGGTGAACGTCGTCAGGCCGTCCACGTCCGCCGGACTCAGCCCGGCGTCCGCGAGCGCCGCCGTGACCGCCTCCGCGGCCAGGCGCAGTTCACTGCGCCCGGAATCCTTGGAGAAATCCGTCGCGCCGATGCCGACAATGGCAGCGCGGCCACTCAATTCGCCGGTCGCCCGACCACCGCTTGCTGTGGTCACTTGCCTGCCTCCTGCAGCGAGATGACGGCCTTGGCCGTGATGTGGTCACCGAGGCTGTCGCGGCCGACGACCTCGATGGTGATCTCATCGCCCTCGACCGCGATGACCGAGCCGGTCAAAGTCAGGGTGTCGTTCGCGTAGAGCGGCACACCCAGGCGCAGGGCGATGGACTTCACGATGGCGCGCGGTCCGGCCCAATCGGTGACGAAGCGCTGCACCAGCCCGGTGTCGGTGAGGATATTGACGAAGATGTCCTTCGAACCGCGCTCGACCGCCTTGTCGCGATCGTGGTGCACATCCTGGAAATCCCGGGTGGCCAGCGCCGAACTGATCACGAAGGTCGGGTCGGCGTGAATCACCAACTCGGGCAGTGTGGTTCCCACCCGCACGGTGGCGGGCTCAACGGCGGAGGTCATTTCACAGCCTTCCAGTACGGCACGGTGTTGTCGTCGTCGAGCGCCTCGAAACCGACCTCGACCGGCAGCCCCACCTCGACCTCGGCGGGCTCGACACCGCGCAGCTCACCCAGCATCCGCACCCCCTCCGCCAGTTCGACCAGCGCCACCACGTACGGCAGCGCGCGGCCGGGCACCTTCGGCGCGTGATGCACGACGAAGCTGAACACGGTGCCGCGCCCGGACGCCACCACGTAGTCGGTCTGCTCCGACTTGTCCTTCCACAGCGCCGGAACCGGCGGATGCTGGAGGCTGCCGTCGGGGCGACGCTGGATGCGCAGCTCGCCGAGCTTGGTTCCCGCCCAGAAGAATTCGGTGTCCTTGGAGACGGTGGGCCGCACCCGCTTCGCGAGGTCTTCAGCCGGATCGGGTTTCGCCGCTCCCGGCGCGAATTTGAGGATGCGGAACAGCATTTCGGTGACCAGCTCGTCGCCCACGTACCAGCTGGTGCGGTAGGTGGCGAACCACCCCTCCCCCAGTCCGGTGCGCTTGGGCCCCACCAGCGAATCCAGGGAGCTGCGCACGTTCACCTGTTCGCCGACCCGCAGATACCGGTGGTAGATCTGCTCGCAGTTGGTGCCGACCACCGAGGTGTAACCGGCCGCGTCCAGCAGGTCGTTGGTGGCGTTCATGGGATCGTCGGCGGGGCGAACGCCGTTCAGGCCCAACATGGTCCACACCTGCGCCATGGCGGGCGGCGCGACCACGTCGGGATGCCCGGCCTCCCGCGCCGCCGCCACGTCCACGTAGATCGGGTTGGTGTCGCCGATGGCCTCCACCCAGTTGTTGATCATCGGCTGGTTCACCGGATCGCGGGCCAGGCGCGGCGCGGACTGCCCCGCCGCCTTGATCTTCTCGGCGGCCGCGACGATATCGTCGGCCGTGAAGCTCTGTGACACAGGGGAACTCCTATCGGGGGACGCGAGGCAGCCGCAGGCCCATCTGGGCCATCGGACACAGCGCGCATGACTTCGAGGCGACCGCAACGGCTCCGGACACCATCGACTCCTACCGGGGGACGCGGGGCAGCCGCAGGCCCATCTGGGCGATCAGCTCACGCATGACTTCGTTCACGCCGCCGCCGAAGGTCACCACCAGGTTCTGCTTGGTGCGCCGGTCCAGCCAGGTCAGCAGTTCGGCGGTGGCCGGGTCGGCGGGGTCGCCGAAGCGGCCCACGATCTCCTCGGCCAGACGGCCCGCCTCCTGGAGCGCCTCGGTGGAGTACACCTTGGTGGCGGAGGCGTCGGCGATGACATCGCGCGGGTCGGCGTCGGAGCGCTCCATATTGGACGCCACCTGCCAGTTCAGCAGTTCGTTCAGCCGCACCATGGCGTGCAGGCGGCCCAGCGACCGCCGCACGTCGGCCTCGCCGAGCACGCCACGCACTCGCGCCCACTCCCGCACCCGGTCGTAGAGCTGTTCGATCTTGCCGGACGGGCCCAGGCTCACCCGCTCGTGATTGAGCTGGGTGGTGATGAGCTTCCAGCCGCCGTTCTCCTCGCCGACGGTCATGGCCGCCGGCACGCGCACATTGTCGAAGTAGGTGGCGTTGGTGTGGTGCGCGCCGTCGCAGGTGATGATGGGCGTCCACGAGTAGCCGGGGTCCTTGGTATCCACGATCAGGATCGTGATGCCGCGGTGGCGGGACTCCACCGTGCCGGTGCGCGCCGCCAGCCAGATGTAGTCGGCCTCGTGCGCACCGGTGGTGAAGATCTTCTGCCCGTTGACGATCCAGTCGCCGTCGGCATCGCGCACCGCGCTGGTGCGCAGCGCGGCGAGGTCGGTGCCCGCCTCCGGCTCCGAGTAGCCGATGGCGAAATGAATGTCACCGGAGAGGATTCCGGGCAGGAACGTGCGCTTCTGCTCCTCGGTGCCGAAGGTTTGCAGTGCCGGGCCGACGGTCAACAGGGTGACCAGCGGCACCGGCACGTCCGCGCGCACGGCTTCGTTGTAGAAGATCTGCTGTTCCAGCGGCCCGAAGCCCTGGCCGCCGAACTCCTTCGGCCAGCCCACACCGAGCCAGCCGTCGGAGCCCATTCGACGCACCACCGCGCGGTAGGCGTCGCCGTGCCGGTTCACCAGCATCTCGGCCTCCTCTTCAGGAGTCACGAGACCGGTGAAGTACGAACGTAGATCGTCGCGCAACCGCCGCTGTTCGGCGGTCAGTTCGATGTACATCTGGCTCCCAGTCGGTCCAGCCGGAAGGATTCGCCGCCGAGCCAGCGGGCGATGTCCTTGGCCTGTGAGTAGTAGCGGTGCAGCGGGTGAGTCACATCGACGCCGATGCCGCCGTGCAGGTGATGACACTTCTGCAGGGCCGCGGGCAGTTCCGCGGCCACCGTGTAGGCCAGCACGTCGAGGTCGTCATCGGTACGTTCGTTGTGCTCGGCGGAATCGCTTGGTTGCGCCAACGCCCAGTTCGCCGAGACGGCGGCCGCGTGCAGGGTGCGCGAGACCACGTAGACGTCCGCGATCTGCTGTGCCACCGCCTGGAATTCGGCCAGCGGACGGCCGAACTGCTGGCGGGTGCGCACGTGTTCGGCGGTCAGCGCGATCACCCCTTTGAGCAGTCCGTCGGCCACCGATCCGAGGCACGCCAGCGCGTAGCGGTGCAGTTCGGCGAGTCCGCCTGGCAGCAGCCGCTCGGCCGGCACCGCTACGTCGTCGAGGACGAGGGTGAACTCCGGTACGCCGTCGGAGGTGGGGTTGGCGGTGCGGGTCAGCCCCGCCGCGTCCCCGTCCACCACCGCGATGCCGTTGTCGGTGGGGATCAGGATCCAGCGCGCGGTGTCGGCGTAGGGCACCGCCACCTTGCGGCCGGAGACGCGCACGGTGGTCCCGTCGGAGACCGCGGCGGTCTCCGGCTTCACCGTGAACGGCGCGCCCGGCTCGTTCAGTGCCGCCGTGATGACCGCGCCCTCGGCCACCGCGGGAAACACCTCCTGCGCCAACGCATCCGGCACGCCCGCCGCGACCAGCGGCAGCACGCCGAAGCCCAAGGTGGTCAGCGCGGGCACCTGCACGGCGTCGGTGGCCAGCTCGGTGAGCAGGGCCGACACCTCCAGTAGCCCCATACCGTCGCCACCGTATTCCTCCGGTAGCGCGACAGCCAGTAACCCGCTGTCGACGAGGGTGGGCCATAACGCGATATCGCGCGCGCTCTCGCGTTCCAGCAAACTTACGACAACCTCGGCGACAGCGTCCTGGCTCTCGTCCCGTGTGAAGTCCAATGCAATGCTCCCGGTTGAGTGTGGCTGGCTACTGCGATTCGCGAGGCAGCCCGAGAATTCGTTCACCGGCAACGGTCAACAGAATCTGCTCGGTTCCGCCCGCAATGGACAAACAACGCGTGAGCAGGAATTCTTTCACCACGTCCGATTCCAGGGCGCCCGGCACGCCCGACAATTCGACAGCGAATTCGGCCACCGCCTGCCGATGTCGCACACCGACCAGTTTACGAACGCTCGATTGTGGGCCGGGATCGCCGCCGCTGAGCAGTTTGCGTGCCGCCCGAGCTTCCAGCAAAGTTCCAGCGACCGATTCCGAAACAAGTCCACCCAGGCGATCGGCCACCAATTCCGCACCCGGCCCGGAGGTCGGCACGGCGGCGATGAGCGCCTCCAGTTCCTCGCCGATTCCCTTGCCGCCCATGGCGACCCGCTCGGCCGAGAGGGTGGAGCGGGCGATCTTCCAACCATTGCCCAGCTGTCCGACCAAGCATTCGTCCGGCACGAAGACATCATCGAGGAATACCTCGCTGAACTTCGCCTCGCCGGTGATCTGCACCAGCGGCCGAATTTCCAAGCCCGGACTATTCATTTCCACCAGGAAATAACTGATGCCCTTGTGCTTGGGCGCGGCGGGATCGGTGCGCGCGAGGCAGATTCCCCACGTCGCCTCTTTCGCCAACGACGTCCACACCTTCTGCCCGCGCAGTTTCCAACCGCCGTCGACCCGCTGGGCCACCGTGCGCAATGCCGCCAGATCGGAACCCGCCTCCGGTTCGCTGAACAGCTGACACCACACCACCTCGCCGCGCAGCGTGGGACCGGCGAAGCGTTCGATCTGTTCCGGCGTGCCGTATTGCAGCAGGGTCGGCACGGCCCAGTTGGCGATGGCGATATCGGGCAACTCGATTCCGGCCTTGCGGATCTGCTCCTCGATCAGCGAGCGCAGCACCGGCCCCGCGCCGCGCCCGTACGGCCGCGGCCAATGCGAGGCCAGCAGCCCGGTGTCCGCCAACGCGTTTCGCTGCTCCGCCGGGGGTAGGGCGGCGATGCCGGAGAGCTCGGCGGCCAGTACCGCCGCCTGCTCCGCGTCCAGACCGACGGCCTCCCGAAGCGGTTCGCCCGCCAGCGCGGAATCCGCGCCCAGGTCCAGGCCGACCGTGCGGCGCTGCCCCTGGAGCGTCAACTCCGCGACCCGCGCCCGCCAGCGCGCCGAACCGCCCAGCAGTTGCCGCAGTGCGACGGCCCGCCGCAAATACAGATGCGCGTCGTGCTCCCAGGTGAAACCGATTCCACCCAATACCTGAATACAGTCCTTCGCGGTCTCCACCGCGGCGTCCAGCGCGACCGCCAGTGCGATGCCGGCGGCCAACGGCAGTTCCGAACCTCCGGTATCGACCGCGTCGGCGGCGTCGGCGGCCACCGCGCGAATCTGTTCGGCCCGGCACAGCATCCACGCGCAGATGTGTTTGACCGCTTGGAATTCGCCGATCTTCTTACCGAATTGCTCACGCACCTTGGCATATTCGGTGGCGGTTTCCAGGCACCAGCCGGCGATACCGGCGGCTTCGGCGGCCACCAGCACGGCCGCCAGATCGAGTACATTCTCGCGCGGCGTGAAGATCTTTTCCGGCGCGACGGTGACATTCGCGCAGACGACGCGGGCGAGAGGAGTGCTGTGGTCGAGCGGTTCCAGCGGTTCCACCCGCAAGCCCGCGGTATCGGCGTCGAGCAGGCACCAGCGGGTGCGGTCACCGGTACGCACCGGGACCAGCACGGCCGTACCGGGTGCGGCCCCGATCACAACGTCCCACTCGCCCGTGAGGGTGAGACCCGTTTCACCGGCCGATATCTCGATTTCGCCCCCGAGAGCCACGCCGCACGGCGTATTCTCGTCGAGCGTCTCCCCGGCAACGAGTCCAGCCAATGCCGTGGAGAGAACCGGACCGCCGACAAGATCATGCGCCGCCTGTTCCACCAGTACGGCGAGATCCCCGACCGTTCCGCCCGCACCGCCCGTCGCCTCGGGCACCGCGACCCGGAATATTCCGAGATCGGCGAGGCGCGACCAGTATTCGCGCCAATAGTCCGGCGCGCCGGTCCGCATTGTTGCAATTGGGCGCATCGCGGCGGCCCATCCGCGCATCGACTCCTGGACGGCTTTATGCTCGTCAGTGGTGGCGATGGTCACACTCCATACCGCCTTTCCGGCGTGACTCCCACACCTAGAACATGTTCTAATATTCGAGCCGGGCGTAAGTCAAGACGTCGCCCGGGCGCGGTACGAACTCGTAAGGAAAGGACTTTCAACCGATGGCCAGTCCCTCCCGATCGCAGGCCGCCGAACCGGCTGCCGCCAGCCGCACCGCGCCGGTGACCACGCTCAGTGAGGAGGACCTGAGCTCGGCCGCCCAGCGGGACCGGCGCAAGCGCATCCTCGACGCGACCATGGCGCTGGCCTCCAAGGGCGGCTACGACGCGGTCCAGATGCGCGCGGTCGCCGAACGAGCGGACGTCGCCGTCGGCACGCTGTACCGCTACTTCCCGTCCAAGGTGCACCTGCTGGTCTCCGCGCTGGCGCGGGAATTCGAGCAGTTCGAGAGCAAGCGCAAGCCGCTGCCGGGCGACACCCCGCAGGAGCGCATGCACCTGATGTTGCAGCAGGTGACCCGGGCCATGCAGCGCGATCCGCTGCTCACCGAGGCCATGACGCGCGCCTTCATGTTCGCCGACGCCTCCGCGGCCGCCGAGGTCGACCGGGTCGGCAAGGTGATGGACCGGTTCTTCGCCCGCGCCCTGGCCGAGGACACCCCCACCGACCGTCAGCTGGCCATCGCCCGCGTCATCTCCGATGTGTGGATGTCGAATCTGGTGGCGTGGCTGACCCGGCGCGCCTCGGCGACCGATGTCACCGAACGGCTGGAGCTGACCGTCGACCTGCTCATCGGCGACGGCAAGTAGCCCTGACACGTCCAGCTAATCAATCGCGGCCAGCAACCTCGACCGCGACCCGTCCGGCGTGGCATATCTCACCGTCGCGCCGGACCGCCGCGTTTTCGCAGGTGAAAGCCGCTGCCGCGGAGTGACTCACGAGTAGCCCACCGGTGTTCACAGCGCGCATCCGGGACAGTTCGCCCGAATGTAAACGCCATGTATCACGCCCCCAACATGTGGGCAATCAGCACCCAGTAGAGTTTCTCGCGCCCTGAAATTTCTCCTCCGATCACTAGGTTGGATGCGTGAGCGCACAGGATCTGCCACTGGAACTTCGCCGGGCACTCGCGGCGGTCGCGCGGGTGCCGCGACTGCTGGTCGCATCGGACTACGACGGGACGATCGCGCCGATCGTCTCCGACCCGGCGAAGGCTTATCCCCATCGGGAGTCGGTGAGTGCCCTGCGCGCTCTCGCCGGACTCACCGGCACCACCGCCGCCGTGATCTCGGGCCGTGCGCTCCGTGATCTCGCGGCGCTGTCGCGGCTGCCCGTCGAGGTGCAGCTCATCGGCAGCCACGGCTCGGAGTTCGATGTCGGCTTCGTGCACGCCATCGACAACGACGCCAAACAGTTACTGCAGGAAGTGCAGTCGACCCTGACCCAGATCGCCCAGGACAACCCGGGCGTCACCGTCGAGATCAAACCGGCCAGCGTGGCCCTGCACGTCCGGAACGCGAGCCCGGAAATCGGGCGCCGGGCCCTCGTTCAGGTGCGCCAGGGTCCCGCCAGCTGGGTCGGCATCCAGGTCACCGAGGGTAAAGAGGTCATCGAACTCGCGGTGGTGGAAACCGACAAGGGCGCGGCCCTGGATATCGTCCGGCATCAGCAGGGCGCGTCGGCGGCGGTGTTCATCGGCGACGACGTCACCGACGAGAAGGCGTTCAAACGCCTGTCCGGACCCGATGTCGGCATCAAGGTCGGCGAGGGCGAGAGCCTCGCCAAATACCATGTCGCCAATACCGAGACGGTGTCCAAGGCGCTGGCCTTCCTGCTGGAAGAGCGCCGCACGTGGTTGGCCGGTGCCTCCGCCCCCCGAATCGAAAGGCTGACCATGCTGGCCAGCCCTCGATCCAAGGCCCTGGTCACCCCCGACGGCACCATCACCTGGCTGTGCCACCCCGAGCCGGACTCCGCGGCGGTGTTCGCGCACCTGCTCGGCGGATTCAGCGCCGGACACTTCAGCATTTCGCCGGAGCGCGCCGGACTGCCGCTGTCGCAGCGCTACATCGACGGCACCATGACCGTCGAAACCCGTTGGGCCAGCTTGCAGGTCGTCGACTACCTGCCGCACGACGTGGTACCCGAGCGCACCGACCTGACCCGCGTCATCACCGGTGACGCGCGCGCCGTCGTGACCTTCGCGCCGCGACCGGAATTCGGTCAGGTGCCGGTCAAGCTGATCCGCCAGGCCGGCGGAATCCGGGTGCAGGGCACCAACGATCCCATCGTGCTGCGCTCCCCCGGTATCGAGTGGGAGATCGTCGACGACGGCATCCACCACACCGCGCGCGCCGTGGTCGATCCCCGCAACGGGCCGGTCGTGCTCGAAATGCGATGCGGCACCTCCGATCTCGCACCCGCCATGACGCCGGAGGCGGACCGGCGGCGGGAAGCCGAGCGGTACTGGAAGGACTGGGCGGGCAAACTCGAGCTGCCGCCGCTGAAACCGGACCTCATGAAGCGGTCCGCGCTCACCCTGCGCGGACTCGTGCACGCGCCGTCGGGCTCCATCCTGGCCGCGGCCACCACCTCGCTGCCCGAGGACATCGGCGGCGTGCGCAACTGGGACTACCGCTACTGCTGGCTGCGCGACGCCTCGCTCACCGCGTCGGCGCTCGTCTCGCTCGGCTCCCTGCACGAGGCCGAGGAACTGCTCGCCTGGACCCACCGGGTGCTGGAAACACTGCCCGGCCCCGAGCGCCTGCACCCGCTGTACACCCTCTACGGCGAGACGCTGCCGCCGGAAGCCGTCATCGACCAGCTGCCCGGCTATGCCGGATCGCGGCCGGTGCGCGTCGGCAACGCGGCGAATATGCAGGTGCAGCTGGACGTGTTCGGCCCCATCGTGGACCTCATCTCACAGCTGGCGCATGCCCGCGAGAAGAAGGGCATCACCGATCCGAGTCAGGCCCTGCCCGACGCGGATTGGGAGCTCGTGGTCGCCATGGTCTCGGCCGTGCAGCGGCGCTGGCGCGAACCCGACCACGGCATCTGGGAGATCCGCGGCAATCCGCGGCACCACGTCTACTCCAAGGTCATGGGCTGGCTCACCGCGGACCGGGCCATCACCCTGGCCCGGCAGTTCGGGCGGCCGCTGGACCCGGACTGGGAGAAGCTGCGCGACACCATCGCCGACGAGGTGAAGGTGGAGGGCTGGAACGACGAGGTGCAGTCCTACACGGCGGCCTACGACGGCACCGATCTGGACGCCGCCACCCTGCACATCGGGCTCAGCGGACTGATCGAACCGTCGGATCCGCGCTTCCACGCCACCGTGGTGGCCACCGAGGCGGAGCTGCGCAGCGGCTCGACCGTGTACCGGTACCACCACGACGACGGTCTGCCCGGCGGCGAGGGCGGCTTCCACCTGTGCGCGGCCTGGCTGGTCGAGGCGTATCTGCTCATCGGCAAGCGGGAGGACGCCGAGGCGCTGTTCGCCCAGCTGGTCGACGTGGCGGGGCCGACCGGTCTGCTCTCCGAGGAGTACGACCCGGTGGCCGAGCGCTCGCTCGGCAACCACCCGCAGGCGTACAGCCACCTGGGCCTGCTGCGCTGCGCCCAGCTGCTCAGCCAGCCGGTGGCGGCGGTGCTGGCGCCGCAGGCATAACCGGCCGGAGCTGTTCGAGACCCCCGTGGGCAACCCGCCCGCGGGGGTCTCGCGCATTGTCCGCGGTGTCGCCGGACACAACCGACGGCCGCGATGCGGAAGTGTCCGACACCGTGCGCTACATTTAAATGGAAATCGTTTCCGTTTTGAGCCAGTGCAAGTGGAGTACCCCGCGTGACAAGCAAAATCGCAGTTCGCCTCGCCGGAATCGCCGTGGGTGTCGCCACCGCCGCAGCCCTCACCGCCTGCGGGACCGGCTCCGACGATCCCGACAAACTGACCATCGTGGCCTCGACGAATGTCTGGGGGGACATCACCGAGCAGGTCGCCGGGCCCGATATCGAGGTCGAGTCGCTGATCTCCGATCCGAGCGCCGACCCGCACTCCTACGAGGTCACCGCGGTCGAGGCCGCCAAGATCAGCGACGCCGATCTGATCGTCTACAACGGCGGCGGCTACGACGAGTTCATCGACAAGGCCATCGCCGGCAAGGACAAGAGGACCGTCAACGCGGTCGAGGTCGCCGGGGAGGACCCGCACGCCCACGACGCTCCCGCCGCGACCGAGGCGAAGCCCGACGAGCACCGCGACGAGCATGCCGACGAGCACGGGCACGACCACGGTGACGGCAATGAGCACGTCTGGTACGACGTGCACGTCGCCGGAGAAGTCGCCAACCACATCGCCGAGGTGCTCGGCGAACTCGACCCGGACAACAAGCAGAGCTACGCCGACCGGGCCGTCGCCTTCAACGACAAACTGACGGCCATCGAGACCACCATCGAGCGCATCGCCGCCGAACACCCGAATACGCCGGTCGTACAGACCGAGCCGCTCGCGTACTACCTGCTGCTCGACGCCAAGGCCGACGATCGCACGCCGCACGAATTCCAAGAAGCCGTCGAACAAGGCACCGATCCGTCCCCGGCGTCGGTGGCCGCCGTGCGCGACCTGCTCACCGGCAAGCAGGTCCGGGCCCTGGTCTACAACATCCAGACCGAGGACAAGACCACCAAGGAGCTGAAGGCCATGGCCGAGGCGGCGGGCATCCCCGTGGTCGAGGTGACCGAAACCCTGCCCGAGGGCCTGGATTACATTCAGTGGCAGACCCGCAACGCCGAGGCCCTGGCCAAGGCGCTGAGCTGATCGCAGCCCCGACATCGTCAGCCTTTCCCATGTCCGCCAACGTCGCGATCGGAGAAGAGATAATGGACGCTTCCACCTCGGCTCCCCACGCTGACGAAGCGGCGGGAATCAATGGACGGGGCGACGATATGAACACCCCTGTGAACAGCGTTATCTCTGCCGACAGTTCGACCGGCGGCCCCCTCGGCGACAGCGCACTCGCGACGGGAACCCCGGCCGTGCGGCTGACGTCGGCCCGGCTGGCGTTCGGGGAGCGCACGCTGTGGGACGGGCTCGATCTCGAGATCGCGCCCGGCGAGTTCATCGCCGTGCTCGGACCCAACGGTTCCGGCAAGACCTCACTGCTGAAAGTGCTGCTGGGCCAGCTCGGCCTGTCGGCCGGGACCGCCGAGATCGCGGGCGGTCCGGCCCGCGCGGGCAATCCGGATATCGGCTACATCCCACAGCAGAAGACCATCGACGCCGGAGTGCAGTTGCGCGGCGTCGACCTGGTCGGGCTCGGCGTGGACGGGCACCGCTGGGGGCTGGGCCTGCGCGGGCGCAAGGAACGACGGCGCAAGGTGGCCGCCGCCATCGCCGACGTGGGCGCGGCACACTTCGCCGACGCTCCGCTGGACGTGCTGTCCGGCGGCGAGCAGCAGCGGCTGCGGGTGGCCCAGGCCCTGGTCGGCGACCCCCGGGTACTGCTGTGCGACGAACCGCTGCTCAGCCTGGACCTGGCCAATCAGCGGCTGGTCTCCGAACTCATCGACAAGCGCCGCCGCTCCCACGACACCGCCGTGCTGTTCGTGACCCACGAGATCAATCCGGTGCTGCCGCTGGTGGATCGGGTGCTGTACCTGGTGGACGGCAAATTCCGGATCGGCCCGCCCGACGAGGTGATGACCACCGAGGTGCTCTCGCAGCTCTACGGCACCGAGGTGGACGTGCTGCGGGTGCGCGGCCGCCTGGTGGTGGTCGGCACCGGCGACACCATGGACGCGCTCGGCGCGGCCGGAGCGCAGCACTGCCACGGTGACGGCGAGGTGCGCGCGTGAACGACAAACTCGCCGACGTTCTCGCCAAGATGTTCGACTTCTCCACCACCGCGCATCTGCTGTCCTACGACTTCGTGCAGCAGGCCGTGCTGGCGGCGGCGCTGCTGGGCCTGCTCGCGGGCGCGATCGGGCCGCTCATCGTGAGCCGCCAGATGTCCTTCGCGGTGCACGGCACCAGCGAACTGTCGCTCACCGGTGCGGCGGCGGCGCTGCTGGCCGGGATCGGGGTCGGCTTCGGGGCCATCGCCGGGTCGGTGGTGGCGGCCGTGCTGTTCGGGGTGCTGGGTTCCCGTGCGCGCGAACGCGATTCGGTGATCGCGGTGGTGCTGTCGTTCGGGCTGGGTCTATCGGTGCTGTTCCTGTGGCTCGGGCCCGAGCGCGCGGGGTCGAAGTTTTCGCTGCTCACCGGGCAGGTGGTGAGCGTCGGCGATTCCGGGCTCGGACTGCTGGCCGCCTGCACGGCGGGCGTGCTGGTGGTACTCGGATTCGTCTACCGCCCACTGCTGTTCGCCAGCACCGATCCGGAAGTCGCGGTGGCGCGCGGGGTTCCGGTGCGCGCACTCGCCGTGGTGTTCGCGGTGCTGGTCGGCATCACCGCCGCCTTCGGGGTGCAGATCGTGGGCGCGCTGCTGGTGCTCGCGCTGCTCATCACGCCCGCCGCCGCGGCGGCGCAGGTGACGGCCAACCCGGCGCACGCCGCCGTGCTGTCCATCGTGTTCGCGGAGGTCGCGGCGGTCGGCGGCATCCTGCTCTCGCTGGCTCCCGGCGTGCCCATCTCGACCTTCGTCACGACCATCTCGTTCGCGATCTACGTGATCTGCCGAATGGTCGGCCGCCGCACCAGGACCCGCGGACGGGTGCTCGTCACGGCCTGAGCACCGCAACGCAGGACGGCCGGCCCGCCGTGCGAGTGCGGATCGACGCCGAGGATGCCGTGCACGGCGCAGCTGGCTGGCGATCCCACGTGCCGCGCCGATCCTCCGCCGCAGCCGAATGAGTAGCAACGGACCCGGCGGGCTCGGACCGGCGAAGTGTCCGGGGCTCCGCACCTCGATACTCGCGATCTGCCGCATGAGGGGCAGCGGATCGCGCCCGGCGTGCACCCTCCGCGACGACGCCCCCTCGTCCGGTCGCGGAGGGTGTACGCGCAGGGGTGCGCCGCGATGGACCGCACGCCGCGGCACCGACCCGTCAGGTTGCGGCCGACCGCACGCGCGTTGCGAGTCACCCGGACACGTGATGCTCGACGAGGCGACCGGGTCACAGCCGCCGAACCCGCGCAGCGCCCGGGCGCGCGGCACCCACAACACCCGCGCGGTCAGCCGTCCGCCGCGGCACGCCGATCGGCCGCGACCGGGTGCGCCGGTGAGCGACGAGGGCGTCCGCCGACGAGCCACCGGTCCAACCGTGCAGGCTGTTCAGTCCCCGCCCTCGCCCGCCAGGGCGAACAGGCCGTCCGAGGTCTGTTCGACGAGGCCGTCCACCAGCAGCGAGTCCAGGGCGCGGTCGCGCTGGCCCGGATCGCGGGTCCAGGCCAGGTCCAGGCGGACGCGTTCGACCGGGCCGTGGGCGGCGCGCAGCACGTCCATGAGGCGGCCGCGGGCCTGGCGGTCGGTGCCCTCGTACTTCTGCACCTTGCGGACCACGTCCGAGGCCGGTCGCCCGGCGCCGACCCAGGCGCACGACGGCAGCGGGCAGCGGTCGCAGTCGGGGTTGCGGGCCGTGCAGACCACCGCGCCGAGTTCCATGAGGGCGGCCGAGAAGACCGCGGCGCGGTCCACCCGCACCGGCAGCAGGGCCTCCGTCTCGGCCAGGTCGCGGGCGGCGGGATTGCCCGCCTCGGCGCGGCCGTGCACGGCCCGGGCGACCACCCGGCGGACATTGGTGTCCACCACGGGCACCCGCTGCCCATAGGCGAAACAGGCCACCGCGCGGGCGGTGTACGCGCCGATCCCGGGCAGGCCCAACAGCACGTCCACATCCGCGGGCACCTCGTCGCCGTGGTCGCGGGCCAGCGCCCGGGCGCATTCGTGCAGTCGCAGCGCCCGCCGCGGATAGCCGAGCTTGCCCCACGCCCGCAGCACCTCGCCCTGGGACGCGGCGGCCATGGCCGAGGGCACCGGCCAGCGCGCCACCCACTCCCGCCAGATCGGCTCCACCCGCGCCACCGGCGTCTGCTGCAGCATGATCTCGCTCATCAGAATCTGCCACGCGGTCACCTCGGGCCGCCGCCACGGCAGATCCCGCGCGGTCTGCTCGTACCACTCGACCAGTGCGTCGCTGTCCATCTCCCGCCCTCCTCCCGGCCCGTCGGAGCCGGGACATCCGACGCCACGCGATGGTAGTCGGCAGGTCGGGCGGGGTGCTCACGGCCGGTGGCGGCCGGGCGCAAGGGGGTGTTTGCCGCGCCGTAACGTAGCGGACTCGCCGGTAACCCATGCGATGTGGAGAATGGGACACATGCCGCAATCCAATCCGATCAGTGCCTGGAAAGCCCTGCGCGAGGGCAATGAGCGTTTCGTGAACGGCAATCTGCTGCACCCCAGCCAGGGAGCCGCCGATCGCGCCAAGCTGGTTGCCGGGCAACACCCGCAGGCCATCCTGTTCGGCTGCGGTGACTCCCGCGTGGCCGCCGAGATCATCTTCGACCAGGGCCTGGGCGATATGTTCGTGGTCCGCACGGCCGGACACGTGGTGGACAGCTCGGTGCTCGGGTCCATCGAGTACGGCGTGCAGGTGCTGAACGTCCCGCTCATCGTGGTGCTCGGCCACGACAGCTGCGGCGCGGTGCGCGCCACCATCGACGCCCTCGACAACGGCAATGTGCCCGGCGGCTTCATCCGCAGCGTGGTCGAGCGGGTCACGCCGTCCATCCTGCTGGGCCGCCGCGAGGGGTTGGAGACGGTGGACGACCTGGAGGCGCGGCACGTCGAGGAGACCGCGCGCCTGCTCATGCAGCGGTCCATGGTCATCTCGCAGCGGGTGGCCGCCGGTGAGTGCGCCATCGCGTGCGTCACCTACAAGCTCGGCGAAGGACAGATCACGCTGCGCCGGGTGATCGGCAATATCGGCGAGGTCGTCTAGCCGCCGGAACGGACGTTCGGCGCAGGTGGGGACCCCGCGAGCTGGTCGGGTGTCCGAAGGGGCTGAAATCTACCCGGCCCCAGGGGCTTTTCCCCACCGACACGCCGCGACCCTGAGCCGGATGCACCCAACTGTGCCCTTACCGTAGTTGCCGTGCTGGAACCGAATGGACCACTGCCGCCGGAAATCTACTGGCGTCGCCGACTGCTCGCGATCGGCGCGCTGGTAGTCGCCCTCGCACTGGTGCTCTGGCTGGCCTTCGCGCTACTGCGCGGCGACGGCGACGACAGCTCCGCCGCCGCGGACACCACCACGGCCGCCACCAACAAGGCGGCCGGAAGTTCCTCCGACACATCGGAGTCGGATTCGGCGCAGTCCCAGGCCAATGCCACCGCCGAGGCCGGGCCCGCGGCACAGGGCAAGCAGTGCCCGGACCAGTCCCTCGCGGTGAAGGTGAGCGTCGGCGCGCCCACCTACAAGGCGGGTGAGCAGCCGGTCTTCGGCATCGTCATCACCAATATCTCCAGCGAGGCCTGTGAGCGCGATATGGGTTCGGGGTTGCAGGAGGTCGCGGTGACCTCGCTGGACGGCCAGCGCCGCATGTGGGCCAGCACCGACTGCTACCCGGAGGGCACCCCCGACGTGCGCACCCTGCAGCCCGGTCAGCAGGCCGCCTTCACCGTCACCTGGTCGGGCTCCACCTCCCAGCCCAATTGCGCGGGCGAGCGCGTGCCGGTTCCGCCGGGGCCCTACAGCGTTGTGGCGCAACTCGGTTCGGTCACCAGCTCCCCGGAGCCGTTCAATATCACCTGAGCGATCACCCGAGCGCGGGAGACCGGGCCGCCACCATCACGTGAGCGCGAGACTCGGACCCGCCACCATCACCTGAGCGCCGAGACCGGCCTGCCACCACGGCGACCGCCACCGGGTTCAGCAGTCGCCGCCAGCGGCGTGCCGGGACAGGCCCTCGCGGATACGGCGGGCGGTGGCGGGGGTGACGCCGTCCACGGCTTCCAGATCGGCCTGGGTGGCGTCCAATAGTCCGCGCAGGCCGCCGAAGGCGTCCACGAGCGGCTCCACCCGCCGGAACGGGACCCGGGGTATCTCGGCCAGCAGTCGATAGCCGCGCGGCCCCACCGGTGTGTCCAGGGCCTCCAGGGTGGCCGGATAGCCCAGCGGCGGAGCCAGATCCGCCAGCACGAGCAGTTCCGGCTCGCCGAGCGCGTCCAGTCGCGCCAGCGCGCGGTCGATGCGGGGCTCCCCGGCTCGCTCCGCCACCAGGTAGTCGCGGACGAGCAGTCGCCGCAACTGCGCGGTGTCGGCCACCAGTTCGGTCAGTTGCAGGGCGAGCTGACGGCCGTCGACGCCGAGTTCGGCGACCGCCTGGTCGATCTCGCCCGCAGTTCGGCGCATGAGCTCGAGGCAGTGCAGCACGGTGAGCACATCGCGCAGGGTGGCGAAGTCCTCGATCTCCAGCGCGGACAGCCGCCGGGTCACCTCGTCCAAGCGGGCCCGGTAGCGCTGCAGGGTTGCCATGGCCTGATTGGCGCGCGACAGAATGAGCGGCGAATCCTCCACCAGATACCGGTCACCGTGCGCGTACACGGTCACCAGGCCGGTGGAGCGGCTCACCGACACCACCGGATATCCGGTGTGCGCGGCGGCGCGTTCGGCCGCCTTGTGCCGGGTGCCGGATTCGACGGTCGGCAGCGCCGGATCGGGCACCAAATGCACATTGGCGCGCACAATTCGCGTGCCGTCGGTGGAAAGCACCACCGCCCCATCCATTTTCGACAATTCCCGCAGCCGGGTCGGCGCGAATTCGACATCCAATTCGAATCCGCCGTCGCAGATGCGCTCCACCCGATCGTCGTAACCGAGCACGATCAATCCACCGGTGCGGCCCCGCAGAATTCGATCGATCCCGTCGCGCAATTGCGTGCCGGGCACGAATCGCGAGAGCACGTCGCGGCGCGCGTTCGTGGAATTGTCCCGCGCCGCACCGTCATTCGCGCTCGCTGCCGAACCGTCCCCGGCCGCAGCGGAATTCGAGCGGCCGAGCAGCCCGCTCACCCACCGCCCGGCCATCAGTCGCCGACCGCCTCGACCGGCGCCTTCGCCCGACGGCGGCGTAGTCCGCTGGCGGCGATGGCCGCCCCCAGGTCCGAGACCTCGCGCAGGGTCATGGTGCGTCCGGCGCGGTCCACCCCCGGCGGCACCAGCGCCTCGGTGAAGCCGAGCCGTTCGGCTTCGGCCAGCCGCCTGGTCAGCCCGGCCACCCGGCGCACCTCCCCCGCCAGGCCGACCTCGCCGAGAATCACCATGCCGGGCCGCAGCGCCCGATCCTGGTGCGCGCTCACGATGGCCAGGGCCACCGCCAGATCCGCGGCCGGTTCGGCCAGCCGCATACCGCCGACGGTGGCGGCGTACACATCCTGCTTGCCCACGTAGAGGCCGCAGCGGCTCTGGAGTACGGCCAGCACCATGGCGACCCGGTTGTAGTCGAGCCCGCTCACCGCGCGGCGCGGCGCGGGCACCTGGGTGTCCACGGTCAGGCCCTGCACCTCGCCCAGCATGGGGCGCTTGCCGTCCATGGCCACCGTGACCGCGGTACCGGGCACCGCCACGCCCCGGTGGTGCAGGAACAGCCCGGACGGGTCGTCCACGCAGGCGATGCCGCTCTCGCGCATCTCGAAGCAGCCCACCTCGTCGGTGGAGCCGAAACGGTTCTTGATGCCGCGCACCATGCGCAGGGTGGAGTGCTTGTCGCCCTCGAACTGCAGCACCACGTCCACCAGGTGCTCGAGCGTGCGCGGACCAGCCACCGCACCGTCCTTGGTGACGTGGCCGACCAGCAGCACGGCGATGCCGCTGGCCTTGGCCATCGAGGTGAGCGCGGCCGTCACCGCCTTGACCTGGGTGACGCCGCCCATGACGCCGTCGGCGTCGGCGGCCAGCATGGTCTGCACCGAATCGACCACCAGCAGTGTGGGTTTCACCTGATCCACGTGGCCGAAGATGGTGGCGAGATCGGATTCGGCGGCGAGGTAGACCCGTTCGTGCACGGCATCGGTGCGGTCGGCGCGCAGGCGCACCTGTCCGGCGGACTCCTCCGCGGTCACGTACAGCGACTTCTCGTCACGCTGCCGCGCCCAGCGGTGCGCCACCTCGAGCAGCAGCGTGGACTTGCCCACCCCGGGCTCACCCGACAGCAGCACCACCGAACCGGGCACGATGCCCCCGCCCAACACCCGGTCCAGCTCCGACACGCCCGTGGAGCGGGCCCGCGTCGTCTTGGAATCGATACTGGAGATCGGCGCGGCCGCGGTGCTCGGCAGCATGGCCCGGCGACCCACGGTCGCGGCCGTCGAGGTCGCGGCGACCTCGTCGATGGTGCCCCAGCCGCCGCACTCCGGACACCGGCCCACCCACTTGGCGACCTCGTGCTGGCAGGAGGAGCAGCGGTACAGCGTTTTCACCTTGGCCACGCGGGCAGCCTAATAACGCGCCCCGACAGTCCCGCCTCCGCCGCGCCAGTTCCCGGTCCGCCCGCGACGGCCCGCATCCATCTCGTACGAACGCGACGGCCGGTCCGCACCAGGTGCGGACCGGCCGATGACAGCGCTGGGCCGGGTCAGTGGCCGCCGCCTCCGCCGCCCTCGCCCGAACGCGACTTGTCGGTGACGGCGCGCTCCAGCTCGACGCCCGCGTCGACCGGAACGTTCACCAGGACGGTGCCGTTCTCCTTGAAGTTGAAGCGCACCGGGTAGGTGAGGCCCGCGGTGACGTCCTGCTGGAGTCCGGTGATCTCGATCTTCAGCGGGTCGGCGGCCGGGTCGGCGACCTCGTCGGCGGGCGCGTCGGCGGCGGGCGCGCCGTGCGCGTCGTCGGAGTGCGCGGGATCGGCGTGCGAGTCACCGGCGCCGGCGGCCTCGCCCGCGACCACGGTCGACTGCGGGCCGAGTTCCACCGTGCCGTCGATCTGGACGGTGCCCAGGTCGGGGGCCTCGATGCTGACCAGGGTGTCGCTCTGGTGCTCGCCGAGGTTGATGGCGCTGAACGCCAGCAGCGCCTTGCCGCCCTTGGCGTTGTCGTACTCCGCCGACTGCGGCAGCAGGATCCGCACATCGCGCAGCGCGATCTTGCCGACGTCGGCGCTGTTGCCGTTGACGGCGGCGACCTGATCCGCCGTCTGCGAGATCTGGCCGGCGCTGCAGCCCGTCAACGCGAGCGCCGCGCCCGCAGCGAGTGCGATCAGTGTCGCGGCACGCCGCGGTTTCGACGCTGTGGTGGCTTTCAGGGCAGTCACGGGTTGTCCTCCATGTCGACCGGGCTCACTCCACTATGGAGAGTAGTAGTCAAAGAGAGTAGTGGGCGACTTCCGGAGCTGTGCGCGGGGGCGGTGTCGTACATCGCGCGCGGTTCGCTCACACGCGGATGCGGAATTGCGTGATGCGCCAAGGGATGAACGCGCGAACGCATGTGGCCGGTATCTCCTTATGGCACAACGCAGATGCACACTCAATCGGTTCTGTCAACCCCCGCCGCCGCCTAGTTGTGGCCCTGACCTGCATCGTTGATCGCGCCGTTACCGAGTCGCATGTTAAACTGTGAACATCGAAAGGGGCACGGGACACATGATTTTTAAGGTCGGAGACACCGTCGTTTACCCCCACCACGGAGCGGCGCTGATCGAAGCTATCGAAACTCGCACCATCAAGGGTGTGCAGAAGGAGTATCTGGTCCTGAAGGTCGCACAGGGCGACCTCACCGTTCGGGTTCCCGCCGAGAACGCTGAATATGTCGGCGTTCGCGACGTGGTCGGTCAGGAAGGCCTCGATCGAGTCTTCCAGGTGTTGCGCGCTCCGCACACCGAAGAGCCGACCAACTGGTCTCGCCGCTACAAGGCCAACCTCGAGAAGCTCGCCTCCGGCGATGTGAACAAGGTTGCCGAGGTCGTTCGCGATCTGTGGCGTCGGGAGCAGGACCGCGGCCTCTCCGCTGGCGAGAAGCGGATGCTGGCCAAGGCCCGTCAGATCCTTGTCGGTGAATTGGCTCTCGCCGAGGGCACCGACGATGTCAAGGCCGAGACCCTGCTCGACGAGGTTCTCGCGGCGGCCTCCTGACAGTGAATACATCGCGCGACGGCCTTCGTGTCGTGGCGTTGGTGCCTGCCGCCGGCATGGGCGTTCGCCTCGGGGAATCACTCCCCAAGGCTTTCGTTCCGGTCGGCGGCAGTCCCATGCTCCGACTCGCCGTAGACGGTCTCATCGCCTCCGCGGTGGTGGACCACGTCGTGGTGATGGTCCCCGCCGAGCTGGTCGATGACGCTCGCCGACTGCTGCCCGCCTCGGGCGCGGTGGCGGTGAGCGTCGTGGTCGGTGGGGCCGAACGCACCGATTCCGTCCGGGCCGGCCTCGCGGCCGCGCTGGACGCCACCCATGTGCTCGTCCACGACGCGGCCCGTGCCCTCACGCCGCCGTCGCTGATCGCCCGCGTGGTGGCCGAACTGCGGGCGGGGCGACGGGCCGTGGTGCCCGCACTGCCGGTGTCCGACACGATCAAGTCGGTGGACGCGGCCGGAGAGGTGACCGGAACGCCGGATCGTTCCGCGCTGCGCGCGATCCAGACGCCGCAGGGCTTCGACGCGGCCCTGCTGCGCGACGCGTACGCGGGCGACACCCGGGCGACCGATGACGCCGGACTGGTGGAATTGCTGGGCGCGACCGTGCATACCGTGCCGGGCGACCCGCTGGCTTTCAAGATCACCACTCCCCTGGATCTCACGCTCGCCGATACCCTCGCGGCTCGGCTGCGCGCGACACGCCAGGATGGCCTTGGCCACAGAAGCCCCCTTGACATCCCTGCCAGCCCCCTTGACGTTGCGCGCGGCGCGGCCGACACACCGGGCGATCGGTCGGAATCTTCCTCCGCGACGGTGCCGCGATGATCGATCCGACCGCCATGCGCGTGGGCATCGGCTCCGACGTGCACCCCATCGAACCCGGCCGCCCCTGCTGGATCGCCGGACTGCTCTTCGACGGCGACAGCGGCTGCGCCGGACACTCCGACGGCGATGTGGCCGCGCACGCGCTGTGCGACGCCCTGCTGTCGGCCGCCGGGCTCGGCGACGTGGGCGCGGTCTTCGGCGTCGGACGCCCCGAATGGGAGGGCGTCACCGGCGCGGCCATGCTGAAGGAGGTGCGGCGGCTGCTCGACGAGGCGGGCTACGGCATCGTCAACGCGGCCGTACAGGTCATCGGCAACCGGCCCAAGATCGGGCCGCGCCGCACGGAAGCGCAACAGGTGCTCGGCGATCTGCTCGGCGCGCCGGTATCGGTGTCCGGGACCACCACCGACGGTCTGGGACTGACCGGACGCGGTGAGGGGATCGCCGCCGTCGCCACCGCCATGCTCTGTCGCCCCTGACGCTCGCCGCCGCCGGCTGTCGCCCTGACGTTGTTCGTGCCGCGGCTTTCGCCCGGAAAACCGCTCCCGCCGCGCCGCCGTCGGTGACCCGCACGGACCGTGCGATCACCGCCGAACGCCACCCCCGCTCCGCCCGTAATCCGCATCAATCCACAAGCTAGGATGCCTTGTCGTGACTCTGCGCCTGTTCGACACCGAGACGCGGACCCTGCGTGACTTCACGCCGCTGGTCCCCGGCCATGCCTCGGTGTACCTGTGTGGCGCGACTGTGCAGGGTGAACCCCACATCGGCCATCTACGCAGCAATGTCGCCTTCGACGTGCTGCGGCGCTGGCTCACCGCCAATGGTTTCGATGTGGCCTTCATTCGCAATGTCACCGATATCGACGACAAGATCCTGACCAAGGCCGCCGAGGCCGGGCGGCCGTGGTGGGAGTGGGCCGCCACCTACGAGCGGGCCTTCGACAGCGCCTACGCCGCGCTCAATGTGCTGCCGCCGTCGGCGGAACCGCGGGCCACCGGGCACATCACCCAGATGGTCGAGCTCATGCAGCGGCTCATCGCGCGCGGGCACGCGTACGCCTCCGAGGGCAATGTCTACTTCGACGTCCTGAGCTTCCCCGAGTACGGGCGGCTGTCCGGGCACAAGCTCGACGATGTGCACCAGGGCGAGAGCGCCGGGACCGGCAAGCGGGACCCGCGTGACTTCACGCTGTGGAAGGCCGCCAAGCCGGGCGAGCCGAGCTGGCCGTCGCCGTGGGGGCCGGGGCGGCCGGGCTGGCATCTGGAATGCTCCGCCATGGCCGGGTACTACCTCGGGGGTGAATTCGACATCCATTGCGGTGGAATGGATCTCGTTTTCCCGCACCACGAGAACGAGATCGCCCAGTCACGGGCGGCCGGGGACGGTTTCGCCCGCTACTGGTTGCACAACCACTGGGTGACCATGGGCGGCGAGAAGATGTCCAAGTCACTGGGCAATACGCTGACCGTGGCCAAGGTGCTCGAACGGGTGGGCGTGCGGGCCGTGGAGCTGCGCTACTACCTGGGCAGTGCGCAGTATCGGTCGGTGCTGGAGTACTCCGATCAGGCGCTCGCCGAGGCCGCCGCCGGATACCGGCGCATCGAGTCGCTCATCCAGCGCGTGACCGAGCGGGCCGGCGAGGTGCCGGTCGGCATCTGGACCGCCGGATTCGCCGACGCGCTGAACGACGACCTGGCGGTGCCCAAGGCCCTCGCGGAGATCCACCGCCTGGTGCACGACGGCAACAAGATGCTCGACTCCGGGGATCTCGGCGCGGCGCGCGAGATCGCCGGCCGGCTGCGGGCCATGCTCGACGTCCTCGGCGTGGATCCGCTCGATCCGCACTGGGCCGCGCCCACCGACGACACCACCGCGCTCGCCGCGCTCGACGTGCTGATCGGCGCGGAGCTGCGCCGGCGGCAGGAGGCGCGGGCCGCCAAGGACTGGGCCACCGCCGACGCGGTGCGCGACCGGCTGGAGGCCGCGGGCGTGCAGGTCACCGACACACCCGACGGGCCGGAGTGGTCGCTCGCCGAGAAGGAACGGTGAGCGACGAACCGGCGGCCGACCGCGTGCGGCCCCGGTAGGTGCGGCCGTACCGTGCGACGAGTCGGCCGCCGCTGGCGCGCGGCGGGTGCCGGGTAACCCCACGGAGCCCGGAAGCGGGATGATGGGTGGGGATACGAAGACGAAGGACCCGGTACGGGCTTGCACACGGCAGCCGGGCACAGCGGGACCGCGCCGATGCGGTCGACACGGACGATCGGGCGCGGGAGCACCGCATGAGACGGAAGGCGAAGTGATGGCAGGCAATTCACAGCGGCGCGGCGCGGTCCGCAAAACGGGCTCCAAGAAGGGCGCGGTGGTCGGATCCGGCGGCAAGCGGCGGCGGGGGCTGGAAGGGCGCGGCGCGACCCCGCCCGCGCATATGCGGACCAAGCATCCCGCGGCCAAGCGGGCGGCGGCCGCGGCGAAGGCGGCGCAGGCACAGCAGCCGCGGGGCCGGGGTCCGGCGCGCGGCGGCAAGGGCGACGACGGTCCCGAACTGGTGCTGGGCCGCAACCCGGTGGTGGAGTGCCTGCGGGCCGGTGTCCCGGCCAGCGCCCTGTACGTGGCGCAGGGCACCGAGAACGACGACCGGCTCACCGAGGCGGTGCAGATCGCCGCCGACACCGGCATCTCCATCCTGGAGGTGCCGCGCACCGACCTGGATCGGATGAGCAGCAACGGCATGCACCAGGGCCTGGCCCTGCAGGTGCCGCCGTACCGCTACGCCCACCCGGATGATCTGGTGGACCGGGTCCGCGATTCCGGCGAGCCCGCGCTGCTGGTGGCCCTGGACAATATCTCCGACCCGCGCAATCTGGGCGCGGTGATCCGCTCGGTGGCCGCGTTCGGCGGCCAGGGCGTGGTGATCCCGCAGCGCCGCAGCGCCAGCGTCACGGCCGTGGCCTGGCGCACCAGTGCCGGTGCGGCCGCTCGCCTGCCGGTCGCCCGCGCCACCAATCTCACTCGCACCTTGAAGGATTGGGCCGCGCAGGGCTACCAGATCGTCGGCCTGGACGCGGGCGGCGACACCACCCTCGACGAATTCGACGGCACCGCACCGACGGTCGTGGTGGTCGGCTCCGAGGGCAAGGGGCTGTCGCGGCTGGTGCGCGAGAACTGCGATGCCATCCTGAGCATTCCCATGGCGGGGCCGGTCGAGTCGCTGAACGCCTCCGTCGCCGCGGGCGTCGTCCTCTCCGATATCGCCCGCCAGCGCCGCGGCTGATTCCCATTCCGCGCCCGGCCGAGGCCGCCGCGCATCGGCCGCCCTCGTCGACCGGCGGCTGTCGTCGATGGCGGCTGTCGTTGGCGGCGGCTGGCATTGGCGGCGGCTGTCGTTGGCGGCGGCTGGCATTGGCGGCGGCTGGCATTGACGGCGGCTGGCATTGACGGCGGCTGGCATTGACGGCGGCTGGCATTGACGGCGGCTGTCGTCGATGGCGGCTGGCATTGACGGCGGCTGGCATTGGCGGCCGTCTCGAGCACGCGCCCGTTGCCCCGCAGCCGCCTTCGCGCGCACGCTCGCGCGATGGTCCACCGAGTCCGATTCGGGCGCACTGGCATCCGTTGCCGGAGCATGGAAAGCCATTGTGGGGCAGCACCGTTGGGGCAGCACCGTGTGAGCAGTCAGGTTCGCATTCCGTCCGGCGCGGCTGGCGACGGTGGGATTACGGCCCCGATCTCGCTGGTCTCGGCGATATCCGCACTTGCCGAGCACCGGGCCTCGATACCGGTCGCCCGATCAGTGCCGGGGCGGCGCGCCCGAGACGGCGCGTAAGTCAGCGGTTCCGGGGTCGGCGAACGTAAAATCAGCCGGTGGTCATCCAGAACCAGCCCATCGGACAGCCGGTCGAGCATCCACATGCGACGACGGTGTTGCTGCTCGGGACGCTGAGCGTGTTCTGCTGCGGCGCACTGGGTCCGGTGGCGTGGGCGCTGGGGCGGCGGGCGCTCAACGACATCGAGGCGTCCGGGGGCGCGTTCGGCGGGCGCGTGCAGGTGCTCGTCGGCTACGTGCTGGGGATCATCGGGACCATCCTGATGGTCTTCGTGGCGTTCCTGTTCCTGATGATGCTCATCGGCGGCGGCGACTGACGCCACACCGCCCGATCCGTCAGTCCAGCCGGGGCTGATCGCGGTCGGTGAGCTGGTCGCCGGTATCCCAGGACGGCCATTCGTCGCTCACCGAACCGGACCACTTGGGCTGACGGCGGTCGCGCAACGCGGCGATGCCCTCGCCGCCGTCGGCGGACCGAGCGACGAAACCGTTCAGATCCGTCTCCAGGCGACCCACCGTCTCCGGGGTCATGCCCAGCCCCTCCCACAGCAGACGCTTGGACAGCGCGGTCGGCAGCGGCGCCGATCCGTTCGCGATGTCGTGGGCGACGGCCAGCGCGGTGGGCAGCACCTCGCCGCCGGGCAGGCTGTCGTTGGCCAGGCCGATGGCGGCGGCCTCCTCGCCATCGAAGGTACGGCCGGTGAGCAGGATGTCGGCGGCATGGGCCATACCGATCAGGCGCGGCAGCGTCCAGTGCGCGTAGCCGTCGGCGACCGCGCCGCGACGCACCTGGTTCAGGCCGTACACGGCGTCGCGGGCGACGTAGCGCAGATCGCATTGCAGGGCGATCTCCAGGCCGATGCCCACGGCGTGTCCGTTCACCGCGGCGATCACCGGTTTGCGGATCCGGAACGGCGCGGGATCGATGCTGCCGCTGACCTCACCGACCTTGGCCGACAGGTCCGCGCCCGCGCAGAACGCGGGCGGCGTACCCGTGATGACCACCGCGCCGATGGCGTCCTCGGTATCGCAGCGCCGCAGCGCCGCACCCAGCTCCGCGGCCATGGCGGGGGTGAGCGCATTCTGCTGGGCGGGCCGGTTGAGCGTCAGGACTGCGACCCCGCCCGATACATCGACATGCAGATCCGAACTCATGCAGGGATCCTACGTGGTGGGCATTTGCCTTCGCTGGGCTCCGAACGAGGCTTTCGCCCTCATCGCAGGATCTTGCGGCCGATGGCGTACTTGTGCACCTCGGTGGGGCCGTCGTAGAGGCGGAAGGCGCGCATGTCGCGGAAGATCATCTCCACCACGGTCTCGTCGCTGATGCCGATGCCGCCGAGCACCTGGACGCAGCGGTCGGTGACCTTGAACAGTTCCTCGGAGACGTAGGACTTGGCGATGGAGCTCTCGTGGCGGGCCTTCTCGCCCTGGTCCATGAGCCAGCAGGCGTGCCAGATGGTGAGGCGGCACTGGTGCAGCGCGATCTCGTTGTCCGCCAGCATGAACGACACGCCCTGGTGTTCGCCGATGGGCTTGCCGAAGGCGGTGCGGGTCTTGGCGTAGTCGACGGCGATGGCCTGGGCGCGCTCGGCCGCGCCGAGCCAGCGCATGCAGTGGGTGAGCCGGGCGGGAGCCAGGCGCAGCTGGGCGTAGCGCAGGGCCTGCCCGGTCTCGCCGAGCACGGCGTCCTTGGGTAGCGTCAGATTGTCGAAGCGCACCACCGCGTGGCCGCCGACGTAGTTGCGGTCCATGGTGTTCATGACCCGCTCGATGACGATGCCCGGGGTGTCGCCCTCGGCGAGGAACAGGGTCGGCCCCTCGGGCAGGTAGGGGTTGGCGGCCAGGCGCGCCATGATGATCCAGGTCTTCGCGCCGTCCGCGCCGGTGATCAGCCACTTGGTGCCGTTGACGGTGAAGTTCTCGCCGTCGAAGGTGGCCTCGGTGGCCAGCTGGTTCGGGTCCGAGCCCGCGCCGCCCGGTTCGGTCATGGCGAAGACGGAGCGCTGGTGGCCGTCGATGACCGGCTGCAGGTAGCGCTTGGTCTGCTCGGGGTTGGCGACCTTGGAGAGCAGGAACATATTGCCCTCGTCGGGGGCGGCGCAGTTCATGGCGACCGGGCCGAGCGTCGACCAACCGGCCGCCTCGTAGAGCACCGCCTGCTCGATGTGCGAGAGCCCGCGCCCGCCCAGTTCGACCGGGGCCTGAATGGTGAGCAGTCGCTCGGCCCGAGCCAGCTCCACCAGCTCCTGGCGCAGCTCGTCGGTCGGTCCGTGCGCGGTCAGCCGTGGATCGCGTTCGAAGGGCACGATCTTGTCGATGACGAACTGCCGTACCCGATCGCGTTCGGCGGCGAGCTCGGCAGGAATCGCGAAGTCGATCATCGTTGGTCACCATTCACTCTGGGATGCGTGAGCCGAGCATACGACGACCCTCGCGCCAGACTGAAGGCACCCGCCCGCAGAATGCTCGGCAGCCTGCCTCGCACCATGCTGAGCTGCCGTTGTCTCCACGAAAACCGGTGCTCGGAGATGCTCGCGCGACCCACGCGGGCGGTTGGTGAGCGCGGTGGCTACCGGGCGCGGCGCTCGTACAGCGCACCCGCCGCCACACCGAGCGCCATGCCGACACCGATCCCCAAGGCGAGATTGCCGGTCAGCAGACCGAAGGCCGCGCCCAGGCACAGGCCGAGAGACAATCCGAATGCCGTCCGGGTGCCCTGCGGGCGATTCGCGCCGTCACCGTTCTCGCTCATGTCCCGATTGTCCATGACGTGATCATGATTCGGACGGGTCCAGAACGGCCCGGAGGAAGCGCTCGACCTCGGCGCGGTAGGCGGCGGGCTGATCGTCGTGCACCAGGTGACCGGCGTCGGGGACGACGATGTGGCGGGCGTTCGGGTGGACCGCGGCCATCTCCCGCATCTGGCCCGGCGGCGTGATGGTGTGCTCGCCCTCGATGAGCAGGGCCGGGACCGTGATCGAACGCCACTCGGACCAGAAATCGCGACCGCCCCACTCCTCGGAGATGTCACGGAAGGTGTCGACCGCACCGTGCAGGCGGTAGCCGTCGGGGCCGCGCGTGAAGGAGTTCATGAAGTAGCGACCGGCGACCGGGCCGAAGTGATCGAGCATGGCGGCGGCGTCCGGGAACGGCTGCGGCCAGGCGGCGATCATGGCGGCCCAGTTCGCGGCGGTGCGACCGCGGAAATCGGGGGCGATGTCCTCCACCACGAGCGCGCGTACCCGCTCGGGATGGGTGGCGGCGAAAACCCAGCCGTGCAGCGCGCCCATCGAATGCCCGATGACCACCATGGGCTCGGAAACGGGGGCGGTGGCGGCGGCCAGGTCGGCCACGAACGCCTCGGTGGTGAGCTCCGCCGGTGCCGGACGGCCGTGCCCGGCGGCGTCGAAGGTGTACACGTGCCCGAACTCGCGCAGCCAGTCCAGCTGACCCCGCCAGGTGCGGGCGCTGCCCATCAAACCGTGCAGCAGCAGGATCGGTGCCCCCGTGCCGCCTTCGTCATACAACATCACCGCGACCATACGTGCCCCATCACGACGGTGAGCAAGCGCCGGATCCGACAGCCTGTTTCGCGCGGCGCGGGTAACTCGTCGGGCACGCCCGACACGGATTCGGCACAGGTCGCAGGCACGCGTGTGAAACGGTCGACGGCTCTCAGCCGTGCGCTGAAGACACCGAGAGGTGGACAGGCCTACTCTCGCGGTATGGCAGTCGTGAAGATCAATGCAATCGAGATCCCCGAGGGCGCGGGCCCGGAGCTGGAAAAGCGGTTCGCCGCGCGGGCGCACGCGGTGGAGAACTCACCGGGTTTCCTGGGATTCCAGCTGCTGCGGCCGACCGCCGGGGAGAACCGGTACTTCGTTGTCACGCAGTGGGACTCGGAGGAGTCCTTCGCGGCGTGGCGGGACGGCCCGGCGCGCGAGGCGCATGCGGGCGAGGCACGCAAGCCGGTCGCCACCGGGGCCTCGCTGCTGGAGTTCGAGGTGGTGCTCGATGTGGCGGGCAAGAACGCCTGATCACACCCCCTGTTGACGGTCGGTCGGCGAGGATGCGACAGTTCTGAGTGAACAATGCGATGGTGACGCGTAACCCGGTGTGATTCCGGGGCGGTCGCGCCACTGTAATCCTCGCACCGAGCCTTCGAGGCGGGTGCCGGAGAGCCAGACACCGGCACCGTCGCACCCATCTCGACGGGGACGCGGAATCCCCGAAGGAGGCTCGAATGGCCATCGTCCACTCCCCCGGCCGGGCCGGTGACGCGCTCAACGCGTGGCTCGTCACGGCAGGCGTCGTCCTTCTCGCACTGCTCACGCTGTACCTGGTCGGCTTCGATCAGGGCGCGATCTCCCGCACCGGGATGTTCATGCACGAGCTCATGCACGACGGCCGACACCTGCTGGGCGTCCCATGCCACTGAGCGGTTCCCTGAAGACGCTCCTGCTGCGTGGCCTGCTCGCCGGACTCATCGCGGGTCTGCTGGCGGGCACCGTCGGTTTCCTCATCGGGGAACCCAAGGTGGAGGCGGCCATCGCCATCGAGGAAGCACAGGCGGCACAGCCGCACGGCGACGGGGGCGGCCATGCACACGGCGACGAGGAGGAAGCACTCGTCAGCCGCACCGGCCAGAAGTTCGGACAGTTCCTCGCGCTCGGCCTGGCCGGGATGGCGCTGGGCGCGATCTACGCGGCCGTCGCCAATGTGGCCCGGCGGCATACGAATTCATCGGGCCCGCGACTGGCGCTCGGGCTGGCCGCCGGTGGCTGGCTCGCGATCGTCGCGGTGCCGTTCTTCAAATATCCCGCCAACCCGCCCGCCGTGGGCGATCCGGAGACCATCAACGACCGCACCTGGCTGTGGGTCGCGGTGGTGCTGCTGGGATTCGCGGCCGTCGGTGTCGCCGTGTACGTGTTCGAGCTGCTGCGGGGTCGGCTCGAAACGGTGCGGCTCATCGGCGCGACGGCGGCCTTCGTGGCCATTGTGGCCGTCGGCTATATCGCGCTGCCCGGAGTGAACGAGGTGGCCGACGATTTCCCGGCGTCGCTGCTGTGGGAGTTCCGGGTGGCGTCGCTGTCCGTGACCACCACGCTGTGGGTGGCGCTCGGACTGGCGTTCGCGGCCCTGACCGAATTCGCGAGCCGCGCACAGGTTCGCGAGATCGCCGAGCCCGCCCGGTAATTCGAGGACCGGCGCGGACCGCCGGAAGTACGACCGAGGGGCGGTGTCCGAAGACACCGCCCCTCGACGCGTACGGGCCGTTCAGGCGTCGAACGAGGCGGCCAGTTCGATGGTGTCCACACCGGCGAGCGCCTTGCTCACCGGGCAACCGGCCTTGGCCGCCTCGGCGGCGGCGAGGAAGCCGTCGGCGTCGATGCCCTCGGCCCGGCCGACGACCGTCAGCTTGATATTGGCGATCCGGAAACCGCCCGCCGGATCCGGGCCCAGGGTCACGTCGGCGGTGACGTCCAGGGCCTGCGGGGTGCCGCCGGCCCGGCCGATCTCGGCGGAGAGCGCCATGGCGTAGCAGGACGAGTGCGCGGCGGCGATCAGCTCCTCCGGGCTGGTGGTGCCGTCGGCGCTGTCGGCGGAGCGCTTCGGGAACGACACGTCGTACTTGCCGACGCCGGAGCTGCTCAGCTCGACCTGGCCCGAGCCGTCCTGCAGACCGCCGGTCCAGGCGGTACGCGCGGTACGTGTAGGCATCACTGTCCTTTCAAGATTCGAAGGCTTACGCGTTCGAACCTATACCGCTGTGCCGATTCGTGAGTCGGGGTAGGCGACGATTGTCCCGCTCATTCCGGATTCGTCACCCCTTGTCGGCACGATGCCGCCAATGATGAGCGAGAGTGAAGCAATCGGCTCACGCTGAGCGGATCCTTCCGAATGATCACGCCCAGACCGATCGCGCCCACCGCGCCGCTCCGGTGAAGATGGCGTACGAGGCAGCGCGCCAAGTCCGCGAGCCGGTCGAGATCGGCGCTGCCGTGGGCGAGTACACGGTCGCAGAGTTCGGTCCAGCCTCCCGGATGAACGGCACCGGCTCGGTCGCGAGGTCGCGGCGGTGGTCGCCGACCGGGACTCCCTCACGACGCCGGGGACGACGGGGGTTCCGTGTGCCGCCGACCATGGTGCCGCCACGATTGGGGGCTCGCGGAGAATTCGGTGCTCCTTATAGTTACAGCTCGAGCACGGGCGACGCGGTCCGCGCTTATCAGAGGAACGAGGAGATGTATGAAGCGAATTCTGGCCAGCCCCTCAGGCTGCACTGCTCCACTTCTCTGCTGACCTGACCACGAACCGAATCACGACCTCAAACACCAGGAGTTCGAGTGCACAAGCACCGAGGCGCGCTGGGCGGCCTCTTCATCGGCGCGGCGCTCGCCGCCAGCGTCGCTCTTTCCTCGTCCGCATCCGCCGACGCCGGCGCACCAGTGCCGCCGGAAACGAATCCAGTTGGTACACCGATCAGTTGCGATCCGCACAACTTCAACTTCCTGACCTGCTTGCTGAGCGGTTCCGCTTCGGGGTCCGCGAAGTTACCGGTCGCGGCACACTGAAATTCCTTATTGCCCATTGACAAACTGCTCATTCCTGCCGCTGGATGCGGGCGAGAGGGCCGTCCTCACCGGACGGACCTGCCCGCACGACGCCTCACACCATGTCTCGGCGGCGCATCAGCCACGCCGTGCCACCCGCGAAGACCACCGCGTACACCGCGAGGACGACGAACGATTCGGTGCGGGTCAGAATGTCGAGCACGCCGGGGGTCGCGGGTCCGTCGGCGGTGCGCATGGATCCGGCCAGTGAACCGGCGGCGGTGCCGGGCAGATAGTCGGTGATCGGCGCGATCGGATCGAAGATGTTCGCCACCCCGCGCAGGAGCGTCTCCACCACCAGCACCCACACCAGGCCGAGACCGACCGCCAGGGCGGGACCGCGGGCGACCGCGCCGATCAGCGCGCCCGCCAGGGTCCACATGCCCAGAATCGCGGAGCCGACCACGAGGCCGAGCAGAATCCGTCCGAACGAGGGCAGCGCCGACGACTGCGACTCGCTCGCGGCGATGAGCGCCGCCACCCCGGTATCGACGACGAAGGCGACGACGACCAGGGACACCACGGTGACCGCCAGGCTCACCACCAGCCCGCCGACGGCGGCGGCCCGCGAAGGTCCCTGGGTGAACACGGTTTTCCAGCTCCCCCAGCCATACCCGCTGCCCACCGCCAGCGCGCCGAGCACCAGCATGAGCGCGCCGCCGAACATGGCCATGCCCTGGGTGAACACCTCGGGCACCGCGGTCGGCAGCAGCAACCGCAGCAGCTCCTCGCGCGGCTGCCCGCTGGGCGGGCCGCTACTGTCGCCGGTGGTGTAGGCCAGATAGTTGAACAGGTAGGCGAAGGTCAGGTTCAGCAGAATCCAGACGCCCAACACGATCCAGTAGGCGGGCCACTTGCGCAGCCGCAGGAATTCGGCACGGGAACTTGCCAGCAGGGCATTCACGACACTTGCTCCGTCATCTCGAAAAACACTTCTTCCAGGGACTTCTCATCGGTGCGCAGTTCCAGCAGATCCGCTCCGGATTCGATGACCGCGCGTGCCACCGCAGGCGCCTTCGCCACACCCGCATCGACTCTGATGCCGGTGGCGGTCAGCAGCGCGGCCCGATCACCCACCACCCGGCGCACCGCCGGGAAGGCGGTCTCCAGGGGCTCTGCGCGCAGGAAAAGGGTTGCCGCGCCCCGCAACTCACGCACCGTGGACTCGGTGAGAAGCTTGCCCCGGGAGATGACGCCGACGCGGTCGCAGATCTCCTGCACTTCGCTGAGCAGGTGAGACGACAGCACGACGGTGTGCCCGTCGGCGGCCAAACCGGTGATGAGCTCCCGCATCTCGGCCATCCCGGCCGGATCGAGACCATTGGTGGGTTCGTCGAGGATCAACAGGTCGGGGCGGCCGAGCAGGGCGGCGGCGACACCGAGCCGCTGCTTCATGCCGAGGGAGTAGGTGCGGAACCGGTCATCGCCGCGGTCGGTCAGGCCCACCCGATCCAGCACCTCCGCCACACCGCCGGATCCCGCACTCCCGCCGACTCCCCGGTAGCGGGCCAGTACGCGCAGGTTGTCGCGTCCCGACAGATACGGATAGAACCCCGGCCCCTCGATGAGGACGCCCATGCGACACAGCGCCGCCGGATCGCCGGGCGCACGACCGAGTACGGTCGCGACGCCGTCGGTGGGGCGGATGAGGCCCACCAGCATGCGCAGGGTCGTGGTCTTGCCCGCGCCGTTCGGGCCGAGGAAGCCGTAGATCTCGCCGCGGCGGACGCTCATGTCGACAGCGTCCACGGCCGTGTGCGGGCCGTAGCGTTTGGTCAACCTCTCGGTGACCGCGATCGAATCGTTCATGGCTTCAAGAATCCACCCCTGAGCTGCGGTGACACATCCGCTGCGGCGCGCGATACGGCATACGTACGCAGACGTATTTCCGGTCGGGAACCAGTCGGGAGGGTACGTACCGGGCTACCGTGCAGAGGTGACCTCGAATGCGGCGGCGACCGAATCGCCCGATCAGCCGAGGCCGGAGGTGTCACCGCTCGCCGCCGCCTGGGCACGTTGCACACGCCCGGAGTACGCCGCCCGCTGGAATGCCGCGCTGGTGCTGGTGCTGCTGATCGTGCAGGTCGGTGGCGGGTATGCGGCGAACGCGCGCGGCGAGGCGCTGCGGGCGCTGGACCCCCTCGGCTACGGCCTGCTGATCGCCGGGCCGCTGCTGCTGCTGGCGCGGCGACGGTACCCGCTGCCGGTGTTCTACACGGTCCTGGCCGTCACCGCCGCGTACCTGCTGTTCGGCTACGGGTACGGGCCGGTCTTCTTCGCCCTGATCGTCGCCTTCCTGACGGCGGGGGGCACCGGATCACGGTGGTACTCCTATCCGTTCGTGGCCCCCGGTTATCTGCTGATGGTGTGGCCGGTGCCCGAGTGGCGGGGCTACACCGGCAATGCCTGGCAGCAGTTCGGACTGCTGGCCTGGTTGATCGTGCTGGTCGCGCTCGCCGAGGCGCTGCGGCAGCGGCGGTCGGTGCTGGTGGCCCGACAGCAGCGGGCGGAGGCGGCGCGACGGCACGAGGAGGAACAGCGGGCACGAGCACTGGCCGAACGTGAACGGCGGGCCAGCGCCGAACGCCTGGAGATCGCCCGGGAACTGCACGATGTGCTCGCACACAGTCTCTCGCTCATCAATGTGCGGTCGTCGGTGGCGCTGGAACTGCTCGATCGCAGACCCGAGCAGGCGGCGGTGGCGCTGTCGGCGATCAAGACCGCCAGCAGGGACGCGCTCGGCGAGGTGCACGCGCTGCTGCGGTCGATCCGGTCCGGGGCGGGGGCCGCGCCCACTGCGCCGACCGTCGGCATCGCCGATCTGGAGAGGCTCACCGAGGCGGCACGTACCGCCGGAATCCGGGTGCGCAGCAATGTGATCGGCACCCGGCGGCGACTGCCCGCCGTGGTGGACGTGGCGGCGGCGCGCATCATCCAGGAATCGCTCACCAATGTGGTGCGCCACGCACCGGGCGCGGAAGTGCTCGTCACCGTGCACTATTCGCCCGAACAGCTGCACGTGACCGTGGACAACACCCGGCCCACCGCCCCTGCCGTGCTCACTTCGCCCGGCGGCCACGGGATTTCGGGTATGACCGAGCGCGCCCATGCCCTGGGCGGCGAGCTGTCCGCCGGGCCCGACTCCGACGGCGGCTTCCACGTGGACGCCCGACTGCCGCTGCCCCGGGTGGAACAGCGGCCGAATACGCAACGCGCACAGGAGGTGCCGTGACCATCCGGGTGGTGATCGCCGACGACCAGGCGCTGGTGCGCGCCGGATTCACGGCTCTGCTGAACGCGCAAGACGATATCGAGGTGGTGGGCGAGGCCGACAACGGCGAGCAGGCCGTGCGGCTGGCCCGTGAGCTCACCCCCGATGTGGTGCTCATGGACATCCGGATGCCGGTGCTGGACGGACTGGCGGCGACCCGGATCATCGCGGCCGAGGAACGGCTCACCGAGGTGAAGGTGGTCGTGCTGACCACCTTCGAACTGGACGAATACGTCTTCGAGGCGATGCGGGCCGGGGCCACCGGCTTCCTGGTGAAGCACACCGAACCCGCGGACCTGGTGAAGGCGGTCCGGGTGGTGGCGGGCGGCGACGCACTGCTCTCCCCGAGTGTCACCAAACGGCTGGTGGCCGAATTCGCCACCCACGCGAAACCGGCTCCGTCGGCGACGCTTTCGGAGCTCACCGACCGTGAGCGCGAGGTCATGGCGCTGGTGGCGGAGGGGCTGACCAATGCCGAGATCGCCGAGCGGCTCGCTATGAGCCCGGCCACCGCGCGCACCCACGTCAGCCGGATCCTGATGAAACTCGCGGCCCGCGACCGCACGCAACTGGTGGTCATCGCCTACGAGTCCGGACTGGTCCGGCCCGGCTGGCAGTAGGCCCGGGCCAGCGGTGATCCCGGACTACGTCCACGGACGTAGGCCGATCGTGGTCGCGTCCCCGGCGAACTGGCCCCGGCCTTCGAACGGTCCTCACCCGCATGCGCCGCAGCACCCGGGGGTAGTCCTCGAGGCGGTTTTCCGGCAGGGTCGAGGGTGAATACGCAGGCCCACGGAACGGAGAGCGGACATGCTGGTGCCCGGGTTGACGGTCACGGCGATCGGGCTGGTGGTCGCGGTGGCGGCGGGCGTCGTGCTCGGGCACGGTCCCGTGGCGCGGTCCGTGGCGGGTGGGCTCATCGGCGGCTGGCTCGGCTTCGCGGCGGGCGCCGGGATCGGGTGGCTGGTCGACTCGGCGCTGCCCGCCCCGTACTACGGCACCATGTTCGGGCACGCCCTGGCGGTCCTCGGCGCGCTGGCCTTCGTGACCAGGCCGTTCCGGTCCGGGCAGGGCAGCCTCTCAGCGAACGGGCGCTGACGCCACCCCACGCGCCGACGTCGGACGTTCCCGGCAACGCGCCCACCATCCCACCTCCGCTGACACCGGTGGCCGCCGACACCGACCCCCGAACCGGACCACCACCGCCCCGGGTGCCTCCGAACCGACCGTCTCAACGCGGAACCGGATCGGGTCCGGATGGTCGCGTGCGCCACCGATACCCGGAACGGATTACCGGCTCGTGTCCACCGCATCGTGCAGGTGCCGCGCCGCGATCAGGGTCAGGCCGTGACGTAGCCGCCGGAAGTAGGTGGCGCGACTCAGATGCAACCGCGACGCCGCCTGGACGTGGGTCGCGGAGGGGCGCAGGTGGTAAGCGGCGAGAATGGCTCCGGACTCGGCGGTGACGGGATCGGGGCTGGCGGCCAGTTCGGCGATAATGGCGCGCAGCCAACGGCGTAGCATCCGGGCGGTGGGTGTGGCCGGTGAGGTCAGCAACGGGCTGGCGGACAACACCGCGAGGTCGTCGATGCCGCGCAGGGCGGCGGCGACGTCCTCGGCCGTCGGCGCGCCGGGTATCCCCGAGAACCGCTGCAACCAGTGCCGACCCGACCCGGCCGTGAAGTCGTTGCTGTACACCTCGGGGGCGCGGCCGGAGCGGTAGAGATCGTCCCGCAGCGGTCCGTGCGGATCGAAACGCAGCGCGCGCAACAGGTTCAGGTAGTCGGGGTTCGCGGTGGAGACCACCAGATCTCCGGCGCGCGTGCCTACGGCCAGGGTATGGCGCAGGATGCGGGCGTGCGCGGCCCGATCGGTCCCGAACGCCGCGCCCAACAGCAGCCCGCCCCGGCGGTCACCGATGATCGCATCCGAATGCTGTTGCAGCAGTGGCTCGATGCTGTCGGCGGTATGGTCCGCGATGGGCATGAGGTTGGCCAGGCCGAGCAGCCGGTCGTCCTCGTCGCGAACCAGGTGGAAGCTGCTGATGTCGGTCGCGGACCAGCCGTCGACGACGCGTTCGGCCCGGTCCGGGGCGAAACCGTTGCGGTGGCTCCACTGCCGCATGAGACGGGCGATATCGTCGGCGTCCGCGGCGGTGGCCTGGTGGACGGGTCGGTCGCCGGGCACCGGCGGGAACAGTGTCGCGCGGACCGGTGCGGGCGCGGTCAGGAATAGCGCCTGCTCGGCCAGCGCCGCGCGGCGTTCGGCGTCGGCTTCTTCGCTCAGGCGGGCGAGTGCGCGAGTCGCGGTGCGGTCGCGCACCTTTCGGTGGCCGTCGGGCTGCCGCCACGTGTAGGCGAGTTCGAGTATCTCCCGATACGGTTCGGCGATCGACAGGCCGAGCGGCCCGGGCACCACCACGCTGAGCCCGGACACCAGGGTGAACAGCTCCGGCCCGCCCGCCAACCCGGCCTCGTCGGCGCTTCCGGCGGTGGCCAGCAGCCGCAGCGCGTGCTGCCACCGGCGGCCCGGTGATTCCCGGCTCAGCCGCTCGAGCAGTTCCTGTGCGATCCGGTCGGCCAGCGCGCCCGGTACCGTCGGTGGAACGCCCGCCCGCAGGGCTCGCGCGGCCGCGTGCACCACGAGCGGAATCCCGCCCGCTGTCCGCGTAACCCACGCGCGCACCGCCGGATCCGCGATCCCGGCGGCCCGCGCCGCCGCATCGATGCGGGCGTCCGGCAGCGGCACGACCCGGATCGTCGCCATATCCAGCCCCGACCACACCGGATACGAGGTCAGCGGTTTCCGGGTCACCACGACCACCGGCCCCGGATAGTCGTCCACGACCGCGCGAACCGTCCCGAGCCGCCCGGGAGCATCCGCCTCGTCGACAACCAGCGCCGCACCGGCCGTGCACGCCTCGCTCGCGGTCACCGCACCGACAGTCCCCCGATGCACATCGGCCACCCCGCCACCGGCGGCTGCTGACGGCCGATCGGCAGCGCCGCCCCGGCGACGGGTGCCCCGCGGCGGCGCTGCCGATCGGGCGGTCTCCGGCCGCACATCGGGTCTGGCCGCGGTGCCCCCAGCGACCTCATTCGCGGCCGGTCGGTGCTCACCCACGCCGTGTCCGGCGGCGGAAACGGCGAGCACTCCCGGTCCGTCGACGGTGGCGAGCGCATCGACCCGCGTCGTGGTGGAAAGACTCTCGACCAGATGGGTTTTCCCGACGCCGAGCGGTCCGCACACATTGACGAGGCGGTGCGTCGCCAGCGCCGTCCTGAGTTCGGCGAGTTGCGGCGGGTCCGCTGTCGCCGTCAACAGCTACTCCTCCGGTCGGTCTTCTGCCCGGCACTCTATCGGTAGATATGAGACCACGCTGAGACTCCTGGACGCTCGCCCACCGATAGCGTCGCCGACGCAGACCGAACAGGGAGGAATCACCCATGCAGTGGCGACAGAACGCGACCGCCCGCACGGCCCGAGCGGGCGCGCTGGTAGCGGTGGTGTGCGCGGCCGTGACCGGCTGTGCGGGCGGCGAGGACGACACGGCGCCGACCACCACGACCACCGCGGCGACGGCCGCCACCACGATCACGACCACCGCCGCCACCGCCGGAGCGGGCAGCGGCTTCGATCCGGAGAGCGTCCCGCTGTCCGATGCCGAGCTGGGCGAATTCCCCTACTTCGCCATTCCCGCCGGATTCGAGAACCCGAACACCCCGGACCCGATCGTCGAGCGCGACCGGGTGCCGGTGTGGACCGGCGACGGGCTGGAATGGGTGGTCGGCAAGGTCTACCAGTCCCCCATCTACGCCGCGGATGATGCCGCGTTCTCCAAGTTCGCGCTGATGGAGGCAATCGACGACGCGGTCGAGGACGCGGGCGGGGTGCGGGTCACCGAATCCAAGATCCCGCAGGATGTGCTGGACACGATCGACCGCGACCTGCGGGTGGCGTACAGCTCCGGACTGGGCGATATCTACAACGGCAAGGTGACGACCTACCTGGTGCGCCAGACCGACCGCCGCGTCTGGGTGCACGTCACCGCGGACAGCGCGGGCGGCAGCTGGATGATCGTGGAGGAACGCGTCGACGCCGACGGGAACTGATCGGCGGGAGGCCGAACCCCGCCGGAGCGTCGGCCCGGACGTGAATGCTTCGATCTCCCGGCGCCTTCCACGCCGAAAGCCCCGCTCACCGTTGAGGTGAGCGGGGCTTCGGCCAGCGGTTGCCGACGGCCGTCGGGTCCTACTCGCCGGAAGCGGCCGACGGCTCGCCCGCGAGGGCGACGACCGGCTTCTCCTCGGCGGAGTCCTTCTTGGTCAGCTTCATCTTGCCGGTGAAGGTGAACTTGGCGTCCTCGCCCTGGCCTTCGCCGTCCCAGTTCTCGACGTCGACCTGCACGGTCTGGCCCGCGCCCAGCTCGCCGAAGAGGATCTTCTCCGACAGCTGGTCCTCGATCTCGCGCTGAATGGTGCGACGCAGCGGACGCGCACCGAGCACCGGATCGAAACCGCGCTTGGCGAGCAGGCTCTTGGCCTTGTCGGTGAGCTCGATCTCCATGTCCTTGTTCTTCAGCTGCGTGGCGACGCGGCCGATCATCAGGTCCACCATCTCGATGATCTGATCCTGGGTGAGCTGGTGGAAGACGATCACGTCGTCGATGCGGTTGAGGAACTCGGGGCGGAAGTGCTTCTTCAGCTCGTCGTTGACCTTGAGCTTCATCCGCTCGTAGTTCGAGCCCTCGGAGTTGCTCTGCGCGAAGCCGAGGCCGACCGCCTTCGAGATGTCCTGCGTGCCGAGGTTCGAGGTGAAGATCAGCACCGTGTTCTTGAAGTCGACCGTGCGGCCCTGGCCGTCGGTGAGACGGCCGTCCTCGAGCACCTGCAACAGGGTGTTGTAGATCTCCTGGTGGGCCTTCTCGATCTCGTCGAAGAGCACGACCGAGAACGGCTTGCGGCGCACCTTCTCGGTGAGCTGGCCGCCCTCCTCGTACCCGACGTAGCCCGGAGGGGCACCGAACAGGCGCGAGGCGGTGAAGCGGTCGTGGAACTCGCCCATGTCGATCTGGATGAGCGCGTCGTCGTCGCCGAACAGGAAGTTGGCGAGCGCCTTGGACAGCTCGGTCTTACCGACACCGGACGGACCGGCGAAGATGAACGAGCCCGAGGGACGCTTGGGATCCTTCAGACCGGCGCGGGTGCGGCGGATGGCCTTGGAGACGGCCTTGACCGCATCCTCCTGGCCGATGATCCGCTTGTGCAGCTCGTCCTCCATGCGGAGCAGACGGGTGGTCTCCTCCTCGGTGAGCTTGAACACCGGGATACCGGTCCAGTTGGCCAGCACCTCCGCGATCTGCTCGTCGTCGACCTCGGCGACGACGTCCAGATCGCCGGAGCGCCACTGCTTCTCGCGCTCACCGCGCTTGGCGACGAGCTGCTTCTCCTTGTCGCGCAGGCGCGCGGCCTTCTCGAAGTCCTGCGCGTCGATGGCGCTTTCCTTCTCGCGGCGGGCGTCGGCGATCTTGTCGTCGAATTCGCGCAGGTCCGGCGGCGCGGTCATGCGGCGGATGCGCATGCGCGCACCGGCCTCGTCGATGAGGTCGATGGCCTTGTCCGGCAGGAACCGGTCATTGATGTAGCGGTCCGCCAGGGTGGCCGCGGCCACCAGCGCGCCGTCGGTGATGGACACCCGGTGGTGCGCCTCGTAGCGGTCGCGCAGACCCTTGAGGATGTTGATGGTGTGCTCGACGGTCGGCTCGCCCACCTGCACCGGCTGGAAGCGGCGCTCCAGCGCGGCGTCCTTCTCGATGTACTTGCGGTACTCGTCGAGGGTGGTCGCGCCGATGGTCTGGAGTTCACCGCGGGCCAGCTTGGGCTTGAGGATGGAGGCCGCGTCGATGGCGCCCTCGGCCGCGCCCGCACCCACCAGGGTGTGCAGCTCGTCGATGAACAGGATGATGTCGCCGCGGGTGTTGATCTCCTTGAGCACCTTCTTCAGGCGCTCCTCGAAATCACCGCGGTAGCGGCTGCCCGCGACCAGGGATCCCAGGTCGAGGGTGTAGAGCTGCTTGTCCTTCAGCGTCTCCGGCACCTCGCCGTTGACGATGGCCTGGGCGAGGCCCTCCACGACGGCGGTCTTGCCGACGCCGGGCTCACCGATCAGGACCGGGTTGTTCTTGGTACGGCGGCTGAGCACCTGCATGACGCGCTCGATTTCCTTCGAGCGGCCGATGACCGGGTCCAACTTGCCCTCGAGGGCGGCCTGGGTCAGGTTGCGGCCGAACTGGTCGAGCACCAGCGAGGTGGACGGGGTGCCCGCCTCACCGCGGGTGCCGGACTCCACCGGCTCCTTGCCCTGGTACCCGGACAGCAGCTGGATGACCTGCTGGCGCACCCGGTTGAGGTCCGCGCCCAGCTTGACCAGCACCTGCGCCGCGACGCCCTCACCCTCGCGGATCAGGCCGAGCAGAATGTGCTCGGTGCCGATGTAGTTGTGGCCGAGCTGCAGCGCCTCGCGCAGCGACAGCTCCAGCACCTTCTTGGCACGCGGGGTGAAGGGGATGTGACCGGACGGGGCCTGCTGGCCCTGACCGATGATCTCCTCGACCTGACTGCGCACACCCTCGAGCGAAATGCCCAGCGACTCCAGGGACTTCGCCGCGACACCCTCGCCTTCGTGGATCAGACCCAGCAGGATGTGCTCGGTGCCGATGTAGTTGTGGTTGAGCATCCGGGCCTCTTCTTGGGCCAGGACAACGACACGCCTCGCGCGGTCGGTGAACCTCTCGAACATCGCTCCCTCACTCTCCTGCTCCGCTATCTACGGCGTCCGGCGCTTCAGTGTTCGACTGAAGGCCAGCCTGCCATGAAGCCCTGGGGTTGCATCCCCCTGGCCTCCACTCTAGTGGCCAGGGGTTCCGCCCGTCGTCCGTCCACCCTATTGCGAACCGGCGACAGTACGACTCATTCCCTCATAACGGGGTGGTACCCGGGTTCGTTTCCGGCCCGGCTACGCCCAGAGCGAACATACGAACTAACTGCCCGTCAGCGGGGGGATCAAACCGCATGGAACGTTACGGAGCTGCGTCGGATCGAGCGCGTTCAGCGCGAAGGCGGCGGTGCGCGAACTTCCGGCTATCGCCATGTGATCGGAGAAGTCGGTGGGGCAGCCGTCCTGCACCAGGATGTTCGTGGCGTTCGGACCGGGCACGAGGGCGACCGAGGGGAACACGCCCTCGTCGTAGGAGGTCGCGATATTGGTGTAGGTGACCGAAGGGTGGTACACGCCATCGGCGTTGAGCGCGTCCAGGAACGTCGAACCGCCCAGCATCTGCGGGCACGCCTGGCACACCAGGCCCATGGCGGCCATCTTGTCGACGCTGTCGGCGTCCACGCCCAGTTCGCGGCCGAAAGCCCGGATGACCCGCATCTGATCGCCGAACAGCCCCCGCCACGGCGGTGCGATCCCGACGAACTTGTCCACCTTGCCCGCGCCGCCGAGCCGCTTGACGTAGTAGTTGCCGACGATATTGCCCTGCGAGTGCGCGACGACGTCGACCCGCGCGGCGCCGGTGGCGGCGAGCACGCGGTCCACGAAGGCACCCACCTGCGCGGCGCTCTCCGGCAGCGGGCGCATCCCGCCCATGGCCGACAGCGGCCACGGCACGTCCAGGCTGCCGTAGGTCAGCGCGTAGACGCAGTAGCCCTCGTTGGCCAGCAGCGGGACGTACGCGCCCCAGTTGGTCTGCGCGCCGCCCGCGGTGCCGTGCAGCAGCACCACCGGGTTCGGGTGCGCCGCAGTGGGTTCGCAGTTCCAGTCGTTGGAACCGGGTAGCGCGCCGCCGGGAACGGCGAGTTCGTTGGGGATGCCCGCGAAGAAGTTGTAGACCACCGGGTACTCGGCCCGGGCGGGTGTGCTCGCGGCGGTCCACAGCGCGGCCAGCACGGCCATGATCAGCAGTGTTCCCGGCGAGCGCCGGAACAGGGTGCGGCGCATATCCCCTCCAAAACTAGAACGTGTTCCGGGAAATGTAACCGGAACACGTTCTAGATCACGGCGGAAACGGCGAGAAACTAGCCGACCTGCCGCGGCGTGTATGAGACAGTTCCGGCGCTCGACGGCGTCGCCTCGGCCTCGCCGTGCTGCTGCCCCGCCACGAACAACGCGCCCAGCAGCACCAGGAAGGCCAGGGTGTGCAGCACCGCGCGCACGATATTCCAACGGACCCAGGCGGATTCGAACTGCGCCCGGACCGCCGCCAGATCGGCGATGCCCGCCGGATCACCGGCCGCCGCCAGCTGGTTGTTGAGCGGGACGTTGCCGCCCGCGGTCACGCCGAAGGCGATCACATTGAGCACCAGGGCGATCGCGATCCACAGCAGCACGGTCCGGAAGTCCTTGCCCAGATGCAGGGCCGCGGCCAGCGTCGTGAAGCCGACCGTGCCCATGAACGCGATCATGAACCACGGATTGATGATGACCACGTTGACCTTCTGCATCACGTCGACCATGGTGCGGTCGTCGCTGCGGCCCAGCGCCAGCATGACCGAGTTGGCGTACGCGTAGAACAGCCCCGCGATCAGGCCGGTGGACAGGGTCGCCGCCACCAGAGCGGCAATGCGAAGGGCGAACATGAAAACTCTCCTGACTGGGCGGGTTCCGAGGAATCCGGTTGCTTCGCCTGCTAGTCAAGCCGGTTCGGCCGCGATTGACCATGGCCGAAACTCTCACCGACATCCGCGGGAGTCCACTCGGTTCGAGCGCTACAGATCCCGGTCGGAGATGACGCCGCTCTGCATGGCCAGTCCCGCGAGGCGGACGCGCTTCTGGTTCTGCGGCAGATCCTCCACGCCGAACTTGGCGAACAGCGCGCGCAGGTGCGTCTTGATGGCGTCCACGCTGAGGAACAGCTCCGCGGCGATCTGCTGATTCGAGGCCGGGGTCGCGAAGCCCGCATTGTTCTTGTACGGGCGGCACAGCGCGACCAGGACCGCACGCTGGGTCTCGGTGAGCGAGCGCAGCGTGGGCAGCGAGCCCGTGGAGGTCTGGGTGATGTCGCCGGAGGCCCCGGTGAAGTCGTGGAAGGTGACCCGCGTGGTACCCATCCGGATGACGTCACCGGGCGCGAGGCGGTGGCGGCCCACCAGTCGGTCGCCGTTGACGAATGTGCCGTTGCGGGAAAGCCCGTCGTCGACGATGGTCCAGTGCGCGCCCAGGTATTCGACGGTGGCGTGCAGGCGGGAGACCTCGACGTCCCAGGAGAGGGCGAGGTCGGCCTGCGGCGAGCGGCCGATGGTGACGCGGGGGCGATCCGGGGCCAGCATCAGCTCGTGCTGATGACCCTGGTGATCCTTGACCCGCAGGAATGAGCCCTGGAATGCGGTCACTGCGCCGTTACCTCGTCTCTCCACCCAGCCAGTGACGTCGTTCGCACACAGTCAATGGTGCCGTGCGGAGTCGGCCCGAGCAAGATCGTGCTTCCGAGATGGGCAGCCAGCACCCATGACCGGTTATGCGTAAAGCGTATGAATAAAACTACCGCCGCCCGGGCTCGCACAAACACCCGAGCGACGGTCGCTAATACAACTACTTCGCGGCGGCCTTGTTGTAAGCCTCGGTGATGTCCGCGGAGATACGTCCGCGAGCCGACACCTTGTGCCCATTCCGACGCGCCCATTCCCGAATCGCCGCACTTTGTTCACGATCGGGGGAAACCCGACTCTTCGGTCCCGCGGTGGCACCCGCGGCGGCCTTGGTGCGACGGCGACCGCTCACCTTGCGGGCGGCGGCCACCCAGGTCTCCAAACCGTCACGCAGCTTGGCCGCATTATCCGACGACAGGTCGATCTCGTACGACACCCCATCGATAGCGAACTCGATGGTCTCGTCCGCGATGGACTCACCGTCGACATCGTCGATCAGGCTAACGGTGACCTTCTTTGCCATGAGATGAACGTCCTCTCGAAATCGTGCGACCCTGCAAACCAGGCCGATTACCCGAAGTCAGAATACCGCTGAATTCCGATACTCCCGAAGTGGGTATCGGCAATGCAATCCGGCGCACTCAGCGAGCCGACGGACGCACAATTGGAAAGAGTATCGTTTCTCGGATTCCCAAGCCAGTCAGCGCCATGAGCAACCGATCGATTCCCATACCGGTTCCGGTCGTAGGCGGCATACCGTGCTCCATCGCGGCCAGGAAGTCCTCGTCCAGCCGCATCGCCTCGTCATCACCGGCGGCGGCCAAACGCGCTTGATCGACGAACCGCTCCCGCTGGATCACCGGATCAACGAGTTCGGAATAGCCGGTTGCGAGCTCGAAGCCGCGGACGTACAGATCCCACTTTTCGGTAACCCCGCGTTTGCTGCGATGCTGACGTGTCAACGGAGAGGTCTCCACCGGGAAGTCGCGCACGAAAGTCGGCGCATAGAGCTTGTCCCCGTAGACGTGCTCCCACAGTTCCTCGACCAGTTTGCCGTGGCCGTACCCCTTACCCTCGGGAATTTCCAGACCGACCCGATCAGCCAGGGCCAGCAATTCCTCGACGGTCGTTTCCGGAGTCACCTCGACACCGATCGACTCCGACAGCGACGGGTACATCTCGACGGTCGTCCACTCGCCCGACAGGTCGTATTCCGTGCCATCGGCAAGGGTTACCACCTGGGTGCCGTAGACCTCCTGCGCGACCTCCTGGATCAATTCCCGCATCATCGTCGCGGAATCGTCGTAGGTGCCGTACGCCTCGTAGGTTTCCAGCATTGCGAACTCCGGCGAATGGGTGGAGTCCGCACCCTCGTTGCGGAAGTTGCGGTTGATCTCGAAGACCTTCTCCAGGCCGCCGACCACGCAGCGCTTCAGGAACAGCTCCGGCGCGATGCGCAGGTAGAGGTCCATGTCGAGGGAGTTCGAGTGGGTGACGAACGGTCGCGCCGCCGCACCGCCGTGCAGCGTCTGCAGCATCGGGGTCTCGACCTCGAGGAAGCCCCGGCGCTCCAGGGCATTGCGCAGGGCGCGCACCGCGGCCACGCGGGTACGGGCCATCTCGCGCGCCTCCGGGCGCACGATCAGGTCCACGTAGCGCTGGCGGACGCGCGACTCCTCGTTCATCTCCTTGTGCGCCACCGGAAGCGGGCGCAGGGCCTTGGCCGCCATCGCCCAGGAATCGGCCATCACGCTCAATTCGCCACTGCGCGAAGCGATCACCTCGCCGTGCACGGAAACGAAGTCACCGAGATCCACATCGGCCTTCCAGGCGGCGAGGGATTCCGCGCCGACCCCGTTCAGGCTGATCATGGCTTGCAGTTTGGTGCCGTCGCCCTCCTGGAGCGTGGCGAAGCACAGTTTGCCGGTATTGCGCATGAATATGACGCGGCCGACAATCCCGACCATGAGGCCGGTCTGGGTGTCCGGCGCGAGATCCGGGTAAGCGGTACGAATTTCGGCGAGCGAGTGCGTGCGCTCGACCACCACCGGGTACGCCTCCCGCCCCTCGGCGAGCAGACGCTCCCGCTTCTCCTGGCGAATCCGCATCTGCTCGGGAACATCGTGTTCCACGGCCGCACGCGCGGCGGCGGCCTTGGCCTGCCCGGAGGCGGCCGAGTCGGCGGTACCGGAAGAAGAGGGATTGGGGGTGCTCACGGAGCACCACCCTATCGTGCGGCGGAAATCGTTTTTCTCCCCGCCCGACCGTTCGCCGGGCATAACGATACGGCCACGATCGGCCTACGATCGCGGATATCGAATTAGAGCCACGCGAGGGTGGCGACCTCGCGCTGGAAGTGCGGCGCGGCCGCCGCCACGGTGAGCAGTCCGGCCGCTTTCAGTGCCTGATATCCGCCCACCAGATCGGTGGCGCGATGCAATCCCAGCTGCTGCAGCGAGGCAGCGGCGAGGCTCGAGGTGTAGCCCTCCGAGCAGACGACGATCCATTCCACGTCGTGGTCGGTGGCCAGCGCCAGCCGCGCGGAACTGGCCGGGTCGAGCCGCCACTCCAGCACATTGCGCTCGATGACCAGGGCCCCCGGAATGGTGCCCTCCTTGATGCGCTGCGCCTGGGGGCGAATGTCGACGAGGATCGCACCCCGCCCGACCGCCTGCGGCAGTTCGAAGGCGTAGACACGCCGCAGACGACCGCGCGCCTGCTCGAGCATGCCGTCGATAGTCAAGTGGCTCATTCCAGTTCACCTTCGGGCTGGTCGGTGAGGACGGTGTGGGTGCGTTTGAGGGTGCCGTGGCCGGTGACGTCGTAATAGGACATGGCCGACAGCGGTGGGGAGTAGGTGTGCACGCTGAGCGTGGGGTTCAGCGGGCCGACGTCGCCCGCCTCGGCATCGTCGGCACGCACCACGTCGTGCACCCAGCCGAGCGGGAAGGATGCCTGATCACCGGCGGTGAGGATGCGGCGGCGCAGATCGGAGCCGTTCCACCGGAACTCCGCGAGCGCGCCGGAGAGCACCGTCAGCGCGCCCAGCGAACCGGCGTGGTCGTGCAGCCGGGTGGATTTCTCGGCCACCCAGCTGATGAGCCAGACATCCACCTCGTCGTCGGCGAGCAGCCGCACCGCCCAGCGGTTCTCCGTGGGCCACAGGCCGTTCTCCGGCAGCAGGTGGTCGTAGCGGCCCGCCAGCACGTCCTCGGCGCCCTCGTCGGTCAGGCGCAGCAGGTCGGCGGGTCGCAGGCGAGTCGGCAGGGCGGAGGCGGTGGCGCGCTCGGTCACCTCGGGCAGCAGGGCCTCGGTGCGGGTGCGCACGGCGGAATTCGACAGGGAAAGTGCAGAGGAACGCATGAGCGAAACTCCAGGAATGTGTGGTTGGTCGAGGGGCTATCGGAAGCCTCGACGACAGCCGAGGCGAATCAGCCTCGACAACACTCCTGGGTGCTCACACGGAAATACACGAGCGAGAGTCTAACAGTGGATTCCCGCGAAGCAACAGACGGCCGGGGAGACGACTGCGTCACGTTCCGGCCGATCGGTCCGTTATCGGCGGCGTTGCTGATTACGTTCGTACACCAGCCGCAGCCCCGCCAGGGTGAGATGCGGTTCATGGTGTTCGATGGTCTCCGATTCCGGCACGATGAGCGGCGCGGAAGCGCCCGTGGCCACCACGGCCACGTCGTCACCGGCGAACGCGTCGAACTCATCGCGAATACGGTCGATCAGCCCGTCCACCAGGCCCGCGAAACCGAAAATCGCGCCCGACTGCATGCACTCCATACTGTTCTTGCCCACCACCGACCGCGGGCGCGCCAGTTCCGCACGCCGCAGGGCACTGCGCTCCACCAGCGCCTCGGTGGAGATTTCCACCCCCGGGGCGATGATGCCGCCCAGGAATTCCCCCTTGGCGGAAACCAGGTCCACGCAGATGGCGGTGCCGAAATCCACCACGATCGCCGGGGACGAGAAACGGTGATACGCGGCAAGGCAATTCACGATGCGGTCCGCGCCGACCTCTTTCGGATTGTCGACGAGCAGCGGAATTCCCGTTCGCACACCGGGTTCCACGACGACGTGGGAAACGTGACCCCAGTAGCGGGACAGCATCTCGCGCAGTTCCCGCAATACCGGCGGCACCGTCGACAATGCCGAAACACCGGTCACCTGTTCGGCATCCGCGCCGATCAGACCGCGCACCTGCAATGCGAACTCGTCCGCGGTGAACAGCGGATTGGTGTGCATCCGCCAGTGCCGCACCAGTTTCGAATGGTCACCGCCGCCGGAGAACAGGCCCAGCTCGATCGAGGTGTTGCGGACGTCGATGGTCAGCAGCATGGCCGCACCCGAGGTCAGGCGAACGACAGCGAGCGCGGCGAGGTCAGGCCGGAGTCCTCCGGCGCGTGCGCCGGATCCGAACCCAGCTCCACCTGCCGGTTGCGGTCGTCCACGAACACCACGCGGGGTTCGTAGCTCTTCAGCTCCCGCTCGTCCATCATGCCGTAGGCGATGAGGATGACCAGATCGCCGGGCTGCACGAGATGCGCTGCAGCGCCGTTGATTCCGATGACGCCGGAACCGCGCTCACCCGCGATCACATAGGTCTCGAGGCGAGCGCCGTTGGTGATGTCGACAATGCAGACCTGCTCACCCTCGAGCAGATCGGCGGCGTCGAGCAGATCCTGATCGACCGTCACCGAACCGACGTAGTGCAGATCGGCGTGAGTCACCGTGGCGCGGTGGATCTTCGACTTCATCATGGTGCGCAACATCGTCGTCGCCCTTCTTAGAAAGATGCCTGGGCAGGCTGGTCGGGGGTGGTCGGGTGGCCGTCGATCGGAATGCCGAGGGTGACAGGCATATTGTCGATGAGCCGGGTGCTGCCGATCCGGGCGGCGATCAGCAGGCGGGCATTGCCCTCCGCGCGAACCGGGCCGAGATCGGAGCCGCGCAGCTCCAGGTAGTCGAGTTCGATGGCCGGAGCCTCGGCCAGCACCATGCGGGCGGCCTCGAGGACCTTGTCCGCACCCAGGCCCGCGGCGTGGCGGCCCGCGGCCAGGGCGGCCGAGAGTACCGTGGCCAGCTCACGCTGCTCCGGATCGAGGTAGCGGTTGCGTGAGGACAGCGCCAGGCCGTCGTGCTCGCGGACGGTGGCGACCGGCACGATCTTCAGGCCCATGTTCAGATCGCGCACCATCTGGCGGATCAGTGTCAGCTGCTGGTAGTCCTTCTCGCCGAAGAACGCCTCGTGCGGGTCGGTGATGTCGAACAGCTTGGCGACCACGGTGAGGACGCCCGCGAAATGGCCGGGACGGACCGCGCCCTCGAGTTCGTCGCCGAGCGGGCCGGGGTGCACGGTGGTGCGCGGGCCCTCGGGGTACATGTCGTCGGCGCTGGGCGCGAAGACCAGCTCGACGCCCTCCGCGCGCAACAGCTCCACATCGGCGTCGAGGGTGCGCGGATACTTGTCCAGATCCTCGTTCGCCCCGAACTGCAAAGGATTCACGAAGATCGAGACGATGATGGCCTGGTTGGTGCGCTTGGCGCGACGCACCAGTTCCAGATGACCCTCGTGCAGTGCCCCCATGGTCGGCACCAGCGCGACCCGGCGGCCCACCTGGCGCAGCGCATGGGAGACCTTGCTCATGATCGCCGGATCGTGCAGCACGGTGAGTTCACCGCGCTTGTAGGTGCCACGCAGCGTGGGATCCATCAGTTGCCTTCCTTCGCCTGGTCGGAGCCCTCGGCGGCATCGCGCCGACCGCTCGGGGATGCCAGCAGTTCGACCAGCGCCGGATTGGTGCCGGCACGCTGGGCGGTGCGCAGCGAGAGCGCGCGGTAGCCCGCGGCCAGCTCCGCGTCGGTGGACTCGAGTGCGTTCAGATGCGCGGCCACGGCGTCCACATCGCCGCGAGCCACCGGACCGGTCAGCGCGGACGGCCCGCGGCGCAGGGCATTGTCGAGTGCGGCCGAGGCCAGCGGGGCCAGCACGCGTTCGGCCAGGCCGCCCGGCTGGTCGTCTACGAGCTGCTGGCCCAGCAGGCCGGGACCGGCGAGCGCGGCGCGCAACGCCTCCACCGCGTCCAGAATCAACGTAACCAGGTGATTGCTGCCATGGGCCAGGGCCGCGTGGTACAGCGTGCGATGCTCCTCGGCGACCCGCACCGGTTCGCCGCCCATCTCGATAACCAGCGACTGGGCGATGGCATAGCCGATATCGTCCGCGGCGGTGATGCCGAAGCAGGCGTTGCCGAGCCGGGACACATCCTCGTCATGCCCGGTGAACGTCATGGCCGGGTGAATGGCCAGCGGTAGCGCGCCGCGTGCGGTCAAGGGGGCCAGCACGCCGATACCGTTCGCGCCCGAGGTGTGCGCCACGATGGTGCCGGGCCGCACCGCGTCCGCCGTCGCCAACCCCGAAACCAGACCGGCCAGCTCACTGTCCGGTACGGCCAGCAGCAGTAGTTCTGCGCGACGCGCCACCTCCTCGGCCGGCAGAATCTCCGAATCCGGCAGCCGGGTCCGGGCACGATGCACCGAGGCGTCCGAGATACCGGATACGCCGAACACCACATGACCGGCACGCTCCAGTGCCGCACCCAACGCGGACCCGACGCGTCCCGCCGAGACGATTCCCACCGTCAACCGTGCAGGCGCAGGGTCGGTCCCGCAGACAGCCTTGTCCGAGGTCACCCTTGTCCTCTCGAAAGTGGCGTTCCAGTCCCGCGCTACGCGGGTACCGGACGTTACGCCGACGAGAATATCGGTGCCGATTCGCGGCTGCCACGAACTGTGGGAAGTGCCACTCGGCGCGCCCGGGCGGCGGCCGCGTACGACATGCGGCCGCCGCCGAGCCCGGATGCGCCGTGCGGTGCGGCTGGCTAGCGGTCGCCCTCGGAGCGCAGGTTGGCCATGATCTCGGCCACCGAGAGGCGACGTCCGCTGTCGGCCTCGGAATCCTCGTCGGCGCGGCGACGGCGGCGGGTGCTGGCGGTTCCGATGGGGGTGGGATGGGAGGCGGTCTCGCCCGCGACCACCGTGGTGGGTCGAGTCGCGCCGTTCGGTGCGGTGTCCCGGGCTGCGCCGGCGGGAGCCGAGACTCCGGTCGCGGTGCGGTCGCCGTCCTCGCTGCCCGCGCCGTCGCCGTCCTCGCTGCCCGCGGCGTCGGATCCGCCGTCGGGGGCATCGCTCACGGCGACGAACCTGCCGCTGACGGCGGCCGTGTCGAGATCGGTGGCGGCGGGGCCGATGTCGGGGACGCCGATGTCGATACCACCGGAGATGCTGGGGTCCAGGGCCGCATCGGCGCGATTCTTGGAGTCGTCGAAGGGGTCGAAGTCGTCGGCGGGGGCGGGGCCGAAAGCGGCGGCCCGGTCGGCTTGTTCGCGAATGGCGGCGTATTCGGCGCGGGCCTGGTCGTAGTCGGCGGCCGAGACGGCGGCGGTCTCGGCGGTCACCGGCTCGTCATCGGGGCTGGCGAAGGCGGGGGGCTCGGGGTGGTCGGGTTCGAAGACCGGAGTGACGGGGTGCCGCGACTCCCACGGATCCCAGGGGGTGGCGTCCTCCCAGTTATCGTTCGCCGCACCGAGCGAGGCGGTGGCGGGCGAACCGGGGAGTTCCTGGACTCGGACCGCGTCGGCGCGCAGCGCGGGGCGGTCGTAGTCCAGGTTGCCGTCGAAAAGACGCTGCAGGGACTCGCGTAGGACGGTGAGTTCGGCGCGCAGCGCGGCCAGTTCGGCGGCGTCGGCGCCCACCTCTTGGCGGACCCGGGACTCGACACCGAGCTCGTATTCGCGGCGGGCGGCAACCTCGCGTTCCAACTGCAGATGGTAGACCTTCTGGAGGTCACCGACTTTCGCCTTGTCGACGGCCGCCTCCCTGCGATAACGCGTCGCGGCGAGGGCTCCGATGGCGGCGGCCCAGAGGGCCGCCACCAGTCCGATGCGCACGAATTGGACGTTGTCGCTGAAGACCAGGAACACACTGGCAACCAGACCCAGAAGGATCAGAACACCGGTGAAGAACTTTCCCGCGTCCTCCCGCCGGCGACGGGAAGCACTGCTCCGGGAGGGTGAAACCATGTCCGCCAGCGTAGCTTGTCCGAGACGGTCAGATGCCCAGGTTGCCTGCGATTCCCGGCAAAACGTTAGCTAAGATGTTGCCGCTTCGTCTGGGGGTTCACTCGGCGCGCGACAGCAATACTCCAGCCACAGCGCGGCGGCCACCAGCGCCGCACCGGCGAGCAGCCCCACCACCGCCCCCGGGGTATCCGCCTCCGCCGCACGCAGTTCCGAGCGCTGCGGCAGCACCCAGATCAGGAAGCCCAGCCACACACCCGCCACCAGCGATCCCACCTGCGCCGACGCTTTGGCCAGCGCCACCGCCCGCGCGGCCGTGATCGGATGCAGCTGCCGCGAATCGCTGCCGATCCGCCCGTCCCCCACCCGCGCCCGAATGATGAACGCCAACACCACCTCCAGCACCGCCACCGGCAGCAGGGACGCCCCCGCGAACACCGAGATGGGCGGGAAGCTCGAATAGGCCGCCCGCGTGGCGATCCAGGCCACGATCGCGGCCAGCAGCACATTCGCGAACAGATCAAGTACCCGCGTCGGTCTCACAGCATCCGCTCCGATGACGAGAACAGGTGGCGCGGGGGCTCCGAAACGACCTCCGCGCCCGAGGAACTCGGCCGCACGGCGGGCGACACCACGATCGACGGCCGCCCCATCATGGCCGCCCCAATGACAACGCGGTCCTGCGGACGCCGTCCACCTCGGCGGAATCCAAGTCCGCCAACCACGCTCGCACCGGGCGCGTCCGCCCCGCGGCCTCGAGCACCGCATCCGGTTCCACGTCCAGCCACGGCACCAGCACGAAGGCGCGCTCATGTGCCCGCGGATGCGGGAGGGTCAGGCTCGGATCGGCGCTGCGCACGACCGCCGAGGCCCCGTCGCGCCGCCGCGCGGCCCAGACGATGTCCACGTCGAGAGTGCGTGGCCCCCAGCGGACTTCCCGCACCCGCTCGGCGGCCTGTTCCAGCTCCTGCCCCAGGCGCAGCCAGTCGCCGGGCTCCAGCGCCGGATCCTCGGCCAGCAGCACGGCATTCAGGTAGTCCTGCTGCGGCACACCGCCCCAGGGCGGGGTCGAGTAGACCGGCGACACCGCGAGCAGCCGGGGGCGCAGCGCGTCCACCACGGCGCGCAGGTGCGTCAGCCGGTCACCCAGATTCGAGCCGATGGACAGCACCACGCGGGTCACGGCGCCTCCCGGCGGCGGCTGGTGACCACCCGCACATCCTCGAAGCTGTGCGGGATCGGCGCGGCGGGCTTGTGCAGCACCACCTCCACGGCATGGACGCGCGGGTCGGTCATCACCGCGTCGGCGACCTCGGACACCACCGTCTCGATGAGATCGCGCGGCCGCCCGGACACGATCCGGACCACGCTGTCGGCGAGTTCGCCGTAGTGGATGGTGTCGGCGATGTCGTCGGACTTCGCGGCCGCCGAGAAATCGGTCCACAGCGTGAGGTCCACGACGAATTCCTGGCCGTCGCGCTTCTCGAAGTCGAAGACGCCGTGATGGGCGAACACCCGCAACCCGCGCAGTTCGATGCGATCGGTGCTCATCGGACGCCCCCGTCCAGGCGGCGGTCCGAGAATCGTTCGCGCCGACGGGATTCGGCGCGCCGCCAGGCATCGGTGACGGCGACGGCGTCCAGTGAGGCGCGCACATCGTGCACCCGGACTCCCCAGGCGCCCTGCTCGGCGGCCAGCGCGGAAATGGTCGCGGTCGCCGTCTCGCGCCCGTCCGGTGGACGCGGGCCCGCGGCATCGGCCAGCAGCGCACCCAGGAACCGCTTGCGGGAGGCGCCGATCAGGATCGGCAGCCCGGTGCCCACCAGTTCGGAGAGCCCACCGAGCAGTTCCCAGTTGTGGTCGGCGTTCTTGGCGAATCCCAGTCCGGGATCGAGGATCAGCCGGTCCGCACCGACGCCGCCGGCGACGGCCAACTCCACCTGGGCGCGCAACTCGGCCCACACCTCGGCGACCACGTCGTCGTAATGCTCGGCCGCCCCGGTGTGCCGGTAGTCGGCCTCGGCGCGCCAGTGCATGAGAATCCACGGCAGCCCCGCCGCGGCGACGACCTTCACCATATCGGCGTCGGCACGGCCGCCGGAGACGTCGTTGACCATGGTCACGCCCGCCTCGACGGCGGCCTCGGCCACCCTCGCCCGCATGGTGTCCACGCTGGTCGGCACCCCGGCCGCCGCGAGCCCGCGGATCACCGGCACGACCCGCGCCGCCTCGGTCGCCGGATCGATCCGCACCGCCCCCGGCCGGGTGGACTCCCCACCCACGTCGACGATGTCGGCCCCGAGTTCGTACAGCGCCACCCCGTGCGCCACCGCCAGCTCGGGGTCCAGATAGCGCCCCCCGTCGGAGAACGAATCGCTGGTGACGTTCACGACCCCCATCACCACGCAGGACCGACCCCCGCGCGGCTCGAGCAGCCGTACCGTCACCACGCCCCCCGATCCCAGCACTCACCATTCACCGCCGCAGCACCAACCCTCCGCTGGTTCGCGGCGCGTCTCGGTTCTGGACTGACCGGAGCGGGGGAGCGAAGCGGAGGAGCGGAGGGAGGGAAGAACCGAGACCTCCAGCGCCGCGAACCCGCCCGCAGCGAAGCGGAGGGCAAATTAGACACAGCACCCGCCCGGAGCGAAGCGGAGGGCAAATTAGACACAGCTCACTTCCGGAGGATCAGATCGAGGGCCTCCGCGCGGGAGGAGGGGCTGCTCTGCAACAGGCCGCGCACCGCGGAGGTGGTGGTGCTGGCTCCCGGCTTGCGGATGCCCCGCATGGCCATGCACAGGTGTTCGGCCTCCACCACCACGATCGCGCCGCGCGGGTCCAGCTTGCGCATGACGGCGTCGACGATCTGGCTGGTGAGGCGCTCCTGCACCTGCGGGCGCTTGGCGTAGAGGTCCACCAGGCGGGCGAGCTTGGACAGGCCCGTCACGCGCCCGTGCGGGCCCGGAATGTAGCCGACGTGGGCGACGCCGTGGAAGGACACCAGGTGGTGTTCACAGGTCGAGTACATGGGGATGTCGCGGACCAGCACGAGTTCCTGGTGGCCTTCGTCGAAGGTGGTGTTCAGCACCGCGTCCGGCTCGGTGTAGAGACCGGCGAACATTTCCCGGTACGCACGGGCGACGCGTCCGGGGGTATCGATGAGCCCCGGACGGTTCGGGTCCTCGCCGACCGCGATCAGCAACTCGCGTACGGCGGCTTCGGCGCGCTCCTGGTCGAACGGCCGACCGGTGTCGAGCGCGATCGGGCCGGAGACGACGCGGTTGTTGGCCGACAATCGGCACCTCCTGTGTTCAAGGTCCGCGCCTGACCGGCACGGCCGGTTCGCGGTCTCGGTGTCCCGGGCCGGATGAACCGAGCCCGGGACCGCGAACCCATCGAGAGTATCCAAGCGGCCGTCAGCGACGACCGTTCGGTCCGTCCCAACCGTTGTCGTCGTCCTCGCTGTTCCCGCCGGGCTGCGGGGCGGCCTGACCGGGCTGATAGCCCTGCTGCCCGTACTCCGGCTGCTGCGGGGGCCGCTGGTAGCCGTACTCCGGCTGCCGACCGCCCGCGGGCGCCCAGCCGCCGACGTTGGGCGGCGCGGACGGCTGTCCCTGCTGCGGATCCTCCTGCGGCGGCCAGCCGGGAGCGGACCATCCGGCCGGGGCGCCGTAATCGGGCCGCGAACCGTGCGTTCCGGTCTGGCGACCGCCGTAGGCGGGGGCGGGCGGGGCCGGGTAGCCCGCGGGGGCGGGCTGCGGGTAGCCCTGGGGCTGTCCGGCCGGGTAGCCGGCGGGCTGCGGATAGCCATTGCCCGGTACCGGTGCGGGCTGCTTCGACAGGTCCGGTGTTTCCTCGGGCCACGGCTCGCCGCGCTCGGCGGCTAGTTCGCGCGGGGTTTTCACCGGCGGACGATCCGAGGGCACCCGTTCGCCGAAATCGTTGAAAGCGGTGATGCGCGGGCGCTTGTCGACCGTTTCCAGCACCGCCTCGAGATCCTTGCGGTGCAGGGTCTCGCGCTCGAGCAGGGCGCTGGCCAGGGAGTCCAGCTCGTCGCGGTACTCGTTGAGCACCGACCACGCCTCGGTGTGCGCGGCCTCGATGAGGTTGCGCACCTCCTCGTCGATCTCGCGGGCGACCTCGTGCGAGTAGTCCGAACCGGTACCCATGGACCGGCCCAGGAACGGATCGCCCTGCTCCTGCCCGTAGCGCACCGCGCCCAGCCGGGCGCTCATGCCGTATTCGGTGACCATGGCCCGCGCGATCTTGGTGGCCTGGTCGATATCCGAGGACGCACCGGTGGTGGGCTCGTGGAACACCAGTTCCTCGGCGGCCCGGCCGCCCATGGCCATGACCAGGCGGGCGATCATCTCCGAACGGGTCATCAGACCCTTGTCGTCCTCGGGCACGGTCATGGCGTGGCCGCCGGTGCGGCCGCGGGCCAGGATGGTGACCTTGTAGACGGGTTCGATATCGGGCATCGCCCATGCCGCCAGGGTGTGCCCGGCCTCGTGGTAGGCGGTGATCTTCTTCTCGTGCTCGCTGATGATGCGGGACTTGCGCCGTGGGCCGCCGATCACGCGGTCCACGGATTCCTCCAGCGCGGCACTGGTGATCAGGTTGCCGTGCTCACGCGCGGTGAGCAGCGCGGCCTCGTTGATGACATTGGCCAGATCCGCGCCGGACATGCCGACGGTGCGCTTGGCCAGCCCGTCCAGATCGGCGTCGGGCGCGATCGGCTTACCCTGCGAATGCACCCGCAGAATCGAGCGGCGGCCCGCGAGGTCCGGGTTGCTGACCGGGATCTGGCGGTCGAAGCGGCCCGGACGCAGCAGCGCCGGATCGAGGATGTCGGGGCGGTTGGTGGCCGCGATGATGATGACGCCGGTGCGCTCGCCGAAGCCGTCCATCTCGACCAGCAGCTGGTTCAGCGTCTGCTCGCGCTCGTCGTGGCCGCCGCCCAGGCCAGCGCCGCGCTGGCGGCCGACCGCGTCGATCTCGTCGACGAAGATGATGCAGGGGCTGTTCTGCTTGGCCTGGTCGAACAGGTCGCGCACCCGGGAGGCGCCGACGCCGACGAACATCTCGACGAAGTCGGAGCCGGAGATGGTGAAGAACGGCACCCCGGCCTCGCCCGCGACGGCGCGCGCCAGCAGGGTCTTGCCGGTGCCGGGCGGGCCGTAGAGCAGTACGCCCTTGGGGATCTTCGCGCCGAGGGCCTGGTAGCGAGCCGGGCTCTGCAGGAAGTCCTTTATCTCGTAGAGCTCCTCGACGGCCTCGTCGGCGCCCGCGACATCGGCGAAGGTGGTCTTGGGCATGTCCTTGGACAGCTGTTTGGCCTTGGACTTGCCGAAGCCCATCATGCCGCCGCGGCCCCCGCCCTGCATGCGGGCCATCACGAAGATGAACAGGCCCAGCAGCAGGATCATGGGCAGCATGAACAGCAGGATCTGGCTCAGCCAGGAGTCCTGTTTGACGGAGGTGTTGTACTTCGCACCGGTCTCCTGCACGTCCTGCAGGATCTGCGCGGACACCTCACTGCCGCCCGGATACTTGGCAATGATCTTGGTCTGGCCGTCGGTGGCATCATTGCCGTTCTTCAGCGTGATGCGCAGCTGCTGTTCTTTGTCGTCGATCTGGACCTGATCGATGTTGTCCTTGTCCTGGAGCTGGGAAAGCGCCACCGACGTGTCGACGTTCTTCCAGCCGCGCGTGTCGTTGCTGAAGTAGCTGACCAGGTAGATCACGAGCAGGAAGCCCGCGACTATGGCCAGGTTGCGGAACACAGTCTTGCGGTTCATAGAGCGTCGGCCGGCGGGCCAGTCCTTTCCGGTGATTCCGGTTTTTGCCTGCGATGCTGTAGAGCTTGCGTCACGAGCGCGCCCGTTTCCATACGGAACGGATGCGGACATGCCACGTTACCGCGTACGGTCTACATCGTTACATCGCGAGGTTCGGCAGCTTGTGCAGTTCAACAGGTAAACGGCCGGAGAACGCGGGTGGTTCCCCAACCATCTGCCGCAAAACCCTTCGGGCGAGCATGGTGAGCGTCGGCCCAAGTGGCCACAATCATGGCATGTTCGCCCTATCGTGACCGACAACACAACACGAGCGTAGGGGGTATGGACATCGTCGAGCTACGGACACCCACAGCGATCGTCCGTCACGGCAACGGGCGGTTGACGGTGCTGAGACCAGGAACAGACGGCGAGCGCGTCCTCGATGTGCCGGTAGGCGACCTTCTCAAGGTCAGGTTGAACCGGCGCGCCGACGACGCCGTCGTCATCGAAATCTATCTCAGGTACCCCACCCCCGTACTGACGGGCGTCCCCGCCGACCGCACTCCCCTACCCGTCCTCATCGCCGAACACGATGTGCCCGCGGCCACCGTGATCGTCGAGCGGATCAACAACCAGATCCTGGCCACCCAGCGCCTCGAGGTCGCCGCCCCCGACCTGACACCGCCCACTCCGGCCTGGGGACGCGGCGGACCGGCGCGCGCCGACGTGGACCGCGCGGCCCGGCGGATGGCTCCCAAGCGGGAGGCCAAGACCGCCGTCGCGGCGCTGAACCGCTACGTCACGCCCGGCGAGTACGTACTGGAGACGGCGGTGGTGACGGCCCAGCCGCCCGCGGGCCGGGGAGCCGGACTGCTCGCGGTCACCACCGATCGGATGATCTTCATCTCCACCGGCTCCGGACGCCGGTACGCACACGAGATGCCCATCGCGGCACTGCTGTGGGCGCGCACCACCGACGATTCGGAGACCACGGGCGCCGCGCCCGGTGAATACGGCGTCGATATCCACGACGGCAATGTGACACTGCACTTCACCGGCAATGACCGGGCGGATACCGAACGGATCACCGGCGGGCTCAATTTCGCCATTCAGCGCGAATCGGCCGACGGTGCGGCCGGACCCGCCGATCCGGGGGTGGCGAAGCTGTACGCCGAATGGGAGCTGCTGGTCGAGCGGCATTCCCTGGGCATGGTGGACGACGCCCAGTTCCAGCGGTACGGACGCGGCATCCTGCGTTCGCTGCCGGACTGAGGACGCCGGACCGAAGGACACGGCGGACCGAAGGACACCGATAGCGCCGAGTTTCTCGTGCCCGCCACGCTGACGCGCGGCGGGCACGGTCGGTCGAGGAGGGCGACCCGCAACGCGGACGGTGACCGCCCGTCACACCGATGACGCAGGGTTCAGTCCTCCGGTTGCAGGGTGATGCGACGCCAAGGACTGCTGGGGCGGTTCCACAGGCGCAGCAGTTCCATGCGGCGGTCGACGCCACCGGATTTCAGTTCGGCCAGGTCCTCGCAGGCCTGCCAGTAGGTCCAGCCGGTGAGGTAGGCGTCGCCGAACTGCCGCCAGTTGCGGTATTTGCGCTGGGCCAGTGGGAGGGCCCGCAGCAGGTAGTCCCAGGCCACGTCGGCGTCGAGGTAGCCGGCGGTGTAGGCCATGCGGGCCACCGCGACCACCCGGGCCAGGTCCCACGCCTGGATGTCGGTGGGCAGCGGGCGCACCAGATGGTCGGTCAGGCCGAGTTTGATGGCCTGGGACCAGATGTCGTAGTCGCGGACCAGCGCCTCGGTGTTCTCCATGCCGCGGAAGGCGCCGACCTGACGGAGGAAGGCGCGGTGGCGGTCGGCGCGTTCGCCGAAGCGGTCGCGTTCGGGGGAGTTGACGGCCGCCACGACCAGGGGGTGTACCAGGGCGTACAGCGGGCCGTGCATTCCGTCGAGCAACTGTTCCATGGAGGCCATGGCCTCGGTGCCGTCGGTGATGCCCCAGGCTCCGGTCAGGGTGTCGATGGCGAGTTCGCGGCGGTCGCCGAGGGGATGTTCGCGTTCGGGTCCGAGCAGTAGCGCGTCGTGGAAGGCGTCCCAGCGCGCCGAGTAGAAACCACCGAGAGCCAGGGCACGCAGTTCGTCGTCGTTGACCTGCGCACCGGACCAGTGGTCGTCCTCGCGCTGGTCGAGTTCCGGGTAGGGGAAGGTCGTCAGCGTGGGCACGTCGCGGGCGGGCATACCCCGATTGTTCCGCATGGATCTCGAGACGTCCGCTATTCGCCACAGGGCGTGCGAAGGTTCACCTCGAATCCCCAGCGTGCGCGCCGGATCGCGACGCCGCGCCCACGATGTTCACGGCGTGTGTCCGCCGAGCAAATGTCTGATTCATGCCCTGTCACACAACGAAATCGGACGCTACCCTCTGGGCCATGAGTAGGAATATCACCCTGCTGCGCGGCCTGGAGCCCCCGGCCACTGAGCAGGAAATCTTCGCCGCCGCACAGGAATACGTGCGCAAGGTGGGCGGAGTGTCGGGTTTGACCACTACCACGAAACCGGCGGTGGACAAGGCGGTGGCGGCCATCGCCGCCGCCACCACGCAATTGCTGGCGGAATTGCCCGCCCGCGGCGCGATTCCGGAGACCGAACCGCAACCGGTGCGCGAGGCCGCCAGCGGCGAGTAGTCAGCACCACGCCGCTCGACCACACTCGCCGACCGTCGACCGCCGACCGTCGACCGCCATCCGCCGACCAGCCGACCGCACGAGGCGACCGGCGACCGCCACCCGCCGACCAGCGACCAGCCGACCGCACGAGGCGACCAGCGATCGCCACCCGCCGACCGGCGACCAGCCGACCGCGCGAGGCGACCGGCGATCGCCACCCGCCGACCAGCCGACCGGCGATCGCACGAGGCGACCAGCGATCGCCACCCGCCGCAGGGCGATCGGAGCGGGCGCTACACCTCGTACACCGCCACGCAGTCGAGCGCGATCTCCAGCCGGGGGCCGGGCCGGTCTACGGGGCGGCCGAGGAGTTCCTCGATGCGTTGGAGGCGGTAGCGCACCGTGTTCTTGTGCACGCCGAGCGCCTTCGCGGCGGTGTCGGGGCTGCGGCGGGCCCGCAGATAGGCATGCAGGGTTTCGCGCAGGCGGGCGGACTGGGCGTCCGGGGCGGCGAGCACGCCCAATTCGCGGTCGATGAGGGCGCGCATGCCGGATTCGTCGATCCCGGCCAGGTAGGCGACCTCCACCTCCCGGTAGTCGAGGACGCGCGGCAGTCCGGGGCGGGCGCGTTCGGCGACGTGGCGGGCGGCGACCGCTTCGGCGTGGCCGCGGCGGAAGCCCGCCAGTTGGGATCCGGGGAGCCCGACGGCCACCCGGACCGGCGGTTCGACCGGCCAGTCCGCGACCGACGGCACACCGTCGTCGGGCACGGCCAGCCAGGCCCACAGCGCACTGGCCCCCGCCGGAATCGTGAGCACGCTGCCGCTGCCGACCGCGGCGGCGCAGCGGGCCACCACGCGGTCCAGCCGGTCGCCGACCTCCCCGGTGCCGTCGGCGGAGCCGAGCGCGACCGCGTCCGCATCGGTCCACAGCACCAGGGCCAGATGTCGGCCCGCCAGCCGATAGCCGATCTTGGCGGAGGCGTGCTCGATATCGAGGTCGGCGCCGTCGAGCAGGGCGCGCACGATCTCCCCGCGCTGGTTCAGCGCCGCCCGCAGGCCGCGCTCGCGTTCGGTGATGTAGGTGTCGGTGAGCGTTTCGACGCAGGTGCTGACCCAGCGGGTGGAGCGGTCGAAAAGCCGCAGCAGCACCGACCTTTCGATATCGGGCGGCAGCCGGCGCTCGTCGATGGTCTCGCTCATGTACTCGATCACCGCCTCCTGCCCCACGTGGTAGACGCGCAACAGCACCCGCAGATCGTGGCCGCGCCGCGCGATGGTGCGGGCGAAGGCGTGCGCTTCCGCCGGGATCGGATAGTCGGCATGGTCCTGCGTGAGGGTGCTCAGCACCTCCAGGGCGTGGGCGCGGGTGCTCGCGGCCAGATCGCGGCGCATATCCCGGTCGGCCAATTCCGGCACGCGGGCGATGATGGCATTGTCGAGCCGCGTCACCACCTGGTCGAGGGTGTCGGTGCGCAGGGTTTCGGCGACGAAGTCGGCAATCCACTGCCGAATGGCCGCAGGGGTGGCGGTGGTCGCCACGAGCACCTCCGAATTTGTGCTTCCGGCATAAAACCGGCCGAATTAGTTGACCGATTGGGCCAAGAATGTCCTTGTGGATTGTGTCACGATCATAGTTCGTGAGCTGTCGCACAGCTCGCGGCCGCAACGTAGCGCACGTGGGAGAGCAATCGTGACCAATTCCGAATCCGGGGGTGCCCGCAAGGCCGCGCCCCGCAAATCCACCGGCACCCGGCGCGCCGCCAAGTCCGCGTCCCCGGCCAGCGCGGAGCCCGCCGAGGCCGCGGGCGCCGCCAAGCCGACCGCGG
>NZ_JASFXA010000007.1:0-367317 GCF_030766805.1 Nocardia sp. CC213A
CGCGTCGGCGTCGGCCTGTCCCAGCCCGATGGAGTCCCACGGCAGCGCCCCGGGCACCGAGCGGCCCAGGCGCGATACCAGCACGGTCGACCGCAGTGAGGGCAGCCCGCCGCGCAGCCCCTCGATCTCCTCGCACTTGTCGTGTTCCTTGCCGCCGTAGCGGTAGCCGTCGGCGGTCACCAGCACGACCGGCTCCAGCTGCCCCAGCCGATCCAGCGCGGCGCGAGCCGAATAGTCCTGCCCGCAGGCGCTCCACACCGCGCCCAGACTGGCGGTGGCCAGGAAGGCGATGACCGCCTCGGGGATGTTCGGCAGGTAGCCGACGACTCGATCGCCCGGCCCGACACCCAGTTCGCGCAGGGTGTGCGCGAAGGCGACGGTTCGGGAAACCAGTTCCGTCCAGGAGATCTCGACGATCTCGGCATCCTCGCTCACCGCGAGGATGGCGGGCCGGTCGGTGCGCGCCTGCCGCAGCACCTGATCGACGTAATTGAGCCGGACGTCCGGAAACCATTGCGCCCCGGGCATATCCGTTGAGGCCAGCACCTCGCCCGGCGCATCACCGAGGTCGAAGTACTCCCACAGCGACTTCCAGAATCCCGGCAGGTCGTCGACCGACCACTGCCACAGCGCCCGGTAGTCCGGTACGGACACCCCCGCGCGACGTTCGACGAACCGTGCGAAATCGGTGACTCTGGCCGACGCGATATCCGCTTCGCTCGGCACCCACTGCGGTTCCACCACTACCTCCTACGACGCCACGTTCGCGCTGTCGGCACCCTGTGCCCGGCGCACGATGCGCTCGGCGTGCCGGAGCACGGGTGCGTCCACCATCCTGCCCTCGAAGGTGAAGACTCCGCGGTGATTCGGCACCTCCGCGAGCAACCTTCGCGCCCAGTCGATCTCCGCGCCGGTGGGCGCGTAGGCGCGGCGGATCACCGGTACCTGACTCGGGTGAATGGCGACCTTGGCGTCGAAACCGACGGCCACCGCGTCGAGCGCTTCCGCCGCGAGGCCATCGAGGTCCGGAATATCGAGATACACCGAGTCGAGCGCGAGTTTGCCGTACGCCTTGGCCGCCAGCAGCGACTGCGAGCGCACATGCCGGGCCACATCGCGGTAACTGCCGTCGGCGTGCCGGCTGGAATTGCCGCCCAGGCCCGCGACCAGATCCTCCGCGCCCCACATGACGCCGATGGCGTTGCGCGCCATGACCGCCCGGCCCACCGCCAACGCCCCCAGCGGCGATTCCACCAGCGCGATCACCTCGTAGTCGGCGAGCGTGGTGATCTGTTCCGCCGATTCGCATTTGGGCAGCATGAGACGTCGGTAGTCCGTGCGGGCCACGGCGACGAGATCGAGCATGTGCTCGACCGTGCCCGCGGCATTCACCCGGACGACGGTGCGGTCCGGATCCAGCGGTGTCGCGATGAGCGCCTCTCGGGCCGCGGCCTTGTCGGCCTCGGCGACCCCGTCCTCCAGGTCGATGATCACCACATCGGCCGCGGCGGCGGCTTTGGCGTACCGCTCGGGTCGATCGGCGGGGCAGAACAGCCACGCCGGTCCCGCCATCTCCCAGCCGGTCCCCGGATTGCTCATGCCGTATCCCTTCGGGCCTGAACGGAGCGCCGCGTGGCGACGCTCCACTGCTTCCTCCGCGCCTGACCGCTCATGCCGGTGTCTGCTTCCGTACCAGTGTCTTCCGGACCGCGGTGGCGACGATATCGCCGTGCTGATTCCGCCCGGTATGCGCGAAGGTCACGATCCCCTCCCCTGGGCGGCTCTTGGATTCCCGTTTGTCGGTGACCACGGTTTCGGCGTACAGGGTGTCGCCGTGGAAAAGCGGTTTCGGAAAGGCGATATCGGAGAAGCCGAGGTTGGCCACAATGGTGCCCTGCGTCAACTGCGTGACAGACAAACCAACCAGTGTGGACAAGGTGAACATGGAATTCACCAGACGCTGGTGGAAGGGCGGCAGCGCGTCGGCGAACGCGGCGTCCAGATGCAGCGCCTGCGTGTTCATGGTCAGCGTCGTGAACAGCACATTGTCGGCCTCGGTAATGGTGCGGCCCGGCCGATGCTCGTACACCACACCGGTCTCGAACTCGTCGAACCACAGGCCGCGCTGCACGACGCGGCGGATGTCGTCGTTCGGTTCGGCGCTCACAATCCCAACTCTCGCCCGATCAGCATCAACTGCACCTCCGTGGTGCCCTCACCGATTTCCAGGATCTTGCTGTCGCGATAGTGCCGCGCCACAGCATATTCGTTCATGAAGCCGTAGCCGCCGAAAATCTGGGTGGCGTCGCGGGCATTGTCCATGGCGGCCTCGCTGGCGACGAGTTTCGCGATCGAAGCCTGTTTCTTGAACGGTTTTCCGGCGAGCATGAGCGCGGCGGCGTCGTAGTAGGCGGTGCGAGCGGCGTGCGCGCGGGCCTCCATGCGCGCGATCTTGAAGGCAATGGCCTGATTCCGGCCGATCCGCTGGCCGAACGCCTCGCGCTCCTTGGCGTAGCGCACGCTCTCGTCCACGCAGCCCTGCGCCGCACCGACCGACAGCGCCGCGATGGCGATCCGGCCCTCGTCCAGAATGCGCAGGAAGTTGGCGTAACCGCGACCCTCCTCGCCGAGCAGGTTCTCGGCGGGCACCCGCACATCGGTGAAGCTCAGCGGATGGGTGTCGGAGGCGTTCCAGCCGACCTTGTTGTACGCGGGTTCGGCCACGAAACCCGGCGTGTCGGTGGGCACCAGAATGGTGGAAATCCGCTTCTTGCCCTCCACCTGACCGGTCACCGCGGTCACCGTGACCAGCCGCGTGATATCGGTCCCGGAGTTGGTGATGAACTGCTTGGAGCCGTTGATCACCCAGGCGTCGCCGTCGAGTACGGCGGTGGTGCGGGTGCCGCCCGCGTCGCTGCCCGCGCCCGGTTCGGTGAGCCCGAAGGCGGCCAGCGCGCGACCGCTGGTGAGCTGCGGCAGCCACTCCTGCTTCTGCTTGTCGTTGCCGAAGCGGTAGACGGGCATGGCGCCCAGGGAGACACCGGCCTCCAGCGTGATGGCGACGCTCTGGTCGACCTTGCCGAGTTCCTCGAGGGCCAGGCACAGCGCGAAGTAGTCGCCACCCATGCCGCCGTACTCCTCGGGGAACGGCAGGCCGAACAGGCCCATCTCGGCCATGCCCGCGACAACCTCGTACGGGAAGCTGTGCTCGGCATCGTGTTTCGCCGCGACGGGTGCGACCACCTGGTTGGCGAAATCCCGCACGGTGTGCGCGAGGTCGCGGTACTCGTCCGGAAGCGATCCGGTGGCGAGGAAGTCGGTCATGCGCTGTGTCCTTCCGAAACTGACTCGCCCGCGGGCACCACACGCGCGAGCGGCTGATCTACCTTCACCTGATCGCCCGCCTCGACCAGCAGTTCGACCCGGCCGTCGATGGGGGCGGTGAGCGAATGCTCCATCTTCATGGCCTCGACCACCACGACGGTGGTTCCGGCGGTCACCTCCGCGCCGGCGGTGACGGGCACGGCGATGACCGAACCCGGCATGGGGCTGAGGATTTCGGCGTCGCCGACATGTTCGACCGCGCCGCGCACGTCGGCCTCGGCCACCTCGCGCAGCTGCGCGACGCCGGTGCGGTCGGCCAGCCAGAGGTGGCCGTGCCGCTCGGCGATCCGGTGGCGGGTGCGCACCCCGTCCAGGACGAGAGTGAGCCACTGCCCGCCGTCCGCCGGGGTGCCGTCGAGTTCGGCCGTGAGCGTGACCTTCTCGCCGTCCTCCACCCGGACCTCGGCCCGCTCGGGCGTACCGGTGAAACAGACGTGCGCGGTCCGATCGCCACCGCTGAGCCGCAGCACGGTCGCAGCGGTGCCGCCGATGCGCCAGCCGGACGGGATCTCCCACAGATCACGGGCCGCGGGCGGCCACAGGTCACCGGCCGCACGCGGCCAGCGGCGCAGCCACAGATAGCTGGCGGCGGCGATGAACTGGCTGTCGGTCACGGGCGCGGGCACGAAGTCACCGGCCCGGCGGTCCAGCAGCGCCGTGTCCAGCTCGCCCGCGACCACATCGGCGTCGGCGAGCAGGAAGCGCAGGAAATCGACATTGGTGCGCACCCCGAGCACCTGCGTATCCGCCAGGGCCGCATCGAGTCTGGCCAGCGCGGCGCGGCGGTCGCCGCCGTGGGCGATGACCTTCGAGAGCATGGGGTCGTAGTCACTGCCCACCACGGTGCCGACGCGCAGCCCCGAATCCACCCGCACGCCGGTGCCGTCCGGTTCGGCGAGCGCCAGCACCGTACCGCCGGTGGGCAGGAAGTCGCGGCCCGGATCCTCGGCGTAGACGCGCGCCTCGATGGCGTGCCCGGTCAGCTTGATGTCGTCCTGGTTCACGAACAGCTTCTGCCCGGCCGCGATGCGCACCTGGCATTCCACCAGATCCACGCCGGTGACCATTTCGGTGACCGGATGCTCGACCTGGAGGCGGGTGTTCATCTCCATGAAGAAGAACTCGTCGGGCTTGTCGGCGGAGACGATGAACTCGACGGTGCCCGCGCCGACGTAGTCCACGCTGCGTGCGGTGGCGCAGGCCGCCGCGCCGATGCGGGCGCGGGTGGCGGCGTCCAGCAGCGGCGAGGGCGCTTCCTCGATCACCTTCTGGTGCCGTCGTTGCAGGCTGCATTCGCGTTCGCCCAGATGCAGGATGTGGCCGTACCGGTCGGCGAGGATCTGCACCTCGATATGGCGGGGGCGGGTGACGAAGCGCTCCAGGAACAGGGTGTCGTCGCCGAAGGCGGCACCGGCCTCGCGCCGGGCGGAGACCAGTGCGGCGGGCAGCTGCTCCGGCTCCGTCACCAGGCGCATACCCTTGCCGCCGCCGCCCGCCGAGGGCTTCACCAGTACCGGGTAGCCGATATCGGTTGCCGCCTCGATCAATTCGGCGTCGGTGAGGCCGGGCCGCGCGATGCCGGGGACCACCGGCACCCCGAAGGCGGAGACCGCGGTCTTGGCCGCGATCTTGTCGCCCATGATCTCGATGGCGCGGGCGGGCGGTCCGAGGAATTCGATACCGGCCGCCTCCAGCGCCGCCGCGAAGGCCGAATTCTCGGACAGGAAGCCGTATCCCGGATGGACCGCCTGCGCGCCGGAGCGCACGGCCGCGTCCACCACTTTGTCGATATCCAGGTAGGACTCACGGGCGGGGGCCGGACCGAGACGCACCGCCGTATCCGCCTCGCGCACGTGGCGGGCGTCGGCGTCGGCGTCGCTGTAGACCGCGACCGAGCGAATTCCCATGGCCCGCAGCGTGCGCATGACCCGGACCGCGATCTCGCCGCGGTTGGCCACCAGCACGGTGTCGAAGGCGACGGGGTGGGCTGTGTTCATCATGGTGGTCACATCCGGAAGACGCCGTAGGAAACGGGTTCGATGGGGGCCTGACCGCACACCGAAAGGGCAAGGCCGAGCACGGTTCTGGTATCGGCGGGAGCGATGACGCCATCGTCCCAGAGCCGCGCGGACGAATAGTAGGGATGGCCCTGGTGTTCGTACTGGGCGCGGATCGGGGCCTTGAACGCCTCCTGATCCTCCTCCGACCAGGGCTGACCATTGCCGTCGAGCTGATCGCCGCGCACCGTCGCCAGCACCGAGGCGGCCTGCTCACCGCCCATGACGGAGATGCGGGCATTGGGCCACATCCACAGGAAGCGCGGCGAGTACGCCCGCCCGCACATGGAGTAGTTGCCCGCGCCGTACGAACCGCCGATCACCACGGTCAGCTTCGGCACCCGCGCGCAGGCCACGGCGGTCACCATCTTCGCGCCGTGCTTGGCGATGCCGCCCGCCTCGTAGTCGCGGCCCACCATGAAGCCGGTGATGTTCTGCAGGAACACCAGTGGAATGGTGCGCTTGTCGCACAGCTCGATGAAATGCGCTCCCTTGAGCGCGGATTCGGCGAACAGCACGCCGTTGTTGGCCACGATGCCCACCGGGTGGCCGTGGATGCGGGCGAAGCCGGTGACCAGGGTCTTGCCGTATTCGGCCTTGAATTCGGAGAATTCGCCGCCGTCGACAATGCGGGTGATGACCTCCCGGACGTCGTACGGGGTGCGCAGATCCGTCGGGACGACGTCGTACAGCTCATCCTGCGGCGCGATGGGGTCCACCGTGGGCGCGACCTCCCACGGGGTGGCGTGCTTGGGGCCGAGGGTCGCCACGATCTCGCGGACGATGCGCAGCGCGTCCTGATCGGATTCCGCGAGATGGTCGGTGACGCCGGAGATCTTGGAGTGCAGTTCGCCGCCACCGAGTTCCTCCGCGGTCACCACCTCACCGGTGGCGGCCTTCACCAGCGGCGGACCGCCCAGGAAGATGGTGCCCTGCTCGCGGACGATGACGGTCTCATCGCTCATGGCGGGCACGTACGCGCCGCCCGCGGTGCAGGAGCCCATGACCGCGGAGATCTGGGCGATGCCCTTGGCGCTCATGGTGGCCTGGTTGAAGAAGATGCGGCCGAAGTGCTCGCGGTCCGGGAAGACCTCGTCCTGTTTGGGGAGGAACGCGCCGCCGGAGTCGACCAGATAGACGCAGGGCAGATGGTTCTGCGCGGCGACCTCCTGGGCGCGCAGGTGCTTCTTCACCGAGAGCGGGTAGTAGGTGCCGCCCTTCACGGTCGCGTCATTGGCGACCACCACGCATTCCCGGCCGGATACCCGGCCGATGCCCGCGATCACGCCCGCGCCCGGGCATTCGTCGTCGTACATGCCGGTGGCGGCGAGCGGGGCGAGCTCCAGGAACGGCGAGCCCGGATCCAGCAGCTGATCCACCCGCTGCCGGGGCAGCAGTTTGCCGCGGGCCAGGTGCCGCTCCCGCGCCTTCTCCGGTCCGCCCAGCGCATTGGCCGCCAGCCGCGCCCGCAGGTCCTCGACCAGCGCCAAGTGCGCGGACCGGTTGTCCACGCGGGCTCGTTCGGTCACCGTCATCACGTCATCCTGTTCGATCAGTTAATCGCCGATAACTGAGAAATAAGATAATCTTCACTAACTGAGTTGTCCAGATCCGATGAAGGGAGTGCGCGGTGAGCAGCACCGAACCCGTGACTCTCACCCGTCGCGAGCAGCTCAAAGCCCAGCGGCGACAGCAGTTGCTGGAGGCCGGGGCCCGGCTGATCGCCGATCGCGGATTCCTGGGCATGCGGCTCGACGACCTCGGCGCGGCGGCGGGAATCAGCGGCCCCGCGGTGTACCGCCACTTCCCCAACAAGGAGGCGCTGCTGGTCGAGCTACTGGTCGGCATCAGCCAGCGCCTGCTCGACGGCGGCCGCGCGGTCGTCGCCGACGCCCCCACCCCGCGCGCGGCGCTCACCGCCCTGGTCGACTTCCACCTCGACTTCGCCTTCGGCGACCCGGAGCTCATCCGCATCCAGGACCGCGACCTCGAGAACCTGCCCGAAGCGGCGCGCCGCCAGGTCCGCCGCACCCAGCGCCAGTACGTCGAGGTCTGGGTGGCCGTCCTGCGCGAGCTGCACCCCGACCTCCCCGAACCCGCCGCCCGCGTCCAGGCACACGCCACCTTCGGCCTCATCAACTCCACCCCGCACAGCGCCCCCGCGACCATGGCCTCCCGAGCCCGCCCCATCCTGCGCCGCATGGCCCTGGCCGCCCTGGAGTAGGCGCTCTCCGCCGATGCGGCACCGCATGCCTGACCGACTACTCAGCTCCGACCGTCGGGTGTAGCTATCATCTGGTTACCCATGTGAACGGAGGCGCTATGACGACCGACGGGATCTACGCCGAACTCGATGCCGCCGCGGCGGCGGTGGCCGATCGGGTGGTGCGGTGGCGGCAGCATCTGCATCAGCATCCGGAGCTGTCCAATCGGGAGCGTGAGACCGCGCGGCTCATCGCCGATCACCTGCGGTCGCTGGGGCTCGACGAGGTGCGCACCGGTATCGCGGGGCACGGCGTGGTGGGTGTGCTGCGGGGTGGGCGGCCGGGCGATCGGGTGGTCGCCCTGCGCGCCGATATCGACGCGCTGCCGGTGCCGGATGAGTGCGGGGTGCCGTTCGCCTCGCGGGTGGTGGACGAGGACTATCCGGGTGGCCCGTTTCCGGTGTCGCACGCCTGTGGGCACGACTGCCATACCGCCATGCTCATGGGCGCGGCCACCGTACTCGCCAAGGCTCGCGAAAAACTTTCGGGCACCGTGCTTTTCGTCTTCCAGCCCGCCGAGGAGGGGCCGCCGCCGGAGGAGAAGGGCGGTGCCCGCGAGATGCTGGCCGAAGGCGTCTTCGCGAATCCGGTGCCCACCATGGCGTTCGGCTTCCACGTGGTGCCGCTGCCCAAGGGCTGCATCGGATACCGGGTCGGCAACCAATTCGGTGCGTCGTGCCTGGTGAAGATCGTCCTCACCGGACAGCAGGTGCACGGGTCCACGCCGTGGATGGGCATCGATCCCATGCCCGCCGCCGGTGCGATCATCACCGGCATCGGCCAGATCTACCGGCAGGTCAACGCTTTCGACCCGATCACCGTGACCATCGGCCATGTGGAGGATGTGGGGCGGTTCAATATCGTGGGCCAGACGGTCACGCTGTGGGGCACCATCCGCTGCACGGTCGAGGCGGATATGGCGGAGGTGCGGAAGCGGTTGGACACGCTCGCCACCCACACCGCCCAGGCGTACAACTGCGCGTCGACGGTGGAATTCCTCCAGGACGTGCCCGCCGTGGACAACCGCCGGGAATGGATGGAGCCGGCGCTGCCGACCTTCCGGCGGGTGGCGGGCGCGGAGCGCGTACTGCCGATCCCGCCGACCCTCGGCTACGACGACGTCTCGGAATTCGTCAACACCTACGGCGGGCTCTACGTCACCCTCGGGGTGCAGGACGTCGAGTTGGACCCGGCCACCGGTTGCCCACGCCCCACCCCGGGCGGTCGGGGCATGTACATGAACCACAACCCGCACTTCTACGCCGACGACGACACGCTGGTCACCGGCGTGCGACTGCACTGCCAGGTGGCGCACGACCACCTCGCGGGCACGCTGGTGCCCGCGGAGTAGCCCTACTCTCCGCGCAATTCCTTTGCGGCGGTGCGCAGTACGAGATGGAATCCGCCACGCACCAGCGGCAGGTAGGCGCGGGTAGACAGCTTCGGGCACCGGTTGTCCACCTCGAAGGTGGAATACCAGTTCACCAGCGTGCCCTCGGCGTGCTCGGACAGCTCCAGCTTGCCGTCCTGGGTGCGCAGCCGCGGCACGGACGAGAGCACGCGGTAGCGCATCCGGGTCGGCGGGGTGTACTCGACGATCTCCTCGGTGAGCCGCATGAGCGGCGTGACGATCAGCCGCACCGCGCCCACCCCGTTGCCGTTGGTGTCGCCGGGCCGCACCAGCGTGACCCGTCTGACCCAGGGCACCCGCTGGAAGTTGGTGACATCGGTGAGCCAGTCGAACACATCGGTGATGGGCGCTGGAATAGTGCGCTCCACCTCCACCCCGCGCATAGCGGCTCCGTTCCTCGCGATCGTGCCCATGCAGACTACGGGGCGGATCGGCCGCGACGGCGAATAATGCTCGCGCCGAGGAGATCACAATTCGGAAGACCAACCCTGCACGGCGACAAAGGCGCTGGTCGCTACCATGGCGACATGAACGTAGAGGAGCGTCGCAAGACCCGTGCCGAACGCGACGACGCTTCCGCGGCCGCACCCGAACGCGTGATCCGCCGACGGCCCAAGAACCGGCGCGCCCAGATCGCCGCCACCTCGGCGGCCGCCTTCGGCTCGCTCGGCTATCACGGTGTCTCCATGGAGGACATCGCGGCCCGCCTCGGCATCAGCTCCGCCGCCCTCTACCGGCACTATCCGAGCAAGTACGCGCTGTTCCGGGAGGAGTTGCTGCGCCTGGGGCAGCTGACCGTCACCGCGGTCACCCTCCCCGAGGACGCCGCCGACTGGACGCCGCACCAGCGGCTGACCCGGGTACTGGAGTCGCTCATCGCCGACACCATCGCCAACCGCGCCACCGTGGCGCTGACCCGGTGGGAAGGCCGCTACCTCGACGACACCGACCGCGCGACGCTGAACGAGCAGTTCGCCGAGGCGGTGGCGATCGTGCGCGGCCTGATCGGCGAGGTGCGGCCGGAGCTGGACGGCCACGACCGCGCGGTGCGGGCCGCCGCACTGTTCAGCATCATCACCAGCATCGGCGATCACCATGCCGCCATGCCCGCCAAAGCGCTTACCGCACTGCTGCTCTCGACCTGCTACCAGGTGATCGACTGCGAATTGCCGCCGCCCGCCGACACTGTCGAACCGATGCGGGCGGCGGAGATCCCGCAGTCGTTCAAACACGAACTGCTGCTGCGCAAGGCGGTGGAGCTGTTCCACGAGCGCGGGTACCCGAACGTGAGCATGGAGGACATCGCCTCGGCCGCGGATCTGTCGGCGGCCTCGGCGGTGTACCGGTACTACCGCTCCAAGAGCGATCTGCTCGCCGCCGCCTTCCGCCGGGCGGCCGATCGGGTGTCGGGGGCGATCGGCCCGGCGACGGCTTCCTCGTCGAGCCCCGCCGAAGCCCTGACCACACTCATCGACCTCTATGTCGGCGGCTCGTTCGCCGAACGTGAGCTGACCTACGTCTACTACGCGGAGTTCGGGCACGTATCGCCGGAGGAGCGGACGGTGCTGCGCAATATCCAGCGGCTCATCGTGGCGGAATGGGTGCGGTTGCTGGTGGCGGTGCGTCCGGAACTGTCCGAGAGCGAGGCGCGGATTCTGGTGCACGCCGCCTTCGGGCTGGTGGTGGATCTGGGCCGGGTGTTCGGCGACGACCCGCGGATCTGCCCGCCCGCCCGGGTGATCCGCCTCATGCGGGTGACGCTGTTCGGCGCGGTGGCCGGGTCATCCGGCCCGGCCACCGCGTCGACGGTCGGTGAACACCACTAACCGTCGGCCGCGAAGGACGACACCGGAATGAAGGGCGCGTAGTCGCGGACGCAGCCGTCCTCCCAGCCCCACAGCGAGATGGGATCGACGGATACTCCGTTCTGGAGGATCAGTCGCCAGCCCGTGTCCTCTCGCTGCCAGATATCGCCGTCTCGGTCCCAATACAGGCCGATCGATTGGGGTTCGATCGGGTTATCGTCCAGCATCGGTACGGGAACGACCGGTCGCACACCCCTGCGGCCGATAGCCTGCATGGCGAAACCCTGGTGCTCGACGGATGCAATGTCCGTAGCCATTGACTTTCCCTCCTCGTGTCGATGTCTAGAACTATTCGCTACCGTATTTCCGGGGAACTTTCGCGCAGGTCAGGGCGTGTCTTTCCAGATAAATTATTTGCCCATTATTAGCCAGCAAATGTTTATGCGAATTCGCCGCGGCCAATGAGCCGAGCGGGTCACCCCGATGAGATCGAGTACTTGTATGTAACTCATGTTCTCACATATCTTGGAGAGAGCCGCACCACACCGGCGTGGTCGGCGTGCCTCCCGAACCACGGGCACGCCGCGCGGCAACCAGGAGGCGACGATGACACTTTCCACCGCACCGGGCACCACCCCCGAGGTCCGTGAGTACGGCGAACTGCTGCGCACCCTGTCGGAGGGATCGGTGGACCGGCACTTCGACCCCTACCTCGACATCGCCTGGGACTCCCCGGAATTCGCCATCGACCGCGACGATCCCCGCTGGGTGCTGTCCCCGGAGGTCGATCCGCTCGGGGCCACCGAGTGGTACCGGAACCTGCCGATGGAACGGCAGATCGAGATCGGGCGCTGGCGGATCAGCAATTCCATCAAGGTCGGCGCGGCCTTCGAGAGCGTGCTGATCCGCGGAATGATGCAGTACATCATGAAGCTGCCCAACGGATCCCCCGAGTTCCGTTACTGCCTCCACGAGATGACCGAGGAGTGCAACCACATCCAGATGTTCCAGGAGCTGGTGAATCGCATCGGCGAGGACGTGCCCGGCATGCGACCCATCTTCCGGGCGCTGTCACCCTTCATCGGTGTCGCCGGCGGCTATGCCTGGGCGATTCTGTTCATCGGAATCCTGGGCGGCGAGGAGCCCATCGACCATTATCAGAAGGCCATCATCCGGGACGGCGCGAAACTGCCGCCGGCGGTGGTCCGGTGCATGGAGATCCATATCGCCGAGGAGGCGCGCCACATCTCCTTCGCCAACGAGTTCCTGAAGGAACATATCCCGGCCATGAACGCGGTGTACCGCAATGTGTGCGGCATCGCCTTCCCGCTGGCCATGCGCTGGCTGGCGGGTGAGATCATGGCTCCGCCACCGGAATTCGCCCGCAAGTTCGACATTCCCCGCTCGGTGATCCAGGAAGCCTTCTGGCAGGCGCCGCATTCGCGGCGCATCCTGTCCGACTACTTCGGGGATATGCGCTCGCTGGCAACCGAACTCGGACTGATGAACCCGGTCACCAAGCGCCTGTGGCGGCTGCTGCACATCGACGGGGACCTGTCCCGGTATCGCAGCGAGCCCATCCGCCGCGCCGTGCGGGTCGCCTGAGCGAGGACGAGGTGAACCGCGTTCGCACACTCGATGAATAGCTCGGACGCTCCTGGTCATCAGCCTGTCTCGGCCTCGACCGCGTCGCGCGCACGGTGGCACCATGTGCGCGTAGAGGCTCGAGGCGAACGAGGGCGGCGGTATGACCGAGGTGCGCACCCGTAGCACGATTCGCGGCACCCGGGGGCCGGTGCGGGCCGTCAATCGCTGGTTGATCGGCATCGCGACGGCCCTCGGACTGTTCCAGCTGGTGGTGCTGCCGCTGGTACTGCTGCCCCACGACCCGGCCTGGGGTTGGACGCTGCTGGTTCCGATGCTGCTGACCACGCCGTTCTGGTCGCTGATCCACGAGGCCGTACACGGCACGCTGCTGGAGCGCCGGGCGCGCAACGACGGCTGCGGACGCGCGCTCGCGGTGCTGTACGGCTCGCCGTTCGCCCTGCTCAAGGCCGGGCATCTGCTGCACCACCGGTACAGCCGGACCCGGGAGCGCACGGAGATCTACGACCCCGCGACATCCAGTTGGGCCAAGGCCGCCCCCGGCTACTACCTGCGCCTGTTCGGTGGCCTCTACCTGCTCGAGGTCGCGGCGGTGCTGTTGGCCGCCTTGCCCGCGCCGCTGCTGCGCGGGCTGGCCCGGCGGCTGGACGCGCCGGATTCGGTCTCGGGGCCGCTGTTCGAACGCATCGCCCAGGCCGAGCAGCTCACTCGATTCCGCACCGACGCGGTCGCGATCGTGGCACTGCACACCGCGGCTCTCCTCGCCTACGGCGAGCACGCCTGGATGCTGCTGGCGGCCCTCGGCGGCCGCGCCCTGATCATCTCCGTATCCGACAACGCCTACCACTACGGCACCGACCTGGACGCACCGCTCGAGGCCATGAACCTGCGCCTGTGCCGACCCCTCGAACGCCTCGCGCTGAATTTCAGTCTGCACGGCGTGCACCACCGCCACCCCGGCCTGCGCTGGTACGAACTGCGCGACCGCTTCGTGGCCGAGGGCGCCCACTACGACCTCGGCTGGACCGCCGCCGCGGCACGCCAGCTCCGCGGGCCCATCGAACTGCGGGGCTGAACTCGGCCGGGGCCACGTGGGCGCTCGGGATCGGCGCGGGCCGCCGCGGGTGGTCGTGGACCCGCGGCGGCTGTTGCGGTTACGCGGAGCCGCTGGTGGGCGGGAAGGAGACCGAGGATCCGGTCAGGATCATCTGGGCCAGGGTGTTGAAGAAATTGTCTACTGCGCTGCCGCTGTCCATATCGCCCCCTCCTAGGTGGTGGGGGCCGGGGTGGGAGTCGGCGTGCCGGGGGTGACGGACGTCGACGAACCAGAGGTCAGGACGTGGGCAAGGGCCTGGAAAAGGGTGGCGATGCCGCTACCGGTATCCATGGGTGTTCCTTTCGGATCGATCTGCCGTGAAACGCGCTCAGGCAGCGTTGGGGTCGTAGTTGAGGCTGGAGCCGCTGCCGAGCAGCGCCAGCAGCGAGGCGATCAGGGCGTTGACGTCTACGCCGTCCATGGTGATTCCTTTCTTTCAACTGTTCGGAAAAGTCTTTTCCGACAGGTCTATTCGTTCAGCTCTATTCGTTGTCAGCCATGACCTCGATCAACGAGAGCGGACGCATGTCGGTCCACTGGGACTCGACGAAATCCAGACAGTGCTGCCGGTCGGCGGGACCGTGCGCGATGGTCCAGCCGCCGGGAATGGCGGCGAACACCGGCCACAGCGAGTGCTGTGCCTCCTCATTGACCAGCACATAGAACTGCGCGTCTGCGTCGTCGAAGGGATTGCTCATCGGATTGCCTTTCTCAGCAGGGGTTTTCGCGTGGGAGCCAGCCGCACGGCCGGGTCGCGGCCGTGCGGCATCGGGTGCGCGGCTAGCGCGGTCCGGCTTGCCTGCGGACCGCGTTGAGCACGCGGCTGATGTGCGCGAGGGCATCCGGTGCGGTCATGCGCCAGTGGGTGGCCTGCACGATGTGGTTGTGCACCACGCCGTCGATGGCGTCGGACCAGGTCGAGACACCCGAGGCGCCGCTCGGATCGTCGCCGGCGGCGGCGAAGTACAGCAGATCGCCCTTGAAGCGGCGGGGGCGGTGCTCGGCGATGAGGGTGAGCGAGCGCACGCCGCCGTCGATGATGCGCGCGATGCGGTCCACCCCCAGCGAGGAGAACGGTTCACCCAGTGCCGCGAGGCGTTCGGCCACGACGGCCGGTGCGGCGTCGTCGAGGTCGCCCGGCTCGGCGAGCAGTCCGCCGAGCACCTGGGCGACGGGAATGGTGGTCGGCTCGTCGGCGGCGACCGCCAGCGAGCTGTCCAACATGGCCAGGGTGGCGACGGACTGGCCCTGGTCCTGGAGCAGGACCGCGACCGCATGGGCCAGCACGCCGCCCAACGACCAGCCGAGCAGGTGGTAGGGGCCTTCCGGCTGGACGGCGCGAATCTCACGGGCGTACTCCGCCGCCCACGTGTCGATGGAATCGGGCAGGGGCGCAGCGGTGGACAGCGTCGGGGATTGCAGACCGTAGATGGGACGGTCGGCATCGAGATGGGCGGTCAGACCGGCGAAGGACCAGGCGATGCCGCCCGCGGGATGGATACAGAACAGCGGGGCACCGGTGCCGCTCGGGCGCAGCGGCAGGAGCACCGAGAAGGCCGAGTCCGGATCGAGGGCGTCGGGATGCGGATGGACAAGGCGGGCGGCCAGTTCGCCGGGGGTGGGTGCGGTGAACAGGACGGACACCGGAATGCGCTCGGCCAGGGCGTCGCTCAGCTCGGCGGCCAAGCGTACGGCGAGCAGGGAGTTGCCGCCGAGTTCGAAGAAGTTGTCGTCCAAGCCGATCCGCGCCGCGGGGAGCACCGCGGCAAAGGCAGCGCAGATCTGATTCTCCACATCCGTTCGCGGGCCCCGGTATTCGCGAGGGGTGAAGGTCGGGTCCGGCAGCGCTTCGCGGTCGAGCTTGCCGTTGACGGTGCGCGGGAGTTCGTCCAGGAGCACGAAGGCGGCCGGGACCATATAGGACGGCAGGGATGCCGCCAGCACCGACCGTACGCGTGGGATGTCCAGGGCGGGTTCCACATCCGGGCTGCGCGGCGGCGCCGGAACCACGTAGGCGACCAGGCGGTCGCCGGTGTGCGGGTCCGACTTCGCCAGCACCGCCGCCCGAGCCACCTCGGGCAGCGCCGCCAGCGCCGCCTCGATCTCGCCCGGTTCGATGCGGAAGCCGCGAATCTTCACCTGGAAGTCGGTGCGGCCGCGGTATTCCAGTTCGCCCTCGGCGGTCCACGCCGCCAGGTCGCCGGTGCGGTACATGCGCTCGCCCGGGGCGAACGGATTGGCCACGAAGCGATCCGCGGTGAGGTCGGGACGTGCGAAGTAGCCCCGGGCCAGCTGGTCTCCCGCGAGGTAGAGCTCACCCGGGACACCGGCCGGAACGGGCCGCAGGCGCGCGTCCAGGACGTAGACCCGGCTGTTCCACTCCGGGCGGCCGATGGGAACCGACAGCTCGTCGGCGGCGTTCACGCGGTGGCACGTGATCGACACCGCGGTTTCGGTGGGACCGTACAGGTTGAACAATCCCGTATCCGGATACCTCTGCCGAAAGCGTTGCGCCAGTTCGGGGTTCAGGGTCTCACCGATGGCGAGGACGCGGCGCAGGGTGTCCGGGAGGCCATCGGTGAGCAGGGCGTCGAGCAGGGCGGGGACGGTGTGCAGGGTGGTGACCGCCTCCCGCGCCATCAGCTCGCCGAGCGCGCGGGGGTCCCGGTGCGCGTCGGGTGCGGCGATGACCAGGCGACCGCCGCAGACAGTGGCCGACCAGAACTCCCAGACCGACAGATCGAAGGTGGCGGCCGTCTTCAGCACGACGGCGTCGGCGGCGTTCAGGCCGAATTCGGCTCGCTTCCAGAGCAACTGGTTGACCACCGCTCCGTGCGGCACCACCACGCCCTTCGGGCGGCCGGTGGAGCCGGAGGTGAAGATCACGTACGCGGTGTGGGCCGCCGACAGCGGCGCACGCCGGTCGACATCGGTGATCGGCTCGGCCGCCAGTGCTTCCAGCGCCGGATCGTCGATACGCACCAGCGGGGCGACCGCGGTGCGATAGGAAGCGTCGGTGAGCACGCAGACCGGCGCGGCCGTCTCGAGGATGTAGTCGGTCCGTTCGGCGGGCTGGTCTGGGTCCACCGGCACGTACGCACCACCGGCGACCGATACGGCGTACATGGCCACCACCAGATCGACCGAGCGCCGCAGCGCCAGCGCCACGCGTGTCTCGGGTCCGACGCCGAGCGAGATCAAGTGCCGCGCCAGGCGATTCACCCGCGCGCCGAGTTCGGCGTAGGTGAGCACCACGCGGCCGTGCGATGTCCACGCCACCACTGCGACGGCGTCCGGGTCGGCCGCCACGCTCGTGTCGAGCAGCGAAGCCAGCGTGGCTCGCTCCTCCACCGCGGCGGCGGTGTCGTTCCAGTGTTCGAGGATGTGGACCCGCTCCCGGGGCGCGAGCAGCTCCAGCTCACCCACCGGCGCGGTGGGCCGGGCGAGGATCTCGCCGAGCAGGCGCTGGAAACGGGAGGCGAGCCCGGCGACGGTGCCCTCGTCGAACAGCGCCGTCGCGTAGGTGACGGCCGCGTCCAGCCCGGCGGGCACGCCGTCGGCGTGATACCGGTCGGCGACCACCAGATGCAGGTCGAAACGCGATACCGCGGTGTCGTATCCGACCGGGCGCACGGTGAGCCCGTCGAGGGCGAATTCACCGCCGGTCGCATTGTTGAACGAGTACCCCACCTGGAACAGCGGATGGCGCGCGGTGGAGCGCACCGGGTTCAGCACTTCGACGAGCCGCTCGAAGGGCACGTCGGCATGGGAGAACGCGGCCAGGTCGGTGGCGCGCACCCGGTCCAACAGGGTGGTGAAGCGCACGGCCGGATCGATATCGGCCCGCAGCACCAGGGTGTTCACGAACATGCCGACCAGATCGTCGAGGGCGTCCGCCCCGCGTCCCGACACCGGCGTGCCCACCGCGACCGCCGAGTCGCCGGACAGGCGCGACAGCAGCAGCGCGAAGGCGGCGTGCACCACCATGAACAGCGTCGCGCCGCGCGCGCGTCCCAATTCCAGCAGCCGGGCGTGGGTTTCGGCGTCGATGGTGAATTCCACCTGCCGTCCGGCCGTGGAGACCACCGCCGGACGCGGCCGGTCGGTGGGCAGGGACAGCTGGTCGGGCAGACCGGCCAGGGTCTCGGTCCAGAACCGGAGTTGGCGAGCCGCGAGGGAGTGCGGGTCGTGCTCGACGCCGAGCCGGGTCCGCTGCCACACCGAGTAGTCGGCGTACTGCACCGGCAGCGGCGTCCACGCGGGCGCCGCACCGGCGCGGCGGGCGGCGTAGGCGGTCACCACGTCGCGGGCCAGCGGTGCGAGCGAGGCGCCGTCGGCGGCGATGTGATGCACCGACACCGCGAGCACGTGGTCGTCCTCGGCCACCGCGTAGAGCCGCGCCCGCACGGGGATCTCGGCGGTGACATCGAAGGGCGCGCCGACGAATTCGGTGACGGCGGCGGTGATACCGGCCGCCGCGAGAGGGATCGGGGTCAGGTCCGGCACGGGCGCCCGCTCGGCGGGCACGACCACCTGCACCGGTCCGGAATCGGTGAGCGGGTAGACCGTGCGCAGCGTTTCGTGGCGGGTCGTCACATCGGACAGCGCGGCGGTGAGGGCGGCGATGTCCAGGTCACCGGTGAGCCGGATGGCGAGCGGGATGTTGTAGGCCGCCGCGGCGGTGCCGTCGGCGGTGGCCGCACCGGCGGTGTCGAAACGGTTCAGGAACCACATGCGCTGTTGGGCCGGGGACAACGGCACCGGACCGTGATCGGTGCGCGGTGCGAGCACCGGTTCCACCGCCGCCGGACCGGCGTCGGTTACGGCCGCCGCCAGGGCGGCGACGGTGGAATGCTCGAAGACGGTCCGCATGGCCACGGGTGCGCCGAGGCGGGTGGACAGCCGGGCCGAGAGCTTCGCCGCACTCAGCGAATTGCCGCCGAGGGCGAAGAAATCGTCGTCGAGCCCGACGCGGTCGACGGCGCGGCCCAGCAGCTCGGCCATGGCCTCGGCGACGCTCCGTTGGCTCGAGGTGACCGGAGCCCGGTAGACCGCTTCCCGGAATACCGGTTCCGGCAGGGCTTTTCGATCCAGCTTGGCGGTCGGGGTGAGCGGGATGGCGTCGATGACCATGACGGCGGCGGGCACCATGTAGGCGATGAGTGAACGAGCCGCGAAGGCGCGCAGCGCATCCACGTCGACGGTGTGGCCGGGGGCGGGCACCACATAGGACACCAGGGCGGTCTCGCCGGTGGCGTCGCGGTGGCCGACGGTCACCGCGCTGTCGATCGCGGGGTGTGCGGTCAGCACCGTGTCGATCTCACCGAGCTCGATGCGCAGGCCGCGCACCTTCACCTGATCATCGGTGCGGCCCAGATACTCCAGCGTCGGAGCAGCCCCTCCGTCGACCACCGGCGAGGTCCAGCGCACCAGATCGCCGGTGCGATAGAGCCTTTCGCCGGGCGCGCCGTACGGATCGGCCACGAAGCGGCTCGCGGTGAGACCGTGCAGGCCGTGGTAGCCACGCGCCAGACCCGGTCCCCGCAGGTACATTTCGCCGGTCACCCCGTCAGGCACCGGCCGCAGCAGATGGTCGAGGACCACGGCCGACAGCCCGGCGGCCGGACCGCCGAGCACCACCGGATCGCCGGGGCGCAGCGGGGTGCTCATATGGGTGGTGATGGTGGCCTCGGTCGGGCCGTAGGAGTTGTACAACTCCCGATCCCGTCCCCAGCGCCGGAGCAGATCCGGGCCGAAGCCCTCGCCGCCCACCGCCAGGTGCCGCAGTCCCGTCAGCGTGTCCGCGTCGAGGGTGTGCAGCACCGACGGCGTGATGAGTGCGTGCGTAACCCGCTCGGCACGAATGAGTTCGGACATCTCCGCACCGCCGAAGACATCGGCGGGCGCGATGACCAGGGTGGCACCCACCGGCAGCGCCATGAGCACCTCCATGAGGGAGGCGTCGAAACTGGGCGAGGCTCGGTGCAGGACGCGGGCGGCGGCCGTGGTGGGGCAGCGCTCCAGGTGCAGGGCGGCCACACCGGTGAGACCGGCGTGGGTGACCACCACACCCTTGGGCCTTCCGGTGGACCCGGAGGTGTACATCATCCAGGCGGCATTGCCGACGGTCACCGGGCGCACCCGTTCGTCGTCGGTGACGGCCGCGCAGTCGTGGCGCCGCACTCGTCGCGCGGTCGCGTCGGCGTCCAGCACCAGCCATTCGACGCCCGCGGGCAGTGCGGCCGCCGCCGCGGCGACGGTGAGGCCGATCCGCGCGCCGGAGTCGGTGAGCATGTGGGTGATGCGCCCGGCCGGATAGGTGGGATCCACCGGCAGGAAGACCGCCCCGGCCTTCGCCACCGCCCACAGTGCCACCATGGAGTCGATCGACCGGGGAATGGCGACGGCGACGACGTCTTCCGCTCCGAGCCCGGCGTGGATGAGCAGTCGGGCCAGCCGGGACGAGCGCTCGTCGAGTTCCCGGTAGCTCAGTTCCCGTCCCGCGTACACCAGGGCGGTGGCCTCCGGGTCCAGCGCCACGGCCGCGACCATGATCTCGGCCAGGGTGCGCGGTGCGCTGGCGCGCGGACCGCGGCGGGCGAGAATCTCGGCGCGTTCGGCGGGGGCGAGAATCTCGATCTCACCGACCCGGCGGCGCGGGTCGGCGGTGACCGCGCCCAGCACCCGGCCGAAGCGGCGCAGCAGTTCGGCCGCCGTCGACGCGTCGTAGAGGTCGGTGGCGTAGGTCAGTTCCACCGGGAGGTGGCCGTCCGCGTCGAGCGTCTCCCCGATGGTGAAGGTGAGGTCGAATTTGGCGACGCTGTCATCGAAGTCGACGCCCTCCAGCACCAGTCCGGGCACCGCGTGTGTGCGCGAGTCCAGGTTCACATAGCTGAGGCTGACGGTGAACAGCGGATGCCGGGCCCGGGTGGGTTCGACGCCGAGGGCGTCCACCACCCGTTCGAACGGCACGGTGGCGTGGGCGAAGGCGGCCACGTCCACCGCGCGGGTCGCGGCGAGCAGTTCGGCGAAGGTGCGGTCCGGGCGGTCGATCCGGGTGCGCAGCGTGAGGGTGTTGACGAACATGCCGACCATGCCGTCCAGTGCGCTCGCGCCGCGCCCCGCCACCGGCGTGCCGACGGCGATGTCGTCGGTGCCCGACATGCGGGCCAGCAGTACCGACAGGGCGGCGTGCAACACCATGAACGGTGTCACACCGTGCCGCTTGGCGACGCCGTCCAGCCGGGCTCCGACACCGCCGCCGATCCGTCCGCGCACCACCGCGCCGCGGCGCGAGGACAGCGGTGGGCGGGGCCGGTCGGTGGGCAGCGGCAGTTCGTCCGGCAACCCGGCGAGGGTCTCGCGCCAGAACGTGAGCTCTTCCGCCGCAACGGTTTCCAGCACCCGGTGCTGCCACAGCGTGTAGTCGGCGTACTGCACCGGCAGCGGCGTCCAGGTCGGGCTGCCGCCGGAGCGGCGGGCGAGGTAGGCGGTGACGATATCGCGCAACAGCGGATTCATGGAGAAGCCGTCGGCGATGATGTGGTGCAGCACCACCACCAGCACGTGACTGTGCTCGGCCTCGCGCAGCAGCACCGCCCGCAACGGCACCTCGGTGGTGACATCGAAACCGGCGGCGGCGATCTCGGCCACCCGTGCGGCCACCGCACCGACGACCGGCTCCACCTCCGGCGACAGCGCGGTGTGCGGCGGCAAGACCACCTGATGGCCCTCGCCGTCGGCGTCGAGCGGGAAGACGGTGCGCAGCGCCTCGTGTCGGGCCACCACGTCGGCGAAGGCCGCGCGCATGGCGGCATGGTCGATTTCGCCGAGAATCCGCACCGCCGCGGGAATGTTGTAGGCCGGGGATTCGGGATCCAGCCGGTTCAGCAGCCACATCGGCTGCTGTGCCGGGGACAGCGGAATCCGGGCCGGACGCGGCCCGGCGGTCAGCGCGGGCAATGCGGGCGCGATGTCGTCCGCGACGAGACGGGCCGCCAGCGCGTGCACGACCGGGGCCTCGAAGAGGGTCGGCACCGGGACCCGACGCCCCAACCGCTCCCCCAGCCGGGCGGTGACCCGGGTGGCGATGAGCGAATTGCCGCCGAGTTCGAAGAAGTCGTCGTCCGCGCCGATGGGATCGGTCGAGTCGAGCGCCTCCGCGAACACCGCCGCGACCAGCTCCGCCAGCGGAGTTGCCGGAGCGCGGAACACACGAGCCTGGAACCGCGGTTCGGGCAGCGCCCGACGGTCGAGCTTTCCGGCCGGGGTGAGCGGCAGCGCATCGAGCACCATGATCGCGGACGGCACCATGTAGGGCGCGAGGCTGCGGGCCGCGTGGTCGCGCAGCTCCGTCACATACACCGAATTCCCTTCGGCAAGAACGACATACGACACCAGCACGGTCTGCCCGCGCTGATCCACGCGGCCGACGGTCACCACCCGCTCCACGGCCGGATGCGCGACGAGCACGGCGTCGATCTCGCCGAGCTCGACCCGGAATCCGCGAACCTTCACCTGGAAGTCGGTGCGCCCCAAGTACTCCAGCTCCCAGCTACCGGAGGCTCCGGGCATCCGGCGCACCAGATCGCCGGTGCGGTACATGCGTGAGCCGGGCGCACCCCACGGGTCGGCAACGAACCGACCGGCGCTGAGGCCGGGTGCGTCGTGGTAGCCGCGGGCGAGGCCCGGGCCGGACAGGTACAGTTCGCCCGCCACGCCCGGCGGCACCGGCGCGAGGCGCTCGTCCAAGACCCGCGCGGCCGTGCCCGGAATCGGTGCGCCGATGCCGACGCGCCGCCCCGGGGCCAGATCGGCATAGGTGGCGACAATGGTGGTCTCGGTGGGCCCGTAGGCGTTCAGGTAGGTGCGGCCCGGCTGCCACGCGGCCACCAGTTCGGCGGTGCTGACGTCACCGCCGACGTGCAGGACGCGCAGCCGGTCCAGTCCGGCGGGGTCCATGGTGGCCAGCACGCCGGGCGGGATGAGGGCATGGGTCACCCCGACGTCGCGGATGAACTCGGCGAGTTCGGGGCCGCCGTACACCGACGGCGGCGCGATCACCAGGGTCGCGCCGGTCGCGAAGGCGCACAGCCATTCGAGGACGAACGGGTCGGCGACGGGGATGCGGATCTGGAGCATCCGGTCCTCGGCGGTGAGCCCGTACCGCACCACGGCGTGATCGACCAGAGGGCGCAGACCCGCGTGAGTGACGGTGACGCCCTTGGGCTTTCCGGTGGAACCCGAGGTGTAGATCAGGTAGGCCGGATGGTCGACCCGCAGCGGGGACGGTCGGTCGGCATCGGTCAGGTCGGTGGCGGCGTGGCGGGCGCACTCGGCCACCACGGCGGGATCGTCGAGCAGCAGCCAGGGCAGGTCGGCGGGCAGCTCCGGCGCGAACTCGGCGAGGGTGACGCCGAGCACCGGTGCGGCGTCGGTGAGGACGTAGCGCACGCGGTCGGCGGCGTGGGCCGGGTCGACGGGGACGAACGCGCCGCCCGCCTTGGCCACGGCCAGTGCGGCGACCACGCCGTCGGCCGAGCGCGGGAAGGCCACCGCCACCCGCCGCTCCGGACCCACGCCCCGGGAGATCAGCAGCCGGGCCAGGCGATTGCTCACCTCGTGCAACTGCTGATAGGTGATCTCGCCGCCCTCGGCGCACACGGCGATCCGCTCGTAGCCGTGAATGCCGCCGCGGCCCGCGATCTCCGGCAGCAGTGCCGCACGGGTCGCGGCGGGCACGGCGGTGAACGCGGCGTGCTCGGCCGCCGAGAGCAGCGGCAGATCGCCCACCGCCGTCTCCGGATGCGCGGCGGCCGCCGCCAGCAGCCGCAGGAATCTGTCCACCAGGGTCGCGACCGTCTCGTCGTCGAAAAGGTCACGGGCGAAGGTGATCTCGCCGTCGATTCCGGCGGCCGCGCCCGCGGCCGCCACCCGGTCGCGCAGGGCCACCGACAGGTCGAATCTGGCGGTGTCGTCACCCGCGGCATCCAGGGTGGTCATGGTGACACCGGGCAGCTCGACGGTGGTCGCGGCGAAGTTCTGGAAGGTCAGCGCCACCTGGAACAACGGATGGCGACCGCCGGCGCGCGCCGGACGCACGGCCTCCACCAGCCGCTCGAACGGCAGGTCGGCATGGGCGAACGCCGCCATATCGGTATCGCGGACCGAGTCCAGCAGGGCGTGGAAGGTGACATCGCCGCGCACGTCGGTGCGCAGCACCAGGGTGTTGACGAACATGCCGACCAGGTCGTCCAGTGCCGCCTCGCCGCGGCCCGCCACGGGGGTGCCGATGGCGATGTCGGTGCTCGCGGACAGGCGGGCCAGCACCACGGCCAGCGCGGCATGCACCACCATGAAGAGGGTGGCGTTGTGCTCGCGCGCCAATTCCGCCAGTGCGCCGTGGGTTTCGGCGTCCACGGTGAAGGCGAACCGGCCCCCGCGGAAGGACGGCTTGGTGCCGCGCGGGCGGTCCGTGGGCAGCCGCAGTTCCTCCGGCAGTTCGGCCAACTGCCGCCGCCAGTACGAGAGTTGCCGTCCCGCCAGCGATTCGGGATCATCGTCCGGGCCGAGCAGGGCGCGCTGCCAGAGGGCGTAGTCGGCGTACTGCACCGGCAATGGCGTCCAGTCCGGAGCCGCGCCGCGGGTCCGGGCCGTGTAGGCGGTGACCAGGTCGCGGGCCAGCGGAGCCAGCGACCAGCCGTCGGCGGCGATGTGATGGACGACGAAGACCAGCACGTGGTCGTCGGCGGCCAGCCGCAGCAGCGACACCCGCAACGGCGGATCGGTGGTGACGTCGAAGCCGGGGGCCACGACGGCGGCGATGTCGTCGGCCAGGCGCGTAGGGGCGGTGTCGACAGGGACGAGGTCGATCGGGACCAGGTCGTCCGCCGCGGCATCCGGCGGTCGAATCCGCTGCACCGGACCGTTCGGGGTGTCGGGGTAGCTGGTGCGCAGCACCTCGTGCCGCGCCTCCACATCGGCCACGGCCGCTCCGAGCGCGGCGGTGTCGAGCGCACCGGACAGGCGCACCACCAGGGGGATGTTGTAGACGGCGGCGGTGGTCTCGAGTCGGTTCAGCAGCCAGATGCGCTGCTGGGCCGGGGACAGCGGAATCCGTTCCGGCCGCGGAGCCGGAGCCAGCGGCGCACGATCGCGGGCGGTGCCGGTCCGGGCGGCGGCGTACGCGGCCAGTGCCGCCACCGTGGGAGCCTCGAAGACCGCCCGCATCTCGATATCGGCCGCGAGCGCCGCCGAGAGCCGGGCCACCACGCGGGTGGCGATGAGCGAGTTGCCGCCGAGCTCGAAGAAGTCGTCGTCCAGGCCGATCCGATCGCGGCCGAGCACCTCGGCGAAAACCGCGGCCACCGTCTGCTCCGCCGCGGTGACGGGGGCGCGGTAGACCTCGGCGGCGAAGGACGGAGCGGGCAGCGCCCCGCGATCCAATTTGCCGGAGGCATTGAGCGGCAGCTCGTCCAGCACCACGATCGCGTTCGGCATCATGTACGCCGGAAGCCGCTGCGCCACCTCGGCTTTGACACGCTGCGGGTCGATGTCACCGGCCGCCGTGAGGTAGGCGACCAGCTGATCGCCGGTGCGCTGATCGCGGCGCACCACGACCACCGCCTGCGTGACGGCGTCCACCTCGCCCAGGGCGGCTTCGATCTCCCCGAGTTCGATGCGCAGACCGCGCAGCTTCACCTGGAAGTCGGTGCGTCCCAGGTATTCCAGCTCACCGTCGGCATTCCACCTCACCAGGTCACCGGTGCGGTACATGCGGGCGCCGTCGCCGAACGGGTTGGCCACGAACCGATCCGAGGTCAGATCGGGCCGCGCCACATAGGCGGTGGCGAGCTGGTCCCCGGCGAGGTACAGCTCGCCCGCGACACCCGCCGGGACCGGGCGCAGGCGGGCGTCCAGCACATACACCTGGGTGTTGAACACGGGAACACCGATCGGGACGGTATCGACGTCGGCGTCGGTGACCTCGTGATACGTGACGTCGACGGCAGCCTCGGTCGGACCGTACAGATTGTGCAGCCGGGCCCCGGTCAACTCCCGCAGCCGCTGCGCGGACCGGGACGGCAACGCCTCACCGGAAGCGAACACGTGTTTGATTTGCCCTCCGCTTCGCTCCGGGCGGGTGCTGTGTTTGATTGCCTCCGCTTCGCTCCGGCGGGTTCGCGGCGCTGGAAGTCCCGGTTCTTCCCTCCCTCCGCTCCCCCGCTGTGTTCGATTGCCTCCGCTTCGCTCCGGCGGGGTTCGCGGCGCTGAAAGTCCCGGTTCTTCCCTCCCTCCGCTCCCCCGCTTCGCTCCTCCGCTCCGCTCAGTCCAGAACCGGGACGCGCCGCGAACCACCGGGGCGTCGCCGTCAGTGACTGGGGCATTCCCGACAGTGGCTGGGGGGTTGATGTCGGTGGTGTCGAGGGCGGCTACGAAGACGGCGAGCATGGAGGGCACGAAGTGGGCGACGGTGATGGCTTCGCGGGCGATGAGTTCGGTCAGATAGGCCGGATCGCGGTGGCCGTCCGGCGCGGCCAGCACCAGGCGGGCGCCGATCTGCAAGGGCCAGAAGAACTCCCACACCGAGACGTCGAAGGTGGCCGGCGTCTTCTGCAGGACCACGTCGTCGGTGCCGATGCGGTACTCGTACTGCATCCACACCAGGCGGTTGACGATGGCGGCGTGCGAGACCGCGACACCCTTCGGACGACCGGTCGAACCGGAGGTGAAGATCACGTACGCGGTGTTGCCGGACCGCAGCGGGGCGCGGCGATCGGCATCGGTGACCGGAGCGTCGGCGTACACCGACAGGTCGAGGCTGTGTATATCTGCCCTCCGCTCCGCTCCGGGCGGGTTCGCGGCGCTGGAGGTCCCGGTTCTTCCCTCCTCCGCTCCTCCGCTTCGCTCCCCCGCTCCGTCAGTCCAGAACCGGGACGCGCCGCGAACCGACGGAGAGTCGCCGTCAGGGGCGACGGGGTCACCGTCGAGGTCGGTTCTTCCTGTGTTCGATTCGCCCTCCGCTGCGCTCCGGGCGGGGTTCGCGGCGCTGAAGGTCCCGGTTCTTCCCTCCTCCGCTCCTCCGCTTCGCTCCCCCGCTCCGTCAGTCCAGAACCGGGACGCGCCGCGAACCAACGGAGAGTCGCCGTCGGGGGCGGTGCGGTTGCTGTCGGGAGTCGTGCGGTTGCCGTCGGGACTGGTGGGGTTGCCGTTGGGGGAGGTGGGGGTGGAGGTGGTGAGAATGCATAGGGGCTGGGCGGTTTCCAGGATGTGCCGGGTGCGGTCGGCCGGGTGGTCGGGGTCGAGGGGGACGTATGCGCCGCCGGCCATGACGACCGCGTACATGGCGACTACCAGGTCGAGGGAGCGGCGCATGTCCAGGGCCACGAAGGTATCGGGGCCGACGCCCTCGGCGATCAGGAAGCGGGCGAGTCTTCGTGCCCTGGCGGCGAACTCGGCGTACGACAGGCTGGTGTTGCCGTAGGTCACGGCGATCGCGTCCGGCGTGCGCGCGACCTGGCCCTCGAAGAGCGAGGCCAGGGTCAGCGCCGCGTAGTCGGTGGGACCGGCCGTGAGCCCGACCGCGGTGGCATTGCGCTCGGACAGCAGGAGTTCGCGTTCCTCGGGGGCGAGCAGCTCGATATCGCCGACCCGCGCGGTGGCATCGGCGACGGCGGTGCGCAGCACCCGCTGGAAACGTTGCGCGAAGGCGGACACGGTGGCGGCGTCGAACAGGTCGGTGGCATAGCGCAGCGCCACCGACAGCGCCGTGCGGCCGTCCTCGGCGGCGATCTCGGTGCAGGCCAACGCGAGGTCGAATTGGGCCGCGGTGTTCTCGATCGGGAAGCCGGAGACCTCCAGGCCGGGCAGCCGCACGACGGTGTCGTCGCGGTGTTCGAAGGTGAGCAGCGCTTGCACGATCGGCGAATGCGCTTGGGAACGCACCGGATTCAACTCGTCCACCAGTCGCTCGAACGGCAGGTCGGCGTGCGCGAAGGCCCGCACGTCGGCCTCGCGGACGGTGGTGAGCAGCTGGGCGAAGGTGGCATCCGAGCGCACCGGAGTCCGCAGCACCAGGGTGTTGACAAACATGCCGACCAGGTCGTCCAGGGCCTGTTCGGAGCGTCCGGCGATCGGGGTGCCGATGGCGACGTCGTCGGTTCCGGCCAGGCGTGCCAGCACCACCGCGTAGGCGGCGTGCACCACCATGAAGGTCGAGACACCTTGGCGGCGCGCCAGTTCCGCGATCGCGGCGGTGGTGTCGGCGGACAGTTCGAACAGCAGCGCCGCGCCCCGGCCCGTCCACACCGGCGGTCGCGGGCGGTCGGTCGGCAGTTCCAGCACGGGGGCCAGCCCGGCGAGTTCGGTTCGCCAGTGGGCGATCTGGGCGGCCAGCGCCGAGGTGGGATCGTCGGCGTCGCCGAGGGCTTCCCGCTGCCACAGCGTGAAATCGGCGTACTGCACCGGCAGCGGCCGCCACGACGGACTCGACCCCTCGGCGCGGGCGGCGTAGGCCACCATGAGATCGCGGGCCAGCGGGCCGGTGGACACGCCATCGGCGGCGATGTGGTGGGTCACCACGACCAGTACGTGCTCGTCCGGGGCGGCGCGCAGCAGGGCGACGCGCACCGGCAGTTCGGTGCGCAGCTCGAAGCCGCGTCCCGCCACGGCCGCGACCGCGCTCGGCAGGTCCGCGGCGTCGACCGGCGTGAGGTCGGGCGCGGGCACCGCGGCGACGGGCAGGATGTCCTGCCGCGGGCCGTCGGCGTCCGCCGGAAACAGCGTGCGCAACGCCTCGTGCCGTGCCATGACATCGATGACGGCGGCGCGCAGGGCGTCGAGATCCAGGGTTCCGGTGAGCCGCAGGGCGGCGGGAATGTTGTAGAGCGGCGATCCCGGGTCCAGGCGGTTGAGCAGCCACATTCGAGTCTGCGCCAGGGACAGCGGGATTCGCTCCGGACGCGGCCGCGGCGTCAACGCCACCGCCTGGCGGTCGGAGCGGACGGCGCGCAGTGCCAATTCGGCCACGGTGGGCGCGTCGAAGACCTCGCGCACGCTCAGATCGCAGCCGAGCGCCGCGTTGGCGCGGGCCACCAGGCGCATGGCGAGCAGCGAATTGCCGCCGCGGCCGAAGAAGTCGTCGTCCGCACCGATGGGTCCGCTGGCCAGCAGATCCGCCACCAGGGCCGCCAGCACCGACTCCGCGCCTTCTCGGGGCGCGCGGAAAGCGGTGGCGGTGGCGGTGAACTCGACGGCGGGCAGCGCCTTGCGGTCGAGCTTGCCGACAGCGGTGCGCGGCATGTCGTCCAGTACCACCAGATGCGCGGGCACCATGTAACCGGGCAGCCGGTCGCGCAGCTGCTCCAGTACCGAATCCGCGGAAATACCCTCTCCGGCAATGTATCCGACCAGACATTCGGTGCCCGCCGTATCCTCCGCCAGCAGAACGGCGGCGTGGGCGACGCCCGGCGACGCCAGCAGCGCCGCCTCGATCTCACCGAGTTCGATGCGCTGGCCACGCAGCTTGACCTGGAAGTCGTTGCGGCCCAAGTACACCAGATCACCGTCCCGGTTCCAGCGCACCAGGTCGCCGGTCCGGTACATGCGGCTGCCGGGCACGCCGAAGGGGTCGGCGGTGAAGCGTTCCGCGGTGAGCGCGCCCCGCCCCTGATAGCCGCGGGCCAGCTGCGCCCCGGCCAGGTACAGTTCGCCGGTGACGCCGGTCGGCACCGGGCGCAGCCGGGTGTCCAGCACATAGGCGCGGGTGTTCCAGTTGGGTCGGCCGATCGGGACCTCGTAATCGGCGTCGGTCGTGCCGAATTCGTGGTAGACGGCGGAGATGGCCGCCTCGGTGGGTCCGTAGGCGTTGTGCACCGCGCCGCCGACATGTTCGCGCAGCAGGGTCAGCAGTTCGGCGGGCAGCGCCTCGCCGCCGGTGTGCAGATGGCGGAAGGAACGCAGCGCGTCGCCGTGTCCCTCGGCGATGAGCGCCGCCAGCACCGAGGGCACGTGTTCGGCGATGGTGACGCCGAAGTCGCGCATGAGCCCGGCCAGATAGTCGAGATCCTGATGGCCGCCCGGCCGCGGGATCAGCAGCGGCGCTCCGACGAGTGCGGGCAGGAAGCATTCCCACACCGAGACGTCGAAGGTGAGCGGCGCTCGCTGCATGATCCGGTCGTCGCGGGTGACCCCGTATCGGTCCGCGAGCCAGCGCAGCTGATTCATGATGGCGGCGTGGCTGGTCGCCACCCCCTTGGGCAGGCCGGTGGAGCCGGAGGTGAACAGCACGTAGGCGAGATTGTCGGGCCGCAGCGGGGTGCGGCGCTCGGCGTCGGTGATCGGCCCGGCGGCCGGTGCGGACGGCTCCGCCGCGGCGACGTCCAGGTAGCGCACTCCGTCGACCGGGGGCAGGTCGACTCCGCCGACGGTCAGCACCAGCGTGGTGTTCGCGGTGGCGAGGACGTGTGCGATGCGCTCGACCGGATGCTCCGGATCGACCGGCAGATAGGCCGCGCCCGCCTGCACGACGGCGTGCAGCGCGATCACCATGTCGAAGCAGCGGTGCGCGGTGACGCCGACGATGTCGTCCGGGCCGACACCCGCCGCGATCAGCCCACGCGCCAGCCGATTCGCCCGCGCGGCCAGCTCCGCGTAGGTGAGCGCATCACCCTCGAAGCGGAGGGCGACGGCGTCCGGATCGAGTTCGGCCCGCCGGTCGAGCAGGTCGGCGAGGGTTTCCCGGGGCAGCGGCCGGACGGTGGCATTGCGGTCGGACAGCAGCAGCCCCCGCTCGGCCACCGACAGCAGCTCCACATCGCCTGCCGCGCACCGCGGATCGGCGATCATGGCGCGCAGCACCCGTTCGAAGGCGGCGAGGACGTCGCGCGCCGTCGCCTCGTCGAACAGGTCGACGGCATAGTGCAGATGCACGTCGATGCCCGCGGGCGCGCCCGCGGCGTCGTAGCGGTCGGTGAGCGTCCAGTCCAGGTCGAACTGGATGGGGCGCACCCCCGCGTCGATGGCGGCGATGGCAAGGCGAGCCAGGCGGAACTCGGGCTGGCTGTGGTTCTGGAGGGTGAACCCGACCTGGTAGATCGGCGCATGCGCCTGGGAGCGCGCCGGATTCAGCACCTCGACCAGCTGCTCGAACGGCACCGCGGCGTGTTCGAAGGCGGCCAGATCGGTATCGCGCACCTGCGCCAGCAGTTCGGCGAGGGTAGCGTCGGGGCGGACATCGGTGCGCAGCACCAGGGTGTTGACGAACATGCCGACCAGGTCGTCGAGCGCCTCGTCGCCGCGACCGGCGACGGGCGTGCCGATGACGATGTCGCGGGTGCCCGAGAGCCGGGCCAGCAGCACGGCCAGCGCGGTGTGCAGCACCATGAACGGGGTGGCGCGGGCCGCAGTGGCGAATTCGACGGTGGCCGCGTGCAATTCGGCGTCCAGGCTGCCGTTCACCGCGCCGCCGCGGTTGGTCGCGACGGCCGGGCGGGGGCGGTCGGTGGGCAGGGCCAGCACCTCGGGCACGCCGCGGAGCCGGTTGCTCCAGTAGTCCAGCTGTCGGGCCAGCACCGAATCGGCGTCGTCGGCGCTGCCGAGCACCTCGCGCTGCCAGAGCGCGAAGTCCGCGTACTGCACGGGCAGGGGTGCGCTGTTGGGCGCGGTGTCGGCACAGCGCGCGACGTAGGCGTGGGCGAGGTCGCGGGTGAGCGGCGCGAAGGACCAGCCGTCGGCGGCGATGTGGTGGATGACGAACAGCAGCAGGTGGGTGGGCTCGTCGGCGTCGGCGAGCCGCAGCAGGCGAACACGCAACGGCACCTCGACGGTGACGTCGAAGGTGGTGCGCGCCAACGCCTCCACCAGATCGGGGAGCTCCGCGGTGGCGACCGGTTCCGCCACCAGGTCCACCAGGCGCGTGTCCGGCGGCAGGATCAACTGGGTGGCCTGGCCGTCGTACTCGGGGTACAGCGTGCGCAGGGTCTCGTGGCGGGCGATGAGATCGGCGACGGCGCTGCGCAGCGCGGAGACATTGAGCTGGCCGGTGAGGCGGAGGGCGAAGGGGATGTTGTAGCCGCCGCCACGGGCGTCGAAGCGGTTGAGGAACCACATGCGCTGCTGGGCGATCGACAGCGGGATGGTGTCGCCGCGGTGCCGGGCGGTGACCGGCGGCAGCGCCGCGGGTTCGGCGGTGGTCGGCTCGGCGGCGTCGATCCGGGCGGCCAGGGCGCGGACGGTGGCGTTGTCGAAGATGGTCCGCAACGGGATGGGGACGCCGGTGCGCTTGGCGAGCCGGGCCGCCAAGCGGGTGGCGATCAGCGAGTTGCCGCCCAGGGCGAAGAAGTCGTCATCCGCGCCGACCGGGGCGGTGAGTTCGAGGACGTCGGCGAAGACCGCGGCGACGAGGCATTCCGAACGTCCGGTGGGGGTGCGGAACTCGCGTTCCTCGGGGACGGGCGCGGGCAGTGCGGCGCGATCGAGTTTGCCGTTGGCGTTCAGCGGGAGCTCGTCGAGCAGGACGAAGGTCGACGGGACCATATAGGAGGGCAGCGACAGCGACAACGCCGCTGTCAGCGTGGCGGCATCCGGCGCGGACGCGGTGGGCGCGGCCCGGGTCACGTGCTGCTCGGGCTCCGCGCCGGGGATGCGCGGCCGCGCGTGCCCACCCCGCGCCCCTGACGCGGACCGCCCGCGCGCGGGGACGACGTAGGCGACCAGCCGATCGCCGGTCGGGTGGTCGTTGCGTACCGCGACCACCGCTCGGGCCACCGTCTCCTGGGCGGTGAGCGCGGCCTCGATCTCGCCGAGCTCGATGCGCAGTCCACGCAGTTTGACCTGGAAATCGCTGCGGCCCACATAGATCAGCTGGCCGTCCGGGTTCCAGCGCACCAGATCGCCGGTGCGGTACATGCGCTCGCCGACGTCGAAGGGGTTGGCCACGAAGCGATCCGCCGTCAGGTCGGCGCGGCCGAGGTAGCCGCGGGCGAGCTGGGCCCCCGCGAGGTACAGCTCGCCCACGAGCCCGGGGGCGACGGGCCGCAGCCGGGAATCCAGCACGTAGACACGGGCATTCCAGACCGGTCCGCCGATCGGGACCGGACCGTCCACTGCGGCGGGGACCGGCGCGGACGTGGCGTGCACGGTGAATTCGGTGGGGCCGTACAGGTTGTGCAGCGGGGTGGTGCCGATGCGGCGGAACGCGGCGACGATGTCGGCGGTCAACGCCTCACCCGCGACCAGCAGGGCGCGCACCGAGTCGGCCGCGCGCGGCGGGGCCGCCTCGGCGAAGGCCCGGAGCATGGACGGGACGAAGGAGGTGATGGTGACCCGCTCGGCCGCGATCACCTCGGCCAGGTAGCCGGGATCGCGGTGGCCGTCGGGCGCGGCCACGACCAGCCGGGCTCCGGTCGCCAAGGGGCCGAACAGTTCCCACACCGACACGTCGAAGGTGGCGGGGGTCTTGAGCAGCACGACATCGTGGATGCCGAGCCGGTACTCGGTGGTGATCCAGCGGATCTGGTTGAGGGCGGCGGCATGCGGGACGGCCACGCCCTTCGGACGTCCGGTCGACCCCGAGGTGAAGATGACGTAGGCGATGTGGTGCGGGCGCAGCGGGGCCAGCCGGTCCGCGTCGGTCAGCGGCGCGTCGTCGTAGCCGGTGGTGTCGAGTTCGTCGATCCGGATACGGGGCACACCGGCGACATCGGGGCCGTCGTCGGCGGTCAGCACGCAGACGGGTGCCGCGCTGTCGATGACATGGGCTCGGCGCTCGGCGGGGTGGTCGGGGTCCAGCGGCACGTAGCCGCCACCGGCGGCCAGCACCGCGTACATGCCGATGACCAGGTCGACCGAGCGCCGCAGGTCCAGGGCGACCAGGGTGTCCGGTCCGACGCCCTGGGCGACCAGGTGGCGCGCCAGGCGGTGGACCCGGGCGGCGAAGTCACCGTAGGTGATGCTCAGGCCCTGGTGGACGACCGCGGTGGCGAAGGGACTGCGGGCGGCGCGCGCCTCGAACGGCGACAGCAGGGTGGCGCCGTCGGGCAGCGGGTGCGCGGTGTCGTTCCACTGTTCCAGCACCAGGGCGCGTTCGGCGGTGCCGAGCAGGTCGATATCGCCGATCCGGACCCGCGGGTCGGCGATGACGGCGCGCAGCACCCGGACGAAGCGGGTGGCGAAGGACGCCGCGGTCTCGGCGTCGAAGAGTTCGTCCGCGTAGCGCAGGCTGCCGCCGAAGCCGCCGGAGCGCTCGCCCGCCACCAGGTGCAGATCGAATTTCGCGGTGGTGTCGGCGATCTCGACGGGTGTGACGGTCAGCTCGGGCAGCGAGGGCCGCGCCGTCGCGTCGTCGTCGATGACGCTGAGCATGACCTGGAACAGCGGGTGCGCGCCGGTGGACCGGTCGGTGACGAGATCGTCCACCAGGCGTTCGAACGGCAGGTCGGCGTGGGCGAAGGCGGCCAGATCGGTATCGCGCACGCGGGTCAGGAAGTCCGCGAACGGCAGCGCGGCGTCCACTCGGGTGCGCAGCACCAGGGTGTTGACGAACATGCCGACCAGATCGTCGAGTGCGCGGTCACCGCGCCCGCCGACCGGTGCGCCGACTGCCACGTCGGCGGTGTCCGCGAGCCGGGACAGGGTGGCGGCGAAGGCGGCGTGCACCACCATGAACAGGGTCGCGCCGTGGGCGCGGGCGATATCCCGGAGTCCGGACAGCACATCGCCCCCCGCCTCGAACTCGACCGCTCCCCCGGTGTTTCGTGGTTGCGCGGGTCGTGGTCGGTCGGTGGGCAGCGGCAGCTGGGCGGGCAGATCGGCGAGGGTGTCGCGCCAGAAGTCCAGTTGCGCACGGGCGAGATCGCCCGGGGCGGTGTCGGAGCCGAGCAGTTCGCGCTGCCAGAGCGTGTAGTCGGCGTACTGGACGGCGAGCGGTTCCCAGTCGGGGGCCCGGTTCGCGCGGCGCGCGGTGTAGGCGCGCACCAGATCTCGGACCAGGGGCGGCATGGACAGCGCGTCACCGGCGATGTGGTGCAGCACCACGACGAGGAGGTACTCGTCGGCGGCCGGTGCGGTGTCCTCGGTCCGGTCGACGAGCAGCAGGGCGATGCGAGACGGCGGCTCGCGGGTGACGTCGAACGGGGCGCGCACGATGGCGGCCACGGCCTCGGGCACCTCGGCGGCGGCCACCGGCACCGGGTTCAGGCTCAGCCCGACCTCGTCGGCGGCCAGCACGCTCTGGTACGGACCGGATTCGGTATCCGGGAAGCAGGTGCGCAGCGATTCGTGGCGGGCCAGCACATCCAGGACGGCCCGCTCCAGCGCCGGCACGTCCAGACGGCCGCGCAGGCGCAGCACCACGGGCAGGTTGTAGAGGCCGGACCCGCCCTGTTCGCTCTCCAGCCGGTTGAGGAACCACAGCCGCTGCTGCGCCAGCGAGAGCGGCACCCGATCGGGACGGGCGCGGCACGCGAGCGCCGGGCGCGGCGCGGTGTCGGTGAGCGCGCCGACGGCGGTGGCGAATTCGCCCACCGCGGGGGCCTCGAAGAGGAGGCGGACCGGTATCCGCGCATCCAGTTCGGCGCCGATCCGGGCGGTCACCCGGGTGGCGGTGAGCGAACTGCCGCCCAGAGCGAAGAAGTCGTCGTCCAGGCCGACGCGCTCGCGCCCCAGCACCTCCGCGAAAACGTTCGCCACCAAGCGCTGGACGGCATCGACGGGTGCGCGGAAACGCTTGGCCGCCAACACCGGAACCGGCAGGGCTCGGCGGTCGAGTTTGCCGCTCGCACCCAGCGGCAGGGCATCGAGTTCCACGATGACGGTGGGCACCATGTACGCGGGCAGGCGCCGGGTCAGGCCCGCGCGCAGCCGGTCGACATCGGGCTCGGCCCCGGGCGTGCGGACGACATAGCCCGCCAGGTAGTCGCCGGAATCGGCGCCGATCAGCCGGACAGCCGCCTGGGCGACCTCGGGTGCGGCGGCGAGCGCGGTCTCGATATCGGCGAGTTCGATACGCTGGCCGCGGAATTTGATCTGGAAGTCGCTGCGGCCCAGGTAGATCAGTTCTCCCTCGGCGGACCACCGCACCAGGTCACCGGTGCGGTACATGCGTTCGCCGCTGCCGAAGGGGTTGGCCACGAAGCGATCCGCGGTCAGATCGACCCGCCCGTGATAGCCGCGCGCCAATTGCGCACCGGCGAGATACAGCTCGCCGGGCACGCCGATCGGCGCGGGACGCAGCCGGGCGTCCAGCACGTACACCCGGGTGTTCCACTCCGGCTCGCCCATGGGCACCGGTTGGTCGCCGGGCTCGTCCACCTCGCGGTAGGTGACGGTGACAGCGGCCTCGGTGGGGCCGTACAGGTTGTGCAGTCCGGCGTCGCTCACCGCGCGGAAGGCGGCGACGGTCTCCGGGGGAAACGCCTCCCCGGCGACGAAAACCTCACGCAGCGAATCGAGTTCGTCCGGACGCGCGTGAGTGGCGAAGACCGCCAGCATGGACGGGACGAAGTCGGTGAGCGTAATGCCGTACCGGGCGATGGTTTCGGCGAGATAGCGGGCGTCGCGGTGTCCGTCGGGATCGGCGAGCACCATGGTCGCGCCCGCGCGCAGCGGCAGGAAGTATCCCCACAGCGAGACGTCGAAGGTGCTGGCGGTCTTCTGGAGGTAGCGATCGCCGGCGCGGACGCGGTACTCGGCGTGCATCCACGCCATCTGGTTGGCGATGGCGCGGTGGCTCACGGTCACGCCCTTGGGCGCCCCGGTGGAGCCGGAGGTGAACAGAACGTAGGCCGGATGGTCCGGGTGCAGGGGGGCGCGGCGTTCGGCGTCGGTGATCCGTGCGGCCGAGTGCGCCCGGGGGTCGAGGTCGTCGACGCGGTACAGCGGAGCCTCGAGACCCTCGGGAAGGTGGAAGTCGTCGGTGGTGGTGGTCAGCACCACCCGCGGGCGGGCGGTGGCGAGGAGATGGGCGACGCGGTCGGCCGGGTGGCTCGGATCGACGGGCACGTACGCGCCGCCCGCGCGCAGCACCGCGTACATGGCGACGACGAGTTCGACCGAACGCGCCATGGCGAGGACGACCAGCGATTCCGGTCCGACGCCCGCCTCGATGAGCAGCCGGGCCAGCCGGTTGGCCCGCTCGGACAGCTCGGTGTAGGTGAGTTCGGTGTCCCCGGAGATCACGGCGACGGCGGCGGGGGTGCGGCGCAGCTGGGCGTCGAAGCCGTCGTGCAGGAACTGTTCGGTGACCTTGTGCCCGGTGGCGTTCCAGCTCGAGGTGACGTAGTCGAGTTCGCCCGCGTCCAGGAGTTCGATATCGCCGATCGGACGGTCCGGATGCGCCGTGGCGGCGCTCAGCAGGCGCAGGAACTTGGCCGCGAATTCCCGCACCGTACGGCGGTCGAAAAGATCTGTGGCATAGGTGAATTCGGCGCGGTAGCCGGAGTCGCGCTCGGAGACCGTGAGATTCAGGTCGAACTTCGCGAAATCGGAGCCGACATCGACCGGTGCGGTGTCCAGACCCGGCAGCACGGGTGTGGCCGTGCCGAGATTCTGCATGAACAGCGCGACCTGGAACAGCGGGTGCCGGTTGCGGGCGCGGGCCGGATTGAGCACTTCGACCAGGCGCTCGAACGGCACGTCGCGATGGGCGAAGGCGCGCAGATCCCGCTCCCGCGCGTGTGCGACCAGATCGCCGAAGGACGATCCGGGCGCTACCCGGGTGCGCAGCACCAGGGTGTTGACGAACATGCCGACCAGATCGTCGAGCGCCCGGTCACCTCGCCCGGCGACCGGGGTGCCGATGGCGATATCGGTGGTACCCGATAGTCGGGCCAGCAGTGCGGCCAGCGCGGCGTGCAGCACCATGAACGGGGTCGCACCGCGGGCGATGGCCAGCCGGTCGATCGCCGCGCGCAGCTCGGCGTCGATGGCGAACTCCAGCGTGGCGCCCCGATAGCTGGATACGGCCGGGCGCGGCCGGTCGGCGGGCAGATCCAACTGCGCGGGCAGGTCGTCGAGTTCGGCGGTCCAGAAGGCCAACTGGCGGGCGGCGGTGGATTCGGCGTCGTTCTCGTCGCCGAGCAACTCACGCTGCCAGAGGGCGTAGTCGGCGTACTGCACGGGCAGCGGCTCCCAGCCGGGGCCGCCGCCGTCGCGGCGGGCGCCGTAGGCGAGCACCAGATCGCGCACCAGCGGGGCGAGGGAGACACCGTCGGCGGCGATGTGGTGCACCACCAGGACGAGGGCGTGGTCGGCGGGGCCGATCCGGAGCAGTTCGACGCGCACCGGCACCGCACCCGCCACGTCGAACCCCTGTCCGGCAGCGGCCCGCACCGCGTCGTGCAACCGCTCGGCGGGAATCTCGCGGGGGACGAGGTCGAACGCGAGATCGTCGCGGACGACCTGGACCGGTCCCGCGGCCGTCTGCGGGTAGTAGGTGCGCAGGATCTCGTGGCGCGCGACCAGATCGGCGACGGCGGCGCGCAGTGCCGCCGTGTCGAGTTCGCCCCGCAGGCGCAGCGCCACCACGATGTTGTCGACCGCCGCCGCATCGAAACCGTCTGCGGTGCTGGCGGATTCGGTGTGCGCGAGACGGTTGAGGAACCACATGCGCTGCTGCGCGGGCGACAGCGGCACCAGATCGGGTCGCGGTCGCGCCACCAGGGCGGGTGGAGCCGCGGCCGGAGCGGCCGTGTCGGCGAGCGCGGCCAACGCCGCCACCGTGGGACGGTCGAAGAAGTCGCGCACATCCAGGGCGATGCCCAGCGCCTCGGCGGTGCGGGCGATGGCCCGGGTGGCGATCAGCGAATTGCCGCCCAGGGCGAAGAAGTCGTCGTCCGCACCGACCTGCTCGACCCCGAGCAGATCGGCGAAGATCGCGGCCACGGTGAGTTCGGCGGCCGTCTCCGGCTCGCGGTACGCGGTGGCGCTGTCGGTGAACACCGGTTCCGGCAGGGCGCGGCGGTCCAACTTGCCGTTGGCGTTCACCGGCATGTCGTCGAGCACCGTCAGCAGCGACGGCACCATGTACTCCGGCAGCAGTTCGCGGGTCGACGCGAGCACCGCCGCGGGGTCCAGACCGGGCTCGCCGACCACATAGCCGACCAGATGGTCTCCGGTGCCGTGCCGGTGCAGGACCACCGCCGCCTGCGCCACCGCGGCGTGGCGCAGCAGGGCGGCCTCGACCTCGCCGAGTTCGACGCGCAGGCCGCGCAGCTTCACCTGGAGATCGCTGCGGCCCAGATATTCCAGTTCGACCGGACCGCCGTCCACCGAGGGTGTCCAGCGCACCAGATCTCCGGTGCGGTACATCCGATCCCCCGGCGCGCCCTCGGGATTGGCCACGAACCGCTCCGCGGTCAGGCCGGGCCGCGCCACATAGCCGCGGGCCAGCTGCACACCCGCGAGATACAGTTCGCCGACCACTCCGGTCGGCACCGGGCGCAGATCGTCGTCCAGCACCAGCAATTCGGTGTCGTCGGCGGCGGAGCCGATCGGCACCGTATCGATATCGGCGGCGGTGACCTCGTGGGCGGTGACGTCCACGGCCGCCTCGGTGGGCCCGTACAGATTGTGCAGGCAGGCGCCGCTCACATCGCGGAAGGCGGCGGCGGTAGCGGCGGGCAGCGCCTCACCGGAGGCGAAGACGGCGCGCAGCGAATCGGCCACGCCCGACTCGCCGCGGTCCAGCGCGGCCGCCGCCCCGGCAACGAAGACCGCCAGCATGGACGGGACGAAATGCGCGATGGTGACGCCGTACTCGGCGATGGCGCGCAGCAGATAGGCGGGGTCGCGGTGACCGTCGGGCGCCGCGATCACCAGCGTCGCACCGGTCTGCAACGGCCAGAAGAACTCCCATACCGACACGTCGAAGGTGAAGGGCGTCTTCTGGAGCACCACATCGCTGGCGTCGAGCCGGTAGAGCCGTTGCCGCCAGCGGAGATTGGCGACGATGGCGCGGTGCGACACCGCCACGCCCTTGGGTCGGCCGGTGGAGCCGGAGGTGAAGATGACGTACGCGGTGTTGTTTCCTACCGGCTGCGATAGGTAGGGGTCCGCGCCGGGCGCGCTGGTGTCGGGTTCGCCGTCCTCGGCGGCGCGCTCGAATTCGTCGATGCACAACACCGGCACGTCCGCGTCCAGATCGGGCCGGTCGCCGGTGGTGGTGAGCACCAGCGCGGGGGCCGCGACATCCAGCACGTAGGCGATGCGGTCGGCGGGATGCTCCGGATCGATCGGCACATACGCGCCGCCCGCCTCGAGAATGGCGTACATACCGATCAGCAGCTCGAAGGAGCGGCGGGCCGACAGACCCACCAGCACATCGGGGCCGACGCCGTAGTCCACCAGCCGCCGTGCGAGCTTGTGCACGCGCGCGGCGAATTCGCCGTAGGTGAGACTCTGGTCGCCGCAGCGCAGCGCCACCGCGTCGGGGGTGCGTTCCACCTGTTCCTCGAACAGGGTGACCAGCGTTTCGACGGGGGCGAGGTTCGGGACCAGCACCCCGGCGGCCGCGTCGACGGCGTCGGCGAGCAGGTCCTCCAGCACGGCGGCCAGCGCGCCTTCCGCGCCCTCCAGCAGGCCGGGTAGCTGACCGGAGACCACCACCTGGACCAGGGCGTCGGGTTCGAGCGCACCGCCCATGGCCTCGGCGAGCACCCCGACCTCGGCGGCCAGGGCCGCGTAGGTGACGGTGGTGTCGCCGTGCCGCAGGGCGACGCGCTCGGGTTCGAGCGCGGCCACGGTTTCGATGAGATTCGGTAGGTCCGCCGTGCCGTAGGCGCTGCGCAGCGCCGCATGACTGCCGAACCGGGTGAGGGCTACCGACTCCGCGTGTTGCATCAGACGTTTCCTTCCGTATCAATCTCAGCGCCATCGATCCCAGCGCCATCGATCCCAGCGCCATCGATCTCGGCGCTCGCGGGGCCATGCGTGGTTACGCGGGCTGCCGCCTCCAGGCCTGACGCGACCGCTGGCGGACTTGCCGAGCGAAGGACCAGACCGCGCGCATCCCCCGCGAGGGTGTGCAGGGCCTCGGTGAGGCCGCCCGCACCGAGGGCGGCCACGATGCCGGGTGCCAGTCCGGCGAGGGCGACCTGCACCACCGCCTCCGGCTTCGCCGCCGCGCCCATGGCGTGGACCACGGCGGCGATCTTGGTGTCCAGGGCGTGGTAGGTGATGCGGTGCTCGCCGTGGGCGAGCGCGATGGCATCGGGCGTGCGGGCGGCGGCGGCCGCGACGAGCTCCGGGAGCTCCGCCGGAAACTCCGCGTGCCCGACCGCCGCCGAATCGGCCATGGCGGCGGTGGTATTCGAGGCGCGGCGGGTCCGCTCCGGCGCTGCGCGGATATCGCGCTCCGCCGCAGTGCGGATATCGCGCCCCGGCGCAGGACGGATACCACGCTCCGCCGCGGTGCGGATGTCGACGGCCCGCACCGGGGTGGCGGGATCGTCGGCGATGGCCCGCAGCACCAGCAGCAGCCGGTCGGCGAGGAGCCGGACGGTGGCGGCGTCGAAGATGTCGGTGGCGTAGGCGAACCGCAACCGCAACCCGGTCACCCGGCCACGCTCGTCGTAGCGCTCCATCCCGGTGAGATGCAGGTCGAATTTGGTCTCGCCGAGTTCGGGTTCCAGCACCTCCACCTCCACACCGGGCAGGGCAACTTTGCCGGTGGGCATGTTCTGGAAGGTCAGCATCACCTGGAACAGCGGCGAGTACGAGCTGGACCGGGTGCGGCCCATGGCCTCCACCACGCGCTCGAACGGCACATCGGCATGGGCGAGCGCCGCGAGATCGCGGTCACGAACCTGCCGCAGCAGTTCGCGCACCGGCAGCGCGGCGTCCACCTCGGTGCGCAGCACGACCGTGTTGACGAACATGCCGATGAGGTCATCGAGGGCCCGTTCCCCGCGACCCGCGACCGGTGCGCCGATGGCGATGTCGCGCACCCCGGACAGCTTCGACAGCAGCACCACGAAGGCGGTGTGCACCACACCGAACAGGGTCGTGCCGTGATCGCGCGCCACGAGTGCCAGGCGGGCGGTGAGATCCGTACCGGCCTCGACCTCGAGCGCGTCGCCGCGCATCTCGCGTCGCGCCGGGCGGGGGCGATCAGTGGGCAGCGGCAATTGTTCCGGCACACCGGCCAATTCGGCGGTCCAGTAGGCCAGCTGTCGGGACAGCAGGCTGTCGGGGTCGGTGTCCGAGCCGAGCAGTTCCCGCTGCCAGGCGCTGAAGTCGCCGTACTGGATGGCCAGCGGCTCCCAGGCGGGAGCCGCGTCGTCCAGACGCGCGGTGTAGGCGAGCACCAGGTCGCGGGTCATGGGAGCGACCGAGTAGCCGTCCGCGCTGATGTGGTGCAGGACCACGACGAGCACGTGTTCGGTCGGCGCGGTCCGCCACAGGCGAGCCCGCACCGGCGCGGCCGCGGTGACATCGAAGCCCGCACCGACGAATTCGGCCAGCCGCGCGTCGAGCTCGTTGTGCGGCAATGGGATCGGCGTGAGATCGATCTCGACGTCGGCCACGGCGAGCACCTCCTGCACCGGTACACCGTCGATCTCCGGATAGCGAGTGCGCAGAATCTCGTGGCGGCCCAGCACATCCCGCACGGCGGCGGTCAGCGCTCGCCCGTCCAGCGTTCCGGTCAGCCGGATGGCGACGGGCACGTTGTAGGCCGCGGCGTTCGGCTGCAAACGGTTGAGCACCCACATCCGCTGCTGGGCGAGGGAGAGCGGCGCGGGATCGGTCCCGACGCGCCGCGTCGGCAGCGGCCGCGCCGCACCCGGCTCGGCGGTGGTCAGCCGTTCGGCGAGGCCGCCGACCGTCGGCGTCTCGAAGACCGCGGCCACCGGCACCCGCACGCCCAGGTCCTCGCCGAGGCGGGCGGCCAGCCGCGTCGCCATGAGCGAATTGCCGCCCAGGGCGAAGAAGTCGGTGTCCGCTCCGATCCGTGCGTCGGTCTCGATCACCTCCGCGAAGGCGGCGGCCACCAGTTTCTCGGAGACGGTCGCCGGGTCGCGGTGCGTCGCTTCCGGCAGCACCGGATCGGGCAGCGCGGCCCGGTCGACCTTGCCATTGGCATTGAGCGGCAGGCCGTCCAGCACGACCACGGCGGCCGGGACCATATAGCCGGGCAGCGCACCGACGAGGGCCGTCCGCAGCGCACCGGCGATCTCCTCGCGCCGCTCCGGATTCGACTGCGGCACGGCCGCATAGGCGATGAGCCGCTGTCCGGCCCCGGCCGGGCGGGCCACCGCCACGGCGGCGCTCACCCCGTCGCAGCGGCGCAGCACCGTCTCCACCTCACCGAGTTCGATGCGGTGGCCGCCGATCTTCACCTGGAAGTCGGCGCGGTCCAGGTACTCCAGTTCGCCGTCGGCGCGCCAGCGCACGATATCGCCGGTGCGGTACATGCGGCCGCCGGAGAACGGGTCGGCGACGAAGCGGTCGGCGGTGCGGGCGGGCCAGCCGTGGTAGCCGCGGGCCAGCTGATCGCCCGCGAGGTACAGCTCGCCGGGTACCCCCACCGGAACCGGCCGCAGCCGACCGTCGAGCACGTATCCGCGGCTGTTCCACGCCGGTCCGCCGATCGGCACGCGCTGCGCGGTCGCCTCGCGGACCTCGTGCGCGGTGACGGAGACCGCCGCCTCGGTCGGGCCGTACAGGTTGAACAGCCGTGCGCCGCCGGACTTCGCCAGGAACTCGGCAGCGGTGGCGGCGGGCAGGGTCTCGCCGATGGTGAGCACGGCGCGCACCGGAGCGGGCAGCGGTCCGCCCGCCAGCAGCATGGCGAGCAGCGACGGCACCGGGTGCAGCACCGTGACGCCGTGCCGTTCGATCAGCGCGCGCAGACGGTCCGGGTCGCGTTCGTCGCCGGGCGCGGTCACCACCAGGCTGCCGCCGGTGACCAGCGGCGACCAGAACTCCCACACCGACAGATCGAAGGTGGCGGGCGTCTTGAGCAGCGCCCGATCGCCGGGACCGAGGTCGAAAGTAAGCCCCAGCCAGTGCAATTGGTTGGCGATGGCCGCGTGCGAGACGGTGACGCCCTTGGGCTTGCCGGTGGAGCCGGAGGTGAAGATGACGTAGGCCGGGTTGTGCGCGCGCAGCGGGCGCACCCGCTCGTCGTCGCGGATCGGTGCGGGTGACAGCGCGGTGAGGTCGAGCGTATCGACCTCGTGCACCGGGATATCCGTGCCGAAGGGCAGCCCGTCGGCGGCCGTGGTGAGTACGCACACCGGTGCGGCGGTGTCGATGATGTGTGCGATGCGGTCGCCCGGGTGGTCGGGGTCGATCGGCACGTACGCGCCACCGGCCTTGACCACCGCGTACATGGCGACCACCAGGTCGATGCCGCGCCGCATGGCCAACGCGACGGTGCGCTCGGGTGCGACGCCGCGGGCGATGAGGTGGCGGGCCAGCCGGTTCACGCGTGCGTCGAATGCGGCGTAGTCGAGCGAGCTACCGTCGGCGTCCAACAGCGCGACCGCGCCCGGGGTACGCGCGACCTGACCGTCGACCAGCGCGGCGAGCGTGGTCGCGGGCACCGGGTGCGCGGTGTCGTTCCAGTCCCGCAGCATCCGCTGCCGCAGTTCCGGGCCGAGCAGGTCGATGTCGCCGACGGCGGTATCCGGTGCGGCCGCGATGGCCGCCAGCATCCGGATGAGCGCGTCCACCATGCGACGGGCGGTGTCCGCGGTGAACAGGTCGGTGGCGTAGCCGAGGGTCATCGCCATACCGGCGGGCTTTCCGGCCTCGTCGTAGTCGTCGACGGCGAACAGGTGCAGATCGAATTGCGCTATGTCGTTGTCGAATTCGATCTCGGATACGGTCAGGCCGGGCAGGCGCAAGGCGGCCCGCTCGTGGTTCTGGAAGGACAGGCCGACCTGGAACAGCGGATGCCGCGCGGTGGAGCGTTCCGGATTGAGCACCTCCACCAGCCGCTCGAACGGCACGTCGGCGTGGGAGAAGGCGGCGATATCGGCGGCGCGCACCCGGGTCAGCAGCTCGGTGAAGGGCGCGGCGGGGTCGATGCCGGTGCGCAGCACCAGGGTGTTGACGAACATGCCGATCACGTCGTCCAGCGCGCTGTCGCCGCGCCCGGCTATGGGGGTGCCGACGGCGATGTCGGAGCCGCCCGAGAGCCGGGCCAGCAGTGCGGCGAAGGCGGCGTGCACCACCATGAACAGGGTCGCGCCCCGTTCCCGGCCCACCGCGATGAGGCGGGCGTGCAGGTCGGCGTCCACGGTGCGGTGAATCCGCTTGCCACGCAGGCTCTGCCGAGCCGGGCGGGGATGGTCGGCGGGCAGATCCAGCTGGTCGGGCAGCCCGGCCAGGGTCTCCCGCCAGTAGGCCAGCTGCCGCGCGGCCAGCGAGCCGGTGTCGCGCTCCGAGCCGAGCAACGCGTGCTGCCACAGCGCGTAGTCGGCGTACTGGATGGTCAGCGGCGTCCAGGCCGGGGCGCGTCGGTCCAGGCGGGCCGCGTAGGCCACCATGAGATCCCGCACGAATGGCACCAGCGATGAGCCGTCGGCCGCGATATGGTGCAGCACACCGGCGAATACGTGGTCGGTGGCAGCGTGGTCGGGGGCCACGCGGTCGGGGGCCACGCGATCGGCAGCCACGCGATCGGCAGCCACGCGATCGGCAGCCACGCGATCGGCAGCCACGCGATCGGCAGCCACGCAGTCGGGGGCCACGCAGTCGGGGGCCACGACGCGGAAGAGTCGGACCCGGACCGGCACGTCGGCGGTGACGTCGAAGGCGGTGTCCGCGACTTCCCGGATCCGCCGGGGCAGTTCGGCTTCGGTGACCGTCTCGACAGCGAGGCTCGGCACGGCCCGGTCGGTGGGCAGGATCAGCTGGGCGGCCCCGTCCGCCGTCTCCGGGTAGACCGTGCGCAGCGACTCGTGCCGTTCGATCACGTCACCGAGGGCCGCCGCCAATGCCTCGACGTCGAGTTCCCCCGAAAGCCGCAGTGCCAGTGGAATGTTGTAGGCGGTGGAGGTGCGGTCGAAGCGGTTCAGGAACCACATGCGCTGCTGTGCGGGCGAGAGCGGCAGCCGTTCCGGCCGGACGCCCGCCCCCAGCACCGGCCGCGGGGCCGATGCGGCATCGGTGCCGATGCGGGCGGCCAACTCCGCCACCCGGGGGAACTCGAACAGCATCCGCACCCCGACGGTAGCGTCGAGAATGCCGCCGATGCGCGCCACCGCTTTCGCGGCCAACAGGGAGCTGCCGCCCAGGGCGAAGAAGTCGTCGTCCGCGCCCACCTGGTCCACACCCATCAGGTCCGCGAACACGCCCGCGACGATCTCCTCGGCGAAGGTGGCGGGCTTGCGGTAGGTGCGGGATTCGAAGACCGGTGCGGGCAGCGCCGCCTTGTCCAGCTTGCCGTTGACGGTCAACGGAATACGCTCCACCGCGACCAGGGCGGCGGGGATCATGTGTTCGGGCAGCCGTCGGGCGACGGCCTGCCGCAACGCGGGCACCTCGGGCTCGCCCTCGCCCGCGGGCACGACGTAGCCGACGATGCGGGCCTCGTCCACACCCTCGTCACGCCGCACCACCACCGCCGCCTCCCGGACACCGGGTTCGGCCAGCAGCGCCGCCTCGATCTCGCCCAGTTCGATGCGGAAGCCGCGCAGGTTCACCTGCTGGTCGGCACGACCGAGGTACTCGATATCGCCGGCGGCGGTCCAGCGGGCCAGGTCCCCGGAGCGGTAGGCCAGCGCGCCGGGCTCACCGTAGGGATCGGCCACGAAGCGGGCGGCGGTGAGTCCGAACCGATTCAGATAGCCGCGTGCGAGTTGCCCGCCGGAGACGTAGATCTCGCCCGGTACGCCGACCGGCACCGGCAGCAGCCGTGCATCCAGCAGGCGCATGGCCAGGCCCGGCAGGGCGCTGCCGATCACGCTGGCGCTGCCGGTATCGACCGGAATGGGCCAGTAGGAGGCGTGCACCGTGGTCTCGGTGATGCCGTACATATTCACCAACACCGGCGACTGCGGATGCCGGACGAACCACTCCCGCAACCGCTGCGGCTCCAACGCCTCACCACCGAAGATCACATACCGCAACGCGAGATCGTCATCCGCCTCCGCATCCGCGGCGATCAGCTGATAGAACGCGGTCGGCGTCTGATTGAGCACCGTCACCCGCTCCGCCGCCAACAGCTGCCGGAACTGCCGCGGCGACCGCGAGGTGAAATAGTCGACCAGCACGATGCTGCCGCCGTAGAGCAACGCACCCCACAACTCCCACACCGAGAAATCGAACGCATAGGAGTGGAACATCACCCACACATCCGACGGCCCGAAACCGTAGTGGCGGTGCGTATTGTCCAGCAGGCGAATCACATTCGCGTGCGGGATCACCACGCCCTTGGGTCGGCCGGTGGAGCCGGAGGTGTAGATGACATAGGCGGCGTTGGCGGGATCGAGCGGGGCGCGCCGGTCGGCGTCGATCACCGGGGTATCGGCGTAGCCGTCGAGATCCACCGTATCCAGATCGATCACCGGACCCCCGAACCAACCCGCGGGCAGATCCGCACCACCGCTGGTCAGCGCACACACCGGCCGCGCGTCATCCACGACATACTCGATGCGATCAGCCGGATAATTCGGATCGATGGGCAGATAACCACCACCCGCCTTCACCACCGCCAACAACGCCACCACCAACTCCACGGTGCGCGGCAACGCCACCGCCACCAGAGCCTCCGGCCCCACACCCGCGGCGATCAACCGACGCGCCAACCGATTCGAACGCACCTCCAACTCGGCGAAGGTGAGCCGCTCCGCTCCGGCCCGCACCGCCACGGCGGCCGGATCGATCGCCGCGGCGCGCGCGAAACGGTCCGCGATGGTGTCACCGGCGGCGATATCGGCTCCGGTGCAGGACCATTCGTGTAGGGCGCGCCGCTGCTCCTCGGCGCTGAGCAACTGGATGTCGCCGACCACCACGGTGCGATCGGCCGCCACCGCGGCCAGCACCTGTTCGAAGCGGCGGGCCAGTACGGCGATGCTGTCGGCATCGAAAAGGTCACGGGCGTAGGTGATCTCGACGGTCATGCCACCGGCGCGGCCGTCGGCGTCGAGCTGCTCGGTGACGGTGAACTGGAGGTCGAACTTGGCGGTGCCGGTGTCGGCGTCCTCGGCACGTACGGTCAGGCCGGGCAGTTCCAGGGTGGGCAGTGCGAAGTTCTGGAAGGTCAGGGCCACCTGGAACAGCGGATGCCGGTTGCGCGCCCGCGCCGGGGCCAACTCCTCCACCAACCGCTCGAACGGCACATCGGCGTGCGAGAGGGCCGCGATATCGGTTTCGCGCACCCGGCCGAGCAGTGCGTCGAAACTCGAGCGCGGGTCGACCTCGGTGCGCAGCACCAGGGTATTGACGAACATGCCGACCAGCCCGTCGAGCGCGCGTTCACCCCGCCCCGCCACGGGCGTGCCGATGGCGATGTCGGCGGTGCCGGACAGCCGCGCGAGCAGCACCGCCAGTGCCGCGTGCACGGTGCTGAACAGGGTCGCGTCGTGCTTGCGGGCCAGCTCGGCCACACCGCTGTGCAGATGCGAGTCGATATACGACCGATGGGTGCCGCCGCGCTCGGTGGCGACGGCCGGGCGCGGCCGGTCGGTCGGCAGGTCCAGATGTTCCGGCAGCCCCGCCAGGCGGGTGCGCCAGTAGGCGAGCTGGCGCGACAGCACCGACTCCGGATCGGCGGTGGAACCGAGCGATTCCGTCTGCCACAGGGTGTAATCCGCGTACTGGACCGGCAGCGGCAGCCAGGCCGGGGCAGCGCCCGAGCGGCGAGCGGCGTAGGCGGTCATGAGATCCGCGGCCAGTGGGCCGAGCGAGAAGCCGTCGGCGCTGATGTGGTGCAACACCAGCGCGAGCACGTGCGTTTCCGGGGCGGTGTCGAGCCGTAGCAGTGCGGCGCGCACCGGGGCCTCGCGGGTCAGGTCGAAGCCGCTCGATACGAATTCCGTGATACGCGCGGCGATGTCGGCCTCCGGCACGGTGACGATGTCGGCCTCCGGCACGGTGACGATGTCGGCCTCCGGCACGGTGACGATGTCGGCCTCCGGCACGGTGAGTGCCGGCAGCGCGCACGGTGCCGCGGGAAGAATCCGCTGCTGCGGCCCGTCCGGACCGTCCGGATAGACGGTGCGCAACGCCTCGTGCCGCTCGATCACATCGCCGAGCGCGGTCGCCAGCGATTCGACGTCGAGTGCGCCCGTGAGCCGGATGACCAGCGGAATATTGTCGGCGGCCGAAGCGGCGTCGAAGCGATTGCGGAACCACATGCGCTGCTGCGCGTACGACAGCGGCAGCCGATCGGGGCGCGGCCGGGACTCCAGCGGAATACGTTCGCCGACACCGGAATTCGCCTCCGCGTAGGCCGCGAGGTCGGCGACGCCGGGATGTTCGAAGACCGCGCGCACCGCCAGATCGGCGTCCAGCGCCGCGCCGATGCGCGCCACCGCCTGCGCGGCCAGCAGCGAACTGCCGCCCAGGGCGAAGAAGTCGTCGGCCGCGCCGACCCGCTCCAGGCCGAGCAGTTCGGCGAACACGCCCGCCACGATCTCCTCGGCGACACCGGTGGGACGCCGGTAGCCGGTGGTCTCGAACACCGGCGCGGGCAGGGCGGCGCGATCGAGTTTGCCGTTGACGGTCAACGGAATACGCTCCACCGCGACCACGGCGGCCGGAACCATGTACTCGGGCAGCCGCCGCGCCGCCGTCTCCCGCAGCCGCGCAGGATCGACCGCGTCATCGACCACCACGTAGCCGACGATGCGGGCCTCGTCCACACCCTCGTCACGCCGCACCACCACCGCCGCCTCCCGGACACCGGGTTCGGCCAGCAGCGCCGCCTCGATCTCACCGAGTTCAATGCGGAAGCCGCGCAGGTTCACCTGCTGGTCGGCACGACCGAGGTACTCCAGTTCCCCGGCGGCGGTCCAGCGGGCCAGATCCCCGGAGCGGTAGGCCAGCGCGCCGGGCTCACCGTAGGGATCGGCCACGAAGCGTGCCGCGGTGAGCGCGGGGCGGCCGAGGTAGCCGCGCGCCACTTGACCACCGGAGACGTAGATCTCGCCGGGAACGCCGATCGGCACCGGACGCAGGCGCGCATCCAGCAGGCGCATGGCCAGGCCCGGTAGCGCACCGCCGATCACGCTGGCGGACCCCGTCTCCGGTGTGATGAGCCGGTAGGAGGCGTGCACCGTGGTCTCGGTGATGCCGTACATATTCACCAACACCGGCGACTGCGGATGCCGGACGAACCACTCCCGCAACCGCTGCGGCTCCAACGCCTCACCACCGAAGATCACATACCGCAGCGACAACTCGTCATCGGCCTCCCCATCATCAGCCTCGGCTTCGGCCGCGATCAGCTGATAGAACGCGGAGGGCGTCTGATTGAGCACCGTCACCCGCTCCGCCGCCAACAGCTGCCGGAACTGCCGCGGCGACCGCGAGGTGAAATAGTCGACCAGCACGATGCTGCCGCCGTAGAGCAACGCACCCCACAACTCCCACACCGAGAAATCGAACGCGTAGGAGTGGAACATCACCCACACATCCGACGGCCCGAAACCGTAGTGGCGGTGCGTATTGTCCAGCAGGCGAATCACATTCGCGTGCGGGATCACCACGCCCTTGGGTCGGCCGGTGGAGCCGGAGGTGTAGATGACATAGGCGGCGTTGGCGGGATCGAGCGGGGCGCGCCGGTCGGCGTCGGTCACCGGGGACGCCGAGTAGCCGTCGAGATCCACCGTATCCAGATCGATCACCGGACCCCCGAACCAACCCGCGGGCAGATCCGCACCACCGCTGGTCAGCGCACACACCGGCCGCGCGTCATCCACGACATACTCGATGCGATCAGCCGGATAATTCGGATCGATGGGCAGATAACCACCACCCGCCTTCACCACCGCCAACAACGCCACCACCAACTCCACGGTGCGCGGCAACGCCACCGCCACCAGAGCCTCCGGCCCCACACCCGCGGCGATCAACCGACGCGCCAACCGATTCGAACGCACCTCCAACTCGGCATAGCTGACGGCCGAACCATCCGCCCGCACCGCCACGGCCTCCGGGTCGATCGCCGCCGCGGCGGCGAAACGGTCGGCCAGCGTGGCGGTCGTCGCCACGCCCGGTGCCGTGGTGGACCACCGGTACAACAGGCAGTGCCGCTCCCCTTCGCCGAGGAGGCGGATATCGGCGATCGGCAGCGCGGGGTAGGCGGCGACCGTCTCCAGCATCAGTTCGAAGCGCCCGGCGAGCATGTCGACGGTCGCCGCGTCGAAGAGATCGGTGGCGTAGGTGATCTCGACATCCAGTCCGTCGGCGTCCGGTTCGGCCACGGTGAGCTGGAGATCGAATCGGGCGGTTCCGGTGGTCACCGGCAGCGCAGCCACGCGCAGATCGGCCACCGCACCGGCGGGCAGACTGTGGTTCTGGAAGGTCAACGCCACCTGGAACAGCGGGTGCCGGTTCGCCACCCGGGCGGGGGCCAATTCCTCCACCAGCCGCTCGAACGGCAGGTCGGCGTGGGCGAAGGCCCGCAGGTCGGCGTCGCGCACCGCGGCCAGCAGGTCCGCGAAGGAGCGCTCCGGACGCACCTCGGTCCGCAGCACCAGGGTGTTGACGAACATGCCGACCAGATCGTCCAGGGCACGGTCACCGCGCCCGGCGACCGGTGTGCCGATCGGGATGTCGCGCTGGCCCGACAGCGTCGCCAGCAGTGCGGCGAAGGCCGCGTGCACCACCATGAACAGCGAGGCGCGCTGGCTCTCGGCGAGTCGACGCAGCCGGTCGCGCAGGTCGGCGGACACGGTGAAGCGGTGCGCGGCTCCCCGCCCCGACGGCACGGCCGGGCGCGGCCGGTCCGTGGGCAGGGCCAGTACCTCGGGCAGTCCGTCCAGTTCGACGCGCCAGAAGCGGAGCTGAGCGGCCAGGACCGATTCCGGGTCGTCGGCGGCGCCGAGCAGCTCGCGTTGCCACAGCGTGTAGTCCGCGTACTGCACGGGCAGCGGGGTCCACTCCGGTGTGGCGGCGGCACGGCGCGCGACGTACGCGGCCAGGAGATCGCGGGTCAGCGGAGCGATCGACCAGCCGTCGGCCGCGATGTGGTGCACCGCGATCACCAGCACGTGGTCCCGCTCCCCGAGCCGCAGCAGCGTCAGCCGCAGCGGCACCCGCTCGGCGACAGCGAAGGGCTCCACGGCCAGGGCGCGAATCCGGTCGTCGAGGTCGGCCGCGTCGATATCCACCGTCGCGAGGCCCACGGCCGCCGCCACCGGCAGCACCCGCTGCCGACCGATACCGTGCACCGCCGGGTAGACGGTGCGCAGCGTCTCGTGCCGCGCGACCACATCGGTCACGGCGGCCGCCAGCGCGTCCGGGTCCAGCGCGCCCGCCAGCCGCAGCGCGGCGACCAGATTGTCGGCGACGGAGGCGGAGTCGAAACGGTTCGCGAACCAGATGCGCTGCTGCGCGTAGGACAGCGGCACCGTCTCCGGCCGCTCGCGCGCCACCAGCGGGGGCCGCGGGCGCACAGCGCCGGGGGCGATGCTGTCGGCCAGGCGAGCCACCGTCGTATGCTCGAACAGCAGGCGGACGGGCACCTCCGTGTGCAAAGCCTCGGCCAGCCGCGCCGAAATACGGGTGGCGACCAGCGAATTGCCGCCGAGCGCGAAGAAGTCGTCATCGAGGCCGACCCGGCGCGCGCCAAGCACCTCGGCGAAGATCTCCGCGACCGCGCGCTGCGCGGGGGTCACCGGGGCACGGTAGGCCGCGGCGCGCACCTCCGGCTCCGGCAACGCCTTGCGGTCGAGTTTGCCGGAGGCGGTGAGCGGCAGCTCGGACAACCGCGTATACGCGGTCGGCACCATGTAGGAGGGCAGGGTCGCGCGCAGCCGTTCGCTCAGCACCTCGGCCGCCTCGGCTTCCGCGAGTTCGGTGACCACGTAGGCCGCCAGCAGTTCGCCGGCGGCGTGTCGGTGCACGGTCACCGCCGCCGCGCGCACCTCCGGCGCGGCCAGCAGGGCGGCCTCGATCTCGCCGAGCTCGATGCGCTGGCCGCGCAGCTTCACCTGGAAGTCGCCGCGGCCCAGATACTCCAGCACGCCCGCGCGCGTCCATCGCACCAGATCGCCGGTGCGATACATGCGGGATCCGCTCGGGCCGAACGGGTTCGGGACGAAGCGGTCGGCGGTGAGGTCGGCGCGGCCGTGGTAGCCGCGCGCCACCTGCACGCCGGACAGGTACAGTTCACCGGCCACCCGTGCGGGCACCGGCCGCAGGCGGGCGTCGAGCACGTAGACGTGGCCGCCGGATACCGCGCGGCCGATCGGCACCGGGCCGGATTCGGCCGGGACGACGGGGGCGTGGGTGGCGTGCACCGTGAACTCGGTCGGGCCGTACAGATTGTGCAGGGCCGCAGCGCTCACCCGGGCGAAGGCCGCGGCGGTCTCGCCATCGAATGCCTCTCCGGCCACCAGAACCGTTCGCAGCGACGCGATGTCGGCCGGAGACACCGAGCGCGCGAAGACCGCCAGCATGGCGGGAACGAACGAGGTCATGGTGACCCCGTAGAGCGCGATGGTCTCCGCCAGATAGGCGGTGTCCCGATGCCCGTCGTGGGCGGCGACCACCAGGGTCGCGCCGCGCACCAGCGGGGCGAACAGCTCCCACACCGAGACGTCGAAGGTGGCGGGGGTCTTGAACAGCACCACGTCGGTGGGGACGACGGCGTACTCCGAGGTGATCCAGGCGATCTGGTTCACCACCGAGGCGTGTTGGACCGCAACGCCTTTCGGGGTGCCGGTGGAGCCGGAGGTGAAGATGACGTAGGCCAGGTTGGCCGCCCGCAGCGGGGCCCGGCGATCGAGGTCGGTCACCGGGTCGGCGGCGAAGGTGGACAGTCCGGCGGTGTCCACGGTCACCACCGCCACGTCGGTCTCGGCCTCCCAACCGTCGTCCGAGGTGGTGAGCACGCAGATCGGTCGCGCGGTCTCCACCACCCGGCGCACCCGGGCCGCGGGCTGGTCGGGATCGACCGGCACGTACGCGCCACCCGCGGTGAGCACCGCGTAGGCCGCCAGCACGAATTCGGCCGAGCGCCGCATCCCGAGCACCACCAGGGTGTCGGGTCCGACGCCGAGTGAAACGAGGAGCCGGGCAAGCCGGTTGACCTGCGCGGACATCTCCGCGTAGGTGAGCACCCAGGGGCCGTCGATGAGGGCGACGGCGGTCGGGCTGAGCCGCGCCTGCCGTTCGAAGGCGGAGATGACCGTGTCGGCGCGAACAGGAGGTACGGCGGTGGGGGCGAATTCCGCTGCGACCGCGCCCAGCTGGAGAAGTTCGCGAACTTCGTCCGCGTCCAGGAGGGGCAGGTCGGCCACCGGGGTGCCGGGGGTGCGGGTGATGGTGTCGAGCAGGCGCAGCCAATAGCGCGCGTACTCGGCGATGGTGGCGGAATCGAACAGATCCGTGGCGAAGGTGAACTCCGCCTGGATCCCCGCCGGTGCCGGACCTTCCCCGGGACCGGCACCGGCGAAGCTTTCGGTGACCGCGATCGAAAGATCGAATTTGGTCACTCCGGTGTCCAGGGTACCCGCCGTGGCAAGCAATCCGGGCAGTTCGACACCGATACCCCCGGCGCCCGTCCAGGACAGCATCACCTGGAACAACGGATGCCGGGCTCGCGAGCGTGCCGGGTTCAGCACCTCGACCAGCTGCTCGAACGGCACATCGGCGTGCGCGAAGGCGGCAAGATCGACTTCGCGCACCCGGTCCAGCAGCGCGGAGAACGGAATTCGCCCGTCGACCGGTGTGCGCAGTGGCAGCGTATTGACGAACATGCCGATCAGTTCGTCGAGTTCGCGTTCCCCGCGACCGCCCACCGGGGTGCCGATGACGATGTCGTCGCCTCCGGACAGCCGCGCCAGCAGCACCGCGAGCGCGGCGTGCAGCAGCATGAAGGTCGAAACACCGTGTTCCTGAGCGGTTTCCGCCAGGCGCACATGCAGACCGGTAGGTACTTCCAGCAGGTAGGTGGCTCCGGCTCCGCTCGCCACCGCGGGACGCGGCCGATCCGACGGCAGGTCCAGCTGCTCCGGCGCGTCCGCCAGGGTCTCGGTCCAGAAGCGCAGCTGCCGCGCCGCGAGTGAGTGTTCGTCGGCGGGGTCACCGAGCCGTTCCCGCTGCCACAGCGTGTAATCCGCGTACTGCAACGGCAGCGGAGCCCAGCCCGGCGCGTGCCCCGCACGCCGCGCCGCGTAGGCGGTGGCCACATCGCGCGCCAGCACGGGCAGCGACAGCCCGTCGGCGGCGATGTGGTGCAGCACCACCGCCAATGCCAACTCCCGCTCGGCGATCAGGAAAAGCCGTGCGCGAAAGGGAATCTCATGCTCCAGATCGAAGCCATCGGCCGCGAAGCGACGCAATTCGGCATCCAGCTCCGCGGCGCTGATCGGCTCGACATCCGCCCCCATCGCACCCCCGGCGGCAGCCCGCGCACCCGCCACCGGGGCGACCACGTCCGTCGCGGAATCGGCCGCACCCGCCACCGAATCGACCACGGCCGTCGCGGAACCGGCCGCACCCGCCACGGGGGCGACCACGCGCGCCACCTGGTCGACCGGGGACGTCGCCGAATCGGCTCCACCCGCAACCGGGTTGTCACCCACATCCCGCACCGGATCAACCACACCGGCCACCGGATCGCCCACGCCCGGTACCAGATCGTCCGCAGCCGTGACTGAATCGGCCGCACCCGGGACCTCGACCGTGCCCGGCACAAGGGGAGCCGCGGCGGGGGTCTGGTCGGCTGGTACGTGGCCGAGCGGTTCGGCGGGGGTCGGCCGTGCGTAATCCGCGAGCGGCGCACCGCCACCGAAGAGTCCGCAGTCCATGCCGCCCGGCCAGCGGGGGTCCACGAACGGCGACACCGCGTCGGCCGACAGCACGCGCTGGCATGCGCCGTCATCGGTGCGCGGGAAGATCGTGCGCAGCACCTCGTGCCGGGCCACCACATCGGCGACCGCCGCCCGCAGCGCCGCGATATCAGCGTCGCCGCGCAGCCGCACCACGAACGGCATGTTGTAGTCCGCACCGGTGCTGTCGAGCCGGTTCAGGAACCAGATGCGCTGCTGCGCCGGGGACAGCGGCAGTACCTCCGGACGCGCACGCGGCACCGGGACCGATGCGCCGACCTCCGCGTCGGCATCCACGAAGTGCTGCTCGATCACGGCGGCCAGCGCCGCGACGGTGGTGGCGCTGAACAGCTCTCGCAGGCCGATCCGGCAGCCGAGCTCGGCGGCCAGCCGCGCCGACACCCGCGTGGCCACCAGGCTGTTGCCGCCGAGGGCGAAGAAGTCGTCGTCGCGTCCGACCCGCTCGTGGCCGAGCACCTCACCCAGTACCCGGGCCACCGTCGCCTCGACCGGGGAAGCGGGGGCGGTGTAGGCCGCGGCGGTGCGGCGCGGCGCGGGCAGTGCCTTGCGATCCAATTTGCCGGAACTGTTGAGCGGCAGGTCGTCCAGCAGCAGGTAGCTGGTCGGCACCATATAGGCGGGCAGGGCGCGCGCCGCGGCGGCCCGCAGCCGCTCCTCGCTCACCGCGCCCGGGGCCGAGGGCACCACGTACGCGACGAGCTGGTCGTCGCGCACCAGCACCACGGCGTGCGCCACCCGCTCCACCGCGGCCAACACCGTCTCGATCTCGCCGAGTTCGATGCGCAGCCCACGCAGCTTCACCTGGAAGTCGGTGCGGCCCAGGTACTCCACCTCGCCGCGGGTGTTCCAGCACACCAGATCGCCGGTGCGGTACATGAGTTCGCCGGGGGCCGCGAACGGATCGGCCACGAAGCGCTCGGCCGTCAGGCCGGGGCGCGCCACGTAGCCCCGGGCGAGCTGAACCCCCGACAGATACAGCTCACCCGGGACCCCTACGGGAACCGGTCGCAGACGTGAATCGAGCACGTACAACCGGGTGTTGAACACCGGCGCGCCGATCGGCGCGAATTCGGCGTCCCCGCCGGTCACCTCGTGGCAGGTGACCTCTACGGCGGCTTCGGTGGGGCCGTACAGGTTGTGTACGCGGGCCCCGGTCAAGGCGGCGACGCGCAGTGCCGGACTCACCGGCAGCGCCTCGCCCGAGCACCATACGTGGCGCAACGTTCGAACTGCGTTGCGTCCCCCGGACGCCGCGTGTGCGTCCGTCGTCTCCAGCGCGGTCACGAAGGCCGTCAGCATGGACGGCACGAAATGCGCCGAGGTGATGCCCTCGCGGCGAATCAGGTCCACGATGTAGTCGGGATCGGTGTGGCCGTCCGGGCGCGCCAGCACCAACCGCGCGCCCACCTGCAGCGGCCAGAAGAATTCCGGTACCGAGACGTCGAAGGTGAACGGCGTCTTCTGCAGGACGCGGTCGGAATCGGTCAGCGCCACATAGCCGGTCTGCATCCAGAGCAGCCGGTTGACGATCGAGCGGTGGCTCACCGCCACCCCCTTGGGGCGGCCGGTGGAACCCGAGGTGAAGATGACGTAGGCGGTGTTCGCGGGCCGCAGCGGCGCGAGGCGCTCGGCATCGGTCAGCGGCGCGCTCGGGTAGCCGTCGAGCTCGAGGGTGTCCACGCTGATCACGGGGGCGTCCAGGGCCGTGGGCCGGTCCGCGGTCCGGGTGAGCACGCACACCGGCCGCGCGGTATCGAGAATGTGGCCGAGGCGTTCGGCCGGATGATCCGGGTCCAGCGGTACGTACGCGCCGCCCGCCGCCTGGATCGCGTACATGGCGATCACCAGTTCGGGTGAGCGCCGCAGGTGCAGGCCCACGAGCGACTCCGGACCGACGCCGAGCGAGATCAGATGCCGGGCCAGCCGATTCACGCGTGCGTCGAGTTCGCCGTAGCTGAGCTCGCACTCCGGTGCGTCCGGGCAGCGCAGTGCCACGGCGTCGGGTGTCCGCCGCACCTGCGCGGCGAACAGGGAGACCAGCGTGGCGTCGCGGCCCACCGGGCGGCCGGTGTCGTTCCAGGTACGCAGGCTCACCGTGCGTTCCAGCTCGGTGGTCACGGGCACGGCACCGAGCGGCGTCCGCGGATCGGCCCCGAGCAGCCGCTCCAGGAACGCGACGAAACGGCCGTGGTGTCTGGCGATCTCGTCGTGCGTGTAGAGATTCGGATTGGCCTCGAGTTCCAGGTGCACCCGGTCGCTGTCGCCGTAGTAGACCTGCATGCTCAGGTCCTCCACCGGACCGCTGGTGAGCACGTGATACCGGCCGGGGGCGGCGCCGAGGGTGAGGTCGGCGTGGAACAGCATGATGTTGGCCAGCGGCCCGTACAGCGTCCGCCCGCCGGATCCGCCGTCGCGATCGGTGTCGCGGTGCATATCCTCGAGCCGATAGCGCTGGTGCCGCAGTGCGCCCGACACCTCCAGCCGCGTGGTGTGCAGCAGCTGCGCCCAGGTGGCGTCGGCGTCGAGCGGCAGCCGCAGCGGCACGATATTCGACAGCATGCCCGCCGAACGCCGCATGACCGCCGTGGTGCGGGCCGTCACCGGCATGGACAGCACGGCCTCCGAGCGGTCGGTCAGGCGTGCCAGGTAGGCGGCGAAGGCCGCCAGCAGCACCACCGCCGCCGATGAATCATGGGTGGCCGCAAGGGAATTCATGGACTCGGTCAGCCGCGGCGGCAGCGCTCGGCCGTACCGGAGGTTCCCGGCGGCGGGCGCGGCCACGCGCCGCGACAGGGTGGTGGGCTCCAGCCCGCGGATCCGCTCGCTCCAGTAGGCGCGGTCGGTCGCGAAGCGGTCGCTGTCGCGATACGACAGTTCGCCCGCCACCAGCGATTCCAGCGTTCCGGGCCGGGCCGGGCCGGGTTCGGTGCCGCGCACGCGCGCGGTGTAGCGCTCGGCCACCCGCATGGTGTTGGTGAGCGCGCCGAAACCGTCGAGCACGATGTGGTGCGCTCGCATGTACCAGAACCAGCGCCGATCGGCGACGCGCAGGACGGCTCCGGCGAACAGGCGATCGGTGAGCAGATCGACCGGCGCGGTGGCGTCGGCGCGCATCCATTCGTGGGCGGCGGCGATCGGATCGGCGGCGGCGCGCAGGTCGACGATCTGGTGTTCCACCGACAGCGAAGGGTCCACGACCTGCTGGGGCTGCCCGTCGATCTCCACGAAACGCACCAGGGCGGAACCGAATTCGCGAGCCGCACCGACCAGCACCTGGTTCAGCAGCGCGGGGTCCAGCTCGCCGGCGACGTCCACGTACTGCGCCACATTGATGGGCACCTCCGGATCGAGGAGCTGCGCGTACCAGACGCCCAGCTGCGCCGGAGCCAGCGGGAACGGCACGGGATCCGTCACCACCGGCTCGGCCCGCCGGGCCACTCCGACACCATCCAACTCCGTACCCTGCACCAGAGCCTCCTCGATATGACGAATCAACAAGCGGCAAAACGCTTTTCAGGCAGCACGAATCAGGCCCGAGCACCGTCTGCGCGATGCCCGTGCCGCGGAACCACCACGGGAATTCGACGAATGCGCGCCACCCCGCCCACGGGGTGCCACACGCGTGATCTGCTGCGGACTTCCCGGCCGCACCGAAAGAGATCCTCTGCCCTCGGATCGGCGGCCGGAACGCGGGTGCGAGGCGGGCCGAACCACATGGAGCCCGGGCGCTTCCCGCATCTGGATCTACTGCTCTAGCTCTTCCTCCAACTCACGCGACCACTGGTGGACACTGTCCAAAAGTGGCCGCACTGTCACCTGCGTCACATGGATGCGGTCCATGTATGGCGAAGACTAGGCGTTGACAGAATAAAACGGAACTTTTTCCGGAAAAAAAGTTGGACGAGTGTCTAGTTGGCTCACGGGAGAACGTGACGGCCACCGTGAATGTGGGTGCCGCCACACTGCGGTCGTCAGATGTGACTGACCGCGCTTTCGGATGTGGAGACTAGGAGCCGAAACGTTGCATCTGCGTTGCATCGGCGCCCATACGCCGATCGAGAACGCGAATCTTGGCTTCTATCTGCGAATACAAGGGAGAGTCCCGGTCAACGGTAGCGCGATAGGCGACCCAGGCCGCCGCATCGTCACGCCCCTCCGCGCCCGCGGTCCATCTGCTGAGCACGGTCGTATCCCCGGAACGCAGCACGGCGGTGCGCAATCGCACGCGCAACTCATCGCGAATGTCTATGACTCCCGGGGCGGTCGAACGCGGGAGAACCGGCCCCGAATAGAGCCGAACGGCGGCCTCCACATCACCGGAATCCAGCGCCGCGCGCAGCGCCTCCACATCCGTGGCGATAGGAACCAGCAATCGATAGGGACGCGAGCCGAAGACCTTGGAACCCACCACCGAACGCAGTCGCGACACCGCGGCGCGGATGGTGGCGTTGTCCAGATCGGCGTCGTCCAGCAACAGCGCGAGATGGTCCGCGCTCAGCCCCTCGGTGTGCTCGGCGAGCAGCAGCAGGATCTCGGCATGCCGCTGCGACAACGGAACTCGCTCCCCCGCCACGGTCAGCTGCGGCTGCCCGAGCCCGAGCACATCCAGACCGAGGCGTTCCGGCGCGGGCGGGTGCATCGCATCGGCGGGATGGCGCACCTGCTGATCCCGGCCGGAGCGCACCGCCGCCAGCAGCAGATCCATTTCGACCGCCGTGGCGGCGGCCTTCACCAGCGCGAGGATCTCCGGGCGCGCCACCCGCACCCCGCCCGCGATCATGAGCACGCCGACCAGGCGACCGTCCGGATCGTGCACGGGCGCGGCGGCTCCGGTGATCTGGTGCATGCGGTGCAGGAAGTGCTCGGGTCCGTGGATCCAGGCCGCGCGGCCGGTGCGCACCACCAGGCCCACCGCATTGGTGCCCACCCGGCGCTCGGAGAGGTCGTTGCCCTCGCGCAATCCCGCCTCGGCCGCGGCACTCACCCGATCGGGCGTGCCGTGCACCGACAGCACCCGACCGAACTGGTCGGCCACCACCACGATGAGACCGGTGCCGGTGGCGTCGCGCAACAACAGCTTGTCGACCAGCGGCATCACCGCGGCGATGGCATGATTGTCCCGATACCGTTGCAGGTCAGCGCCTCTCAGGCCGCGCCCGTCGCCGTCGTCCATGGGATCGACGCCGCCGCGCAGGCTGCGCAGCCAGGACTCGAGGACCATCGGACGCAGCAGACCCGCCAACTGACCCAGCTGTTCGGGGCCGACGCTCAGATAGCCGTGGGCCTGTGCGGCATAGGCTTCGAGCGCACCCAGCTGTGAGCCCGATTCGGCGCCGTGCTGGGAGGGGCTCCCACCTGCGATGTTGCTGACCATTTGCCTTTCCCTTCGGGCACAAACTGTACCGACGAAGGCAGGCATACAACCCGGAAGCAGGTTCTTTGTCCGGCAGGTCACACCGTGACAGCACCCTCGCAAAATGTGAGCTGTGTCTATTTATCTTTAATTCGGGTTTATTCTTCGTGGCCGACGCCCCAGCGCGAGGTTGCGGGAAGGACGCCGGTTCAGTGCGGCGGCAGCGTCGGGCGCAGGGCCACCGCGGACCGCGCCTGGGCCGCTCCCCACCACAGGCCGGTGCCGTGCGCGACGTCGTCCAGACGTTTGCAGGCCAGATAGCGCACCGGGTCCAGGCCGCCCGGTTCGCGATGGGTGAACCAGTCCGCCAGGCCGTCGGCCATCGCCATGGTGACCGCGATGCGGCGAATGCGACGCGACAGCACCATGCTCAGCACGGTGACGGGCCAGTAGTGGCGGCACAGCGCCGACGCCAGCCGCCACAGCCCCGCGGAGAAACCGCGCGCCAGATAGATGGCCGAGACCCGGGTGGGATTGTCGAGTTCGGCGAAGACGCGGCGCAGCCGGGCCAGGGTGGCGCACAGGGTGAGCAGGCCGCAGAACACGCCCGAACGGGTGAGGGTGGCGAACAGCAGGGCGGCCACCGCGGTCCACAGCGGCACCGCCAGCGGCGCCGCCATCCCGGGATGGCGCAGCCCCAGCGGCGCCACGCCGGCACCTTCGGAGACCTTGTGCGCGAACCACTTTCGCAACGATACCGGGCACTCGTGCGCCACGCGCGCGGCGGGCTCGTAGCGCAGCCGCCAGCCCGCGCGCTCCAGCCGCCAGCACAGGTCGATATCCGCGCCCGCGGTCATGGTCTCGTCGAATCCGCCCGCGCGGGTCAGGGCGTCACGGCGCACCAGCAGTGCGGTGCCCGGGACATAGGGCACCGGGCCGCGCGAGCGCACCGCGGACTCGCGGCGGCCGCGCTCCAGCGACGCGCGCATGTGCTCGTAGCGGGCCAGCACCGTGGAGTCCGGGTCCATGGCCAGCAGGCGCGGGGCGACCAGGGCCACCTTGGGATCGCTGAAGTGACCGAGCATGACCTCCAGCCAGCCGCTGCGCGGCACCACGTCCGACTCCAGGAACGCCACGAATTCGGTTGTGGCGGCCCGCAATCCCAGATTGCGCGCGGCGGCGGCGCCGCGGCGGCGATCCGAGCGCAGCACCGTCACCCGACGGCGGGTGCCGCGTGCGGGCGGAATGCGGACCGGGCGATCCGAGCCGTCGTCCACGACGATCACCGAATGCCCGCGCAGCGCCGAGAGCAGCCGCTCCAACCCGGCGGCGTCGTTGTGCAGCGGCACGATCACGGTGACGTCCTCCGGCGAGGGCAGCAATCGCGGGCGCGGATTGCCGACACCGGAATCGAGCAGGCGTCTGGCCACCCGGGCCGAGAGCGGATCGGTCACCTCGAGGTAGCCGTCGCCGATCCGGGCCGCAGCCTCCGGCGCGAGCCGCAGCAACCCGGTCGGCGAGCCACCGACCAGGAAACGTCCACCGGAGTAAGTGCGCACCCTGGGATCGATTCGCACCCCGAAACCATCGGGAAGTCGATCATGGCGCATTCCTGAGATGCTAGGTCAGCACATAGGCGGCAAACGGGATCGGCACGCCGCTCCCGAAGACCCGTGCCCGGACCGGAACGTGGCGGGACCACCGGCCGAGCGCGCGCTCTAGACTGCGTGGAACAACAGCAGCGCAGGTAGTAGGGACGGCCGTCGCCGTACCCGCAATGGTCGAGGTGGCATGGGAGTCGGACGTATGCAGTCGAGTGGGGGCGGCAACACTCTGTCGGAGTCCGAGATCGTCGAGGCCGCCCTTCGGGTGGTCCGGCAGGACGGCGTGGAGAAGCTCTCCATGCGCCGCCTGTCCCGCGAACTCGGGGTGTCCCCGATGGCTCCGTACTACTACGTGGCGGACAAGCGCGAGCTACTCGACCTCGTCGCCACCGCCGCCCTCACCGGCGTGCGCAAGCCGCCGCCCGACGCCGGGCCGTGGCAGCGACGGCTGCGCGATCTCATCGACCAGATCGACGAGAAGCTGCGCAAACATCCCGGACTCGGCGACGTGCTGATCGAACAGATGCTGGGCAAGCAGCTCGATCTCATCGCGGCGCTGATGGAGATCCTGTTCGAGGCCGGGTTCAGCGATCGCAACGTGCTCTCGGCGTATGCGACCATCCACACCTACCTGTTCGGCCGGGGCCGGGTGAATCCGCGTGACCGCTCAGCGCTACACGACGAGCGGGCGCTGCCGGAGGCGGTGGAACGGGCCACCAAGCATTTATCGGACCTGCGTGGGAAGTACTCCTACGACTTCGGAATGGACGTGCTGATCGCCGGGCTCGAGGCCCAGCTTGTCCGGCAGCGGGACGGCCACGTAGTATGAAACTAGAACACGTTCTAGTTTGGCCACACAGCGCCGGGTTCGAGAGGACACTATGACCACCGTCGACGTACCGCACAGCTCGCGATCGGCCGTGCTGCGGGTCTCCGCGGTCATCCAGGAGACGGCCGATTCCTGCTCGCTGGTCTTCGACGTTCCCGCCGAACTGCGCGAACGTTTCAGCTACCAGCCGGGCCAGTTCCTGACGCTGCGCATTCCCAGCGACCTCACCGGGTCGGTGGCGCGCTGCTACTCACTGGCGAGTTCACCGCACACCGACGACGCGCCCAAGGTGACCGTCAAGCGCACCGCGGACGGATACGCCTCGAACTGGGTGTGCGACAACGTGAAAGCGGGCGACTCGATCGAAGTACTGCCGCCCTCCGGCGTTTTCACGCCCAAGAACCTCGACGAGGACCTGCTGCTCTTCGCCGCCGGATCCGGCATCACGCCGGTCATGTCGATCCTGAAATCGGCTCTGGCACGGGGTAATTCGCGTGTTGTGCTGGTGTACGCCAACCGCGACCACGACAATGTGATCTTCGCCGACGAACTACGCGAACTCGCCGACAAGAACCCGCAGCGGCTGGTGGTCGTGCACTGGCTGGAACAGCTGCAGGGCCTGCCCACCGCCGACGCGCTCGCCACCCTGACCCGGCCCTACACCGAGTTCAGCGCCTTCATGTGCGGCCCCAAGCCGTTCATGGACCGGGTGCACGACGCGCTGGCCCAGCTCGGGGTGCCGCGCAACCGCACCCACGCGGAGGTCTTCAACTCGCTGTCGGGCGATCCGTTCGCCGATGTCGCCCCCGCCGAGATCAGTGCGGAGGAGGCCGCCGACGCCGCCAGCGTGGAGGTGGAACTCGACGGCGAGACCCACGAAATGAACTGGCCGCGCAGCCAGACCCTGGTGGACATCATGCTCGCCAAGGGCCTGGACGTGCCCTACTCCTGCCTCGAGGGCGAATGCGGATCGTGCGCCTGCACCGTGCTCGAGGGCACCGTGGAGATGGAGAACGCGGAGATCCTCGATCCCGAGGACATCGCCAACGGCTATATCCTCGGCTGCCAGGCACGCCCGGTCACCGACCACCTCAAGATCCAGTTCTGATCAGCCTCGGGGTGCGGCCCGCCCGCTCGCGGGCGGTGTGCCCTCGACGGCACGGTCGCGGCATCCGCGCGGAGTCTGGGCACAGCGCCCAAGGCACACGCGACCCATCGCATATCTCGGCGACCTCGACAGCCACACGCGATCACCGGGGAGTTCGGCGACCCGACACCCACACGCGACCATCGGGGAGTTCGGCGGCCCGACACCCACACGCGACCACTGTGGCGTTCGGCGACCGACGTCCACGCGACCATCGGGCGGTTCGGTGGCCGGGAGGTGCGTTCGAGGCGAGCGGCCGTCAGCGCCGCGCTCGGTAGTGCGCGCGCTGGTCGGCGGTGAGGTGCTCGGTGGCGTAACTCAGTGCGGTGCGGCCCATGTCGGCGGCGTGCCTCTCCAGGAAGTCGATGAGGGCGGTCGGTTCCACTCGCTTGCCGACCTCCCGCAGCATCCACCCGACGGCCTTCTGGATCAGGTCGCGGCGGTCGGACAGCAGGCGCTCACACAGCTCCAGCGTGGTACTCGCATCGCCCGCCTTGATGAAGGCGAAGGTGGTCAGCAGTGCGATTCGCCGCTCCCACAGCGAATCCGACGCCGCCAGCTCGTACAGCGGATCCCGCGGCTGCTCCAGCAACCACGGTCCGAGAATGTGCTCGGCCGAGGTGTCGACCAGATCCCAATTGTTGATCCGCCCCCGCCGCATGGCGGCCAGATACAGTTCGACGATCGCGCGCTGCTCCGCGGCGCTGCCCGTGCGCACCCGCGATGCTTTCGCCATCCGCGCGTTCAGGATCACCAGCGCCGCCAGTCGGTGCTCGTGCACCGCGCTGTCCAGTAGCCGGTCGATCTCCGACAGTGGCAGTCCCCCGAACTGTTTCGCGACCTTGCGGGTCTGCGGCACCCGCACCCCGATGAAGACGTCACCCTCCCCGTACTCCCCCGGCCCCGTCTTGAAGAACCGCTGTAGCTGCGCCGCATCCGCGGGATCGGCGACCTCCGCCAGCGCTGTCCGCACCGCTTCCGCCGTCAATGCGCCCATATCCGGATGGTACGGCCATCGGATCCGGCCCCCGGTGCGCCATTCGGACACGCGGTCCATGGCGGCGCGGGTGCGCACGAGCAGATCAGCCACGACAGCTGTCCCGGACTCGACATCGGTGACGTGCCGGTGTCGGGTTCCTGGCCGGTCGGCAGAAGGCGCATCCGCCTGCTGCGCCCCGACAGCGGCGGCAGCCACGGCGTCCGAAACGCGGTGGTGGCAACCTCCCGAACCGGCGCCCGCGATCCCGGCGAGGTGCCGTGGGCGACGGGTCGACCCGCGCTAGTGCCTGCCTGCGCCTTCCGACGCGGCCTGTAACAGCGCCTCAGCGAAATTTCGCATCTGGTCCGCCCCTCCGTACCAGGCGGATACGAGTTCCACGGCGGCGGCGCGGGTGCGGTGGGCGGCGCGGGCCAGCTCGGCGACGCCGACCTCACCGGCCTCGGCTCCGGTCGCGGCGGTGTCGAGTTCGTGGCTGGCCAGCAGCAGTCGCATGACGTGCTGCGGCTCCACGGTCGCGCCGGAGGCCGCGGCGGCCTGGCGCTCGCGCGCACGAGTGGGCCGGTCGGCCGATGTCGGCGCGGCGTGGGAACCACCGGGGGTGGAGGTCTCCCGGACCGCCGCGGCGGGTGCTGTTCCCCCCGCACCGGATGCGGTGCCATTGTCGCCGCCCGCGATGAACGCCGCACCCGCGGCAGTCGGGGTGCCGCCGCCGAAGGCCGAATTCCCGGTGGCGGGGGCACTTCCGCCGAAGGCGGAGTTCTCGGTGGCGGGCGCGCTACCGCCGAAGGCGGAATTCCCGGTGGGCGCGCTACCGCCGAAGGCAGAGTCCCCCGTGGTTGGCGCACTGCCGCCGTATGCCGAATCCCCGGTGGTGCGCGAACCACCGCCGAACGCCGAATCCCCCGTACCACGCGAACCACCGCTGAGCGCCGGACTTCCGGTGGTGGGCGCGCTGCCACCGAACGCCGTCGGCGCGGTCGCGGAAGCGCTGCCGTTGATCGGGGCGGCGAACTCCGAGCGGAAGTCGGCGGAGCGCGAATTCTGCTGGGCGGATTCGGGTTCGGCGGTGCGGTGGCTGCCGGAGTTGCTCCACTGCGCGGGGGCCTCGGGCGGGCTCAGGCGTCCGAGCGCGGCGTGTCCGCCAGTGTCTACGCCGGTCAGCGTCGAATTCGCCGCATACCGTGAGTCCGAGGTATCGGGGTGGGTGAGGCGGTAGTTCTCGGACCGGGAGGTCAGTGAGTGCCCCAGGTCGGAGGTGTAGTCGGCATCCATGGCCGACATTCTTACCGGGCCGCCGTGAACCCCGCGCTCCGGGGCTGAGACGAATCCGTTTTGCGAACAACAATTTTGGGGATGGAATGGATATCGCCAGTTCAACCCAACTGGGTCATGCCCGCCGCCACCACCTGTGCCACATTGAGCACTTCCTCGGCGGTCGGCAGCGTCATACCGTCCAGCGCGTGCAGGCGGTCGGTACTGGCGATGGCGAACATGGCCGACACCCAGGCCGCCGCGCAGGCGCGCAGCGTTCCGGGTTTGACCGGTCCGGGCGCGCTGGCCTGCAATACCCGGGCGGTCACGTCCAACAGCTGATCACGCATGGAGCGCAACTGCTTACGGACGTCCGGATGGGTATCGGCCTCGCGCCACATGATCACGCGGAGCACAGAGGAGTGGTGGTCGCGCAGGTTCAGCGCGGCATCCAGGTTCACCAGGCTGGTGGCCGGATCGCCGGGGGCGATCACCGCGGCGATGTCCTCGATCGGCCGAGCGGGCACCCGTTCGGTCATCAAGGCGGTGAGGATCGCTTCCTTCGTGGGGAAGTAGTAGAAGACGAGACCCTTGGGTACACCCGCGGCCGCGGCGATGGCGGCGGTGGGGGTCGCGTCGAAGCCCTGTGCCGCGAACAGCTTTTCGGCGGCATCCAGGATGAGCTGACGGGCGTCACCGTCGACCTTGCGGCTGCGGCGACGCCCCGCTCGCGGTTCAGGCATGTGTATCAGTGTGCCGTATGCATGCGTCCCGCGACCTGTGGAAGCGCCGCCAAGGCGACCACGACGGTCAATACGCCCACGATCCACGCCGTCCACGACGCGTTGGTGTAGGAGCTGAAGTTCATCACCCACGGGGAGAGGAACAGCAGCGCGCCCAGCACGGCCATGGCGTAGTCGGCGGTGGCACCGGCGACCTTGGCGAGCTGCGCCAGGCCGGTGGCGGCGATCAGGACGCCGAGGACGATCAACGTCCACATCGCCCGGTTGCTGGTATCCACCCAGATGGGCGACAGGGCCGCGATGGCTCCGAGGACGACGGCTACCGCGTCCTGTGCACGGCTGTCGGTGAACATGATGTGCCTCCTTCAAGGCTGTGGTTATCCTTCTTTCGTTCTAATCCTGATTGACCGCCCGATCAATAAATGTGCGGATACGATTCGGGAGCGATCTGGATGTGGTGCCCGACACAACCGAACCTCCGCGGTGACCCGAAAAGGTTAGGGTTGCCTCTATGTCGCAATCGGTGGAACACGTTCTAATCGTTGGCGCGGGGCTGGCGGGGCTCCGGACGGCCGAGGAACTGCGCCGAGCGGGTTATGAGGGGGAACTCACCCTCATCGGCGACGAGGACCGGGCACCCTACGACCGGCCGCCGCTGTCCAAGCAGTTCGTACGCGGCCAGACCGACGACACCGCGCTGCGACCGGTCGAGTTCTACGCCGAGCAGCGCATCGACCTGCGTCTGGGCACGGCCGTGACCGGCGTGGACACCGCGGCGCGACAGGTGACCCTGGCCGACGGCTCCACCCTCGACTACGACCAGCTCGTCCTCGCCACCGGTCTGCGACCCCGGCGGATTCCGGGCCTGCCCGAGGCGACCGGGGTGCACGTGCTGCGCTCGCACGCCGACGCGGCCCGACTGCGCGCCCACCTCACCGAGGCCCGACAGGCCGTGGTGGTAGGCGGTGGTTTCATCGGATGCGAACTGGCGGCCAGCTTCCGCGCCCACGGCGTGGCGGTGACGCTGGTGGAACCGCAGCCGACGCCGCTGGCCGCCGCACTCGGCACCGAGGTCGGCGAACTGGTGGCGCGGCTGCATCGGGCCGAGGGCGTGGACGTGCGCTGCGGCACCGGAGTGGCGGGGCTGCTCGTCGAGGACGATGCCGTGCGCGGCGTGCGATGCTCCGACGGATCCACGCTCGACGCCGATCTGGTGGTCATCGGCATCGGCTCGATTCCGGCGACCGACTGGCTCGCCGGGTCCGGCATTCCGCTCGCCGATCCCGCCGAGGGTGGCGGCGTCATCAGCGACGAGACCGGACGGACCGCGGTGGACGGGGTCTGGGCCGTGGGCGACGTGGCCGCCTGGCCGCACCGAAGCGGGCGCAACAAGCGCGTCGAGCACTGGACCAATGCCGGGGAGCAGGCCAAGACGCTGGCCTGCGCGCTACTGGGAGCCGAACTGCCCCCACCGCACGTGCCGTACGTGTGGAGCGACCAGTACGACCTGAAGATCCAGGTGCTCGGACTGCCCGCGTCGGCCGACGAGGTCCGGATCATCGAGGATCAGGGCCGCAAGTTCCTCGCGCACTACTTCCGGAGTGGGGAACTGGTGGCCGTGGTCGGGGCGGGCATGACCGGCAAGGTCATGAAGATGCGCGCACGGCTCACCGAAACCCAGCCCGTGAGCTGAGCCGACGCTGTTCGCCTCCGCGACGGCGCGACCGCAGCCGCCCGGAATCGGCCCCGACATGGGAGGGTTCGCCATACCCGCGGTCGGACTCACCGCGATAGCGGTACCGCCGACCCGCCGCTTCGCGGGCTCCGATGCGCCACCGCTGCTCGAGCGCCTCGGCCGGAGCCGGTTCCCGAATTGGCCCGTGCACCGGTTTCGCGCTGTTCGCCGGACGCGATTCGCACCGCCCGCGCCGCATTCATTACCGTGGCAGGGGTGATCGTCGCGCTCATCGATTCGGGCCTGGGCATGCTGCCCACGGGTGCGTGGTTGCGGAAGCTGCGGCCCGACCTGGATCTGCTGTTGCAGATGGATCCCGACGGGGCCCCGTGGGGGCCCAAGCCCGAGCAGTGGGTCATCGACCGGGTGCTCGACACCGCGCGTACCTCCTTGCGCGAGGGCGCGGAAGTCATTGTGCTGCCCTGTAATACGGCCAGCGTGACGGCGCTGGAACACGTGCGCGCCGAGGTCGGTGCCGGGGTGCCGGTGATCGGCACCGTCCCGGCCATCAAACCCGCCGCCGCGGCCTGCTCGAAGGTGGCGGTCTGGGCGACCGCCGCCACCACGGCCAGCGCCTACCAGGCCGATCTCATCGCCCGCTTCGGCGGGAACGCCGAGGTCACGGGTGTGGCCTGTCACGGGCTCGCCGACGCCATCGACCGCGGCGACCTGCCCGCCATCGAACGCGCCATCGCCAGCGCCGCCGAGCGCACCCCGGCGGGCACCGAGGGCATCGTGCTCGGTTGCACCCACTACCCGCTGGTTCTCGATGCCATCCTCGCCGCCCTCCCCCGGGGTGTGCGCATCTTCGACAGCGCCGAGGCCGTCGCGGGCCAGACCCTGCGCCGCATGGACGCCCTGGGCCGCCCCACCGCGGGCACCGGTACGGTCCGCGTCCTCGCCAGCGGGCGTCCGGGTGAATTGCCTCCCGCCGCCGCCACTTTCGACTCCGGTCGGATGCTGGGCGCGGTGCCCGCACCGCTGCCGGGATAGCCGCTTCCGCCGCGCACGCGCGCGCTGTCGGTCCGCACCCGGTTTGACCAGCCCGACAGCGGGCAGATCTGCGGCATGAATACCGAAGAGGAACAGCGGATTCAGGAGAAATCCGCGAAACAGGATGAGCGGCTGATCGTTCCGGAACCGGAGGTCGAGGACAAACATCGCCGACGCGCCGCCGAAATCGCGGAAGCCTACGAGGACGAACGACCCACCACCGTGCTGCCCGGTTCCGACGGCATGGTCTCGGGCACCGTGGTCGCCGATTGGGTGGACGAGGACGACCGCCCGTGAAACGCAAACGGCGCCGCTCCTTTCGGAGCGACGCCGTCTACCGGTGATTCAGCGAATCACTTGATGATCTTGGTGACGCGACCGGCACCGACGGTGCGGCCACCCTCACGGATCGCGAAGCGCAGGCCCTCTTCCATGGCGATCGGCTGGATGAGCTTGACGCTCATCTCGGTGTTGTCGCCCGGCATGACCATCTCGGTGCCCTCGGGGAGGGTCACGACGCCGGTCACGTCGGTGGTGCGGAAGTAGAACTGCGGGCGGTAGTTGTTGAAGAACGGGGTGTGGCGGCCGCCCTCGTCCTTCGACAGGATGTACGCCTGGCCCTCGAACTCGGTGTGCGGGGTGGTGGTGCCCGGCTTGATGACGACCTGGCCGCGCTCCACGTCCTCGCGCTTGATACCACGGACCAGCAGACCGACGTTGTCGCCCGCCTGGCCCTGGTCGAGCAGCTTGCGGAACATCTCGATGCCCGTGATGGTGGTCTTGGTCGACTTCTCGCGGATACCCACGATCTCGACCTCTTCGTTCACGTTGATGATGCCGCGCTCGACACGACCGGTCACCACGGTGCCACGACCGGTGATGGTGAAGACGTCCTCGATCGGCATGAGGAACGGCTTGTCGGTCTCACGGACCGGGTCCGGGATCGACTCGTCGACGGCGTTCATCAGGTCCATGACGGACTGCGCCCACTTCTCGTCGCCCTCGAGGGCCTTCAGGCCGGAGACGCGCACGACCGGGGCGTCCTCGTCGAACTCCTGCGAGGCCAGCAGCTCGCGGACCTCCATCTCGACGAGCTCGAGGATTTCCTCGTCGTCGACCATGTCGGCCTTGTTCAGCGCGACCAGGATGTAGGGCACGCCGACCTGACGGGCGAGCAGCACGTGCTCACGGGTCTGCGGCATCGGGCCGTCGGTGGCCGCCACGACCAGGATCGCGCCGTCCATCTGGGCGGCACCGGTGATCATGTTCTTGATGTAGTCGGCGTGACCGGGGGCGTCGACGTGGGCGTAGTGCCGCTTCTCGGTCTGGTACTCGACGTGGGAGATGTTGATCGTGATACCACGAGCCTTCTCCTCCGGAGCCTTGTCGATCTGGTCGAACGCGAAGCTCTGGTTCAGGTCCGGGTACTTGTCGTGCAGCACCTTGGTGATGGCCGCCGTCAGCGTGGTCTTGCCGTGGTCGACGTGACCGATGGTGCCGATGTTGACGTGGGGCTTCGTCCGCTCGAACTTCGCCTTCGCCACTGTTGTCCTCCTGGACTAGTAGTGCGTTGCTTTGCAGCAGTGCGTTGTTTTTCTTACAGGGGGTCGTTCAGCCGACCGACTCGGGGCGGATACTCGCGAATCCGCCCCGGCAGCGAACTACTCGCCGGTCGCCTTGGCGATGATCTCCTTCGACACGTTGGCCGGAACCTCCGCGTACGAATCGAACACCATGGAGAAGTTGGCCCGGCCCTGGGTCTTCGACCGCAGGTCACCGATGTAGCCGAACATCTCCGAGAGCGGAACCAGCGCCTTGACGACACGGGCACCACTGCGTTCCTCCATGGCCTGGATCTGGCCACGGCGGGAGTTCAGGTCGCCGATCACTTCGCCCATGTAGTCCTCGGGCGTGGTGACCTCGACAGCCATCATGGGCTCGAGGATCACCGGACCGGCCTTGCGGGCCGCTTCCTTGAGGGCCTGCGCACCCGCGATCTTGAACGCCATTTCCGACGAGTCGACCTCGTGGTAAGCGCCGTCCAGCAGCAGGGCCTTGACGTTGACCAGCGGGAAGCCGGCGAGCACACCGTACTGCATGGCGTCCTGGATACCGGCGTCGACCGACGGGATGTACTCGCGCGGAACGCGGCCACCGGTGACCTTGTTCTCGAACTCGTAGGTCGCGCCGTCCTCACCCGTGAAGGGCTCCAGGCCGATGATGACACGGGCGAACTGACCCGAACCACCGGTCTGCTTCTTGTGGGTGTACTCGTGCTTCTCGACCGGCTTGGTGATGGTCTCGCGGTAGGCCACCTGCGGCTTGCCGATATTCGCCTCGACCTTGAATTCGCGCTTCATGCGGTCGACGTAGATATCGAGCTGGAGCTCGCCCATGCCGCCGATGACGGTCTGGCCGGTCTCCTGATCCAGCTTCACGTTGAAGGTGGGGTCCTCCTCCGCGAACTTCTGGATGGCGGTGCCCAGCTTCTCCTGGTCGGCCTTGGTCTTCGGCTCGATGGCCACCTCGATGACCGGATCCGGGAAGGTCATGGACTCCAGCACGATCTGGTTCTGCGGATCGCACAGGGTGTCGCCGGTCGTGGTGTCCTTCAGGCCGATGACCGCGTAGATGTGGCCGGCCTGGGCCTCGGTGACCGGGTTCTCCTTGTTGGAGTGCATCTGGAACAGCTTGCCCAGACGCTCCTTCTTGCCCTTGGTCGAGTTGATGACCTGGGCGCCGGAGTCGACCTTGCCCGAGTACACCCGGACGTAGGTCAGCTTGCCGAAGAACGGGTGGGTGGCGACCTTGAACGCCAGCGCGGCGAACGGCTCGGTGACGCTCGCGTCGCGGTGCAGGATCTCCTCTTCCTTACCCGGGACGTGGCCGTCGGTGCCACCGTCGTCCAGCGGGTTCGGCAGGTAGTCGATCACGGCGTCGAGCATGGGCTGCACGCCCTTGTTCTTGAACGCCGAACCGCACAGCACCGGGTAGAGCTCGGAGTTGACGGTCATCTTGCGAATCGCGCCCTTGATCTCCTCGATGGAGAGCTCCTCGCCGCCGAAGAACTTCTCCAGCAGCGCCTCATCGGACTCGGCGACGGTCTCGAGCAGCTCCTGGCGGTACTGCTCGGCCTTCTCGGCCAGGTCGGCCGGGATCTCGACGACCTCGTACTGCTCGCCGAGCTTGGTCTCGCCCTTCCAGACCTTGGCGTTCATCTCGACCAGGTCGACGACGCCCTCGAAGGTGTCCTCGGCGCCGATCGGCAGCTGCAGGACCAGCGGCTTGGCGCCCAGGCGGTCCTTGATGGTCTGGACGGTGAAGTAGAAGTCCGCGCCCAGCTTGTCCATCTTGTTGACGAAGCAGATACGCGGCACGTCGTACTTGTCCGCCTGCCGCCACACCTGCTCGGACTGGGGCTCGACACCCTCCTTGCCGTCGAAGACGGCGACGGCACCGTCGAGCACGCGCAGCGAGCGCTCCACCTCGACGGTGAAGTCGACGTGACCCGGGGTGTCGATGATGTTGATCTGGTTGTCTTTCCAGAAACAGGTCGTCGCGGCCGACGTGATGGTGATGCCGCGTTCCTGCTCCTGCGCCATCCAGTCCATGGTGGCGGCGCCGTCGTGCACCTCACCGATCTTGTAGGTGATACCGGTGTAGAAGAGGATGCGTTCGGTGGTCGTCGTCTTACCGGCATCGATGTGGGCCATGATGCCGATGTTGCGGACCTTGTTCAGGTCGGTGAGCACGTCCTGTGCCACGGAAATCTTCCCCGCTCTTAGCTAGTGGGATCTTCGGGTGCGACCCTGGCTTTGCTCCGGGTCATCTCTGTCTCAACGTCCGGCGCGACCGCGAAGTGCCGCGCCGGACCGTGACTCGACGCCCGGGCATCGCCGGGCACCGGATCACCAGCGGTAGTGCGCGAAGGCCCGGTTGGACTCGGCCATCTTGTGGGTGTCCTCGCGACGCTTCACCGAAGCGCCCAGGCCGTTGCTGGCGTCGAGGAGCTCGTTCGCCAGACGCTCGACCATGGTCTTCTCGCGACGGGCGCGCGAGAAGTTGACCAGCCAGCGCAGCGCCAGGGTGTTGGCGCGGCCCGGACGGACCTCGACCGGCACCTGGTAGGTGGCGCCACCGACGCGGCGGGGCTTGACCTCGAGCGACGGCTTGACGTTGTCCAGCGCGCGCTTGAGGGTCACGACCGGATCGGTGCCGGTCTTCTCGCGAGCCTGCTCGAGGGCACCGTAGACGATGCGCTCGGCGGTCGACTTCTTGCCGTCCAGGAGGATCTTGTTGACCAGCTGGGTCACCAGCGGGGAGCCGTAGACCGGGTCGTTGATCAGCGGACGCTTGGGAGCGGGGCCCTTGCGCGGCATATCAGCTCTTCTCCTTCTTGGCGCCGTAGCGGCTGCGGGCCTGCTTGCGGTTCTTCACACCCTGGGTGTCGAGGGAACCGCGGATGATCTTGTAGCGCACACCCGGGAGGTCCTTCACACGACCGCCGCGAACGAGCACCATCGAGTGCTCCTGCAGGTTGTGACCCTCACCGGGGATGTAAGCCGTGACCTCGACCTGGCTGGTCAGGCGAACACGGGCGACCTTGCGGAGCGCCGAGTTCGGCTTCTTCGGGGTCGTGGTGTACACGCGGGTGCACACGCCACGACGCTGCGGGCTCCCCTTGAGGGCCGCAGTCTTGGTCTTGGCGACCTTGTCGCGGCGACCCTTGCGGACCAGCTGGTTGATGGTTGGCATAGACCGGCTTTCCTTATTAGTAACCAGGTGTCTGGAACTTCATGTCTGTATTCATTTGCGGCGCGCCCGGGGCCTCCGTGGTTACGCAGGCTGCCGCCTCCGGACCCGTCGTTCACGCCGCGGTCATTCGAGCTTTCCGCCCAGTTCCCGCGACATTTCGTTGTCACGAGGTCGGGCGTGTCGTGCGCAGCTTACACGCCCTGTTCAGGGCACGCTGAACCGGTCAGCCGCTCTCGCTGGCCTACGTACTGCGCACGAACCTGCCCGCATGCTTCCGGGCACAGCGATCCACGATACCCGCCGGCGTTTCCGGGAGCAAAAACGGGGTCCCGGAGTGGTATGGACGCGGGCAGGTAGATCGACTAGCGGGCCAGGTTCAAGGTGAGCTCCACCAGCTTGCGCGCGGCCTCGCAGGGATCCGGATGTGACCCTCCCGCACGGTAGTTCACCCACCAGCCCACGATTCCGGCATCCGCGGCCGGGGCGAACACACCGCACGAATCGGGGTCGTTCGGCCGCCGCGTCTCCAGCGATCGACGCCCCTGCACGGTGATGTCGTTGGTCACATAGCCGAGGCGCTCGTTGTTCTTCTTCTCGTTGGCCAGCGACCCGAGCTCGTACCAGCTGAGCGTCACCATGCCGCTGCCCGAGGAACCGCCGTCCAGATCCCACATGCAGACCGCCCCGTTGAAGGACGGGTTCACGTAGGTGCCCTCGCCGACGGTCTTGCCGATGTCCTCCAGCGAGACCACCTCGCATTCGCGCAGCAGCTTGTCGAAGTTGGTGTTGATGCGCCCGCCGCCGTCGCCGGTGGTACCGCCCGCCGGGAGGGCGGTGCCCTCGATGGTCCGGCCGCAGCCGGCGAGGGTCGCGGTGAGCGCCAGGGCGGCCAGCGCCGCACCGGTGAGCCGGATGCCGCGCCGTCCGCGCGTGCGCGCCGTGCCACCGCCCGTCATGCCGCCGCCTCTCATGCCGTTGCCCCTCATCCGAGTCGCTGCACGGTCAGTTCGGCCAGTCGGCGGCTGCGGTCGCACGGATTGCCGAGCCCCTCGCTGCCGAACAGGCCGTAGGAGATGGACCATTCGAAGAAGTCGTCGTCCAGCTGCACCGCCAGGTCGCACACCCGGTTGCTGGGGTCCAGGGCCTGGAAGCCGGTCTTGCCGCCGACCTCGATGGTCTCCGGATCGCGACCGACGCTGGCCACCCAAGCCTTCTCGCGGTCGATGGGACTGCCGCGGTAGGAGGCGAAGGTGACGCTCGCGCCGCCGACCCCGCCGCCCTGCCAGTTGCAGCCGACGGAGTTCTTGAACACCCGGGTCACCGCGCCGAGGGCGCCGATATCGCGCACCTCGTCGTCGGTGACGTGGCCGCATTCGCCCACGAAGGGACCCAGCGTGGCCACCCTGGGCGGTGGGCGCAGCCCGGTCGGTGTATCGGATTCCTGCTTCCCCCCGCACGCCGACAGCAGCAGAGCGAAGGTCATCCCCGTGACAATCGCCGACGTCATCCGCATGGCACGAACTCTACCGACATCGCGGGATTCGGCTCGTCCGAGCGGTTCGCCACGGCGTTGCCGCATCCGATCAGAGGTTGCCGCGGGCCTCCTGTTCGCGCTCGATGGCCTGGAAGAGGGCCTTGAAGTTGCCCTTGCCGAAGCCGAGGGAGCCGTGGCGTTCGATGAGTTCGAAGAAGACGGTGGGGCGGTCGGTGACGGGTTTGCAGAAGATCTGGAGCAGGTAGCCGTCTTCGTCGCGGTCGACCAGGATGCCGCGACGCTGGAGCTCTTCCACGGGGACGCGGACGTGGCCGATGCGGGCGCGCAGTTCCGGGTCCTCGTAGTAGGTGTCGGGCGTGGCGAGGAATTCGATGCCCTCGCGGCGCAGGCAGTCCACGGCGGTGAGGATGTCACCCGTGGCCAGGGCGATGTGCTGGACGCCCGGGCCCCGGTAGAACTCCAGGTACTCGTCGATCTGGGAGCGCTTGGGGCCGTCGGCGGGTTCGTTGAGGGGGAACTTGACGCGGTGGTTGCCGTTGGCGACGACCTTGGACATGAGCGCCGAATAGTCGGTGGCGATATCGTCGCCCACGAATTCGGCCATGTTCTCGAAACCCATGACGCGGCGGTAGAACTCGACCCACTCGTCCATGCGCCCCAGCTCCACGTTGCCGACCACGTGGTCGATGGCCTGGAAGAGGCGGCGCGGTGCGCCGGGGCGCGGTTCGTAACCGGAGGTGCGCGCGATATAGCCGGGCAGATAGGGGCCGGTGTAGCGGGAACGGTCGATCAGGGTGTGCCGGGTCTCGCCGTAGGTGGCGATGGCCGCGGCACGCACCGTGCCGAATTCGTCTGTCTCGTCGTGCGGTTCGACCAGCACGGTCGCGCCCTGGGCGCGGGCGTGGGCGATGCAGCGGTCCACGTCCGGGACCTCGAGCGCGATGTCGACGACTCCGTCCCCGTGCCGATCATGGTGTGCCACCAGGGAACTCGCCGGATCCACCGCCCCCTTGACGACGAATCGGACGCCACCGCTGCGCAGTACGTACGCCTTGTGGTCGCGGTTGCCGGTCTCGGGACCCGAGTACGCCTCCAACCGCAGCCCGAAGGCGGATTCCAGATAGTGCGCGGCCTGGGTGGCGTTGCCCACCACCCACACGAGCGCGTCCCAGCCCAGCACCGGGAACGGGTCGGCGGCCGCGTCGTGGTCCACCAGACCGACGAGGCGACGCAATTCGTCCTCGGGCGGTGAGTCGGTGGCCGTGGGCCGATTCGGCGGTTGAACAGGTGCGGCGGTTGCCTCGATGCTCATGAGACCAGGAAAGGCCGATGGCCGCTGATGGGCAATATCGGCGATTTTCAGTAGACACCCTGGTGAATTGCGTCACCATCTTGCCGTTGGTGCTGGACAATTTGAATAGAACACCCTGCGAACGGAGATCCGCCATGGCACGCACTCCCGCCAAGCTGGACGAGCTGGACCTGGCCATCCTCACCGCCATGCACGAGCATCAGAAGGCGGGCATCCTCGAGTTGTCCCGCCGTACTCGAGTGGCCCGCGCGACCGTGCAGTCACGCATCGCCCGGATGGAGGAGGCCGGGGTCATCGCCTCCTACGACCCCCAGATCGATGTCAGCGCAGCCGGTTTCGATGTGGAAGCCTTCGTCACCCTGGAGATCGCGCAAGGTGCGCTGGAGGCGGTGGCCGCCGATCTGGCCGCCATCCCGGGCGTGCTGGAAGCGTACGCCACCACCGGTTCCAGCGATGTGCTGTGCCGTATCGGCGCGGACTCCCACGCCGGTCTGCAAACGGTGCTGCTGAGTATCGACCGCACCACCTCGGTGGTGCGGTCGCACAGCGTGATCGTGCTGTCCACGGTGGTGCCGCGCCGCACCCTGCCGCTGCTGCGCACCCTGACCCCCACCGCCACCAGCAAGGCCCCGGCCTACCGCAACGCGCACTGAGCGGGCCGCGCGGCGAGCGAGGCAACCTGATCCATGCCTCGCCTCCGGCAGCACAGCGACTCCGGTTCCCGGTCGTGAACACTGATCACGCACCGTCTCCGCGTGGGCGGCGCGGCACTGCCGGAGCGGCTGGTCAGCGTCGGTGCAGGCGGGTGATGAGGCCGCGCACGTGGGCTTCGGCGACGGCGCGGGACTGGGTGGGGTCGCCGGATTCGAGGGCTTCCACGATGCGGCGGTGTTCGCGCAGGGCGGTGCTGCGGTTGCGGTCGTGGCTCCACAGGTCGCCGCGGTAGAGGTGGGCCTGGGATTCGAGGCGGGCGAGTTCCTCGGCGAGGGTGGGGTTTCCGGCGCGGTCCCGGATGAAGGTGTGGAATTCCAGGTCCAGGGCGGTGTCGCGGGCCGGGTCGGCGTCACCGCGCAGGTTGTCCGCCTGGGCGTCGAGCATGCCGGTGAGTTGCACCAGGTCGGCTTCGGTCAGGCGGGTGGCGGCCTCGGCGGCGGCGAGACCGTCGAGCACCGCGCGCACGGCCAGCACATCGCGAATCCGGGCGTCGTCCACCACGGCCACCCGCGCCCCCGCGTGCGGGACGTTCACGGCCAGACCCTCGTAGATGAGCTGCTGCACGGCCTCGCGGACCGGGCTGCGGCTGACGCCGAGGCGACCGGACAGGGCGAGCACGCTCAGCGGCGCGCCGGGTTCCAGTTCACCGGAGAGCACCAGCTGCCGCAGCTGCCGGTGTACCGAGGGGCCGAGCAGGGCGGCGCTGGTGTCGTCGGCCATGGGGTCCTTTCTCGCTGGCTCGAAACTACATCCGCGGCCGGTAGTTGGCCCGCACCCGCTCGGCGAGGAAGTCGGCGGCGGTCACGGGCGGGTAGACGCCGCGCGGACCCTGGATGACGGCGTCGCGGTCGGCCTGCGCGAAATAGGCGATGCTGTAGCGCTCACCCTGGTACTCGTCGCGGCCCGGACTGCGCACCCGATGGAAGTTGGAGGGCAGCAGATCATCGCTCCAGCGGGTGAGCATATCGCCGATATTGCAGGTGATCAGCGAGGACGAGGGCGTGATGGAGGTCCATGCTTGTTCGTCCATCTCCTTGCCGGGGCAGACCTGGAGCCCGCCCTGCCCGTCGCGTTGGAACAGCAGGGTGAGGCAGTCGAAGTCGGTGTGCGCGCCCGCCCGCCAGCGACCGGGCACATCGCGCAGTTCCTCGGGAACGGCGAAGTAGTGCAGCAGTCGCAGGGTGCTCTGGTAGTGCTCCGATTCCGGATCGTGCGCGGCGGTGAAGTGGTCGCGCGGCAGCCCGAGCCGGTCGGCGAAACAGGACAGCACCCGCATGGCCACGCTCCAGCACCGATGCTCGAAATCCAGGATGGCGGAGACGAATCCGGGCAGTTCGGCCTCGGTCGGCCACAGGCTCGCCATATGCGGTCGAGTGATCTGATAGGACTCCTTCTGGTCGGGCACGCCGATGGAGGGCCGCACCTGGGTCAAGCTCTCCCAGCCCGCATTGTCGGCTTTGACCAGCGGGTACCGCGCCTTCACCGATTCCGGCAGCGCGAAGAAGGCCGCGGCGCGGGCGAAGGCGTCGTCCAGCTGCCACTGCGGGATACCGTGCCCGGAGAGCTGGAAGAAGCCGATCTCGGTGGCGGCGGTCCACAGCTGTTCGGTGATCTCGGTGCGACGGTTCTCGAAGTCGGTGAGGTCGATGACGCGGATCTCACGGGCGGTCTCCGCGCCGAGTCCACCCATGCGCTTCTCGCGGTCGACTTCGGACAGGTCGTATCCGGTTGTCATGGTTACCCTTTCGGTCGGCTCAGTCGGTGGCCGCGATGCCGCGGTCCAGGAATTCGGTGGTGATCAGGTCGGCGGCGGTCAGGGTGGTGGGCACGTTCGCGCCGCCGCGGCGCAGGATGGGGGCGAATTCGTCGATGACCCGCTGCACCCGCGCGGAGTCGAAACTGCCGATGACACCGTCGGTGTCATTGCCGATCAGTCCGTTGTCGATGAGCGCCCGGGAACCGAAGGCGGCGAGTTCGGCGCTGTAGGGACTGAAATTGGCGCTCTTGTCGACCACATCGACGACCACCTCGTTCACGTGGCTGGGATCGGCGCGGAAATCGGCTGTCGCCCTTTGGATCATGGGCACCAGGCGGCGCAGGCAGGGGCGCAGTTCGTCGAGTCTGTCGGCGCGCACGTTCACGGTGCGGGCGTAGCCCTCGTAGCCGACGTCGCGCAGCAGCTGGTAGGCCACCGGCTTGTTCCAGGCCCGCACCTCGTGCTCGTAGACGTAGGGTTCGGAGTTGGCGAAGCCCTGCTGGGCGAAGGACGGATCGGCGACGAAGCGCGACGGTGAATTGTCGTAGGAGGCGTCGATCTGCTCGGCCCGCACCAGCCCGCGCGCCACCAGCCAGTCCGGGTACAGCTGTCCCTGCGAAACCACGATGGGCGCACCGGATGCGCCGATATCGGCGATGCCCCGCCAGTCCGGGTGCGTCGCCGGATCCCACATGAGCAGCTGCGGGCTGTAGCGCAGCAGGGTGGTGACACCGATCAGCGGCTGCTGCCCGGCCGCGGCGATGGCATGTTCGGAGTGCGCCAGGCCCAGGGTGATGGAGTCGTCGACGTACATCTGGGAGGGCACGGTCTGGAAGCCGATGGCCGGGCCGCCCGCGCGGATCTCCAGTTCCACGCCGGTGTCCTTGCCGTCCACCACCAGCGGGCCGGTGACCCGGTTGTTGTCGGAGTCCACGCGGTAGCCGGGTCCGAGCAGGCCGAAGAGGGGGCCGGAATCGGTTTCGGGTTCCCATTGGAGTTGGACGACGACGGTGTCGGGGCAGGTTCCGGCCAACTGCTGTTCGGCTGGGGCCGAAGGCAATTCGACGGCGGTAGTGTCGGTTTCGGAGCCGGAGCAGGCGGCGAGGGTCGCGACCGCGAGGGCGGTCAGCGCGGCCACGCGGGCACGGCGAAGACAGGTGTGCATGGGTTCTCCACAGTGTGAGGATGGAATTCAGCGACCGGAGGCGTGCCAGCGGCCGACGGTGAGACGCTGCGCGGCGGTGCAAAGGGCGAAGACGGTGACGCCGAAGAGGGCGGCGAGCAGCAGTGCGGCGAGCATGTCCTCCGATTGCAGCCGCGCTCGGTAGGTGTCGAGCAGGGTGCCGATGCCCGGCTGCCCCTTGGCGAAGAACATGTCACCGATGATCGCGCCGGTCACCGCGAGCGCGGCGGCGGTGCGCAGGCTGGTGAGGATGGAGGGCAGCGCGGCGGGCAGTTCCAGTGACAGCAGGCGGCGCAGCCGAGTGGCCCGGCCGAGAGTGAACAGTTCGCGCAGGTTGGCGTCCACGGACTGGATGCCGAACAGCGTCATGGCGATGATCGGGTGCACGGCGATGAGTACGCAGACGATGGTCCGGGCGGACATGCCGTAGCCGAACCACAGGCCGATGAGCGGCACCACGGCCAGTACCGGAATGGCCTGGAGCACAACGGCGTACGGGTACACCACGCGCTCGATCGCCCTGGCCTGGCTCATCAGCACCCCGATAGCGACGCCCAGGACCGCGGCGACCAGCAGCCCGACCAGGGCCACCCGCGCGGTTACCGCGAGTGCCCGCAGCATGGTCTCGACGGTGGCCGGGTCCAGCAGCGATTCGGTGAGCACGGCGTGCGGCGGCGGCAGCAGGAAGCGCCGGTCGGGGGCGAGCAGCAGCAGCGATACCGCGTACCACGTCCCGAGGGCGAGGCCGACGCACACCGCGGGCACCAGGGCCTTGGCGAGCAAGGGACGGATGGTCGAGCGGGTCGACGCGCCCAGCGTGCGGGCGGCCATCAGCAGGCCGCCCGCAGCGAGCTGGAGACCCGGGCGACCAGGCCGGTGAAGGCGCTGTCGAACCGCAGGTCCCGGTCGCGCGGGTACGGCAGGTCGATATCGATCACCTCGTGTACGCGCCCGGGCCGGGCGGACATGACCACCACGCGCCGCGCCAGGAATACCGCCTCGGAGACGGAGTGGGTGATGAACAGGGCCGTGAAGACGTTGTCGCGGTAGAGCCGCAACAGTTCCTCCTGCATGCTCAGCCGGGTGATCTCGTCGAGCGCGCCGAAGGGTTCGTCGAGCAGCAGCAGGCTCGGCTGTAAAGCCAATGCGCGGGCGAGGGATACGCGCATTCGCATACCGCCGGAGAGCTGGCCGGGGAGTTTGTCCGCGAAATCGGCCAGTCCGACCGCCGCCAGGGCGCGGGTGGCGCGGGTCCGGCGGGTGCCGCGGTCGACGCCGCGCAGTTCGGCGGCGAGTTCGACATTGCGCAGCACCCGCCGCCACGGCAGCAGGGTGGCCTCCTGGAAGATGAAGCCGACCGAATCTGTCTGGACCGCAAGGCTTCCCGATGTCGGCCGCTCCAATCCGGCGGCCAAGCGCAGCAGTGTCGACTTACCGCAGCCGGAAGGCCCCACCACGGCGACGAATTCGCCGCGCCGGACCTCCAGATCGATAGCGGCGAGGGCGACGATATCGCCGGAGCCCTGGCCGTCGTAGCGCTTGCCCACCCCCGTGCAGGTGATTTCCGGAACCGGTGCGAGCGGCTCGGTGACCGAGCGCCGCTCGGAGTTCGGGGCGGTTCCGGTGTCGCGCACCGTGTCGTAGAGCACCACCGCGCTCACCTTCTTTCGATAATCTTGCGTGCAATCAAAGCGTCCAGATCAGTTTTGCTGCACAGAATTACGTGCAATCAATATCCTGTTTCGCAGTGGTTAACTGTTATTGCATGTCCAGCAGTAGCTTGGTGAGGGCCGGTTCGTCGATGCGCGTACTGCGCCCGTCGCGAAGCACCGCCTCACCGTCCACCCAGACGGTGTCCACCACCCGCGGCGAGGCGGTGGTCAGCACGGTGGCCCCGGGATCTCGGACCGGCAGGCAGGCGAAGTCCCGATCGAAGCGCAGCAGGGTCAGGTCCGCGCGGTCCCCCGCCGCGATTCCGACCGGCCCATCCGAATCGCCCAGGGCGGCAGCGGCACCGCGGGTGGCCATCCGCATCATGTCGTCGAAGCCGAGCAGATCGGCGCGCGCGTGCGTGACCCGCTGCAGGTACGCGCCCATGCGCAGCGCCAACAGCATGTCCTGGGTGTCATTGCTGGCCGCGCCGTCCACCCCCAGCCCTACACCGATGCCCGCGGCCAGCATGGCGGGGATCGGCGCTACTCCGCTGCCCAGCCGCATATTGCTGAGCGGGTTGTACGACACCGCGACACCGCGCTCGGCGAACAGCCCGCGGCCGTACTCGTCGAGGTGACAGCAGTGCACCGCGAGGGTACGCGGCCCCAGCAGGCCGCCGCGATCCAGATAGTCGACCGCCGAGCAGGTCGCGTGTGCACGGCACATGTCCTCGTCGGTGCGGGTCTCCAGCAGATGGATGGAGATGGTCTTGCCGGTGCGATCGGCGTAGTCGCGCACGGCGGCCATACCCTCGGGGGTGAGGCAGCGCGGATTCGGCACGGCGAGCGCGGTCGTGACCCGCGTGTCCGTGAGCCTGGCGTCGAGCGTGTCGATGTGCGCGAAGACCTCCGAAAGCGGTTGCAGCAGGCGTGGATCCATACCCCAGCGGCGGGAGGGGTCGGCCCGGTCGGCCACGCCCCGGCCGAAGACCACGCGAATGCCCAGCTCGTGCAGGGCGCGCAGGGCCGCGTCGTGTACGGCCGCCGAGGGATTCGGCCACATGTGCTCGACCACGGTGGTGACACCGCCGCGCAGCAGTTCCAGACCGCCCGCGAGGGCGGCGGCATAGGTCTGCTCGGGCGTGGCCGCCACCGTGAATTCGCCTACGCAGTGCAACCATTCGAGCAGCGGCAGCCCCTCCCCCGCACCGCGCAGCACGGACTGCTGGAGGTGGGTGTGGGTGTTGACGAAACCCGGAATCAGGTGGCCGCCGCTACCGTCGACCGTAGGAAGCGCCCGGCCCGCACCGGCTTTCGGCCCGATGGCGGTGACACGGCCGTGCTCGACGACCACATCCTGTCCCGACGTCCACCGAGGCCCCCCGACGGTCGCGGTGTAGGCGGTGACATCGCCGATCACGACACTGTCGGTCTCGGCACTGCCCGGGACGGCTGCTGACTGTGGCACCATGCGGCATTCCTCTCGAAATGCGGCTGGTTCGCCCGCCCCGATCCGGGCGGTGCACCGCGTCCGTTGCAGCCATGAACGTGGTGTCCGAAAGCCTAACGGCGCGGTGTTTCCGCCGGGTTAAGGTTGCCGCACCCATCGTGCGGATACCTGCCGACCGGTTGGTGCGCACGGGCAACCGACCAGCCATGCAGGCAGCCGGAAACGACCGAGCGCGTGTAGGCAGCGGGGAAGTAGCCGGGTGCGTGAAGGAAACGGAACGGGGTCAGGGACGCAAATCCGCTCCTGGGGAGAGGATTTCGACGCTGGAGTGCAGCTCCGGTTCCAGGAATGCCAAGAGCGCCTCCGCTTCGGCCGTCACCGCGTCGCGGTCGGCGCGGCTCCATTCGATGCGGGGGCTGATACGCAGGCGGGCGGTCCCGCGCTCGGTGAAGATCTTGTAGACGGCGGCGAGGTAGCCGTCCACCAGGATCGGGGATACGGCGGCGGCGAAGGCGCGCAGTGGGGGTGCGCCGCTCTCCGGGACGATGCGGGTTCGATCCTGGTGGGAGAGGACGGCGTTGTCGTACCAGCCGAGCAGGCGGACGGGGGCGGGGGTGTCCGGGTCGGTCAGTTCGGCGTCGGCGGCGTCGTAGAGGGTGCGACCGCGCTCGTCGGTGTAGGTGCGCACGCGGTCGCCGAGACGGTCCATCGCGGGCTTCATACCGGTGAGCTTGGACCAGGTCTGCATATCCATGGTGGTGGCGGGGCCGAAGGCGCGCAGGTACCGCAGCAGCAGTTCCGCCAGCGGATAGGTCGGGTCCAGGGGTGCGCCGAGCCAGGGTTCGACCCGGGACCACACCGGGCGGCTGTTGTCGCGCCAGCGCCCACGCGGTGGAGTTTGCAGGACCGGCAGTTGGTACAGCCAGGTCTGGACGATCGCCCCCGGATCGCGCTCCGGGTAGAGTTCGGCGGCATGTTCGCGCAGGGCGGTGGCGGACATGGGTTCGTCGCCGAGCACCGCCTCGCCGTCGGCGCGCACCCGCTCCGGATCCAGCCCGACCATGGCCCCGTAGTTGAAACCCTTGCGGAAGGGCACCTTCTCCAGTTCGGGCTGGATGTGCGGGGCGATGCGCAGCGCGTCCGGCGGGGTGACCAGGTGAATGGTGCCGCGCATCAACGTGATTCGCACCAGGGAGCGATCCTCGAGCCCGGCCGACACCGGCTTCGGGTCGAACTCGGCGATACGGCTCCACAAGGCGATGAACGGCGGCGGGACGTCCTGAGCCTGTAGGCCGATCAGGTGCTCGCACATCTCGGCCACCGACAGCGTGGACCGCTCCAGCAGATGCTGGCGGGCGAGTAGGGTCCGATTCAACACCCTGTTCGACAGCTTCATGGTTCGCCTTCCCTCCCGGCCGCGCCGGTCACACCACTGGTACGACGATCATGCTCTCCGCGGGTGACTCAGCGCAGGGTGACGACGACCTTGCCGGTGGCGGTGCGCTTGTCCAGTGCCGCAACGGCCTCCGCGGCGTGGTCGAGGGTGTAGAGGACCGGTTCGGGCGGCAGGATCTTGCCGTTGGCGAGCAGCGGCTCGACCTCGGCCCACTGCTCCTGGAGGTAGCCCGGGTGGCTCATCGCCCATTCGCCCCAGGCCGCGCCGACGACCTCGACATTCTTGAGCAGCAGGCGGTTGACCTTCACCGTGGGGATCTCACCGGCCGTGAAACCGACCACCAGCAGGCGGCCGCCGGAGGCGAGGGAGCGGATGCTGTCGGTGAAGCGGTCGCCGCCGACCGGGTCCAGCACGATGTCCACGCCCCGGCCGCCGGTGAGGTCCTTGACCGTCGCCAGCCAGCCGTCGGTGAGCACGACGTCGGTCGCGCCGTTGGCGCGGGCGACCTCGGCCTTCTCCTCGGTGCTGACCACCGCGATCACCCGGCCCGCGCCCAGCGCCTGCGCCATGCGCAGGGTGGAGGTGCCGATACCACCGGCCGCGCCGTGCACCAGCACCGTCTCGCCCGGGGCGAGGCGACCGCGGTTGCGCAGGCAGAAGTGCACGGTCAGATCGTTGAACAGCACACCCGCGCCCGACTCCAGGGCGATGTTGTCGGGCAGTTTGAACACCATGTCGACGGGTGCGACGGCGACCTCGGCCATGGCGTTGCCGAGCAGGGTCAGCGCGACCACCCGGTCGCCGGGGGCCACGTGCGCGCCCTCGGGGGCTTCGCGGACGACTCCGGCGATCTCGCAGCCCACGACGTACGGCATGGCCGGTTTCATCTGGTACAGGCCGCGGGTCATGAGGACGTCGGGGAAGGCCACCCCGGCCGCGTGCACGTCGATGACGACGCCGCCGGGATAGGGCGCGGGCTCCGGAATATCGACGACCTCGATCGCCTCCGGCCCTTCCAACTTGCTCACCACGGCTGCACGCATGCGAAATCTCCGATCTACCCGGCGTTGGATGCCTTCCGAACCTAACCGATCCGCGGGCGATCCGTCCGGTTCGGTCGGATTCAGCGGCTGGCGTACTCGATCATCGCCTCGTCGGCGAGCACCTCATCGCCCCGCACGATGGTCAGCGAGCGCGGGCCGATCTCGTACCGGGTGCCGTCGGCGGGGTTGGTGACGGTGAAGCCATCGGCGGCGGGCACCGGATCGTCGAGTTCGATCCGCGCCCCGTCACTGAGCCGCACCCCCTGGTAGTAGTAGCGGCCGACGCCGGTGCGGCACACCACGAATCGTGAGGCGGCGGTGTGGCCGACGGCGTAGGCCGGATCGTCGGAGTTGCAGCGGGGGCCGACCGCGTCGACGAAACCCTGGCCATCGCTGCCGGACACCGAATCCGGCAGCGGTCCGAGGGGTGGGGCCGTCGGTGCGGAGGTGGTGCGCGCGGCGTCGGGCGTGGTGACGACCGCGGTGGGTGCCGCGGAATCCGGGGCCGCGGAGGTCTGTGCCGCAGGAGTCCGGGCAGTGGATGTCAGGCCGAGCGGCACCTCGGGCGACGGCCGCGCCGTGACGGACGACGTGATCGCCCCCGGCCGGCCAGGAGTTCCGTCGTCGCGCAGCGCCACCCACCCCAGCGCGGCGGCCAGTCCCACCACGGCGACCCCGAGCACGCCGACCAGCACCGGCAGCCGCGAACGCTGCCGCTCCTGCGGCGACAGCGGCCCGGACGGATGCTCCCGCCACCCCGCCCCGCCCACCGGAACCGGGTCGTCGCCCGCGAACCCCGATGTCGTGCCGGACCTGTGGTGGTCGGCCTCACGGCCGGAAACCGGGCCGCCACCACCGGAATACGCGACGGTCCCGCCGGGCGGCGGCCCCTCCCCTCCGCGCGCCGTAACCGCGCCGCGAGCCCCCTCCGCTGCGCGGGGGTGCGCCACCGGACCGCCAGCCGTCTGATGCGCGCCTGCGGAACGTGTCGCTCCGCCAGACGACGCACCGCCGCCCGAACGCGCCACACCGCCAAAGGGCTGCCCCGCACCTCCCGGACCCACCACACCACCGAAAGGCTCCCCCGCACCTCCCGGACCCACCACACCACCGAAAGGCTCCCCCGCACCTCCCGGTTTCGTCCCACCGCCGGGTGCCCCCGCCGCAGCAGCGGGATGCTCGGCATCCCCGTCGCCCGCCTGTCCGGCATCGGCGCGACGGGGATCGGCGGGGTGCCGGTCGGCGGGTGGGTGGTGCGGCCGGGTCGTGGGGTTCGGGTGCGGTGCCGGGAGGACCACTGTCGGTGCGGTGGACGGCGCGGGCGCACGGGTCTGGTCCGCATCGGCCGCCCGCAGCAGGGCGGCGCGGGCGGCGCGGGCCAGCTGTCCGGCCGAGGTGTAGCGGCGGGCCGGGTCCTTGGCCATGCCGGTGGCGATGACCTGGTCGAAGGTGGCGGGGACGCCGGGCCGGGCGCTCGGGCGGGGCGGGGGCGTCATCAGATGGGCGCGGATGGCCGCCAGGTTGCTGTCGGCCGCGAAAGGCACCTCGCCCGTGAGGGATTCGTACAGTACGCAGGCCAGCGCGTAGGTGTCGACGGCGGCTCCGAGGTGGCGGTTCCCCTGTTCGAACCGCTCGGGGGCCATGTAGGCGAAGGAACCGATGGCGCTGCCGGTGCTGGTCAGCTGCACATCCGATTCGGTGTACGCGATACCGAAATCCACCAGGTAGGCGAACATGTCGTCGGTCAGCAGGATATTGGCGGGCTTGATGTCGCGGTGTACCAGTCCGCCGTCGTGCGCGGCATCGAGCGCGGCGGCGATCTGCTCGACCACCGCGACCGCCGCGTCCGGCGCGAGCGGCCCCTCCGCCCGCAGCCGCGCCTTCAGATCGCGCCCGCGCACCAGCCGCATGTCGATGTAGAGGACCCCATCCACCTCACCCCAGTCGTGCACCGGGATGACGTGCGGTTCCTGCAATCTGGCGGCGGTCCGGGATTCACGCCGGAAGCGCTCCACATAGCTGGGGGTCCGGGCCAGCTCTTGGTCCAGCAGTTTCAGAGCCACCACGCGGTCCCGGACGGTGTCGTACGCCTCGTAGACCTCGCCCATGCCGCCGACCCCGAGCAGCGTACGAAGTTCGTACTGCCCGAACCGCGATCCGGCCCGCGCCCCGGCAACCACGTGCGCCTCCCCTGCCTGATGTACAACCAAACAGGCTACGGCCTGGACAGCCACCCTGTCATGCCCTGGAAAATGAGTAGGCGACTCGACGCGAGGGGCGGGCGACCGCACCGTAAAGTCGTGTCCAGCAAGCACCGCACGAGAACGCGGCACACCGGATCCGCCCCATGGATCACCGTGTCGCGCGAGGAGCACCAGTGTCACTCGATGAGCCACTCGCCCCGCTGAGTCAGGAGGGCTTGGGCTTCGCCTCGGCGTGGCCCGTCCGGGCCGGCGATGTGGATCCGTACAACCGGCTGCGTTTCGACGGCACGGCCCGCTACCTGCAGGACATCGCCTGGGAAGACTTGCACTCCGGCAGCTTCCACCGCACCGACCCGAGCTGGATCGTGCGCCGCACGGTCATCGATGTGGTCCGGCCGGTGTACTGGCCGGATCGGGTGCAGCTACGCCGCTGGTGTTCGGCCCTGTCCACGCGCTGGACCAATATGCGGGTGCGGATCACCAGCGAGAACGGCGGTCTCATCGAGACCGAGGGTTTCTGGATCAATATCAACGAATCCACCAATATGCCGACCCGCATCAGTGACGAGGGACTGGCCCAGCTGGCCCGCACCACCGATGAGCACCGGCTGCGGTGGCGGCCCTGGCTGACCGATCCGATGCCGCCGGAATCCGATGTGGATCTGCCGTTTCCGCTGCGCGCGACCGATATCGACCAGTTCAACCATGTGAACAACGCCGTGTACTGGCAGGCGGTGGAACAGTACCTGGTGGACTATCCGAAGCTGGTGGCCGCGCCGCACCGTGCGGTGATCGAATACATCGCGCCGGTGCAGGCGCGCCAGCACCTCACCGTGCGGGCCCGCTACGAGCCGGGTGATCGCACCGGGCATCCGGTGCTGCGGCTGTGGTTCGTGGTCGGCGGCATCACGACGACGACGGTGCGGATCGGTCCGCTGCCGGGCTGAGTCGAGCGTCGAACGGCACGGCCCCACCGGGTTTCGGTGGGGCCGTGCCGTGCGTTCGGACTAGCTCTTGGCGGCTTTGAGCAGGTTTTCCAGGCTGGTGAACTTCACGCGCGGGCGGCCCGCGGTCTTGCCCGCGGTCTTCTCCGCCGCGTCGATGGCCTTCCAGCCCGCCCGATCCACCAGATCCGGCTGCCGCTGCGCCAGCAACGCCCGCAACGCCGCCCGATCCGAGCTCGGCGCGGCCAGCTTCCCGGCGATGAAATCCTCGATCAACGCATCCACGGTCTGCGCGGAATCAACCCGGTTGGAACCGATCACCCCGCGCGGACCCCGCTTGATCCATCCCGACACATACACCCCGGGCAACGGCGAGCCATCGGCTTGCAGCACGCGCCCCCTGTCGTTCGGGATGACCCCGTTGACCTCGTCGAAGGGGATATCGGCCACCGGCTCGCCCCGATACCCGATCGACCGCAACACCAGCGACGCGTCGAGACAACCGGTGCGGTCCGATGCGCGGGCGACGGTACGACCGTTCTCGGTGACCAGGTCGTTGTGCACGAACTCCACCGTCTCGGCCTTGCCGTCACCGGTGATGGCGGTCGGCGACACCAGATACCGGAACACGATCCGCTTGTTACCCGGCGTCGGCGTCTTGGCCGCGTACTCCCGCGCGAGGGTGTACTTCAATTTCAGGTGCGGTTCGACGTCCGGATCATCCAGCAGCGCCCGAGACTCGGGATCCAACTCGAGATCGGCCGGGTCCACCACCACGTCCACCCCCTTCAGGTGGGTGAGCGCCATGAATTCCGGGCTGCTGTACGCCGCCTGCAACGGGCCGCGCCGCCCCAACACCACCACCTCGGTGATGCTGCTGCGCCGCAACGCGTCCAGGGCATAGTCGGCGACATCGGTCTTGGCCAGCGCCTCGGGATCCATCGTCAGAATCCGCGCCACGTCCAGCGCGACATTGCCGTTGCCCACGATCACCGCCCGCTGTCCGGACAGATCGAACTCCCGATCCGCGTAGTCGGGGTGCCCGTTGTACCAGGCCACGAACTCCGTCGCGGAGTGGCTCCCGGGCAGGTCCTCGCCGGGCACGCCCAGCTGCCGGTCGGTCGACGCACCCACCGCGTAGACCACCGCGTGATGATGGGCCATCAGCTCCTCGTGGCTGATGTGCTTGCCGACCTCGACATTGAGGTAGTACTGCAGGGTGTCGCGGCGGAACGCCGTCTCGAACATGTTCGCCACCAGCTTGGTGCCCGCGTGATCGGGGGCCACGCCCGCGCGGACCAGACCGTAGGGGGTGGGCAGCCTGTCGAACAGCTCCACCTCCACCTCCGCGCGCCGCAGCAACTCCTCCGCCGCGTAGCAGGCGGCCGGACCCGCCCCGATCACCGCCACCCGCAACGTGCCCAGCTCCTTGGGCGCGCGCGTCGGCGCGACGAGGGGCTCGAAGTTGGATTCCAGGGGGTGGCGCTGGAAATAGGCGGCGTTGACATCTTTGAACCGGGCCAGCGACGCGGTCAGATCGTCCTCGGAGAAAATGGCCTCCACCGGACACGCGTCCACACACGCACCACAGTCGATACAGGTGTCCGGGTCGATATACAACTGCTCCGCCGTCGCGAACTCCGGAGACTCCGGCGTAGGACGGATGCAGTCGACCGGACACTCCGGAACGCAGCTGGCGTCGTTGCAACAACGCTGCGTGATCACATAGGCCATATCTCGCAGATCCTCGAAACAGTCGCGGTGCTACTCAGCTCGGGTTCGAGCGGGGTCGGTAGAACACGTTCTAATATAGGTGTCACGCGGCATGGATCGGCACACCGGTGTGACGTCCCCTTCAGTGTGCCTCGAGTGTGACGGTGATCTCCTGTCGGGCCACGGGCTGAAATGTGAACTGCGTCTCCGCGCACGCGATCGACGCATGACAACCGGGCAGTTTCGGCATTCCGGGCACGATCCGCGTCCTGCCCCCGAGCGGGCACCGCAGGACTTACGGTGGTGCGCATGGCGCGGACGCTCATCCTCATGCGGCACGGCAAATCCGGCTATCCGGACGGGGTCGCCGACCACGATCGACCGTTGGCCCCGCGCGGACGGCGGGAGGCGGCACTGGCCGGGGATTGGCTGCGGGAAACGCAGCCGGCGGTGGGCGCGGTGCTGTGCTCGACGGCCACCCGCACCCGGGAAACCCTGTCCGCGACCGGGATCAGCGCCCCGGTGTCCTACGAGAAATCCATCTACGAGGCGTCCCCGCGCACCCTCATCGAACTCGTCCAGCTCACCGACGACGCGGTGGACACCCTGCTGGTGATCGGGCACGCCCCCGGGATGCCGTGGACGGCATGGGAGTTGGCGAGCAACCGTGACTCCGAGGCGGCGGAGCGGATGAGCCGGAAATTCCCCACCTCCGCCCTGGCGGTGCTGGAATTCGACCGGGCATGGCGGGACGCCGATCCGGGCACGGGCGAGCTCCGACTCTTCCACGTGCCGCGCTGAGAGCTCAGCCGAGCAGCTTTCCCTTCCACACCACGACACCGCCGAACACCAGCAGGAGCAGCAGCGCCGGGAAGAACCCCAGCAGCCACCACACCACACCGAACACGGCGACCACGGGCAACAGCGCGATCCCGGCGATGACGGGATTCTCCCGCACCGTCTCCAGCGCCGAACGCCCCCGGATGCGATCTATGTCTTTTCCAGCCATGACACCAGCGTAGGCGCGTACGGCGGCAAGGTCAGCGCAGTCGATCCAAGTCGATCGTGAGATCGCAGGGGAAATCACCGCGGTAGGTGCCGGTCGCGCGGCCCGTGTCGACATAGCCGAGCTCCTCGGTACGACAGAGCGGGAGCAGACTGACAGGTTCATCCGGGTCGACGATCCAGTAGCTGGGGATACCCGCATCGGCGTACTCACTGCGCTTGGTCACCCGATCGGCCCTTCGTGAGCCTGGAGCGACGACCTCGACGACGAGCAGCGCCTGATCCGCACGAAGGACTCCCCCTCCGGATGACACGCGCCGCAGTTCGGAACGCGGCACGACGGTCACATCGGGTCGACGTACCGTCGCCGGTTCATGCTCCGGCACGAGGCGCAGGTCGAGGTCCACGCCGGGAACGGCGACCAGATCCGATGGTAGGCAGGAGTCCAGCTGAGCTGCGATGCCGAAGGCGACGATGTTGTGCCACGGCGACGGCGACGGCAGCATGACCGGCAATCCCTCTTGCAGCTCCCAGCGAGTCTCGTCGTCCTCAGGGAGCGCGGCGTAGTCGGAGATCGTCAGCAGGCGGCGGGGATCGAGAATCATCGTCGCCTCGCCTTCCGTCGTCGGTGGGTTCGATCGTCCTGCCGGTCATTCGTTGTGACGTGGGCGACGGATGCTTTCCGGAAGAATGGGGCTTGCTTGGAGTGCACTCCAGGCGATTAGCGTCGGTGGGGTTCGACGAGAGGAGCGAGCGGTGAGTGTGGCGGCGGTGCGGTACGAGGCGGACTACGAGCTGCCGAAGTATTCGATCGGTGAGGTGTCGGAGCGGTCCGGGCTGACGCGGGACACGCTGCGGTGGTACGAGCGGATCGGGCTGATGGATTACGTGGGGCGCGATCACACCGGGCAGCGGCGATTCAGCGATCGGGACCTGGACTGGCTGACGCTCATCGGGAAGCTGCGCCGCACCGGGATGCCGGTCGCCGACATGGTCCGCTACGCGGAACTGGTGCGCCAGGGTGACGAGACCTTCCCGCAGCGACTCGAGATGTTCCGCCGCACCCGCGAGGACGTGCTCGCCCGCATCGCCGAACTACAGCAGACCGTGGCCGTTCTGGACTGCAAGATCGCGCTCTACGAGGGCGATCCGACGCGCGACTGGCGGACCGTGGTCACACCGGACACACGCGAAGGGAAACACGCATGACCACCACGCGGGCACTGCCCACCACCGCCCTCGGCGAGACCCGGATCGGGGTGCAGGGCTACGGCTGCATGGGTATCAGCGAGTTCTACGGTCCCACCGATGCGAACGAAGCGCGGGCGACGCTGGAGCACGCCCTCGAGCTCGGGGTCACCCTGTTCGACACCGCCGATATGTACGGATCCGGACACAATGAGGAGTTCGTCGGCGAGTTCGTCCGCGCCCACCGCGAGAATGTGGTGCTGGCAACGAAATTCGGCATCGTGCGGAAGGCGGACGAGCCGACCTACCGGGGTATCGACAACTCCCCCGACTACATCCGGCGCGCGGTGGACGCCAGCCTGCGACGGCTCGGCATCGACGTCATCGACCTGTACTACATGCACCGGCGTGATCCGCGGGTGCCGATCGAGGAGGCCGTCGGCGTGATGGCCGAACTCGTGGCGGCGGGCAAGGTGCGTCAGCTCGGGCTCTCCGAGGTGACCGGGCCGGAGCTGCGCGCCGCGCACGCGGTGCATCCGATCGCGGCCGTGCAGTCGGAATGGTCGGTGTTCTCCCGGGATGTGGAACGGGCCGTGGTCCCGGCCGCCGCCGAACTGGGCGTGACCTTCGTGCCGTACTCGCCGCTGGGTCGGGGCTTCCTCACCGGCACCGTGGCGGCGACCGGCGAACTGGCCGAAGGCGATACGCGCCGGGCGTTTCCGCGCCTGTCCGGCGAGAACGCGGTACGCAACGCGGAACTACTGGCTCCGCTGCGGGCCGTCGCGGAGGCGCGGGGCATCACCCCGGGGCAGGCCGCGCTGGCCTGGGTGCACGCGCGGGCGCGGGTGCACAATCTGTCGGTGGCCCCGATCCCCGGCACCCGCCGCCGCCACCGGCTGGCGGAGAACGTCGCCGCCGCGACGGTCGAACTGACCGCCGACGAACTGGCCACCCTGGAGCCGATCGCCGAGCGGGTCGCCGGAAATCGGTACGCGGACATGAACTTCACATCGGCCGGCCGCGAATAGGGCACTGCGCCCGCCATTCGCACGGCGGCCGGACCCCGAACACCGCAGGGTTGTCGGGATTCCGGCCGCCTGCGCGCCGGCCGCGACCGATACCGCCGTGCCGCACCGGATAGCGTCGGCGCGGGGCCGCCGCCCCTGGCATCCGGGCTTGACTCTCCCGCGGCGGGAGACCCGATGCTGGTCGTACCAGCGAGAAAGGGTTTCAGCCATGATCACCAGCATCTTCCCCACCCTCTGCGCCGACGATGTGGCGGCGGTCCGGGACTTCTACGTGGAGCTGTTCGGCTTCCAGGTGGTGTTCGACAGCGGATGGTACGTGCAGTTGGAGGCGCCGGACGGGGCCAAGCCGCAGATCGGCGTGGTGGAGCGCAACCACGAGAGCGTGCCGGAGGCGTACCGGGTGCTGCCGTCGGGTTTCCTGGTCGCCATCGAGGTGGACGATGTGGACGCGGTACACGCCCGGGCCGTGGAGATGGGGCTGAAGATGCCGCTCGAGCTGCGCAGCGAGGACTTCGGCCAGCGTCACTTCATGACGGTCGACCCGAGCGGGGCGCTGGTCGACGTGATCACGCCCATCCCGCCGAGCGCCGAGTACGCCGAGAACTACGCACAGCCCGAGGCTCAGGCGATCTGAATGGTGTGGCCGGTGTGGTCGGCCTTGGCCCGCAGGTAGCGCAGGTTGCTGGGGGTGGCGTGCACGCCCGTGCGGACGGTGCGGCGCACGCCCACCCCCAGCGCGTCCAGCTGACGCGCCTTGTCGGGGTTGTTGGTGAGCAGGTCCAGCTCGGAAATGCCCAGCGCCGTGAGCATTTGGGCGGCGGCGGTGTAGTCGCGCGCGTCCTCGGGTAGGCCCAGCGCGGTATTGGCCTGATAGGTGTCGAGCCCGGAATCCTGGAGCGCGTAGGCGTCGAGCTTGTTGTACAGCCCGATATCGCGCCCCTCCTGCCGCAGGTACAGCAGCACGCCGCCGGTGTCGGTGATGCGCTCCACCGCCTCGCGCAGCTGCGGACCGCAGTCGCAGCGCGCGGAGCCGAAGACGTCGCCGGTGAGGCATTCGGAGTGCAGCCGCACCAGCGGCACCCGCCGCGGGTCGGGCTCCCCCAGCACCAGCGCGAGATGTTCCCGGCCGTCGCTCAACCCGTCGAAGGTGACCGCCTCGGCGGCGGTCGCGTACCCGTCCGCGAAGGTCAGCGGAATGCGCACACGCGTCCGCACGCCCGCGCCGACGCGAGTGCTGCTTTCCATAGCGGCTCCGAGATCGCAGTGACCGTTCGATGGACAGTGAACTCGACCGCACGCCCGGTTATTCCGGACGAAGGGCCCCACCGCACCCGGACGCGGCTCAGGCGGCGCGGCGGAAGGTGCGCCGGTAGGCGTGTGGTGAGGTGTTCAGCAGGGCGCGCATATGTTGCCGCAGCGAGTTGCCGGTGCCGAAACCGGACCGCTCGGCCACCAGATCGATGCTCAGATCGGTGTGTTCGAGCAGCTCACGGGCGCGGTCCAGACGCTGGGCGGTGAGCCAGCGGCCCGGCGTGACACCGACCTCCGCGCGAAAGCGCCGCGTGAAGGTGCGCACGCTCATCCGCGCGTGCGCGGCCATGTCCTCCAGGGTGACCGGGGCCGCCAGCCGGTCCAGCAACCAGGCCCGGGTGGCCGCGGTGGACGCGGCGTCGGGATTCGGCACCGGACGTTCGATGAACTGTGCCTGACCGCCGTCGCGCCACGGGGGGACGATCAGGCGGCGGGCGACCCGATTGGCGAGGGCCGCGCCGTGATCTCGGCGGACCAGATGCAGGCACAGGTCCAGGCCCGCGGCGACACCGGCGGCGGTGAGGACGTCGCCGTTGTCCACGAACAGCACGTCCTCGTCGACCTGGACCCGGGGGTAGGCGCGACGGAACGCGGCGGAGTGCATCCAGTGCGTGGTCGCGATCCGGCCGTCCAGCAGCCCGGCCGCCGCCAGCACGTAGCTGCCCGTGCAGATGGACACCATGCGGGTCCCCGGGCGTATCCGGGCCAGCGCGGCGGCCAGCGACGCGGGCAGCGCACCGCCGTGTTCCAGCTCACCGAGGTCCTCGGCGGGCGGCACGATCACGGTGTCGGCGAGTTCGAGCGCCTCCGGACCGCGTGCCACCGCCACCGACAGCCCTTCGGCGGTCGACACCGGCTCGCCGTCCGCACTGCAGACGACCACCTCGTACAGCCCGCCCCCGCCCTCGTCCTCGGCGAAACCGAAGACCCGCGAGGGAATTCCGAGTTCGAGCACGGGTACCTGATCGAGCGCGAGGACGACGACGCGGTGCGGAACGGCCATGGCCGGATCCTGTCACATGTTGACCATCCGGCCACTACTGCGACCCGAGATTCCGGCGCAATCTGGTCACCGTTCGTTCACCGACGAGAGGAGAGCAGTTGTGAGCACCGGTGACACCATGCGCGCCATGATCGTCCGGGAGTGGGGTGGGCCCGAGGTCCTCACCCTCGCCGAGCTCGCGCGTCCGGAGCCGGGCGTGGGCGAGATCCAGGTGCGCGTGCACGCGGCGGGCGTCAATCCGGTGGACTGGAAGACCCGGGCGAGTGGCGGCCTGATCGCCTGGGGTACGCCGCCGATCCTCGGCTGGGATGTGTCCGGCGTGGTGTCCGCGGTCGGTCCGGGGGTGAGCCTCTTCCAGCCCGGTGACGAGGTGTTCGGCATGCCGAGCTTCCCGGCGCAGGCGGGGGCATACGCCGAGTACGTGGTCGGCCCCACCCGGCACTTCGTGCGCAAACCGCGGGAGATCGACCACATCCAGGCCGCGGCCCTGCCGCTGGCCGCCCTCACCGCCTGGCAGACGCTGGTCGACACCGCCGGTGTGCGCGCGGGACAGCGCGTCCTGATCCATGCCGCCGCGGGCGGCGTGGGCCACCTGGCCGTGCAGATCGCCAAGGCGCGCGGCGCGTATGTCATCGGGACCGCCCGCGCCGACAAGCACGACTTCCTGCGCGATCTGGGGGCCGACGAGCTGATCGACTACAGCGCAGTCGATTTCGCCGAGGTGCTGCGCGATGTGGACATCGTGATCGACGGCATCGGCGGCGAGTACGGGGAACGCTCCCTGCGGGTGCTGCGGCCGGGCGGCCACCTGGTGACCCTGCCCGACGCGGATTCGGTGCCCGATACCACCGGCCTGGAGGTGCGGGCGGGCTGGACCGTGGTGGAACCCGACGCCACGGGCCTGCGAGAGATCGTCGACCTGATCACCACCGGCCGCCTGCGGGTCGAGATCGACACCGTACTGCCGCTGCCCGAGGCGGCGAAGGCGCATCTGCTCGGGGAGAGCGGGCGTACTCGCGGCAAGATCGTGCTCAGCGTCGCCTGAGGGATGAATCCGGCTCCCGCGGTGTGACTTCCGCCCCTCGATCCCGGTTCCCGCCGCGCGGTGGCGTGGATCGGGGAGCGCGGAGCCACCCTTCCGCATACGATGAACCGACTATGCAGTCTCCAGCGGTTCCCGCCCGGGTCTGGATCGACAAACAGTCACCGGCGATATACCAGGCCCTGAAGGGCGTCGCGCAGTCCGTTCGCACCGCCGCCGCGGCCGTCGATCTCGATCGGGCCGTGATGGAGTTGGTGAACGTGCGCGTGTCCCAGCTCAACGCCTGCCCCGTCTGCCTCGATATCCACGAGCGAGCCGCCCGGGCGGCGGGGGTCACCCCGCAGCAATTGGCGGTGCTCCCGGCCTGGCGGCGCGACCCCGAGCTGTACACCGACCGCCAGCGAGCGGCGCTGATCCTGGCCGAGAGTGTCACGAATCTTCCGGATGATGCGATCTTGGAGCGTGAGTATGCTGCTGCGCGGCAACATTTGTCGGATGACCAGATGTCCGTTGTGATCTGGGCTGCGACCACTATCGGCGCGTTCAACCGAGTGTCGATTCTGAGCAAACATCCGGTGCGGGTGCGGAAGGAGAACTGAACAATGAGCGAACAGGCCGTCGTGGCCGCGGTCGTGCGCAACGACACGCAACACCGGTACGAGGTGTGGTACGGCAACTCGCTCGCAGGTTTCAGCGAGTATCGGGAACGCGACAACGACACCGTCTTCATCCACACCGAGGTGGACAGCGAGTTCAGTGGTAAGGGGCTGGGCAAGGTGCTCGCCGAGGAGGCGGTCAAGGACGTGATCGAGCGAGGGAGGGTTATCGTGCCGCGCTGCCCCTTCATCAAGGGCTGGTTGGACAAGCATCCGGAGTACGACGAGCACGTCGTCGGCAAGGGCATCAAACGGTGAGCGACCTCGAGTCGCGTCCGGAGGAGTCGCTGTGCGAATCCTCCGGAAAGCCGGGGCCACGGGCGGACTTCTTCCCGTCCCGCGAGGTGCCCCTCGGCGGGGTGCGCGGGGTGACCGTGCACCGCAGTCTGCCGCAGCGTGATCTGCCGACGGTCGGCGCGTGGTGCTTCCTGGACTACTTCGGGTCGAATTCGCCCACGAATCCGCAGGGCCACGATATCGACCCCCACCCGCACATCGGATTGCAAACGGTCACTTGGCCTTTGGAGGGCCGCATCCGCCACCGCGACAGCGTCGGCTCGGATGTGGAGATCCGGCCCGGACAGCTGAACCTGATGACCTCCGGACGGGGTATCGCGCATTCGGAATACCGGGTGCCGGGGCATCCCTCCGGACGCGGTCTCCAGCTGTGGATCGCACTGCCGGACGAAAGTCGCGGTATCGCACCACATTTCGAACAGCATCGGGATCTGCCCGGTTTCGAGCTGCCGGGAGTGTCCGGCACGGTGCTGATCGGATCGCTCGGCGGCGCGACCTCACCCGCCACCGCCTACACCCCGATCGTGGGCGCGGATCTGCGGGTCGACGCCGGGACCGATGCGCGGCTGCCGTTGGACCCGGCGTTCGAGCACGCCGTGCTGGTGGTGGACGGCGCGCTGTCCGTGGACGGCACCCCGGTCGAGCCCGGCAGCCTGTTCTACCTGGGCAGCGATCGCACCGGAATTCGCGTGCACGACACCGCGGGAGCACAGCTGCTGCTGATCGGCGGCGAGCCGTTGGACGAGGATCTGGTGATGTGGTGGAACTTCGTGGGGCGCAGTCACGAAGAGATCGAGGCGGCCCGAAATGATTGGGAGAAACACGATCTCGAGCGTTTCCCGGATATCGCGGGACACACGCCGCAACAGCGCATCCCGGCGCCGCCGCTGCCTGGGCTGCACCTGAAGCCGCGCAAGAGGCGGTACTAGCACCATGATTCGCTCCCATTCGTGGGGGCGAAGGCGTCGCGCTGGGTGACCGCGGGCGGGCCTACCTCTCGCTCATCAGCTGCGTGCCGATCACCCGGAGCAGATCCAGCTTCTCCTGGGTGTCGGTGCCGGGTTGCGGGTAGTAGACGAGCAGGTGTCGGGTGGCGCTGGGGGTCAGCAGCGGCTCGCACACCAATTCGAGCAGCCCCACCTCGGGATGGATCAGTCGTTTGACGTAGCCGGTGCCCGCACTGACCTCATGGTCGTCCCACAGCCGCTCGAATTCCGGGCTGCGCTCGCGCAGGCGGCGGATCAGGTCGATCACCTCGGCGTCACCGGATCGCCGCGCCGCGGTCGCCCGCAGGCTCGCGACGTGGTGGCGCGAGAGTTCCTCCCAGTTGTCCTCCGGAAACTTGCGGCGATCATCCGGGTCGGTGAACCACAGCCAGGGCACACAGCGGTCCAGCCCCCGACGGTCCCCGAGATCGCCCACCAGCAGGACGTGCATCCGGTTCTGCACCAGCACCTCGCCCAGGTCGGAGATGACGCAGGCCGGCGTGTCGTCGAGCTTGGCGAGCACACGCAGCAGGCCGGGGCCGACGTGCGGGTCGCCGCTGCGCGGCGGCTCGTGCCCGCACAGGTGGTAGAGGTGATCCCGCTCGCCGTCGGTGAGCCGCAACGCGCGGGCCAGCGCGGCCAGCACCTGGGTGGACGGCCGTGGTGCGCGCGACTGCTCCATGCGCGTGTAGTAGTCGGTGGACACGCCCGCCAGCAACGCCACCTCGTCGCGGCGCAGGCCCGGGGTGCGCCGCCGGTTGCCGGGCGCCAAGCCCACATCCGAGGGTTGCAGCACCGAACGGCGTTTCCGCAGGAAGTCGGCTAGTTGGTCACGATCCACCCTTACCACTGTGCCGGATCATCGGGAATCAGCCAGGGATCGCCGAACCCTGGATAAGCGAGTCCTGCCGCCCCGCCGGGCGCGGTCGCAGGATCGGATCATGACCGAAATCGCGAAGCATCGCCTCGGCGGCACCGGGCCCACCGTCTCCCGCCTCGGACTCGGGGCCATGGGCATGTCCGGGATGTACGGCGCGGCCGACGACGCCATCTCCATCGCCACCATCCACGCCGCGCTCGACTCGGGCGCGAACCTCATCGACACCGGCGACTTCTACGGCATGGGCCACAACGAAAGCCTCATTCGCACAGCGCTTTCCGAACGTTCGCGCGACGATGTGGTGCTGAGCGTGAAGTTCGGCGCACTGCGCGGGCCCGACGGCGACTGGAACGGCTTCGACTCCCGCCCCGCCGCCGTCCGCAACTTCCTGACCTACTCCCTGCAACGGCTCGGCACCGACCACATCGATGTCTATCGGCCCGCACGACTGGACCCGACGGTGCCGATCGAGGACACCGTGGGAGCCATCGCGGAGCTGGTGCAGGCCGGATACGTGCGCCACATCGGTCTGTCAGAGGTCGGCGCGGCCACCCTGCGACGCGCCGCAGCCGTACATCCGATCGTCGATCTGCAAATCGAGTACTCGCTGATCTCACGCGGCATCGAGAACGAGATATTGCCCACCACAAGGGAACTCGGGACCGGAATCACCGCATACGGGGTACTGTCCCGCGGCCTGCTCAGCGATTCGCTGCGCAACGGCACCGCCTTGGCGGCCCGGGATTTCCGCGCGCACAGCCCACGCTTCCAGGGCGAGAATCTGACCGCCAATCTGCGGCTGGTGTCGGCGCTGGCCGAGATCGCGGAGCGGCGCGGGGTCACGGTGGCACAACTCGCCATCGCGTGGGTGCTGGCACAGGGAGCGGACATCGTGCCCGTCATCGGCGCGCGCAGCCCCGAACGTTGGGCGGAAGCCGTCGCCGCACTGGATATCCAACTCTCCGCGGACGAGTTGGTCGCGATCGAGGCCGCGGTGCCCGCCGACCGGGTGGCGGGCGACCGCTACACGGCCGAGCAGATGGCCATGCTCGACAGCGAGCGCTAGCACAGCCGCCCCCGGGGGGCGACACCCGCCGATTCGACCGCCGCGGTGGAACGCCGGGGCGGGTCCGGTCGACTACCGCGAGCCCATCGCTTGCGACAAGGGCGGTCGGCTGTGATACGACCGGTCGGGCTGCGGCAGCACCACCGGCTGCGGCAGCACCACCGGCCGCAGCGGGGCCGTCAGTTGCGGCAGGGCCGACATTCGCGGCCGGGGCGTCAGCTGCGGCGGGGCCGGATGACGGCGGTGAAATTTGCTGTGGCGACGGCCTTTCCGGTGCTGTCGGTGATCGTGACCGGGACGGCGAGTTCGATTTCGGTGCGTGACTCGATATTCGCGCGCATGGTCTCGACGGCGCCGTCGGGGAGTTCGGAGGTGGCGAGGAAGGGGCTTGCCGTGCCCTTGGCTCGGGCCAGGTATTCGATCTTCCCGTCGCGGGCGACGATGAAGGTCTCGCTCATCAGGTCGACGATGCCGGAGACGGCCGCGCCCATGGCGGCGGTCTCGGCGAAGCCGAAGAGGATGGCAGCGTGGATGTCGCCGTTGTGATTGAGATGCTCCGGCCGTGCCGCCATCCGCACCACAGTGCGGCCGCTGGCGAAATCCTCGGCGTCGATACCGGCGAACTGGATGAAGCCCAGTTTCTTGAAACCGTCCATCACCAGGGCACCCATGGTCGCGCTGTCCATCGCATCTCCAATCGAATTGAAACGTGTTCCAATTTCTATACCGGCTGCGCACCACGGTTGTCCATGCTCGAGAAGCGGACGAAACGGTAATAGCGGTAAGTTTTCTGCGACGTGCCCACCGCAGCCGCCGACGAAAGAACACGATGCCCCTCCCCCCGATGACCTTCAGCAAGATCACCGCGACCGCCCTGCTCGCCCTGGGGGCCACCGCCCTCTCCGCCGGAATCGTCCACGCCGATTCGCCCGCCCAGCTCCAGCCCGCGCCCCGCACGGTCGCGATCCACGGAAACGACCACGGTGTCGGCTATCTCGTCGCACTGTCCGACGATCAGCGCTCGGCGGTCACCACCCTGCGCTCCGGCCGTTTCGTGGCGGCGACCGACACCGTCACCCTGCTCGACGACGCCGGGCGCACGGTGACCACCCTGCCGCTGGCCTTCGACGTCGCCGGACAGCGCGTGGAACTGCTGCCGACCGTGGACGCGGCGGGGCGGCAGCTGACCCTCTCCCCCGTCGGTGCGGCAGCCACGCCGCTGCGCGACATCTCCGCCCAGGACACCTTCTGGGCCGAATTCGAGAAGGCCAAGGCCGCCGGGATCGCCGGACTGGTCATCGGCGCGGCGATCGGCGCCGTGCTCGGCTTCCCGCTGGGCCTGTTCGTCCTCGACTTCATCACCGTGCCGGTGGCCGCCGTGGTCGGCGGTGTGATCGGCGGGCTCGCGGGCTTGGCCATCGGCGGCGGCCAGCCCCTCATCGACGCCGCCGTCGCCTACGCCAGCGGACAACCCTGATCCATCCGAGCCGCGCCGAAGACGATGCCCCGCCGCACATTCCGGTGCGACGGGGCATTGTCGTCACGGGGTGACCCGAATTGCGATCCCCGAATCGAAGCAGCAGCGCGAGCCGAGGGTGCCGAGGAGCGCCGGCAGCCTGGCCAGGCGGCGGCCGCATTCGAGCCGGGGGACGGCGTTCGGGCCGCCGCATCCCGGTCGCAGCCCGGGATCGCTCGCCCGAGCTCCGCGACCGGCCGGGCGTCGCCGCCGTGGTCGGACGGACACCGCGCCGGAGCCGGATCAGCCGGCGGTCGGGGCGGCCAGGCCGAGTATCTCGGCGGTGCGGGCGGTGGTGCGGCGGGCCAGGGCTTCGTTGTCGATCAGGGAGCGGCCGATGGTGGGCATGAGTTCGCGCAGGCGCGGCGCCCACAGGTGGCGGTAGTGCGGGAAGCAGCGGCGCAGCACCTCGAGCATGATGGCGGGGGCGGTCGAGGCGCCGGGGGACGCGCCGAGCACGGCGGCGATGGAGCCGTCCTGGGCGGCGACGACCTCGGTGCCGAATTCCAGGACGCCGCCGCGCACCGGATCGGCCTTCACGATCTGGGCGCGCTGCCCGGCGTCGATCATGGTCCACTCGTCGCCCACCGCGGCGGGAAAGAACTCCCGCAGTGCGGAGATCTTGCGCCGCCGCGTGGACACCAACTGGCCCGCCAGCAGCCGCACCAGCCCCAGATTGCTCGCGGTCACGGCCGCGAGCGGACCGATATTGTGCGGCCGCAGCGAGGCCGCGACGTCGAATACCGAGCCCTGCTTCAGGAACTTCGGGCTGGAACCGGCGTACGGGCCGAACAGCAGCGCCTGCTGGCCGTCGATGATGCGGGTATCCAGATGCGGCATGGACATCGGCGGCGCCCCGGCCGGAACCTTGCCGTAGACCTTGGCGTCGTGCCGCTCGACCACGGCCGGATTGTCACAGCGCAGGAACCGTCCACTCACCGGCAGCAACCCGTAACCGCGCACCTCGGGAATTCCCGCCCGCTGCAACAGTTTCAACGCCCAACCGCCCGCACCAGCGAAGACGAAGCGGGCGTCGACCCGGGAGGTGATGCGATCATCGGTGTCATCGGTCGCGACCAGCCGCAGCTTCCAGGAACCGTCGTTGTTCTTGCGCAGCCCCCGCACCTCGTGCCGCAGGTACACGTCCACGCCGAGAGTTTCCAAGTGCGCGAACAGCTTTCGGGTCAGCGTCCCGAAATCGACATCGCTGCCGGTGATATCGCGGGTGGCGGCGACCGGTTCACCCTTGGCACGGCCGCGCAACAGCAGCGGCGCCCATTCCCAGATGGTCTCCGGGTCCGCACTGAACCGCATGGAGCCGAAGAGCGGATGCTCCGACAGCGCGGCATGACGGCGGCGCAGAAAGTCCACATCGCCGGCACCGCGCACGAAGGTCATATGCGGTACCGGATTGATGAATTCCCGTGGTTTGTCCAGGATTCCGTCTTCCACCAGATACGACCACAACTGGCGGCTCAACTGGAATTGCGCATTGACCCGCAGCGCCTTCTCGATATCGACGCCACCGCCCGGTTTTTCCGAGGTGTAGTTGAGTTCGCACAGGCCCGCATGCCCCGTGCCCGCATTGTTCCAGGCCGCCGACGCCTCGCCCGCCACCTCCGGCAATCGCTCGTACACCGCGATGGACCAGGTCGGTTCCAGATGCCGCAGCAGAATTCCGAGCGTCGCGCTCATGATCCCGCCGCCGATCAACACCACGTCATAAGTACCCAGCGGCCCATGCCGTCTCGTCGTCATTGCCGAAAGACTCCCAACCGATCCTCGAGCGAGCAGGGGCACGCTAACACCGGAGTTGTACGCGCGTATAGCCGGAGCGGAAGCGACAGTGATAAACCCAACAGCTGACTCTTTTGCGACGTCGGTGGGCGAATTGGCAACGCAATTCCGCACTCGAGCTGCGATTCCGGTCGCCTCCGCCTCCCGGCCGCTCCGAGCAGGGTTGCGACTCCCGCAGGCTACTTCTTCCGGGCTCGATAGGCCGCGACCGCGTTGCGGTTGCCGCAGGCGGTGCTGCAGTAGCGGCGGGAGCGGTTGCGGGAGAGGTCGAGGAGGATGCCCTCGCAGTTGTCGTCGGCGCAGACGGCGAGGCGGGAGAGTTCGTCGGCGCGGATGAGGTCGATCATGGCCATGGCGATTTCCACGGCTATGCGGACCGGCAGCGGGGCCTCCGGTGGGACGGCGTGGATGTGGTAGTCGAGGTCGTCGTGGCGGACCAGGCGGGGGACGGCTCGATGCTCGGCGAGGATGTCGTTCACCAGGACCACCGCGCTGTCGCGATCGCTGGTGAGGAGTTGTCGCAGATGTGGGCGCAGGGCGCGGACATCCGCCAGTTCCCGCGCGTCACCGGTCCGGACACCGGTATAGCCGTGCCGCACGAAGAAGTCCGCGAGTTGCGCGGATTCCGTCAAGGTGTCCGGCTCCTCCGCCGAGTTCACCAGCTCCACCGCCGCGGCCATGGACGCCTCGGTGTCATGAGCAAAAATCATGTTGACACATTACCAACTCGACCTTAGCGTCATTAGCCATGACGACGTTGACTCATGACGCAGCCGTTCGGAATCGATTGCGCACCGGGCTGCTGCTAGCCCTGCTGTCGGCGTCGTCGTTCGGGCTGTCGGGATCGCTGGCGCGCGGAATGATGAATGCGGGGTGGAATTCCGCGGCGGTGGTGGCGGTCCGCGTACTGCTGGCGGCGGCGGTGCTGGCACCCGTCGCGCTGGTGCAGTTGCGCGGGAACTGGAAGCTGTTGCGCGACAACGCGGCCCTGATCACCGGTTACGGATTGCTGGCAGTCGCGGGCACGCAGCTGGCCTATTTCAACGCCGTCGCCCATATTGAGGTGGGCGTGGCACTGCTGGTCGAGTACACCGCGCCGGTGGCGGTGGTGGGCTGGCTGTGGCTGCGGCACCGACAACGCCCCGGGGCCACCACCGTGGTCGGCGCCGTGGTCGGACTGACCGGGCTGGTGCTGGTACTCGATCTGACCTCGGGGGCCGATACCAGCGGGGTCGGCATCGCCTGGGCGCTGGCGGCCATGCTGGGCGCGGCCTCGTACTTCGTTCTCTCCGCCCACGGTGACGGGTCCCTACCCGGAACGGTGCTGGCCGCCAGCGGTTTGCTGATCGGCGGCGTGGCGCTGCTGGCCGCGGGTGCGATCGGCGTACTGCCGCTCCGTTCGAGCACCGAACCCGTTGTCTTCCAAAGCTTCACTACCGTCTGGTGGCTGCCACTGCTGTTCCTGGGTGTGGTCACGGCGGCATTGGCCTACGTCACCGGCATAGCGGCCACCCGGCTCCTCGGGTCGCGATTGGCCTCCTTCGTGGCCCTGTTCGAAGTGCTGGCGGCACTGGCCTTCGCGTGGGTGCTGCTCGGCGAAGCGCCGCGACCGATTCAATTGCTCGGCGGCACACTGATTCTCATCGGCGTGGTGACCGTGCGGCGCGGTGAGCCGGAGACAGTCGCAATCGACGACACAGCGGCCCCCGCCTCGCGGTAGCCGACTCGGCGGCGAGCTGTCCTCTATGTGTCGCGGGGTTTCGATCGCCACACCACCCGGGTAGGTTGTGCGCAGACATCCGGGGCCACGTGGGCCGCAAGCCGAGGAAAGAAATGCGCCGAGCCGAAAACCGCTCTGTAACAACCCGACTCGCCGGAGCGCTGGTTCCACTGCTGCTGTGCGCGATCACCACGCTCACCGCCACGGCCAGCACCGCGACGGCCGGACCGGCGGAACCCGCGCTGCGGGTGCAGGGCCGGGAGAACGGCATCGACTACGCGGTGGAACTGGCGGCGGACAACCGGGCCGCCGTCGCCACCATCGCCTCGGGCCGCTTCCTGCCCACCTGGGACGGCGAGGCCGTCATCGTCACCGATGACAACGGCATCCTGGCCGCCACCGTTCCGCTGACCTACGACATAGTCGGCAAGACGCTCGAACTCACGCCCGCCATCACCGACGACGGCCGCCGCCTCACCCTCGCCCCGGCGGACCAATCCCCGGTCCCGCTCCGCGATATCAACGCTCAGCAGCACTTCTTCGACGTCGTTCAGGCCAACCTGCCCGCCGTGGCCACCGGGGCCGCCATCGGCGGCGCGATCGGCTTCCTCATCGGCTTCCCCGCGGGCCTGTTCATCCTGGACTTCATCACCATCCCCATCACCACGGTGGTGGGAGCACTCATCGGCGGCGCCATCGGCCTCCAGCAGAGCGGCGGCGACCCGGCGGTGGAGGCCGCCCTCAGCTACGCCGAATCCCTCGTCCCCGGCGCCTCGGACACCATCCGCCCCGCCTTCGACGCCCTCCCGGAACCCCAGCCCCGCTGAGCAATTCGCACGCGACGGATGGCGCGAGAAGTCGGGCACGCTACGACACGAAGGACAGCGACTCGATTCCCATGGGATGCTCGGTGTAGTACCAGTCCCCGGTCATCTCCATGGCGAGGTCGAAGCGCACGGCGTGCCCGCTTCCCGGCCCGGACGTGATCGTCCACAGACCGTTGGGCAACCCGCTCACCGCGCTGGCACTGCCGTCCGACCAGGTGAAATCGCCCGATGTCGGCGCACCGAAACCCCGCCAGGGCAATTCGGCCCGGAACCACCCCGCCGTGATCCCCGGCAGCAGCGAACTCCGGCAGTCCCACACCTCCCCCGCCCGCCGCACACTCTGCCCGGCACTCCCACTCCCCGGAATTCGTTCGGCGGTCAGCACGCCGCCCCGATAGCATCCGCCGAACTCGGTGCCCGGCGCGGCCGCAACAGGATCGACCACTGCCGACGCCAACACCGCACCGACGAGCACAGCCAGCCCGCGAGAACCGAACACATCTACCCTCCCAACCATGGCAGCTACAGGGTGGCAACCAGCATAAGTCCAAGCGACCATCCGGATGCCGGGTCCGAGCGAATAACTTTCCATGCCGGACCCGACCCTCGCGGAACTCAGCGTGCAGGACATCGAACTGGAATTGATCCGCCGACGCAGATTCAACGCATTCGACGGCGCTCGAATCGCTGACAGTCTCGAACGCCATTCCCAACTCTGGCTCGCAGCGCATATGGACCGCTTCGGTCTCGGGCGGACGGCGCACCCGGACTGGTTTCCGCAAGGTTCCCTCATCAAGCTGCGCGACCTGCGGAGTAACCGGTGGAATGTGGACACGCTGGTGGTTCTCACCGCTGACATCGGTGGCGCCGGTGAGCTCGCGAATATCGCGAGAGTCGAGAACTGGTGCGCGGATGAGCTGGCGGTACAGGAGGATACGGAGGAGGAGATCGCGGCGGCGCTCGGGCGTTCGTCGCTGGGGTTCGGGGTGTTCTCGGCGTGGTGGGACTGAGAGCGGGGATGTCCACGACGCGGTTCGGCCCCCGCTCCGTTGCCGGGGCGGGGGCCGAATGTCAGTGCGTCCCTATCGGTGTCAGCGGTAGTCGCTGAAACCGTAGTCGTCAAGCGGGACCGCGGCACCGGTGGTGGCGCCGAAGCCGTCCGGGGTGTAGTAGGTGTCGTCGTAGGACGGCACCGCGTACGCGGCCTGGCGGGCCTCCTCGGTGGGCTGGACCTGGATGTTGCGGTAGCGGTTGATACCGGTACCGGCCGGGATCAGCTTGCCGATGATGACGTTCTCCTTCAAGCCGATCAGCTTGTCGGAGCGGCAGTTGATCGCGGCGTCCGTGAGCACGCGGGTGGTCTCCTGGAAGGAGGCCGCCGAGAGCCAGGAATCCGTGGCCAGCGACGCCTTGGTGATACCCATGAGCACCGGGCGACCCGAGGCGGGTTCGCCACCCTCCGCGACCACGCGGCGGTTGGCGGCCTCGAACTCGGCGCGCTCCACCAGCGAACCGGGCAGGAACTCCGTCGCGCCCGAGTCGATGATGGTGACACGGCGCAGCATCTGGCGGACGATCACCTCGATGTGCTTGTCGTGGATGGACACACCCTGCGAGCGGTACACCTCCTGGACCTCGTGGACCAGGTGGACCTGCACCTGACGCGGACCCATCACACGCAGCACCTCGTGCGGATCGGCCGAGCCCTCGAGCAGCTGCTGACCGACCTCGACGTGATCGCCGTCGGCGAGCAGACGCTCGGTGCCGTCCTCGTGCTTGAACACCCGCAGACGCTGACGCTTCGACAGCTTGTCGTAGAGCACCTCGTCCGAACCGTCGTCCGGAATGATGGTGATCTTGTAGAAGCGATCGTCGTCCTCCAGGCGCACGCGGCCGGAGACCTCGGCGATGGGCGCCTTGCCCTTGGGCACCCGAGCCTCGAAGAGCTCCTGCACGCGGGGCAGACCACCGGTGATGTCGTCACCCGCGACACCACCCTGGTGGAAGGTACGCATGGTCAGCTGGGTACCGGGCTCACCGATGGACTGCGCGGCGACGATACCGACGGCCTCACCGATGTCGACCAGCTTGCCGGTCGCCATGGAGCGGCCGTAGCAGGTCGCGCACACGCCGGTGCCGGTGGTGCAGGTCAGCACGGAGCGGACCTTCACCTCGGTGATACCGGCCTCGAGCAGCGCCTCCAGGGCGGGGTCGCCGAGGTCGTGGCCCTTCTCGACCACCACGTTGCCCTTGGCGTCGATCGCGTCGGCGGCCAGAGTGCGTGCGTAGGTGCTGGTTTCGACGTGCGCGTCACGAATGACGGTGCCGTCGGCCAGCTTCTCCGCGATCGGGACGACGATGCCACGCTCAGTGCCACAGTCGGTCTCGCGCACGATGACGTCCTGCGACACGTCCACCAGACGACGGGTCAGGTAGCCCGAGTCGGCGGTGCGAAGCGCGGTGTCGGCCAGACCCTTTCGCGCACCGTGGGTGTTGATGAAGTACTCCAGCACCGTCAGGCCCTCGCGGAAGGAGGACTTGATCGGCCGCGGGATGAACTCACCCTTCGGGTTGGTCACCAGACCCTTCATACCGGCGAGGGTACGAGTCTGGGTGAAGTTACCGGTCGCGCCCGAGTCGACGATCGTGATGATCGGGTTGTCGGCCGGGTAGTGCGCGCGCAGCGCCTGACCGACCTCTTCGGTGGCCTCCTGCCAGATCTTGACCAGGGCGTTGTTGCGCTCCTGGTGATCGAGCGCACCACGCTGGTACTTCTTCTCGATCTGATCCGACTGCGCCTCGTAGCGCTCCATGATCTCCGCCTTCTCCGGCGGAACGAGCACGTCCGACATGGAGACGGTGACACCGGAGCGGGTGGCCCAGTAGAAGCCCGCGTCCTTGAGCTTGTCCACGGTCTGCGCCACCACGATCATCGGGTAGCGCTCGGCCAGATCGTTGATGATCGCGGCCTGCCGCTTCTTCGGCATCGGCTCGTCGATGAACGCGTAGTCCGCCGGGAGCAGATCGTTGAACATGACGCGGCCCAGCGTGGTCTTGGTGGTCCACGCGTCGCCCCGCTGCCAGCCGTCGGGGAACAGCTCGGCCTCGACGTCCTTCGGCGGCCGCTGATCGGTCAGGCGGACCTTGATCAGCGAACGCACGGTCAGCTCACCGCGGTCCACGGCCATCTGCGCCTCGGCGGGCGAGGAGTAGACGCCGAACTCCGGCTCGTCCTTGGTGGCCGCGCGGTACTCGCCCTGCGCGCCCTCCTGCAGGCGGGTCAGGTAGTACAGGCCGGTCACCATGTCCAGACGCGGCATGGCGAGCGGACGACCCGAGGCCGGCGACAGGATGTTGTTCGAGGACAGCATGAGGATGCGGGCCTCGGCCTGCGCCTCCGCGGACAGCGGCAGGTGCACCGCCATCTGGTCACCGTCGAAGTCGGCGTTGAACGCCTCACAGACGAGCGGGTGCAGCTGGATGGCCTTACCTTCGACCAGCAGCGGCTCGAACGCCTGAATGCCCAGGCGGTGCAGGGTGGGCGCGCGGTTCAGCATGACCGGGTGCTCGGCGATGACCTCTTCGAGGACATCCCACACCTGGGGCCGCTGCCGCTCCACCATCCGCTTGGCGGACTTGATGTTCTGCGCGTGATTCAGGTCCACGAGCCGCTTCATGACGAACGGCTTGAACAGCTCGAGCGCCATCAGCTTGGGCAGACCGCACTGGTGCAGCTTCAGCTGCGGACCGACCACGATGACCGAACGGCCCGAGTAGTCGACACGCTTGCCGAGCAGGTTCTGACGGAAACGACCCTGCTTGCCCTTGAGCAGATCCGACAGCGACTTGAGCGGACGGTTGCCCGGACCGGTGACCGGGCGGCCGCGGCGGCCGTTGTCGAACAGCGCGTCCACCGACTCCTGGAGCATGCGCTTCTCGTTGTTCACGATGATCTCGGGCGCACCGAGGTCGATGAGGCGCTTCAGGCGGTTGTTGCGGTTGATGACGCGGCGGTACAGGTCGTTCAGGTCGGAGGTCGCGAAGCGGCCACCGTCCAGCTGCACCATGGGGCGCAGCTCCGGCGGGATCACCGGCACGGCGTCGAGCACCATGCCCATCGGCGAATTGCCGTTGGCCTGGAACGCGGCGACGACCTTCAGACGCTTCAGGGCGCGCAGCTTCTTCTGGCCCTTACCGGTGCGAATGGTCTCGCGCAGGTTCTCGGCCTCGGCCTCGATGTCGAAGTTCTCCATCAGCTTCTGGATGGCTTCGGCACCCATGGCACCGGTGAAGTACTCGCCGTAGCGGTCCTGCAGCTCGCGGTAGAGCACCTCGTCCACGATGAGCTGCTTGGTGGCCAGCTTGGTGAAGGTGGTCCAGATCTCGTCGAGACGATCCAGCTCGCGCTGGGCGCGGTCGCGCAGCTGACGCATTTCGCGCTCGCCGCCGTCCTTGACCTTGCGGCGCACGTCGGACTTGGCGCCCTCGGCCTCCAGCTCGGCGATATCCGCCTCGAGCTTCTGTGCCCGCGCCTCGAGATCGGCGTCGCGCTGATCGGCGACGGCCTTCTTCTCGACCTCCATCTCCGCCTCGAGGGTGGAGAGTTCGTTGTGGCGCAGCTCGTCGTCGACACCGACGATGACGTAGGCGGCGAAGTAGATGATCTTCTCGAGATCCTTCGGCGCCAGGTCGAGCAGGTAGCCCAGGCGCGACGGCACACCCTTGAAGTACCAGATGTGGGTGACCGGGGCGGCCAGCTCGATGTGGCCCATCCGCTCACGGCGCACCTTGGCGCGGGTCACCTCGACGCCGCAGCGCTCACAGATGATGCCCTTGAAGCGGACGCGCTTGTACTTACCGCAGTAGCACTCCCAGTCCCGGGTGGGACCGAAGATCTTCTCGCAGAAGAGGCCGTCCTTCTCCGGCTTCAGCGTGCGGTAGTTGATGGTCTCCGGCTTCTTGACCTCGCCGAAGGACCAGTTGCGAATGTCTTCGGCGGTGGCCAGGCCGATCCGGAGTTCATCGAAGAAGTTGACGTCTAGCACGTAACTTCCTTTCCCCTGTTCGGGTTGAGTATGAGCAAAAGTTCGCTAAATCCGTTGCCCCGGAGCTCCTTTCAGAGCTCCGGGACCGATCGCTCACTGCGCCAGGTCGTCGACCGTCGCAGCCTCGTTGCGGGACAGGTTGATACCCAGGTTCGCCGCGGCGCGCTCCAGGTCCTCGTCGTCGCCGTCGCGCATCTCGATGGCGGCGCCGTCGGAGGACAGCACCTCCACATTCAGGCACAGCGACTGGAGTTCCTTGAGCAGCACCTTGAACGACTCCGGAATACCCGGCTCCGGAATGTTCTCGCCCTTGACGATGGCCTCGTAGACCTTCACGCGGCCGACCACGTCGTCGGACTTGATGGTGAGCAGTTCCTGCAGCGTGTAGGCCGCGCCGTAGGCCTGCATGGCCCAACATTCCATCTCACCGAAGCGCTGACCACCGAACTGCGCCTTACCACCGAGGGGCTGCTGGGTGATCATCGAGTACGGGCCGGTCGAACGCGCGTGGATCTTGTCGTCGACCAGGTGGTGCAGCTTCAGGATGTACATGTAGCCCACGGCCACCGGGTACGGGAACGGCTCACCGGAGCGGCCGTCCAGCAGCACCGCCTTGCCGTTCTCGTCGACCATGCTCTCACCGTCGCGGTTGGGCAGGGTGGAGCCGAGCAGACCGGTCAGCTCCTCCTCGCGGGCGCCGTCGAACACCGGGGTGGCGATATTGGTGTCGGCCTCCTGGCCCCACATCTCCTCCGGCAGGTTCTTGGCCCACTCCGGATTGCCCTCGACCTTCCAGCCGGTCTTGGCGATCCAGCCCAGGTGGGTTTCGAGCACCTGGCCGATGTTCATACGACGTGGGACACCGTGGGTGTTGAGGATGATGTCCACCGGGGTGCCATCCGGCAGGAACGGCATATCCTCCACGGGCAGGATCTTGCCGATCACACCCTTGTTACCGTGGCGACCGGCGAGCTTGTCACCATCCTGGATCTTGCGCTTCTGCGCCACGTACACCCGCACCAACTCGTTGACGCCCGGCGGCAGATCGTCGTCGTCGTCACGGGAGAACACCCGCACACCGATGACCTTGCCGGACTCACCGTGGGGCACCTTGAGGGAGGTGTCGCGGACCTCGCGGGCCTTCTCACCGAAGATCGCGCGCAGCAGCCGCTCCTCCGGGGTCAGCTCGGTCTCGCCCTTCGGGGTCACCTTGCCCACCAGGATGTCGCCGTCGCGGACCTCGGCACCGATCCGCACGATGCCCCGCTCGTCGAGGTCGGCGAGGACCTCGTCGGAAACATTCGGGATATCGCGGGTGATCTCCTCGGCACCGAGCTTGGTGTCCCGCGCGTCGATCTCGTGCTCCTCGATGTGGATCGAGGTGAGCACGTCCTCTTCCACGAGGCGCTGCGACAGGATGATCGCGTCCTCGTAGTTGTGACCCTCCCACGGCATGATCGCCACCAGCAGGTTCTTACCCAGGGCCATCTCACCGTTCTCGGTGCAGGGGCCATCGGCGAGCACATGACCGGCCTCCACCCGCTGACCCTCGTCCACGATCGGACGCTGATTCGCGCACGTGCCCTGATTGGAACGCTCGAACTTCCGCAGCCGGTAGCTGCGGCGGGTGCCGTCATCGTGCATGACGGTGATGAAATCGGCCGAAACCTCCTCCACCACACCGGCCTTGGCGTTCACGACCACGTCACCGGCGTCGACGGCGGCGCGCAGCTCCATACCGGTGCCGACCAGCGGCGCGTCGGAACGGATCAGCGGCACGGCCTGACGCTGCATGTTCGCGCCCATGAGGGCGCGGTTGGCGTCGTCGTGTTCGAGGAACGGGATCATGGCGGTCGCCACCGACACCATCTGGCGCGGCGAGACATCCATGTAGGTGACCTCGGCCGGGGAGACGTACTCCATCTCCTCGTTGCCGCGGCGGGCGAGCACGCGCTCCTCGAGGAAGTTGCCGTCGGCGTCGATCGGCGAGTTCGCCTGGGCGCGGACCTCGCGGTCCTCCTCGTCGGCGGTGAGGTACACGACCTCATCGGTGACGATGCCGTTCACGACCTTGCGGTACGGCGTCTCGATGAAGCCGAACGGGTTGACCCGCGCGTACACCGAGAGCGAGCCGATCAGGCCGATGTTCGGGCCTTCCGGGGTCTCGATCGGGCACATGCGGCCGTAGTGCGACGGGTGGACGTCGCGGACCTCGAGGCCCGCGCGCTCCCGGGACAGACCGCCCGGACCCAGCGCCGACAGACGACGCTTGTGGGTCAGGCCCGACAGCGGGTTGTTCTGGTCCATGAACTGCGACAGCTGCGAGGTGCCGAAGAACTCCTTGATCGCCGCCACCACGGGGCGGATGTTGATCAGGGTCTGCGGCGTGATGGCCTCGACGTCCTGGGTGGTCATGCGCTCACGCACGACGCGCTCCATGCGGGACAGGCCGACGCGGATCTGGTTCTGGATCAGCTCGCCGACCGTGCGCAGGCGGCGGTTGCCGAAGTGGTCGATATCGTCGACCTCGACCGGCACCTCCACGCCGCCGGGCGCGGTCATGACCTTGTCGCCCTGGTGCAGACGGACCAGGTACTCGATGGTCGCGACGATGTCTTCCCGGGTCAGCACCGAACCCACGACCGGCTCACCGGCGTGCAGGCCCAGCTTCTTGTTGACCTTGTAGCGGCCGACACGCGCGAGGTCGTAGCGCTTCTCCTTGAAGAACAGGTTCTCCAGCAGGGTCTGCGCGGACTCCTTGGTCGGCGGCTCGCCCGGACGCAGCTTGCGGTAGATATCGAGCAGCGCCTCGTCCTGGCCCGGAGTGCTGTCCTTCTCCAGGGTGGACATCATGATCTCGGAGAAGCCGAAGCGCTCGGTGATCTCCTCGGTGGTCAGGCCCAGGGCCTTCAGCAGCACGGTGACCGGCTGGCGGCGCTTGCGGTCGATGCGCACGCCGACGGTGTCGCGCTTGTCCACGTCGAACTCCAGCCACGCACCGCGCGACGGGATGACACGCACCGAGTGCAGCATCTTCTCGGTGGACTTGTCGATGGTCTCGTCGAAGTAGACACCGGGCGAACGCACCAGCTGCGAGACGACGACGCGCTCGGTGCCGTTGATGATGAACGTGCCCTTGTCGGTCATCATCGGGAAGTCGCCCATGAAGACCGTCTGAGACTTGATCTCACCGGTGTTGTTGTTGATGAACTCCGCGGTCACGAAGAGCGGCGCCGCGTAGGTCATGTCCTTGTCCTTGCACTCCTCGATGGAGGCCTTGACCTCTTCGAAGCGCGGGTCGGAGAAGGACAGCGACATGGAGCCGGAGAAGTCCTCGATCGGCGAGAGCTCCTCGAGCACCTCCTCGAGACCGCCGGTCGGATTGACGTCGCCGCGCGCCGCCGCTCGCTCCCGCCAGTCTGACGCGCCGATCAGCCAGTCGAACGAATCGGTCTGTAGATCGAGAAGACCCGGAACCTCCAGAGGCTCACGGATCTTCGCGAAAGACACCCGCTTCGGGGCTCCGGGGACTGTGTAGAAATCACGGCCCGCCGTGGTGGCCTTGGTCTGGGTGGAGACTGCCAAGATGCGTCCTTCCAGCACCTCACGCGCAGTCGCGTGGTGGTCCGCGACCGTCGCTTGTCTGCTACGAATTCCGCTGGTCCCCACCCGAACGAAACCCGAACAGCAAGCAGCGGAAGTAACACCGGAAGGTGGAACTTTCGTCGATGCGAACAAGGTATGGACAGGAGGCAGCCAGCGCAACGTCCAAAACTACACCCAAACCTACGGGGGTGTCAAAGTACCACCCGTTGCGGGTCGCGGCGGGCTGGCGCGCCGTACCGGTTCAGCTGACACGCTGTCGGTGTTCCCGGCCCACCGGGAGTCCCGTCTTCCGCTGGCTGCGATTGCCGGGTCACCGTTCGGGGCGAACCCCTGTGACAGCTGCCGCTGTTGTGAATAGCGTGACGGCTCGGACGAAACTCGTCAAGTGCGGCCGGTCCGACGCGTGGCGCGAGATCGTTTGGCGCGCTGGCAGATCACCGAAAAACCGGCCCCCACCAGGGGTGTGAATTTCCTTGACGGATCAGTTGTCGGCGATCTCGGCGGCCAGCCAGCGGCCGTCCACCTTCTGCATGCGCAGCACCACCGGACCGGACGCGAGCGGTTCCGGGGTGCCGTCCCGGACCGCGGAGACATTCAGGTTGACCAGCAGTTCGGCGCGCTCGGGCGTGAGCAAAGTCACACCGATCGGATCGGTGGTCACCTCGGTGTCGGTCGCCGCCTGCTTGATGGTGCTGACCGTGGTGTCGATGTACTTCTCCAGATCCGCGCGCATCCGCTCGGTCAGCACCGCGCCGACGGAGTCCTTCCACTGGTCGATCTCGGCGGCCCGGTAGCCGTAGAGCGTGGACAGGGCGTGATCGGCGGCGGCCTTCACCTCATCGGTGGCCTGGTTGTCGACATAGGCGAGATTGTCGTCGTCGACGCCGGGACGCAAGGCCGCCACGACGGCGAAGACGCCGAGCAGGACCGCGGCGATCCCGCAGCCGATCGCGAGCCGCCAGGAACCGCCGGGGACGGGCGAGTGCCCGTCGACACCGGACGCGACATCGACACCGCGGGACGCGGCACCCGCACCGTGGGACGCGGACCGCCCCCGCGCGGATGTCGCGGTGACGCGCGGCTTGGTCGAACCGGCCTTCGCGAGCCCGGTCTTCGCTAGCCCGGTCTTCGCGCGCCCGGTCGTGGCGGCACCGCTCTCCCCGGCCCCGCTCGTCGTGCCCACGTCCTTCGCGGCCCCAGCTTTCGCGGCCCCGGCCCTCGCAGTCCCAGCTTTCGCGGCCCCAGCTTTCGTAGTCTCAGCTTTCGCGGCCCCAGCTGTCGCGGCCCCGGTCCCGGCCTGCGTGGCCCCGTTCTTCGGGTCTGTGCCCGTGTTCGCGGTGGAGGCTCGCGGGTGGTCGGCATCCGCCGACGTCCGCCGTGCCGATCCGGCCTGCCCCTCGCGGCCGAGGGCGCGGCGGGAGGACGAGTCCTGTGGCGTGCCGGAGGTGCGGCGCTTGGGGGTGACGCGGTTGACGGGTCGCTTGTCGGCCATGGTCGCTGCCTCCTATCGGCCCGGCTCTTGCGGCTGCTGATCGTTCGACTGCTGCTCCGCGGCCACCGGCTGCTCGCCGGGCTGCGGCTGCTCGCCGGGCTGGGACTGCTCGCCGGGCTGCGGCTGCTCGCCGGACTCGGGCTGGCCACCGGACTCAGGCTGGCCACCGGACTCAGGCTGGCCACCGGACTCGGGCTGCTCGGCGGGTGCGGGCTCGGTGGGCAGCGCGCCCGCGTCGAGCGATACCGGCTCGCCCAGGTTCCGCGCCTGCTCGGCCTTCCAGGTGTCGCCTTCCTTCACCATGTCCAGATTCCACAGTTGGCGGAAGGTGGCGGGTTGGCCGCCGGGCCAGGCGCGGGTGATGCGCAGCACGACGAAGGCGGTGGCGCGGTCGTTCTCGCTGGCGAGCGAGGTGACGGTGGCGCCCTCCACCTCCGACCGCATACGCGTCTGCGCCTCGGCGACCTGGGCTTTCAGCGAATCGAGGTCCTTGGTCTGCTCCTCCCGGAGCGCACCGGTGGTGGAGGACAGCATGGTCCGCAGCGATCCGTCGACGTCGTCGGGGTCGAAGGTCATGAGGTTGACCGCGGCCTGCCGGGCGTCGTTCAAGGCGGTGTCGCGAGCGTCGGCGCGGCCGTTGTCCTGCACGAGCCCGCCCACGATCCAGGCGTAGCCGAACCACACCGCCGCCACCGCCGCCACCGCGAGCAGGGCGACGGCGGCCACCGTGACACCCGTGCGCACGGAGCGGTCGACGGATTCGCTGTCGTGTTGCTGACTCACGCCGTCACCATACTTTCCGCCGGATTCCTCACCGTTTCGGCGTCACGCCGAGCAGCGTGGCCAGTTGGGTGGCGACCGGATTGAGATTCAGCTTGTCCGGATCGACCTTGGGGTTGTCGTCCCACGGCTGGGGAACGCTCGGATCGGCGAACTCGGCCCGTTCACCACCGCGCACGGCCGTCGGATTACCTTGCGGCACCAGGCATTTGGCCTCGGTATTGAACGGGAAGTCGTCGCGGCTGTCGTCGAAATCCGGGTTCTGCGCCCGCATCTCGTCCAGAATCCGCTGGGTGCCCTCGTAGCCGACGGTGCAGGCGGGCGGATTGTTGGTCTCCAGCACCAGGCCGAAGTGGGTGGTGCCGTCGCCGGGAGCGGTCGCGGACGCGCCGATGGACAGCAGCGGCAGCATCTGCAGCACCGGGCCGAGCGCGTAGAACTTCGGCGAGATGGTGAGCAGCAGGGTGCGCAGGTTCGCCAGGTCGCGAGTGAGCGCGTCACCGCTCTCCCGCAGCAGCTGCGAGATCTGGCTGCCCGCGTCGGTGCCGGTGCCGATCAGCCGCCGCACATCCGGATCGCTGGAGCGCAGCTGCGCCGAGAGCCGGTCCAGGCCGTCGCTGAACTGCCGGATGGCCGGGGACTGTTCGGCCTGGGTGGTCAGCACCGTCTGCGCGTCCCGGATGAGCCGCAGGGTCTGCGGCAGCGCGTCCACGCCGGTCTCGGTGAACCGGGCCAGCGAATCCACCAGCACCTGGAGTTCGTCGCCCTTGCCGTCGAACGCCTTGCCGAGTTCGGTGATGGTGGTGGACAGCGCCACCAGGTCGGTGCTGCTGGCGAAGTGATTCACGCTGGCGAGCAGATCCTCGACCGGGATCGGGGTCCGCGCGCCGTCGATGACGGAGCCGTCCCGCAGGTACGGCGCACCCGCGGTGCTGGGCACCAGGTCCACGTACTGCTCACCGATGGCGGAACGGTTGGCCACCACGGCTTTCGCGCTCCGCGGCACCTTGGGCGCGCCGGAGTCCAGCTCGAGCGTGATCAGCACGCCGTCGGGGATGATCTCCTGCTTGCCGACCCGGCCCACCGGAACGCCCCGGTAGGTGACCTCCGCGCCCGGGGACAGATTGCCCGTGGTCGCCTGCTTGTCGTCGGTGTCGACGATCCGCACCTGCACCCGGTACAGGCCGAAGCCCAGCATATTGTCCAGGCGCACGTATTTCGCGCCAACGAACACCACGCCGAGCACGGCGATCAGCCCGAAGGCGATCAGCTGGTAGCGCACCAGTTTGCTCATCGCGGACCACCCACTCCCAGCTGGTCGAGCAGTGAACCGAGCGGATCGGTCGGAATGGGCAGTCCGGCTGGGAGCTGCGGGCGCACCACGGTGGGCGGCAGCGGCAGCAGCGAGACCGTCGGCCAGCCCGGACGCGGACCGTTGCCGTTGTAGTACGGATTGGATCCGTCCACCGGCACCGGCCGTCCGTTCGGCGGGATGTACACCGGGTCCTGTTTGCCCACACCGAGATTCGACAGCAGCGTGCCGATCTGCAGGTCCACCGACAGCCAGGTGTTGACCTGTCCGCCGAAGGCGGACTTGATGGCCTCGTCCGGGAACGGGTAGGTCGGTATGAGCGGGAACGCGGTGACCAGGTCGTCGGCGCCGCTACCCAGCGCCTGCAGGGTGGGGCGCAGCGAGTTGAGGTCGCGGATCAGGTCGTCCTTGGAGTTGTCCAGGACATCGAATCCGGCCTGGCCGACCCGGTCCAGCTGGCCGAGCAGCTGGATCAGCTGCGGCCGCTGCTCCTCCAGAATCCGGATGCCCGTGGGCAATTCGTCGAGCACCTGCGAGATCTGGGTGGTCTGCCCGCTCAGGCGACTGCTCAGGGTGTCGAGCCCGTCCAGTGCGCGGGTGATGTCGTCGACCTGCTGGTTCAGCCCGTCGATCAGGGTGTTCGCCTGCTCCAGCAGATCGCGCACCGTGCTCTCGCGACCCTCGAGCGCCTTGTTCAACTCCACCACGATGGGCTGCAACTGCGCCACGCCGCCGCCGTTGAGCAGCAGGGACAGCGCGCCGAGCACCTGCTCCACCTCGGTCGCGGTGCGGGTGTTCGCCACCGGGATGACCGCGTTGTCGGCCAGCTTGGCCGCGGCGGGATCGTGGGTGGGCACCGACAGTTCGATGAACTTCTCGCCCAGCAGATTCGTCTGCCGCACCTCGGCGCGGGCGTTGGCGGGCAGGTCCACCGAATTTCGCACCACGGCCTTGACGCTGGCGGTCCAGCCGTCCGGCGCGAGTTCGATCGTGTCGACGCGGCCCACCGCCACCCCGTCCACCTTGACCGTGGACTGCGGCACCAGATCCAGCACATCGGCGAAGCGGATGTCGAGGTGCAGCGGATCGTCGCCGACGCTCGGCCCGCCGGGCAGCGGAATGCTGTACGCGCCGTCACCGCATCCGGCCAGCAGCGTCACCGCACTCAGTGCGGTCGCAACGGCGGCAACGCGGCGGCCGAACGCACCGCCGCGAAGGCGGCCGAACGCACCGCCACGAAGGCGGCCGAACGCACCGCCGCGGCGGCGGGTTCCGGCCGCCAGCGCGCGCGGACGACGGGGAGCGCTCATCGCTGTCCACCTCCTTGCGACGGCGGGGCCTGGTCCGACGGATTGCCGGGCACGGTGCCCGGCACCGGGGCACGCTGCTGGTTCTCGCCGCTGAGGATGCCGAACGGCAGGATCAGCGACGGTGTGGTCACGCCCGCGGTGATCTGCGCGGCAATCGTCTCGCAGTGATCGAGGATGGGCCGCATCTGCCGGGTGATGGCGTCGAACTTCGGGTCGCCCGGGCGCAGCTTGCCCAGATCCAGCATCTTGCAGATGACCCCGAAGGGGTCTTGCAGATCGGTGAAGTTCGGGCGCATGTCGAGGGTGCCGGTCTCACCGTTGTGCACATTGATCAGATTGCTCAGCGCGGTCGGGATGAGTGGCAGCGCCGCGGCCAGATCCTCGCGTTGGTCGGCGAGGGTCTGGGTGAGCTGGGTCAGCGCGTCGGCATTGGCCTGCACCAGTTCCCGGTTGTCGTCGATGAACCGGGCCACGTCGCCGAGCGCGACGGACAGCAGGTTCAGCGCGTCACCGAGGGTGCTGCGTTCGTCGGCGAGGAAGCCCGCCAGATCGGCCAGCTGCGCGTTGAACTGCCGCACCTGGGCGTCGTTGCGCGCCAGCGCCGTCACGAACACCTGCAGGTTCTTCACCGTGTCGAAGATGTCGGATCGCGAATCACCCAGCACCGCGGCGGCTTTGGACAGCTGCTCGAAGCTGTTGGCCAGCGCCTCGCCGTTTCCGGCCAGATTGGCGGAGGTGGTGCGCACCAACTCGTTGAGCGCACCGTCGGCGTTCGCGCCATCGGGTCCGAGCGCGTCGGAGAGTTCGGTGATGCTCCGGTAGAGCCGGTCCACCTCGACCGGGGTGGCGGTGCGCTCCTTCGGAATGGTCGCCTCGCGCCCCATCTTCGGCCCGCCCCGGTACACCGGCGTGAGCTGGATGTAGCGGTCCGACACCACCGAGGGCGTGATCTGCGCGGCCTTGGCGTCGGCCGGGATGTCGTATTCGCGATCGACGCTCATGACGATCTTCACCTGATCGCCCATGGGCTCGATGGAGTCGACGCGACCCACCGGCACGCCGAGGATGCGCACATCGGAGCCCTCGTAGATGCCGATGGACTTGTCGAAGTAGGCGGTGATCCGGGTGGTGGTGAACCTGTCGAAACCCCACCACGCCACGGCGGCGATGAGCACCGCGCCCGCTACGGCGGCGGCGAGAATCGCCCTGCCGCGCGAGGATTCCCGCAGGCCGGTCAGCACGTCGCGAGCCATGCCTAGCCTCCCATCTTCCGGATCGGCTCGCGGTAGCCGGGCACTTCCGGCAGCGCGGGCGGAATCAGGTTGGTGATCACCGCGTCGAACCAGCGGCCGGTGCCGAGCACATTGGCGTAGAGGCCGTAGAAGGGCGCGGCCAGTGTCAGCGTCTTGGAGATGTCGGCCTGGTGGGCATTGAGGATGTCGATGGTCTTGCGGAGATTGGTGAGCGCGGGCCCGATCTGTTCCTCGTTGTCGTGCACCAGCGCGCTCAGTTCCGCGCCGATGGTATTCGCGCCCGTGAGCAGCTGCCGGATCGCCTGCTGCCGGATATTGAGTTCGGCCAGCAGCTGTCCGCCGTTCGCGAGCAGCCGTTCGAATTCGGCATTGCGGTCGGCGAGCACCTGACTGGTCTGCTTGGTGGCGGCGAACAGGGTGCGCAGCTTCTCGTCCCGCTTGGCGATGGACTCCGAGAGCCGGGCGACGCCGTCGATGGAGCCGCGGATCTCCGGCGGGGTCGCCGAGAACGCCTCCGACAGCACCCGCATGCTCTGGGCCAGCTGCGCGGTGTCGGTCTGCTCGATGTCCTCGGCGGCGTCGCTGAAGGCGTCCACCACGTCGTAGGGGGATACGGTGCGCGACAGCGGGATTCGCGCGGAGGGGTCGGCCGCGCCGGAGCCCTTGGGGTCCAGGGCCAGATACTTCTGGCCCAGCAGCGTCTTGATCTGGATGGAGGCGGTGGTCTCGTTGCCGATCCAGGCGTCCTGGGTGCGGAAGTCCACCAGCACCCGGTCGCCGTCGAGCCGCACATCCTGGACGGAGCCGACCTTGACGCCCGCGATGCGGACCTCGTTGCCCTGCTTCAGCCCGGCGGCCTCGGAGAACTCCGCGGTGTACTTGGTGCCCGCGCCGATGATGGGCAGCCGGTCCAGGCTGAACGCGGTCATGGTCACCAGCAGCACCATGGCCAGGCCGATCCCGCCCATGAAGGCCGGGCTGCGCGCGCCGAGTACGGTCCGGTCGTCCATCAGCGGCCTCCCTTTCCGTGGCAGCGCGGCGCCGGGTTGGTGTAGATCGGCTGGTTGATGGTGGGCATGTCGGCGGGCAGGTTCAGCTGCGGCGCGTCCGGCACACCCGGCCCGGCGACGATGTCGATGCCGCACAGGTAGAACTGGAACCAGGAGCCGTAACTCGCGGCCCTGCCGAGCTTCTCCATCTTGATGGGCAGATTCGTCAGTCCCTCGTCGACCTCGGGCTGCCGGGCATTGAGGGTGCCGGTGAGCTGGTTGAGGCCGGCAATCGCGCCCTGCAGATTGGGTCGGGTCGGCACCAGCAGGTCCGCGGTGGCGGCGGCCAGCTCACCCAGGGAGCTGACCGCCCGGCCGATGGTGCCGCGTTCGGCGTTCAGTCCGGAGATCAGCGCCTCGGTGTTGACGATCAACTGATCCAGCTGCCCGTCCCGCGAATTGACGGCGTCCAGCACGGCGTTCAGGTTCTCCACCACCGCGCCGATCACCGCGTCCTTGTCGGCGATCTTGTTGGTGAGGCTGGCGGTGCTGGCCACCAGATCCCGGATGGTGCCGGATTCGCCCTGGAAGACCTGGATGATCTCGTAGGACAGTTTGTTCACGTCATCCGGTGTCAGGGTCTGGAACAGCGGCCGGAAGCCGTTGAACAGCTCGGTGAGGTTGAGTGCGGGCGTGGTGCGCTCCAGCGGGATGGTGGCGCCCTCGTTGATCTTGCGCCCCTGCTCCCCCGCGCCCTGCTCCAGCGCGATATAGCGCTGCCCCACCAGATTCCGGTACTTGATGGTGGCCGTGGTGGAGGCGGGTAGCCAGTCGCGGTCGTTGAGTTCGAACCGCACCTCGGCCAGCCGCCGCTCCACGATGGACACCCCGGTCACCTTGCCGACCCGCACGCCGGCGATGCGCACCTCGTCGCCCGGATTGAGCGAGGTGACATCGGTGAAGCGAGCCTTGAACTCGGTGCCGCCGCCGGTGTAGTTGGCGATGGTCAGGCCCAGCACGCCGGTGGCCAGCACGGTCACCACCACGAAGGCGATGAGCTTGGCCAGGGTGGGGCCGAGGCCGCGCAGCTTGTCGGTCATCGCACGCTCACCTCACTGCCGCGCAGGGCCGGGGCCGCGATCCGGGTCACCCAGCTCGGCACCTCGTCCGGCGAGACGCCGTGTGCCGCACCGTAGATCGCGCCGAGGGTCTGCTGTTCGGCGGGCGATCCGACGGAGCTGGGAGCGAATGGTCCGTACACGCGGTACTGGGGTTCGGGCATGAGTCCGATGCTCTGGTCGCCGGGGTTGCGGCTGGGCGGCTGGTAGGAGCCGTCGTTGCCGGAGCCGTTGGTGTACTGGCCCGGGTCCACGCCGAGCGGATACTCCGGGATGCACATGGCCCCACGGGGATCGAACCAGCGCGGCTCGTCCTGGTTGGGCAGGTAGCGGCCGCGCGGATTGACGATCTCCACGGACACGCGCGAGCCCGGCAGATCGGTGCCCTTGCCGAAGATGTCGTCGATGCGCGGCTTCATCTGCGCGAAGTTCGCCAGCGCGCAGGAGTAGCCGGGCGAGTACTTCGCCAGCGCCTCCAGTGCGGGCCGGGCGTCGGCGGCCACGTCGATGATGTTGTCGCGGTTGGCGATCAGGAAGTCGGCGGTGGTCGCGGCACTCGGGGTGAGCGTGGCCAGCAGGGTGTCGATCTGCGAACGCTGCTGCACGATGGTGGCATTGGTGGTGCGCAGATTGTCCAGCGCGGAGACCAGCTGCGGGGCGGCGTCGGCGTAGGTGTCGGCGACGGTGGCGAACTGGCGCAGATCCTCTTGCAGCGTCGGCAGTTCCACATTCACCTCGGTGAAGATGCGATGCAGGCGGTCGATGGTGTTGCCGAGTTCCTCGCCCCGGCCCTGCAACGCCTGCGAGAGCGCGCCCAGCGTGGAGGCCAGGTACTGCGGCGGCACCGCCTGCAACAGCGGCAGCAGATTGTCCAACAGCTGACTCACCTCGACGGCATTGCCGGAGGTGTCCTGCCGCAGGGTGACATCCTCGGTCAGCGTGCCGGTCGGGTTCTCCGGCCACACCAGGTCCACGTACTTCTCGCCGAAGAGGGTTTTCGGCAGCAGCCGGGCGGTGACATTGGCCGGGATCTGTTCGGCCCGATCCGGATCGATGGCCAGGTGCAGGGTGACCTCGCCGTCGCTGAAATCGCTGGAGCGCACCTCGCCCACCGTGATGCCGCGAACCTTCACATCCGCGTTGCGGGTCAACGCGTTTCCGACCGTGTCGGTGATGAGGTCGACCCGCACGGTCTCCACGAACGCCTTGTTGTAGACGGCGATCGTGGTGCTGAGGAACAGCGCCATCACCACGAAGAACAGCACCCCGAGGGTCCGGGTGCGCAATGTCTCCGTGGACCGCCACAGTTGCACGCGCCTCGGATTGCTCATGCTGTCTCACTCATCCGGCCACCCGCACCGTCGTGGTCGTGCCCCAAATCGCCAGGGACAGGAAGAAATCGAGAATGTTCACCAGCACGATCGCAGCGCGCACCGCGCGGCCCACGGCCACGCCGACACCCGCCGGACCGCCGGTGGCGTTGAAGCCGTAATAGCAGTGCACCAGGATGATGACGAAGGCGAATACCAATACCTTGAGGAACGAATAGAGCACGTCCTCGGGTGGTAGGAACAAACTGAAATAGTGGTCGTAGGAGCCGCTGCTCTGCCCGTTGAAATAGATGCTGATCGACCGCGACGCCAGATAGGTGCCCAGCAGGCCGACGATATAGAGCGGAATGACGGCCAGGAAGCCCGCGATCACCCGGGTGGTCACCAGGAACGGCACGCCCGGCACCGCCATCACCTCGAGCGCGTCGATCTCCTCGGAGATGCGCATGGCGCCCAATTGCGCGGTGAATCCACAGCCCACCGTCGCCGAGAGGGCCAGCGCCGCGACCAGCGGCGCGAGTTCACGGGTGTTGATGTAACCGGTCAGGAAGCCGGTGAGCACGCCGGAACCGAGGGCGTCGAGCGCCTTGAAGCCCTGTAGACCCACCACCACGCCGACCGACGCCGACATGAACACGATGACGCCGATGGTGCCACCGATCACCGCCAGCGCGCCCGATCCGAAGGTCACCTCGGCCAGCAGCCGCATGACCTCCTTGCGGTAGTGCACGGCCGTGCGCGGAATCCAGGCGATGGCACGGGTGTAGAACGACATCTGATCGCCCGCGCGGTCGATGACGTTCACCGGCGACTTGAGCACGCCGACCACCCGGCGCGCCGACCGACCGAGGGGTGTGGTGCGCTGCGCGACGACCATGGATCACGCGCCCTTGGCGGGGACGACCTGAAGATAGATCAGGGTGAGGATCAGGTTCAGGAAGAAGAGGACCAGGAATGTGATCACCACGGATTGATTCACCGCGTCACCTACTCCTTTCGGACCCCCTTTCGGATGCAACCCCTTGTACGAGGCGATGACCGCCGCGACCAATCCGAAGATGGCCGCTTTGATCTCGCCGATCCACAGATCCGGCAGCTGCGCCAGCGCGGAGAACGACGCCAGATACGCGCCCGGCGTACCACCCTGCAACCCCACGTTGAAGAAATAGCCGCCCGCGATGCCGACCACCGAGACCAGGCCGTTGAGCAGCAGCGCCACCAGCATCATGCCCAGCACCCGCGGCACCACCAGGCGCTGCACCGGATCGATGCCGAGCACCTCCATGGCGTCGATCTCCTCGCGGATGGTGCGCGAGCCGAGATCGGCGGCCACGGCCGATCCGGCGGCGCCGGCGATGATCAGCGCGGTCACCACCGGAGCCGCTTGCTGGACGGTTGCGAGCACACTGGTCGCGCCGGTGAACGACTCCGCGCCGAGCTGCTTGATGAGCGAGCCGGTCTGCAGGGCGACCACCGCGCCGAACGGGATTGCCACCAGGGCGGCCGGGAGGATCGAGACGCTCGCGATGAACCACGACTGCTCGACGAACTCCCGCCACTGGAACGGCCGGCGAAAGGTCTTGCGCGCCACGTCGAGCAGCAGCGCGAAAATGTTGCCAGCTTGGGCAAGTCCCGACTCGACCGGTGTGCGCAGCCGTGTCAGGGATCGATTCACGGGCCGTATGTTACCCGTTAGTCAGGTCGTGTCCAGCCGTAGTGTCGTAGGCGCCCTGGTAGGCGGGAATGACCTGCGTGTCGCCGTTTTCGTCGAGGGACTCCTGAATGGCGACCTGGGCGGCGTGCGGCAGCGTGTGCATGATCTGGCGCACCCGCTCGCGACGGCGGTGCACTGCCTGACGCACCGGCATACCCGGGGTCGCCCGCATCTGCGGAATGATGCCCTCGACCTCTTCGGCGCCGCCGGCGTGGTGACCGGAATCGAACATGGCCTGCTCGCGCGCCATCTGGGCCTCGTCCTTCTCCTCGGACATGCCGATGGGACCCTGCATGCGGCCGTTGAGGAACTGCTTGACCACCGGTTCCTCCGAGGTGAGCAGCACCTCGCGGGGGCCGAACATGACCAGTTGCCGACGGAACAGCATGCCGATGTTGTCGGGCACCGAACGGGCCAGGTTGATGTTGTGGGTCACGATCAGGATCGTGGCGTCGATCTGCGAGTTGATATCGATCAGCAGCTGCGACAGATAGGTGGTGCGGACCGGGTCCAGACCGGAGTCGGGCTCGTCGACGAGGATGATCTGCGGATCCAGCACCAGCGCGCGGGCCAACCCGGCGCGCTTACGCATACCGCCGGAGATCTCACCCGGGAGCTTGCCCTCCGCGCCGAGCAGACCGGTCAGCTCCAGCTTCTCCATGACGATCTTCTTGATGTCCGACTCGGACTTCTTGGTGTGCTCCCGCAGCGGGAAGGCCACATTGTCGAAGAGGTTCATCGAGCCGAACAGCGCGCCGTCCTGGAACAGCACGCCGAAGAGCTTGCGGATCTCGTAGAGTTCCTTGTTGGAGCAGGTGGTGATGTCGGTGCCGTCGATGTAGATGGACCCGCGCTCCGGGCGCAGCAGACCGATCAGTGACTTCAGGAAGACGGATTTACCGGTACCGGACGGGCCGAGCAGAGCGCTGACTTCCCCCGGCGGCAGGGTCAGGGTGACATCCTGCCAAATACGCTGCGAACCGAACGACTTGGTGATGCCTTCGGTCCTGACCTCGACGCCCACGCCAACCTCCACAATTCTCCGACGAGCGCACTACTGCGGCAGACCACGGGTTACTTCGCGCGGTGTGGCGCATCACAGTAGGTCCGGTCACTGTATCGCATGTGACCCGTCCCGGACACCGGGACCTGACTCACGAGTAGAAACAACTGTTCGTCATCGTCGATCACGGCACGATCACAATGGTGAGCCGACATCGGATACCGGTATCGGAAATACGAAAAGGGCGGCCCCGTGACGGGACCGCCCTTCGCGGCGTGTGCCGTGAAATTACTTCACGGAAACCTTGGCGCCGGCCTCTTCCAGCTTGGCCTTGGCGGCATCGGCGGCGTCCTTGGCGACCTTCTCCAGGATCGGCTTCGGGGCACCCTCGACCAGGTCCTTGGCTTCCTTCAGGCCCAGGCCGGAGACGATCTCGCGGACCACCTTGATGACCTGGATCTTCTTGTCGCCGGCACCCTCGAGGATGACGTCGAACTCGTCCTGCTCCTCGGCGGCCTCGGCGCCACCGGCGGCCGGGGCACCGCCGACAGCGGCGACGGCGACCGGAGCGGCCGCGGTGACCTCGAACTTCTCCTCGAACGCCTTCAGGAACTCCGAGAGCTCCAGCAGGGTCATGTTGCCGATTTCCTCGAGCAGCTGCTCAACGTTGGCCATTGTGCTTCCTTTCGGTGGTGATCATCGCCGCGCGGCGGCGACGACATGCTTGTGGTGGTGAGGTGCAGCCGTCAGGCCGCTTCGCCCTCGTTGCGCTTCTTCTCTTCCAGCGCAGCGACCAGGCGGGCGGTCTTCGAGGCCGGGGCGGCGAACAGCCCGGCGGCCTTGTAGAGGTTGCCCTTCATGGCGCCGGCCAGCTTGGCCAGCAGGACCTCGCGGGACTCCAGGTCGGCGATCTTCTCGACCTCGGACACGGACAGCGCGGCGCCGTCCATGTAGCCGCCCTTGATGACCAGCTGCTTGTTGTCCTTGGCGAACTGCTTCAGGGCCTTCGCGGCGTCGACCGGCTCACCGGAAATGAAGGTGATCGCGGTCGGACCGACGAACAAGTCATCCAGGCCAGTGACGCCCGCCTCGGCGGCGGCCAGCTTGACCAGGGTGTTCTTGGCGACGGAGTAGGTAGCGTTCGCACCCAGCGCACGACGCAGCTCGGTGATCTTGCCGACCGACAAGCCACGGTACTCCGTGACAACGGCGGCCGTGGATCCCTTGAACTGCTCCGCGATCTCCGCGACCGCGGTGACCTTCTCGGGCTTGGCCATACTTCGCCTCCTCTCTGGATGGTCGGTTCTCGATGAACTACCGACGTCCGGTGGGAGGCCCGGAGACAAAGCAAACGCCCCGGACGCAGAGTGGTCCCGGGGCGTACAAGAAACATATGGCGAGGTGATTCGCGATGTTTCCCAACCTCGGCTCTCCCTGCGTGGGCCGCCGGCAATATCGCCGGACCTTCGACTGCCTGACGGCAGCGACCAACGGTCTTCGGTAGAACGATTGGGGTGGACATCGAACGCGTCGATGACCGTGGATCAGAATAGCCGAAGGGCCACCCATCCGCCAAAACGAGGGTCGGTGACCCTCGCCTCGAGCGCAGCGGCCCACACGGCGGGCCGTCCGCGCCCTCGCACGGGGATCTGGGGGGCGAGGTCCCACAGCTACCCCCCGTGCGCGAACCCGACGGGTGCGCAAAGCAAAGAGCCGGTGCGGAATTCCGCACCGGCTCTTCGTTTTCGCGTTGCTACGCGACCGGGAGGATTACGCGTCCTCGTCGGTCAGGTTGCGGGTGCGGTTCGGGTCCACCGGGATGCCCGGTCCGGTGTTGGTCGAAATCGTCACCTTCTTGACGTAGCGGCCCTTCGCGGTGGAGGGCTTCACGCGCAGGATCTCCTCGAGGGCGGCGCCGTAGTTCTCGACCAGCTTGGTGTCGTCGAAGGACGCCTTGCCGATCACGAAGTGCAGGTTGGCCTGCTTGTCGACGCGGAAGTTGATCTTACCGCCCTTGATGTCGTTGACGGCCTTGGTCACGTCGGGGGTGACGGTGCCGGTCTTCGGGTTCGGCATCAGGCCGCGGGGGCCCAGCACGCGCGCGATCCGGCCGACCTTGGCCATCTGATCCGGGGTGGCGATGGCGGCGTCGAAATCCAGCCAGCCGCCCTGGATGCGCTCGATCAGGTCCTCGGCGCCGACGGCGTCCGCACCGGCGGCCTCGGCCTCGGCGGCCTTGTCGCCGACCGCGAACACGATGACGCGGGCGGTCTTACCGGTGCCGTGCGGCAGGTTGACGGTGCCGCGGACCATCTGGTCGGCCTTGCGGGGGTCGACGCCCAGACGGACGGCGACCTCGACGGTCGCGTCGGTCTTCTTGGTGGCGGTCTCCTTCGCCAAGCGGGTGGCCGCCAGCGGGGAGTACAGCTGCGAGCGGTCGACCTTGGCGGCCGCCTCGAGGTAAGCCTTGCTTCGTTTTGCCATGATTGTCTGTCCTTGTCTCAGTCAGAAGTGGTGCGGGACTGGCCGTCCCTCCCACGGGAGCCTGTATCCAACTGCGGCATTCGCGGGGTCCTACGTGGTTACGCAGGCTGCCGCCTCCGGACCCTGAGCGCATGCCGCGAAGGCTCACTCCGCGATGGTGATACCCATCGAGCGGGCGGTGCCAGCGATGATCTTCGCCGCGGCGTCGATGTCGTTGGCGTTCAGGTCTTCCTGCTTGGTCTTGGCGATCTCACGGATCTGGTCCATGGTGACCTGGGCGACCTTGTTGCGGTGCGGCTCGGCCGAACCCTTCTGCACACCGGCGGCCTTGAGCAGCAGCTTGGCGGCGGGCGGGGTCTTCAGCTTGAAGTCGAACGAGCGGTCTTCGTAGACCGTGATCTCGACCGGGATGACGTTGCCGCGCTGCGACTCGGTCGCGGCGTTGTACGCCTTGCAGAACTCCATGATGTTGACGCCGTGCTGACCCAGCGCCGGACCGACCGGCGGAGCCGGGTTGGCCTGGCCGGCCTGGATCTGGAGCTTGATGAGCCCAGCGACCTTCTTCTTCTTCGGGGGCATCTTTCTTCCTTGGGTAGGTTCCTTACGGATTCCCGTAAGCCTTATCCGGGACATGCGCCCATTCGCGCTCCGAATGTCAAGTCGAAACGCAGGCGCAACCCGGCAAGTCTACGCGGACGCGAAAAAGGCGGTGATACCGGCCCGTCGGCCGGATATCACCGCCCGATCGCGCTTAAATCTTGGCGACCTGGGTGAAGGCCAGTTCGACCGGAGTCTCGCGGCCGAAGATCGAGACCAGCACCTTCAGCTTCTGCTGCTCGGCATTGACCTCGGAGATGCTGGCCGGCAGCGTCGCGAACGGACCGTCCATGACGGTGACCGACTCGCCGACCTCGAAATCGACCTCGATGACCGGCTTGGCGGGCGCGGCCTCGCCACCGGCGGCGGGGGTCGCGGCGGCAGCGGCGGCAGCCGGGGCGGCCTTCTTCTGCTGCGCGGCCGGAACCAGGAACTTCACCACGTCGTTGATCGACAGCGGGGACGGCCGCGAGGTCGCGCCCACGAATCCGGTGACGCCGGGGGTATTGCGCACCGCACCCCACGACTCGTCGTTCAGATCCATGCGGACCAGGATGTAGCCCGGCAGCACCTTGCGATTGACGTTCTTCTTCTGGCCGTTCTTGATCTCGGTGACCTCTTCGGTCGGAACCTCGACCTGGAAGATGTAGTCCTCGAGACCGAGGTTCTGAACGCGGGTCTCGAGATTGGCCTTCACCTTGTTCTCGTATCCCGCGTAGGAGTGCACGACATACCAGTCGCCGGGGGCGCGACGCAGCGCGGCCTTCATCTCCGCGACCGGGTCGGCGGGCTCGGCGTCAACGGGCTCGGCGGCTACGGGCGCGGCGGGCTCAGCTTCCGCGGTCGGCGCAGCGGCCGCGGATTCCTCGACGCTCTCGGTGGCCTCCACCGTGTCGTCGACCGGGAATTCGTCGGTTGTGCCGTTCTCCGGGGTGCTCACTGGGCACTCGCTTTCCTGTGTCGTCACGTACATCCTGTGCGCGCCGGGTGTCTTACCCGGCGGATGGCTCCGCCCTCTCGGACATTCGGCCGAACCACCTGTCCGCGACGGTACCCGGCGTCGGCGGTCAGCTAACCGAACAGCCAGTCGACACCCTTCACGAACGCCACATCCAATCCGGCGATGAACGCGACCATGAAGACCACGAACACCAGGACCACGCTCGTATAGGTGATCATCTGCTTGCGGTTCGGCCAGATGACCTTGCGCAGTTCCGAGATGACCTCTTTGAGGAACTTCACCAGGCGCTTGAACGGATTGCCCGAACGACCCGTGTCGGCCTTCGCCTTCTTGGACGGCCGGTCGATGGTCGCGACCGGACCCGTCGAGGTCTTCGTCAGCGACGGCGTCGAGGCCGCGGTACGTGTCCGCCGGGCGGAACGCTTGCCGCTCGGACGAGCCACCGCGGTGTCCTCGCCATCCTCGGCAGCGCCGTGGCGATCATCCCGCTCGCTCACGTCGATCCTCTCTCGTCGCTGGCATTCAGGGCAGGGGCGACAGGACTTGAACCTGCAACCTGCGGTTTTGGAGACCGCTGCTCTGCCAATTGAGCTACGCCCCTTCGGCTGAACAGAGTTGTCGGTCGTCCAGCCACCGTTACATATTCATTTTTACCCGAGGATTCAATCCCCGGACAGGCGGGGAACACAACACGCGCGCCGCTCCTCCGAGCAGCGCGCAGCGGCTGGTGACCCCAGATTTCCGAGTGTACGGGAAGCACATCGGGAATCGCCAATCGGGTACGCGGCCTGTGTCGTGTGCCTCGGTCAGGCCAGCTGCACCGTGGCGGTGGCGCGGCCGAAGATCTTGCGGCCCTGGGACTTGGCGACGATGGCGACGACGGCCGTCTTGGTCTCCGGGTCCATGGACTTCACCTTGCCGGTGTACTCGATCTCGGCGGCCCGGTCCACGGGGACGTAGACGGGGCTGGTGAACCGGACGTTGTATTCCTTGACCGCGCCCGGATTACCCAGCCAGGAGGTGACGAAGCCGCCGCCCAGGCCCATGGTGAGCATGCCGTGCGCCACCACGTTCTCCAGGCCGACGAGCTTGCAGACGTCGTCGCTCCAGTGGATCGGGTTGGCGTCGCCGGAGACGCCGGCGTAGTTCACCAGATCGCCGCGGGTGAGCCGGACGATGCGGGTGGGCAGCTCCTGGCCGACGGTGACGTCGTCGAAGCGGATGGCGTGCTTGGCGGGCACATCACCCTGGATCTGCTGGACCGGAACCGGGGTTACGTGCACCTGGTCCTCGGCATCGGCGTCCGCCTGGTGGTCGGGCCGCTCATCCGGGCCGATGCCGTGCATGAGCACATTGCGCACCGCGTCGGAGAGATTGGGATCGATGTCACCGCCGCTGCGGCCGATCAGGGTGGTGTAGGTGGTGAGCACCAGCTCGTCGTTCTGCGCGACCACGTCGTTGCGGGTGACGATGATGTCGCCGCCGAACGCCTGCCGGAACGAGTGCAGGTAGACGATGCAGGACAGCCGGTCACCGGCTTTGATGGGACGGTGGAACTCCAGGATCTGGTCGGTCTGCATGATCTGGCTCAGGTCGTAACCGGTGACGACCTGTTCGAACAGCTTGCGCTGGGCCAGGATTCCGACCAGGGAGATGAAGGTGAGCGGCGCGACCAGACCGTCGTAGCCGTACTCCCGCGCGGCATCCTCGTCCCAGTGCACCGGGTGGTAGTCCTGCACGGCGCGGGCGTATTCGCGCACCTTCTCGCGGCCGACCTCGTAGTAGTCGGCCACGCGGTAGTGGTGGCCCACCATGGCGGCGGCGTGTGCGGCGGGATCGAAAGCTTCACCCGAATCGACCATGTCGGCCTCGATATCCTGTGCGGCCTCGGAATTGAGAGTCACGGCAGAGTTGAGAGTCACGGCAGAGAAGTCCCTATCTGATCCCAACCCGGGATCGGCGGAGCGCTGAACCACCGCTATATACACCAAGTGCCGGACCGGGGCCACTGTCCCTGTGTAGGAGGGACGTAGCGGCTTACCGTTCCGGCACTTCTTCCACGCGGTAGAGCGCGCGGGGTTAAGTTAGCGGGATTCGCGGTGCGCCCGGTGGGTACCGCAGTTCGGGCAGAACTTCTTCAGTTCCAACCGATCCGGGTCGTTCCGGCGGTTCTTCTTGGTGATGTAGTTGCGGTGCTTGCACTGCTCGCAGGCCAAGGTGATCTTTGGCCGGATATCAGTGGACTTCGCGGCCACGATTTGCCTTCTTTCCGGTCAGCCTGATGGGTATCAGTATGTAGCGATGGCCGGACTCGAACCGGCGACACAACGATTATGAGTCGTTTGCTCTACCGCCTGAGCTACACCGCCTTACGCGCGGTATTGGCAGCAGCGACGGCCCGGTCATTCTTCAGGGAGTGCCGAGTCGGTCACCACCGGCAATCCGGCGAGCCCCCTAACGGAATCGAACCGTTGACCTTTTCCTTACCATGGAAACGCTCTGCCGACTGAGCTAAGGGGGCATGTCTACTTGGCTCCGACCCGAGGGGCGGGGCGCTGAAGACTTGAACGAGGTTACACAACATCTCACCACAACTCCAAACCGCCTGGTCAACCGCGATTTGACCGCCATTCGCGGAGCAGCCCCGCCGTCGGTTCGCGGCGTGTCTCGGTTCTGGACTGACCGGAGCGGAGGAGCGAAGCGGGGGAGCGGAGGGAGGGAAGAACCGAGACCTGCAGCGCCGCGAACCCGCCCGGAGCGAAGCGGAGGGCAAATCGAACACAGCACCCGCCCGGGGCGAAGCGGAGGGCAAATAGATACAGCAGAACCCCTTGGGACCGGTTCGGTCCCAAGGGGTTCGAGTGTGGCAGGTGTAGGATTCGAACCTACGTAGGCTCTCGCCGACAGATTTACAGTCTGCTCCCATTGGCCGCTCGGGCAACCTGCCTGGGTACGCCTTGCAGCGCGGTGACGAGAATACATCGAACCCCCGCCCGGAATGCAAACCGGCTGGAAAACGCGGTGTCCGACGGACTACGGTCGGCGTTCGAACCCCCCACAAACTTCCGATCTCGGACAGGAGCACAAGCGTGGCCGATTCATCGTTCGATGTCGTCAGCAAGGTCGACCGACAGGAGGTGGACAATGCGCTCAACCAGGCGGCCAAGGAGCTGAACACCCGCTACGACTTCCGCGGGACCGGTGCGGGCATCGAATGGTCCGGCGAGGAGAAGATCGTGATCCAGGCCGAGTCCGAGGATCGCGTGAAGGCGGCGCTGGAGGTGTTCAAGGAGAAGCTGATCCGCCGCGACATCTCGCTCAAGGCGTTCGACGCGGGTGATCCGCAAGCCTCCGGCAAGGTGTACAAGATCACAGGAACCCTGGTGCAGGGCATCTCCCAGGACAACGCGAAGAAGATCTCCAAGAAGATCCGCGACGAGGGGCCCAAGGGCGTGAAGGCGCAGATCCAGGGCGAGGAACTGCGGGTCAGCTCCAAGAGTCGCGACGACCTCCAGGCCGTGATCTCGCTGCTGAAGAACAGCGATTTCGAGGTGGCGCTGCAGTTCGTGAACTACCGCTAGCAGCGCGACATCCGCGTCGGAGCGGAGTCCGAACACCGCGGCCGCAGCGGATGCGCTCGCGGCCCGCGCCGTCGTTCCCTGACCTGACCGCGATGGGGCGCGGCACCCCGGCGGGTGCCGCGCCCCGGTTCTTTCCGCTGCCCGGTTCTGCCTATCGCCCGGTGCTTCCGCTCCCCCGGGATTCGCCCGGTGTGCCTGCTACCCCGGGCTCGCCCGGCGTATGCCTACTGCCCCGGGTCGAACGAGCGCTTCTCCACGATGACCAGCCAGTTGCCGGAATTGTCGCGGATCACCGCCTCCACGCCGTACGGGCGTTCGGCGGGCGGCTGCACGAATTCCACCCCCTTGGCAGTGAGTTCGTCGAAGGTCTTCTGGCAGTCGTCGGTGGCCAGGCCGAGGGCCCCGTGGCTGCCCTTGGCGAGGGCGCGGCGGGTGGCCTCGGCCAGGTCGTCGTCCAGCGGCGGGCCGGGCAGCATCAGGGTGACCTCGAGTTCCGGATGATCCGGGTGGGCGACGGTCACCCAGCGGAATCCGTTGTCGCCCATGGTCACGTCGGCGGTTTCGACGAAGCCCAGCTTGTCGATGTACCACTGTTTGGCGGCGGTCTGGTCCAGGACGTACACGGTGGCGAGCGAGACGTGCGTGATTGTGGTCATGCACTCAGGCTATGGAGTCGGCGGCCCGCGCGGCTTCTCCGAAATTGCTCAGCTCGGGGAAATCGCTCAGCTCGAGCCGGTCGCTAGTCGGGCAGCCGCCGATCCGACAACCCGTGGATGAACACGAAGCAGCCCGGAATGCGCGGCGTGCCCTCGGCCGCGAACTTGGCCTGGTATTCCGAGGGCGACATGCCCACCAGTTCGGTGAACTTGCGGCTGAAAGAGCCCAGCGAGGAGTAGCCCACCAGCATGCACGCCTCGGTCACCGTGACATTGGTGGCGCGCAACAGGTCCTGCGCGCGCTCGATGCGGCGTTCGGCCAGATAGACGGCGGGCGTCTTGCCGTAGGTGGCCGCGAAACTGCGCAGGAAGTGGTACTTGGAGACCCCCGCCGCGGCCGCCAGACCGTCCAAGTCCAGCGGCTCGGCGTAATTCCGGTCCGCCAGATCCCGCGCCCGCCGCAGATGCGGGAGCAGATCCTCGGGAACCGGTCGGGCCGACATGACGGATCAGGAGAAGGGCTGGAGCTCGTCGAAGCGCAGCGAAGCGCGTCCCGCGCTCCGCCACAGCTTGGCGGTCACGTCCACGTCTTCGTCGGTGACCAAATTGCCCATCACTCGAACGGCGGTGCGCTGCAAGAGTTTCGAGCGCATCACCGGCGGGCCACCGAGCGGCACCGTCTTGGGATGGGTGGCGAATCCGGCCAGTCGGCGCGCCACCGAGAAAGTGCGGCCGTAGCGGGCGCGCAACATATCCGGCCACAGCGTGGACAGATCGGGCTCGTCCAGCATCCCGGCGAGCATATGGCCGCCCTCCAAGCCGTAATCGATGCCCTCGCCGTTGAGCGGATTCACACAGCCCGCGGCATCGCCGACCAGCGCCCAATTGCGGCCCGCCACCTGCGAGACCGCACCGCCCATCGGCAGCAGCGCCGACGCGACCGCGCGGGCCTCACCCTCGAAACCCCACTCCTCCCGGCGCAGCGAGACATAGTGCTGCAACAGCGGTTTCAGGGAGATGTGGGAAGGGCGGCGCTCGGTAGCCAGTGAGCCGACGCCGATGTTCACCTCGCCGTTGCCCAGCGGGAACACCCAGCCGTACCCCGGCACCAGGGAGCCCTCGGCGTCGCGCAGTTCCAGATGCGAGGTGATCCACGGGTCGTCGCTGCGGGCGGATGTGATGTAGGCGCGGGCCGCCACGCCGTAGGCGTACTGCCGATGCCAGGTGCGGCCCAGTAGCTTGCCCACCGGCGACCGCACGCCGTCGGCCACGATCAACGTCTTGCAGCTGATCGCGTGCAACCCGCCGTCGGTCTTCACCGTGACGCCGGTGACCCGGTCGCCGTCGCGGGCCACCTCGACCACACGCGCGCCGTCCACCATGCGCGCACCAGACTTCATCGCGGTCTCGCGCAGCTTGTCGTCGAGTTCGGTGCGCGGCACGGCACTGCCGTAACTCGGGAACGACCCCTCCGGCCAGGGCAGCAGCGCCTCCCGCCCGAACCCGGCCATGCGCAGACCGTGGTTCACCGTATGCGCGCGCAGCCACTCCCCCAGCCCCAGATGCTCCAGTTCGGCCGTGGCGCGCGGAGTCAGCCCGTCACCGCAGGTCTTGTCGCGCGGGAACACCGCGGAATCCACTCCCAGCACGTCCCGCCCGGCCCGCGCCGCCCAGGCGGCGGCGGCCGACCCGGCCGGTCCCGCCCCCACCACCAGCACCTCCGCGTGCGCGGGCAATACGTCCGACATCGACCCCTGCCCGGGCGTCGTCTCCGGTGAACCCATGGGACCCATACTGGCACGGGCTGTGTTTGATTTGCCCTCCGCTTCGCTGCGGGCGGGTTCGCGGCGCTGAAAATCCCGGTTCTTCCCTCCCTCCGCTCCCCCGCTGTGTTCGATTGCCTCCGCTTCGCTCCGGCGGGGTTCACGGCGCTGAAAATCCCGGTTCTTCCCTCCCTCCGCTCCCCCGCTTCGCTCCTCCGCTCCACTCAGTCCAGAACCGGGACGCGCCGCGAACCCGGGAGGGGTTTGCTGTGGGCGCGAGACAGGATGGCTGCGCTACGGGTGTGGATCAGGACGGCTCCGCCACAGACGCGAGACGGGAAGCTGCGCTACGGGCGCGAGCCGGAACGCTCGCTACGGACGCGGACCACGTTGGGTTCACTACGGGACGGGGGGTGGAGGCTGCGGGGGCGGTGGGTGTTCTTTCCGTCCCACTACGGTGGTGTTCCATGGGGATATAAGTGGCGACACGCTAGGTTCTTCCCCGTGGGGTCGGACGCGGCACTGGGAGATGAAATGAGCGCATCGGCTGTGAGCGATGAGAGCACCGTGGTTGCGGGGGTGGATCTCGGCGACCCGGAGCTCGCCGCGACCGTGCGGAACGGCCTGGTGGAGGTCGAGGATCTGCTGATCCGGGAGCTGTCCGACGGGGAGGAATTCCTGCAGGAGGCGGCGCTGCACCTGGCACGGGCGGGTGGGAAGCGGTTCCGGCCGCTGTTCACCATCCTGACCGGGCAGTTGGGTCCCAAGCCCGACAGCCCGGACCTGATCACGGCGGGCACCGTGGTCGAGCTGGTGCATCTGGCGACGCTGTACCACGACGACGTGATGGACGAGGCCCCGATGCGCCGCGGCGCGCCGAGCGTGAACTCGCGCTGGAGCAATTCCATCGCGATCCTCTCCGGCGACTACCTGTTCGCGCACGCCTCGCGCCTGGTGTCCACGCTGGGTCCGGACGCGGTGCGCATCATCGCCGAGACCTTCGCCGAACTGGTGACCGGGCAGATGCGGGAGACGCTGGGCGCCAAGGAATCCCAGGATCCGGTGGAGCACTATCTGCGGGTGGTGTGGGAGAAGACCGGCTCGCTCATCGCGGCCTCGGGCCGGTTCGGCGGCACCTTCTCCGGCGCGGACCCCGAGCATGTGGAGCGGCTGGCGCGGCTGGGCGACGCGGTGGGCACCGCCTTCCAGATCTCCGACGACATCATCGACATCTCCTCGGTGTCGGAGCAGTCCGGCAAGACTCCGGGCACCGACCTGCGCGAGGGCGTGCACACCCTGCCGGTGCTGTACGCGCTGCGGGACGAGGGCCCGGAGGGCGATCGGCTGCGCAAGCTGCTGGCCCGCCCGCTGGAGACCGACGCCGAGGTGGACGAGGCGCTGGAGCTGCTGTCGCGCTCGCGCGGCATGCTGCTGGCCAAGGAGAAGTTGCAGGGATACGCCGATATCGCGCACGCCGAACTGTCCGCGCTGCCGTCCGGGCCCGCCAACGAGGCGCTGGAGCGCCTGGTGCGCTACACCATCGAACGCGTGGGCTGAGGCCGACGACCGTGGCCCGGGTCGCATCCGGGAACCCGTTTCACCGTGCTCATCGTTGACCTGGTGTAACGCACACCGGGAGGGGCGCGGCAGAAGGAGACCGATGCACGGGCACAGTTTTTCGAACGGGTTGAAGACTTTCGGGCTCTTGGTCGGCATGTCGGCGCTGATCGTGTTCGCCGGGGCGATGTTCCGCAATCCGACGATCCTGGTCCTGTCGATCCTGCTGGCCGTGGGCATGAACGCCTACGCCTACTTCAACAGCGACAAGCTGGCGCTGCGGGCCATGCACGCGCAGCCGGTGACCGAGCTGGAAGCGCCGGTCATGTACCGCATCGTGCGGGAGCTGGCGACGACGGCGCGCCAGCCCATGCCGCGGCTCTACATCAGCCCCACCAATGCGCCGAACGCCTTCGCGACCGGCCGCAGTCCCCGGCACGCGGCGGTGTGCTGTACCACCGGCATCCTCCAGATCCTGGACGAGCGCGAACTGCGCGCGGTGCTGGGCCACGAACTCTCGCACGTGTACAACCGCGACATCCTGATCTCGTCGGTGGCGGGCGCGCTGGCCTCGGTCATCTCCGGTCTGGCCAACCTGGCGTTCTTCGCGAGCGCCTTCGGCGGCAACCGCAATGGTGAGGGCCCGAACATGATCGGCATCCTGCTGGTTTCGCTGCTGGGCCCGATCGCGGCCACGCTGATCAAGCTGGCGGTCTCCCGCTCCCGCGAGTTCCAGGCCGATCAGGACGGCGCCGAACTCACCGGCGACCCGCTGGCCCTGGCATCGGCGCTGCGCAAGATCGAGCGCGGGGTGCAGGCCGCTCCGCTCCCGCCGGAGCCGCGGCTGGCGGCAGAATCGCACATGATGATCGCGAACCCGTTCCGTGCCGGGGACAAGGTGGCCCGCCTGTTCTCCACCCATCCGCCCATGGCCGAGCGCATCGCCCGCCTGGAGGAACTGGCGGGCGGACCCCGCCGACTGTAGGGCCGCGCACCGCGGGAGCCGGTCGAGCACCGCAAGAACCGGTCGCGCACCATAGGAGGCGTCGGGCACCGCCGCGCGACATCGCCGCTGCGCGCCTGGTTACCACGGCCTCCGTCGCGATCGTGCCCGCCCGTGAACCACGGGCGGGCACGGAATTTCCTTGGCTGCTAGGCGTTCTGGGTGGCGTACCACGCCTCGATGTGCTTGCGTTCGCTGTTCAGCACCTTGTGGAGCAGATTCTCCACCAGCGGTTCGATGGCGCCACCGACGAGCGCCACCTTGACGGCCACGATGCCGTTCACCTCGATCTCGGAGCCCGCGGCGGTGGGCCGCAGCTCGTAGGTGCCCTCCATCTCGGTGGTGATGCCCTTGGACGCGCCCTTGAAGTCGCCCTTGGCGATCTCGCCGTCGAGGGCACCCCAATTGTCGGTGCGTTCGAGCACGAGTTCGCTCTTGAGCACCTTGGTGACGATGCTGGGAATCTTCTCCTCGGGCGCCTTTTCGGTCATATGGATGCGGATGGTGCCGGGCCCCTCGGGGTGCGAGAGATCCAGGGTGGCGGTGGCGGCGTCGGCGAAGCGCGACCGCCACACGTCGTCGGAGGTGAGTGCCCGGTGAAGATCTTCGACCGGAACGCTGTACTGCACGGTGAAGCTGATTTTTCGGGACATGGCCGCACACGCTAGTCGAGCCGTTGAATAAGCTGGTGAAGTGTCGGAAACCAGCCAGTCTGCCAACACGATGCGGCACCGTGCGCTTCGCTTGCGGCGGACCCGGATCGGGGTCCTCATAGCCGCTACCGCTATCAGCGCGCTATCGGTGCTGCTGCTGCTCGCGGCCTGGCGCGACGACTATCTGATCAACTCTGACAAAGGTGTGGCTACCGGTGAGGTGCTGTCGGCGGGCCGCCTGCGTTCGGCCGTCATCTTCGTCACTCCGGACGGTAAGACCCACAATCCGCGGGTGGGGGTGCTCTACCCCACCAAACTGACGGTGGGCGAACGCATCAACGTGGAGTACCGGCGCAGCGATCCGGACCTGGTGCGGGTGGCGGGCCGGGATGTGCGGGTGGCCATCATCCCCACGCTGTCGGTGATCGTGGTGACCTGGGGCGTGGCGCTGCCCACGCTGTGGCTGCTGTCGCGCCGGGAACGCTAGGGTTCGACTGTGGCGAAAACAGAGCGGCGGGAATCGTTTCGGGCCTCGCTGGAGAAGCAGCCGCACGAGGTCGCGTCGATGTTCGACGGGGTCGCGAAGCGGTACGACCTGACCAATACCGTCATCTCCGCGGGACAGGACCGGTATTGGCGCTGGGCGACGCGCAAGGCGCTCGCGCTACGGCCCGGTGAGCGGGTGCTTGATCTCGGTGCCGGGACCGGCGTGTCCACGGTGGAGCTGGCCAAGTCCGGCGCGTGGGTGGTGGCGGCGGACTTCTCGCAGGGCATGCTCGCGGCCGGACGGCATCGCCAGGTGCCGATGGTGGCCGCCGACGCCATGCGCCTGCCCTTCGCCGACGCCTCCTTCGACGCCGTGACCATCGCCTACGCGCTGCGCAATGTGGCCGATCCGGATCTGGCGCTGCGCGAGATGCTGCGCGTCACCAAACCGGGCGGACGACTGGTGGTGGCGGAGTTCTCGACGCCGGTGTTCGGCCCGTTCCGCACCGTCTACATGGAGTATCTGATGAAGGCGCTGCCGCGGGTGGCGCGCGCGGTCTCCAGCAATCCGGACGCCTACGTGTACCTGGCCGAGTCGATCCGAGCCTGGCCGACGCAGTCGCAGCTGGCGCTGCGCATTGCCGACGCCGGCTGGTCGCGGGTCGGGTGGCGCAATCTGACCGGTGGGGTGGTGGCGCTGCACCGCGCCTACAAACTGGGCTGACGTTCCGGGCCGATTTCCCCCTGTGTCCTAAATCACCGCAGGTCAGCGACCTCACTGCGAGTGTTGCGCGCTGTGAGGAGTTTTGTCACCTGCCGATAACGTCGGTTAAATCCGGCGCAATCGGGGATCGGGATGATCGGTCTCATGTCGGATGCAGCCACTCCCCGCACGAGCACCCGCACGGCGTGCTCCTACTGCGGCGTGGGCTGCGGCATCACCGTCGACACCGGGACCGACGAACACGGCGCGACCGTGATCGCCAAGGTGAGCGGTGACAAGCTGCACCCGGTCAACGCCGGACGCCTGTGCACCAAGGGGGCGACCCATCTCGAACTACAGACCACACCGGGCCGGATGGCGACCGCGTACCGGCGGCCCGAGCGCGGGCAGGCACCGGTGGCGGTGCCGGTCGACGCGGCCGTCCAGGAGGCCGCCGACCGACTGCGGGTGATCCTCGACACCCACGGACCCGACGCCATCGCCCTGTACGTGTCCGGGCAGATGTCCATGGAGGCGCAGTACCTGGCCACCAAACTGGCCAAGGGGTACCTGCGGACCGTGCACATCGAAGCCAATTCTCGGCTGTGCATGGCCAGTGCGGCCACCGGCTACAAGCAGTCGCTGGGCGCGGACGGCCCGCCCGGCTCCTACGACGACATCGACCACGCCGACCTGTTCTTCGTCATCGGCGCGAATATGGCCGACTGCCATCCGATCCTGTTCCTGCGCATGGCCGACCGGTTGAAGGCGGGCGCGAAGCTGATCGTGGTGGATCCGCGCCGCACCGATACGGCGGTGCGGGCCGATCTGTTCCTCCAGATCGCGCCCGGCACCGATCTGGCGCTGCTCAACGGCCTGCTGCACCTGCTCGTCGAGAACGGCGACATCGACGCCGACTTCATCGCCGAGCACACCGAGGGCTGGGCGGCCATGCCGGAGTTCCTGGCCGACTACCCGCCCGCGCGGGTCGCCGAGATCACCGGAGTCGACGAGGCGGATCTGCGCACCGCCGCCCGCTGGATCGGCGCGGCGGGCGAATGGATGTCGCTGTGGACCATGGGACTCAACCAGTCCACGCACGGCACCTGGAACACCAACGCCCTCTGCAATCTGCACCTGGCCACCGGGGCCATCGGGCGCACCGGCAGCGGGCCGTTCTCGCTGACCGGGCAGCCGAATGCCATGGGCGGCCGGGAGATGGGCTATATGGGGCCGGGCCTGCCCGGGCAGCGCGCGGTGCTGTCGGCGGACGATCGCGCCTTCGTGGAGACCGTGTGGGGGGTGGAGCCGGGCACCATTCGGGACACCGGCGGCCCCGGCACCATCGAGATGTTCCGCGGCCTGGCCGACGGGGATATCAAGGCGTGCTGGGTCATCTGCAGCAATCCGGTTGCCTCCGTGGCGAATCGGAAGACGGTGATCGCGGGCTTGGAAGCGGCGGAGCTGGTGATCGCGCAGGACGTATACACCGAGACCGCCACCAACGCCTATGCCGACGTGCTGCTGCCCGCCACGCTGTGGGCGGAATCGGATGCGGTGATGGTGAATTCGGAACGCACCATGACGCTGCTGCGGCGCTCGGTCGATCCGGTGGGCGACGCGCGGCCGGACTGGCTGCTCATCGCGCAGGTCGCCACCGCCATGGGGTTCGAGGGATTCGACTACGCGTCGAGCGCCGAGGTGTTCGAGGAGATCACGCGGTTCAGCAATCCGGCCACGGGGTACGACCTGCGCGGCATCAGCTACGAGGCGCTGCGCGAGGGGCCCATGCAGTGGCCGTGTCCCGATCCGGAGCGGCGGCGCAATCCCATTCGCTATCTGAACGACGGTGTCAGCCAGCCGCTGTTCACCGCAGCGGACGGGCACACCCCGCGGCTGGCCTTCGCCACGCCCAGCCGCCGCGCGGTGTTCTGGCCGCGCCCGCATCTGCTGCCCGAGGAGATGCCCGACGAGGACTTCCCGTTCGTGCTCAACACCGGTCGCCTCCAGCACCAGTGGCACACCATGACCAAGACCGGCAAGATCGCGAAACTCACCAAGCTGAACGGGAAGCCGTTCGTGGAGGTGCACCCCGACGACGCCGGGCGGCTGGACGTGCACGACGGGGATCACCTCGAAATCGCTTCCCGCCGTGGCCGGGCGGTGCTGCCGGTCGTGATCAGCGACCGCACCCGGCCGGGCTCCTGTTTCGCGCCGTTCCACTGGAACGACGAACAGGGCGAATACCTGACCATCAATGCCGTCACCAATGACGCGGTGGACCCGGCCTCGCTGCAACCGGAGTTCAAGGCGTGCGCCGTGCGGTTGCGAAAGGTGGCGGTGCTGTCGGAGGGCGCTTCGGGAATGACCGGGGATGCCCGGGAGTCGTCCGCGGGCGCAGCGGGGATGCTCGCAAGCACGGCGGGAGTAGCCGCGGGTGCGGCGGGATCGACCGCAGGCGCGGCTGGAACGACTGCGGGCGCAGCTGGAATGGACGCGGGCGCAGCGGGTCCGCTTGGCGGAGCACCGGCGGCCGCGCCGGTGATGTCCAGCGGACCGCATCCGCTGGCGACCATGCTCGGCCTCGAAGGGGCCACCGCGCCCACCCTCAGCGAGACCGAGCGCGTCTATCTCGGCGGGTATCTGGCCGCGCTGCACTCGCTTCCGGTGACCGGGCAGCCGGTGCTGCCGGAGACCGCGCCCATCTCGCCCGCCGCGCGCATGTGGGTCGACGGGCTGCTGGCCGGAATGTACTCCCGCACCACCGGTATCGGGCTGGACCCGGACCCCGCCGATGCGACCCCGGCGGCTCCGCCGCGCACGGTGACCGTGCTCTGGGCGTCCCAGACCGGCACCGCCGAGGAGTGCGCGGCGGCCGCCGCCACCCGGCTGGCCGAATCCGGTTTCGCGCCACGGCTACTCGATATGGACTCCGCCGACCTGTCCGACCTGACCGGCGACGTGCTCATCATCAGCAGCACCTTCGGCGACGGCGGACCGCCCGACAACGGCGCGGACTTCTGGGAACGGCTGACCGACAGCGCCACCCGCTTCGTCGGCGTCCGCTACGCCGTCTTCGCCCTCGGCGACTCCTCCTACGACGACTTCTGCTGCCACGGCCGCAAACTCGACGAACTGCTCGCGAAACGCGGTGCGGCACGGCTGCTCCCCCGGGTCGACAGCGAACCGGACTACGAGGACCTGGCCGACCAGTGGCTGACGGAGGCACTCGCCGCCCTCACCGAGGCCGACGGGGCGGCGGCTGACGGCGTCCCGACGGGCACCGTCGATCGCGGCCCCGGCGGGAACGGTGGCGCTGCCCTCGAATTCGGTGCTGACGCCGCCGGTTTCGGCACCGGCGCGGCCGGGATCGGCGGTTCTGCATTCAGTGATGACAGCCGTGGTTTCGCTGGCGGCGGTTTAGCCACACGCGAGCGCCGACCAGCCGGAGTCGGTGGTAACGCGGTTGCGGTCAGCGGCGCTTCCGGTGGATATGGCCACGGTTCGGCGGGCAGCGGCCCGGAGGCGAGCAACGGTGGTGGGGTCGGCAACGAGACAGCGGGGATGGACGGCGGCAGGGTCGGAGTCGGTGCGGCCGCGGGATTCGGCCACGGCGGGGCCGCATCCGGCAGGTCGCTGACGGGCGGCGACGCGGTCGCGTTCAATGGCACTCCCGATGATCACGGGAGCGGGTCGGCGAGTGGCGGCGCGGCGGCAATCGGCAGTGCCACGGCCGGTGTTGGCAACGGCGGAACCAGCGTCGGCGTCACCGTCGGCAGCGTCGGCGTCACCGTCGGCAGCGGCGGCGCGACCGTCCGCAGCGGCGGCACCCCGTTGTCGGGCGGGGCTCGGGTCGACGTGGCGGCGGGTGGGGCGGCCGGGGGGCGGTCCGCCACCGCGACGGCAGCGCGTACGCGGCGCACCGCGCCCGCACCCTTCACCAGGAATGCGCCGGTGTCCGCACCGCTGGTGCGCAATGAGCTGCTGTCGCGGCCGGGGTCGGCGAAGGAGGTGCGGCAGTTCGGGTTCGATCTGCGCGGGCTCGAGGCCGGTTACGAGGTGGGGGATTCGCTGGGGGTGCGGCCCGCCAACTGCGACAAGGTGGTGGCCGAATGGCTGGATGCCACCGGGCTGGACGGGCGGCGCGGGATCGACGTCGACGATCGCGAGGTGCCGCTCGCCGAGGCGCTGCGCACCCATTTCGACATCACCAAGGTGTCGCAGGATCTGCTCGGCTTCATCGCCGACCACAATCCGAGCCCGCGGCTGGCGAAACTGCTGCGCCGCGACAACCGCAACGAGCTGGACAGCTACCTGTGGGATCGGCAGGCGGTGGACGTGCTGCGCGACTTCCCGGTGCGGGCCGATCTGGTGGAGTGGCTGGGCACGCTGAAGAAGCTGCAACCGCGCCAGTATTCGATCTCCTCCAGCCCCCTGGTCAGCCCGCACGAGGTGCAGTTGACGGTGGGCGTGGTGCGCTACGGCGACCCGGAGGCCATCGGTTCGGCGTCCCGGCGCGGCGGGGTGTCGTCCACCTTCCTGTCCGATCGCGCGGACGCCCCGGTGCCGATCTTCCTACAGCGCGCCCCGCATTTCCGGCCGCCGTTGGACCCGAACGCCCCCATGATCATGGTCGGTCCCGGCACCGGCATCGCGCCCTTCCGTGGCTTCCTGCAGGAACGTCGCGCCCTCGGCTGCCGTGGCCGCAACTGGCTGTTCTTCGGCGACCAGTACGCCCGGGACAACTTCTACTACCGCACTGAACTCGAGGATATGTTCCGCTCCGGCTTCCTGACTCGGCTGGATCTGGCCTTCTCCCGGGATCAGCGGGAGCGGATCTACGTGCAGCACCGCATGATCGAGCACGGTGCCGAGCTGTGGGCGTGGCTGCGCGAGGGCGGCCACTTCTATGTCTGCGGCGATGCGGCGCGCATGGCCAAGGATGTGGACGAGACCCTGCTGCGGATCGCCCGCATTCACGGCAAGTTGGACGAGGACGGCGCACTGGCCTTCAAGAAGCAGCTCATCGCCGAGAAGCGCTACGTGCGCGACGTGTACTGAGTCACGCGGCGTAACCCCACCTGTTGATCTTGCGATAGGGCTGGCATGGGACGACGGGCTCTGGCGGTGCTGCTTGCCGCCGTATCGATCATGATCGGCGCGCAGGCGGCTACCGCCGAACCGGTGACCGGGGCTCCCGGCGTCGCGGTGCCCGACCTGAGATCACCGGACGGCTCCTACGTCGAGAGCATCGAGGTGCAGGACGAGCGCAATATCCGCCTCCAGGTGCGTTCCGCCGCAATGGATATGACCATTCCGGTGGACGTGTTGCGCCCGGCCGACACCTCCGAGCCCCGCCCCACCCTGTATCTGCTCAGCGGTGCGGGCGGCGGAATCGACACCGCCACCTGGAAACTGCGCACGGACGCGCTGGAGTTCCTGTCCGACAAGAACGTCAATGTCGTGCAGATCATGGCCAACGGTTTCGCCTTCTACACCGACTGGCTGCGGCGAGATCCGGTGCTGGGCCTCAACAAGTGGGACACCTATCTGAGCGAGGAACTGCCGCCGCTCATCGACGCCGCCCTGAACACCAATGGCGTGAACGCCATCGCGGGCCTGTCGATGGCGGGTGTGGCGGTGCTGAATCTGGTGCGGGAGAACCCCGGCATGTTCCGCAGTGTCGCCGTGTACAGCGGCATCACCCAGACCAGCGATCCGATCGCCCGGGAGGCGGTGCGGCTGACCGTGGAGGTGTGGGGCGGCGGCGATGTCGAGAATATGTGGGGCGCACCGGATAATCCGCTCTGGGAGCTCAACGATCCGACCATTCACGCCGAGGGTTTGCGCGGCACCAATATCTTCGTCTCGACCGGCAACGGCATCCCGGGGATCTACGACATCCCCGGCGGACCGTTCCGGGAGGAACCGCCGATCGAAACCCCGAAGACGGTCGCCATCGGCGCGTTCATCGAGGCGAATGTGGACATGTTCAACCGTAATCTGCAGAACCGGTTGCACGAGTTGGGAATTCCGGCGACCTTCGTCTACCGCGACAGCGGCACCCACTCCTGGGGCTACTGGCAGGACGATCTGAAGACCTCGTGGTCGGTGCTGGCGCAGGGGCTGTATTCGGCGCCCTGACCAGCCCGGCCACCGAGCCCGCTCAGACCCGCGGCGGGTTGAGGCGGGTGAAGTCCGGGAGTCGGTAGTAGGGGTAGTACGGGTAGGGCGGTGTGGTGGCGCTGGCCTTGTCCAGGCGGGCGAGCTGGTCGGCGTCGAGCCGCCAGCCGACCGCGCCGAGGTTCTGGCGCAACTGCTCCTCGTTGCGCGCGCCCACGATCACCGTGGACACGGTGGGCCGTGAGAGCAGCCAGTTGAGGGCGATCTGCGGGACGGTGCGCCCGGTGTCGGCGGCGATCTCGTCGAGTACGTCGACCACGTCGTAGAGCAGTTCGTCGCGCACCGGCGGCCCGGCCGCCGCGGTGCGGTGCAGGCGGCTGCCCTCCGGAAGCGGTTGTCCGCGACGGATCTTCCCGGTGAGGCGACCCCAGCCCAGCGGGCTCCAGACCACCGCGCCGACGCCCTCGTCCTGCGCCAGCGGCATGAGTTCCCATTCGTAGTCGCGGCCGACCAGCGAGTAGTACACCTGGTGCGCCACGTAGCGCGGGAAGCCGTGCCGGTCCGCCGCCGCCAGCGATTTCATGAGCTGCCAGCCCGCGAAGTTGGAGGCCCCGACGTAGCGGATCTTGCCCGCGCGCACCAGATCGTCCAGCGCGGCGAGGGTTTCGGTCACCGGGGTCCCGGCGTCGAAGGCGTGCAGCTGGAACAGGTCGATGTGGTCGACCCCGAGCCGCCGCAGCGAGCCCTCGACCGCGCCGATGAGCCGGGAGCGGCCCGCGCCCGCGTCGTAGGGTCCCGGACCGGTGGGCAGTGCGGCCTTGGTGGACAGCAGCACTCGGTCGCGCCGCCCACGAATCGCCTCGCCCAGTACTTCTTCCGAGGCACCGTCCGAATACACGTCGGCGGTGTCGAACATGGTGACGCCCGCTTCCAGGCTGATGTCCACCAGCCTGCGCGCCTGCGCCGCGTCGGTGTCGCCCCAGGCGGAGAAGAGTTCTCCGCGCCCACCGAAGGTGCCCGCGCCGAAGCTCAGTGCCGGAACCAGCACACCCGATGCGCCCAGTCGACGGTACTCCATTACCCACTCCTAACGGAACCACAGTTTCATTAACACGGCCGACGATACACTGCCGTCGACGCAAATGGAACTGGAGGACCGTTATGCATTCGGACATCGCCACCCCCGGCTCTATCCGCCCGGGTGGGCGCACCGCTCGCGTCCGTGCGGCGGTCCTGCGCGCGGCCGGAGATCTACTCGCCGAACGGGGATTCGCCGCCCTGGACCTCGCCGAGGTCGCCGCCCGCGCCGACGTGGGCAAGACCACCGTCTACCGCCGCTGGCGCACCCCCACCGGCCTCATCGCCGACCTCTTGGTCGATATGGCCGAAACCTCCCTCCCCCGCGCGAATACCGGCACCCTCGCCGGCGACCTGCTGGCCAATGCCCGCCTGGTCGCCAGCACCCTGACCGACCCCCGCCAAAGCCGCCTCTTCACCTCGGTCATAGCCGCCGCCACCTGCGACGACACCGCCGCCGCGGCCCTACGCCGCTTCTACGACACCCGCCTGACCGAATGGGCCCCCTGCGTGACCGCGGCCATCACCCGCGGTGAGATCCCCGCCGGCACCGACCCCCGCGCCCTCCTCTCCGCCGTCTCCGCCCCCCTCTACTACCGCCTGCTCGCCAGCGGCGACCCCATCGACGACAGCGCCGCCGTCGCCGCCGCCGACGCCGCGACGGCCGCCGCCCGCGCGGGCGTATTCGTCACGCCCGCTTAGCGATACACAGCCCTGCCCGGGCTCCACCGAGTCGGCACCAGGCCCGCGGGCAGGTAGCGCCCGATCGCGACACCCACTCGTCTCGACCCGGCCACCGCATCGACGAACGCCGCAACCGCGAGGGCCGGGCCGGAACCAACGCACCGGTCACGCCGACCCGCTCGGCCTCGACAGTCGTCGGGGGGTGCCACGGCTCCGTCGAGGATGGAGCCACGCCATGTCACCTCCGGGAGCGACCAAGACTTCGGAGGGTCGCGCCACGACGTGCGTGGACGGGCTTCAGGAGTGGGACCAGGCCGGGTCGCGGCCGGTGAGGCCGATGAGGCGGTCGAGAGTGGGGGCGGTGTCGGGGACCGCGACGACCGGGCCGAAGAGGCCGGGGGTGCCCTCCTCGGGGGTGGCGCGCAGCCAGTCCGCCAGGAGGGTGACGTCGTCGTTGTCGGGGTGGTAGGGCTGGCCGGTGGCGCGGGCCAGGTCCCAGCCGTGGATGACCAGTTCGTTGAGGGCCACCGTGGCCATTTCAGGGGCGGGCAGCAGCACCCCGCCCGCCTCGGTGTCCCCCTCCCACGCCGACGGCTCCCGCCAGGCGGAGACCAGCGCCTCGAGCCGGGCGGGGATCCGGGTGCGCCAATCGTCGGGCAGGTCGGGCTCCACCTCCGCGGGGGATACCGAGTGGCCGATCGACTCCTTGGTGGCGGCCGCGCGGAATGCCTCCGTGAGCCCGGCGACATGGGCGAGCAGTTGCCGCACCGGCATACCGCCGCTGGGGGTGGCGGCCCCGAGCTGGTCATCGGTGATCGCGGTGACGACCGCCGCCATGGTCGCGGCGGCGGATTTCATATCGAATGCGGCCTTGTTGTCGGTATCAGACATAGCCATCGGTCCTCCCGAACGCATCGGACGCCCACGGCGGGCGGTCCGCTCACCCATAGGGACTGTTCGGCGCGTCGAGACTCATCGGTGCCCCGTGCCCGATCGTGCGGATGTGCGTGCACGGCCACTCCGCAACCGACTCGTTAGCAGCGAAAACGCGTGGCGGCGCGGAGAATTGGTAGATGAAGGGTGATCGAGTGGAGATCGTCGTCGATACCGGCGACGGCTACCGCACTTACGAGGTGCGCGCGACCCGAGCCGGGCGGCGCGTCGAAACACGGATCGCGCGCGGGGTGGTGGAGGTCAGCGAGATCACGCGCACCGGCACCCCGGTGCGTACCGCGCGCTTCCTGTCCAACCGGGTGGTGGCGCTGGTGGAGCATCCGGCCGAGAACGGATCGCTGCCGGGCGAATAGCGCACGAGCGCATAATCCGAGGCAGAGCGGGCATCCCGGGTATCGGGCGGTGCGCGCGTGGTGGTTGCCAGCTCGGCCTATCGGGCGCATCCTCGACAGTGCCGGGTGGCGGTGCACGCCCGATGCCCGGCCCACGGTCAGGCCGTCGACTCAGCTGGAGAGGAGCACCTGATGACAGATCGAATCACCGACGCCATGAAGGATGTACCGGAGGCCGACTTCGTCGAGCAGACCGTTCCGGCGTACGACGACGGCGGCTACCCCGCGGACGATTTCGACGCCGATACCGAGACGCCGCCGGAGCCCGAGCGCACCTGGGAGGCGAACGAGGCGGACGTGATCGAGCAGTCCATTCCGGTGCCTCTGGACGACGATTACGAGGACACAGACTCCGATAGCGAGTACTGACCCGAAGGACGCGGCGGCGAACCTCCCCGATGGGTTCGCCGCCGCTTGGCGTTCAGGGAGAGCGGCCCGCCCGTCCCGTGTCGGCCGCGCCGTCGATGGATGCGGCGGGCACCGACGCGGTTCAGTCCGCGATGCCCGCGCGCACGGTGGCGTGCAGTTCTCGCAGGCTGGAGCGTTCGGTGGCCACCTCCAGCACCCGCATGCCGTGCGCGTGCCGGGTCAGCTCCACCGCCAGTTCGGACAGGTCCACCTGCCGGTGCGGCACCCGGTAGGCGGCGCACAGCGCGGCCAGATCCATGCCGTGCGGCGTGCCGAAGACCCGCTCGAAGACGCCCGCGTACTGCGGGTCGCCCTGTTCCAGCAGTTCGAAGATGCCGCCGCCGTCGTCGTTGGCGACCACGATGGTGAGGTCCTTGGGCCGTGGCTCGCCCGGACCGATGAGCAGTCCGGAGGCGTCGTGCAGGAAGGTCAGATCGCCGATCAGGGCCAGGGTGCGGCCCTCATGTGAGAGCGCCGCGCCGACGGCCGCGGACACGGTGCCGTCGATACCGGCCACGCCGCGGTTGGACAGCACCCGGATGCCGGGCCGCGGATGCCACACCAGCGCCGCGTCGCGCACCGGATTGGACGCGCCGAGCAGCAGTTGATCGCCGTCGTGCAGGGCGTCGGTGACCGCGGCCGCCACATGCAGCCCGGTGGGTTTGGGATGCGCGGCCAATTCCGCGCGGATCACCGTGCGCGCCCGCTCGTCCAGCTCGCGGCAGCTGTCCAGCCAGGCGGCGGTGGGCGCGCCGTAGGTGACCGCCCGGGTGCCGGTGCCCACCACATTGCCGGACACATCGGGCCAGCGCGGGCCGGTGGTGAGCGCGTACACGGTCACTTCCGGGTCGGCCAGCACCCGCGACACCTGCCGGTGCAGGGTGGGGCGGCCGGTGATGATGGCCTGCTTGGGCCGCAGCAGCGACAGCGCCAGCGGATGCAGCGGCGGCCCGTGCATGGGCGCGGTGGGTTCGGCGACGGTCGGCAGCGCGGCCAGTTCCGGTCGGTGCCCCGCGCCGTGCCCGGAGATGACGACGGTATCGGGCGACAGGTCGATGTCGAGGGGGACATCCAGGGTGGCGTATTGCGTTGCGGTCCAGGGCCGTCCACTGTCCCGGCCAGTGGGCAGCGGATCGCCCTCGCGGGCGTCGGGCACCAGTGGTTCGCGCAGTGGGATGTCGAAGTGCACCGGTCCGGCATTGCCGGAGCGGGTGCCGCGGGCGGCGGCCAGCACCCGGCACACGGCCGAACGCCACACGCTGTTCTGGCGACCGTATCCGGGATCGTCCTCGATTTCGGCGAGCCCGAGGCTGATGGCGGCGCGCACCTGGCTGCCGAACAGCCCGAACTGCTCGACGGTCTGATTGGCCCCGGTGCCGAGCATCTCGTAGGGCCGGTTGGCGCTGAGCACGATGAGCGGCACCCGCGCGTAGTTGGCCTCGAGCACGGCGGGGCCGAGGTTGGCGACAGCGGTGCCCGAGGTCATGACCACCGGCACCGGCCGACCGCTGGCCACCGCGAGCCCGATGGCCAGGAAGCCGGCGGTGCGCTCGTCGATGCGCATGTGCAGCCGGATGCGGCCCGCGGCGTCGGCGGCCTGTAGCGCGAAGGCCAGCGGCGCATTGCGCGATCCGGGGCACAGCACCACATCCCGCACGCCCCCGCGCGCCAGCTCGTCGACGACGACCTGCGCCTGTGCTGTCGAAGGGTTCACGCCCCTCAGCCTCCCAGACAGTGGCTCGGCGCGCTGCGTCGGCCCGCTCACACCCCTTGGTTTAGTTAGGCTTTGCTAACTTGATGCCATGGCGAAGCGCACCAAGTTTCTCAAGCCCGAACAGCGGGATTTCATCGGCGCGGAAGTGCTCGCGAGCAAACGGATCAGCCCGAACTTCGTCCGCGTCACCCTGGGCGGCGCGGGACTGGGCGATTTCGAGCCGATGGGCTTCGATCAGTGGTTCCGGTTGTTCCTGCCGGGCAGGGACGGATCGCTGCGCCTACCCACCTCCACCAGCACCCTGGGCTGGTACGCCCAGTACCTCATGATGGGCAAGGACACCCGCCCGCTGGTCCGCAACTACACGGTGCGCGACTTCCGCCCGGCGGGGTCGGGCGAATTCGGCTCGACCGCCGAACTGGATGTCGACTTCGTCTCGCACGGCGACGACAGCCCGGCGTCGGCCTGGGCCAACAATGTCACGCCCGGCGGCAAGGTGGGACTGCTCGACGAGGGCATCACCTTCCAGCCGCCCGAGCACGCCGAATCCGTCCTGCTGCTGGGCGACGAGAGCGCCCTGCCCGCCATCGCCGGAGTGCTGCGGTCGGCCTCGCGCGAGCTGCGCGGCGTCGCCTACATCGAGATCCCGCATGCCGATGACGCGCAGCGGCTCGACGAACCGGCGGGGGTGGACGTGCGCTGGCTGGTGCGCGCCGACGCGCACGACGAGGTGGGCGCGGCGGCCGCGGCGGCGCTGCGCGCGGCGGACATCCCGACCCGCGGCGTGTACGCCTGGGCAGCGGGGGAGCAGAAACTGGTGTCGGGGGTGCGTCGCCACCTGGTCGAGCACGGCCTCCCGAAATCGGACATCACCTTCACCGGATACTGGCGAGTCGGCAAGTCCCAGGGCTGATTTCAGCCGGTGTCACACGGCGGTTCGCGGCCCTCTCGGGGCCGCGAACCGACCAGTCTTCAATTAGCCAGCGTGCCGCTGCACCAGGTCGCCGACCCGCGGAAGGGCCTCGGCGACATGCTTCTTCGCCGACGACCGCATCGAGTTGTAGACCTTGGTCAGGGCCGGACGCGACGAGGCCGCGGCGCGCTCATCGGTGACGGCCAGCAGCGCCTCGGCAACCTCGTCCTGCTTGGCGACCAGCAGATCGGCGAAAGAGCCTGCCCCACCGGCCTTGTACTCGGCCCAGTACGGCTCGAGCTTCTCGACGAACTTGGGCGCGAAAGACGACAGCGCGTCACCGACAATGGTGGGGCTGACCTTCTTCACCGCGGCGTAGCCGCCCTTGACAGCCAGACCCGACGCGCCGCCCTTATCCGACACCTCCGCGTCGAGAACCGACTGGGCATCGGCCAGGAAGGCCGCGCGCTTGGTGTCGTCGAGCAGGGATTCAGACAGTGCTGCAACCACTTTCAGGTTCCTCCGGATAGGTTTGCGATGAACGAGCGCACGCAACTATACGCACCGGTGCTCGAGCACACACGATGCCGACGCGCTACGGCTGCCAAGGCAGCAACTGCACCATAAGCCCTTCACAATCGGCCAGCAGCGTTTCAGATTCATCCAATAGCCGTGCGCTGACGAAGGTTTTGCGCCCCTCCACCCGATCCACGGTCCCTACCACCGTCAATGGCGTTTCGATGGGAGTGATCTTCCGGTAATTCACATGCAGGAAAGCGGTCCTACTGATCGGTCGACCCGCATAGTGCACGAGGGTGCCGAACAAGTCATCGAACAGCAACGGCAGCACGCCGCCGTGTACCGCGCTGTTGCCGCCCACGTGATATCGCCGGAATTCCCCCTGACTGCGCACCCCGTCCGGGCCCGCCTCGACCACCCGCCAGGGCGGCATCAGCAGACTCCCGCGCCCCGGCAGCGCGGTGGCGCGCCCGGCCGGACTCGCCAACTCCGGTGCGCGGTAGGGCTCGAGCAGGTCGATGAGTTCGCGCGCCTGCCGCAGCGCCCGCCCGTACACCTCGTCCGGAGCGTCGACCGATACGGCGAGGTCCTGCAGGGTGCGCATGGCCGCCACGAACGATCCGAATTCCGGTCCGGGATGCGCCTCGACGATCTTGGGAAATCCGCCGTGCCGCTCGTACCGATCGTGGTCCACCGCACTGGCGTCGATAACAGGTTTCGGACGTTCGCTCATACCAGCACGGTAGCGGGTGTTTTTACACCGTCAAGTGGAAGATCGCGCGGAACCCGCGCCGCAGCTCACACCCGGGAGCGGCCGACCGGGGGACGATCGCCCACTATGTTCGAGCGCGTGACCTTCACTCCGACGCTGTGGCGGCCCGTCCCCGGGTTCGAGAACCTCACCGACATCACGTACCACCGGCATATCGACCAGGGCACCGTGCGCATCGCGTTCGATCGGCCCGAGGTGCGCAATGCCTTCCGGCCGCATACCGTCGACGAGCTCTACCGCACGCTCGACCACGCCCGGATGACCTCCGATGTCGGCGCGGTACTGCTCACCGGCAACGGACCCAGCGCCAAGGACGGCGGCTGGGCCTTCTGCTCCGGCGGCGACCAGCGCATCCGCGGCCGCAGCGGCTACCAGTACGCCAGCGGCGAGACCGCCGACACCGTCGACGCAGCCCGCGCCGGACGCCTGCACATCCTGGAGGTGCAGCGCCTCATCCGCATGATGCCCAAGGTCGTCATCGCCCTGGTGAACGGCTGGGCCGCGGGCGGCGGGCACTCCCTGCACGTCACCTGCGACCTCACCCTCGCCTCCCGCGAACACGCCCGCTTCAAGCAGACCGACGCCGACGTGGGCAGCTTCGACGGCGGCTACGGCAGCGCCTACCTCGCCAAGATGGTCGGGCAGAAGTTCGCCCGCGAGATCTTCTTCCTCGGCCGCCCCTACACCGCCGAGGAAATGCACCAGATGGGCGCGGTGAACGCCGTGGTCGACCACGACGAGCTGGAGAACGTCGCCCTGGAGTGGACCGCCGACATCCTCGGCAAATCCCCGCAGGCCATCCGCATGCTCAAATACGCCTTCAACCTGACCGACGACGGCCTGGTCGGCCAGCAACTGTTCGCCGGTGAGGCAACCCGCCTGGCCTACATGACCGACGAGGCCGTGGAGGGCCGTGACGCCTTCTTGGAGAAGCGGAAGCCGGACTGGAAGCCGTACCCCTGGTATTTCTGAGATGCCGATATCTCCGCGATGTCGGGATGCCTCGGGAAACGAGCGATGCCGAGGGCTGTGGGCGGCGGCTCGGGTTCGGCCGCTACCGATTCGAACAAGGAGGTGCGGGCATGGACGTGCTCAGTAGCCGGGTGATTCTGCGGCCGGCCGACTACGCGACCACCCTGGCGTTCTATCGCGACGGTCTCGGGCTGGCGGTCGCGCGCGAATATCCGGGTGGGACGGTGCTGTTCGCGGGGCAGTCGCTCATCGAGGTGGCCGGGCACGGGCGGGCCGAGGATGCGCCGCGGGGGTTCTCGGGGGCCATCTGGTTGCAGGTGCGCGACGCCGCGGACGCCGCGGCCGAACTCGCGGTGCGCGGGGTGCCGATCGACCGCGCGCCGCGGCGGGAGCCGTGGGGGCTGATCGAGATGTGGGTGCGCGATCCGGACGGGGTGCCGATCGTGCTGGTGGAGGTGCCCGCCGAACACCCGCTGCGCCGGGATTCCCGGCCGCCCGCCGAACACTGACCTGCCGAGCACTGAATCGCCCGCCGAACACTGACCCGCCGAACACCGAATCGCCCGCCAAGCACGAATCGCCCGCCGAACACCGGGTTCCGGCCGTTCGGGTAGCGGAGCCGATACCGCATAACATGCCGCCCGCTGTGATTCCGTGCGGGGTGGCGGTTAACGGGACGTTAACGGCGTGCCGCAAACTGGGGGCGTGTCTGCCGAACTGCTCGTTCTGCTGATCGTGGTGTGCACCGCGCTGGCATTCGATTTCACCAACGGATTCCACGACACCGCGAACGCGATGGCCACCTCGATCGCCACCGGTGCGCTGCCCCCGCGCCGGGCCGTGCTGCTCTCCGGGGCCCTCAACCTCGTCGGCGCGTTCCTGTCGGTCGCGGTCGCGGCGACCGTCACCGACGGCATCGTGCGCCTGGACGAGGTGAGCGGGAAAGCACTGCTCGACATCGTGTTCGCCGGACTGGTCGGCGGCATCCTGTGGAATCTGTTCACCTGGCTGCTCGGGCTGCCGTCGAGTTCCTCGCACGCGCTGTTCGGCGGGCTCATCGGCGCGACCGTCGCCGCCCTGGGCTGGAACGGCGTGGTGTGGGCGGCCGGTGACAAGGGCGTGCTGTTCAAGATCATCATCCCGGCCCTGCTGGCCCCCGTGGTGGCCGCGCTGGTCGCCTGCCTCGCCTCTTGGCTGGTCTACCGGATCACGCGCGGCAGCAATACGAATACCGTGGAACGCGGATTCCGCTGGGGCCAGATCGGTTCGGCCTCCCTGGTGTCGCTGGCGCACGGCACCAACGACGCGCAGAAGACCATGGGCATCATCTTCCTGGCCCTCATCGCGCACGGCTCCGCCACCGCCGGTGACCCGCTGCCGCTGTGGGTGATCACCTCCTGCGCGATCGCCATCGCCGCGGGCACCTGCCTGGGTGGCTGGCGGATCATCCGCACCCTCGGCAAGGGCCTGGTGGACATCGCGCCGCCGCAGGGTTTCGCGGCCGAGGCCACCAGCGGCGCGATCATCCTCACCTCCGCCCACTTCGGCCTGCCGCTGTCCACCACGCAGACCGTGACCGGCTCCATCCTCGGCTCCGGGCTGGGACGGCCCGGAGCCGAGGTGCGCTGGACGGTGCTGGGCCGCATGGTGGTCGCCTGGGTGCTGACGCTGCCCATGGCGGGCATCGTCGGCGCGGTGTGCTGGGCGATCCTGCACGGCATCGGCGACACCGCGGGCACGCTGGTGGTATTCGGACTGCTCATCGCCACGGCCGCCTACATCTGGCTGCGTTCGCGGCGTACGGCCGTCGGCTCGCACAATGTCAACGACGAGTGGCAGGGCACCACCGCGCCGCACGGCACCACGGCACCACACGACACCACCGCACCACACGACACCACCGCGCCGCATGGCACCAGCGCGCCACAGAGCACCGCCACGCCGCGGCACACCACCACACCGCAGGACCCCCGGCCGGGGATCGGCGCAGGGGCTGGTGCGGTCGGTCGGCTGAACGCCGCCACCCCCGGCCCGACCGCCGAATCCGGTCCGGCGCAGTCCGAGACCACCGCCAACCGAACCGGGTAGGAGTCGCGAATGCACACCTTGCTGTCGAATCTCACCGACCTCGGCCAGGTCACGCTGGCCGCTGTCATCTTCGGTGCGGGACTGCCCGCCGTCTTCGCCTTCGGCATCCGCTTCCGGGCCCGGGTCGACGATGGCGCCGACGGTGGTTCCCGGGCGGTCGCGCAGGCCGTCTCCAGCCTCTGCTTCGCCGTCGTGCTGATCGCGGTGGTGGTCGGTGTGCTGTTCATCGCCAAGGGCTTTCTGGCCTCGCGGCTCGGCATCCACCTGTTCGGCGCGTGACGCCGCCGCGAAGAGAGGTACAGCCGTGAACTCCCCCGAACAGCCGCAGGAATCCCAGCCCGCGGAGCACACCGCGCGACCGGAGCACACCGATCTGCTGGAGGCCGCGCGCACGTCGCTGCGCCAGTCCGGTTCGATCCTGCGCAAGGTGCTCGACTGGCTCAAAGCCGGGTACCCGCAAGGGGTCCCGCAGGACGACTACGTGGCCCTGCTCGCCGTGCTGCACCGGCGGCTCACCGACTACGAGGTGCGCATCGTGGTCGAGGAACTGGTGCGCGAACGCCGGGCTACCGACGAGATCGACCAGGACGAGATCGCCGACGCCATCGCCCGAGTTGCCAAGGAGCAACCGGGCGAGGACGATATCGCTCGGGTGGCCTCCCGGCTGGCAGCGGGCGGATGGCCGCTGGCGACACCGACGTCCGATTGACCGACGACCACCATCGACCACGGACGCGGACCCACAGTCGCGCGTCCACCCCGAGACATGACACGATCGCGAACGTGAGCAGCACCCTGCGGACCCTCCCCATGCCCACCGGCGCCGCGGTGGGAGAAGTACTGCCGCATCTGCGGGAGGCCCTGGAGGGCAGTGGCCCGGCGTGGCTCCCCATACCCACCGCCGATCGCCGCGAGGCGCACCGGCTGAGCAGTGCCCTGCGCCCCGGTGAACCGATCGAGGACGATGTGGCGCTGGTCGTCACCACCTCCGGCACCACCGGAATCCCCAAGGGGGCCATGCTGTCCGCGGCCGCGCTGCGCGCCAGCGGTGAGGCCACCCACGAGCGGCTGGGCGGGTCCGGACAGTGGCTGCTCGCGCTGCCCACCCATCACATCGCCGGTATCCAGGTGCTGCTGCGCAGCATTCTCGCCGGGACCGAACCGGTCGTGCTGGACGTCTCCGACGGCTTTCTCCCCGAGGGATTGGCGAGTGCGGTGGCGGGCATGCGGGGGCCGCGCCGCTACACCTCGCTGGTGCCCACGCAGCTCATCAAGGCCCTCGACGAACCCGTGGGCACCGAGGCGCTGGCGCGGTTCGACGCCGTCCTGGTGGGCGGTGCGGCCACGCCCGCACCGGTGCTGGAACGGGCGCGGGCGGCGGGCATCAACGTGGTGCGCACCTACGGGATGAGCGAGACCTGCGGCGGCTGCGTCTACGAGGGCGTCCCGCTCGACGGAACCGAGATCCGCATCGAGGACGGGCGCGTCATGTTGGGCGGCACCACCCTGGCCAACGGCTATCGCGGGCTGCCGGACCACCCGGCCTTCGCCGAACCCGGCTGGTTCCGCACCGAGGACGCGGGCACCTACGAGAACGGCGTGCTGACCATTTCCGGCCGCCTGGACGAGGCCATCATGACCGGTGGCCTGCTGGTGATCCCGCAGGTCGTGGAGGCGGTGCTGGCCACGCATCCGACGGTCGGCGAATGCGTGGTACTCGGCCTGCCCGACGAGCGGCTGGGTCAGCGGGTGGCGGTGGCCGTCGTCCCGGCGGTCGGCGCGACCCCGCCCACGCTGGACGAATTGCGCGAGCACGTGATGAAGGAGTTGGACGCCATCGCCGCGCCGCGGGAACTGGCGGTACTCGACGATCTGCCGCTGCGCGGTCCGGGCAAGCCGGACCGGGTGAAACTGCGCGAACATCTCCTTGCCGACTCCACACATTGACCACATCGCACCCGTAACGTCCCGCTGGTGCGGGATGTCTGGGTGCAGTGGGGACATGTTCTGGTGGCGTGGGCGATCGCGGTGCCGATCACGGTTGCCGGAGCGGCGGTGCTGCGCCGCTGGCGACTGCGCCGGGGCAGCCCGCGCGCGGAGGCGTTGCGGCATACGGTGTCCGAGGCCGCGATCGTGCTGGGCACGCTGCCCTGGATCTGGATGATCCTCACCCCCGTCGACGGGGAGGCGGCGGTACTGCTGGTGCCGCTGCGGGATCTGGTGCAGACGCTGAGCGATACGCCGACCCGGGCGGTGATGCAGATCGTCCCGAACCTGATCGTGTTCCTGCCGCTGGGTTTCTTTCTGCCGCTGCGGGTGCCGCGCCTGGCGAACGTGTGGACCATGGTGGCACTCGGCGCGGTCCTCTCGGCATCGTTGGAGTTCGCGCAGTACGCGTTCCGCCTCGGTCGGTTCTCGTCGGTGGACGATGTGCTCATGAACGCCGCCGGTGCGGGCATCGGCGCACTGCTGTCGGCCGCGTACGCGAAGCGGCCTGCGAGGGCCGTCGCCGATCCCGGGTGAGCCGCGCGGACGTGTCGGATTCGCGCGGTTGCTGGCACCGCACCGCTTACGCTGATCTTCATGGCCGATTTCGAACTCGCGCGGCAGACCGTGATCGCGGCCGAACCGTCACGGATACGCGCGCTCATCGACGATCTGCACCAGTGGCAGCAGTGGTCGCCCTGGGAGGGTCTGGACCCCGATCTGGAGCGTGTCTACTCCGGCGCCGATCGCGGCCCGGGCGCGAGGTACGACTGGAAGGGCAACCGGAAGGCCGGGCAGGGCGCGATGGAGATCACCGCGAGCACCGCCGACCGGGTCGAGCTCAGCCTGGAGTTCGAGAAGCCGTGGAAGGCCACCAATCAGGTCACCTTCGAGTTGCGGCCGGTCGACGGCGGCACCGAGGTCACCTGGCGGATGACCGGTCAGCGCACCCGCATGATGACCATGCTCGGCAAGCTCATGGACAAGCTGATCGGCAAGGACTTCGAGAAGGGGCTCGCCCGGCTCAAGGCTGCCGCCGAATCCTGAACCCGGCCTGGGTGGGGGCGGGACGCCGCGCCCGCACCCAGCGACGACGTTCGTCCCGTCAACACAGCGAACCGACCGCGCGGTGCGGATCCTCCCGATGCGCAGCCCCGGCACCGCGCATTAGGCTGCCGATCATGGCAACAGCTGGACAGTGGATCGAGGGCGCTCGGCCGCGCACGCTTCCGAATGCGATCGCGCCGGTCCTGGTGGGCACGGGGGCGGCGGCCTCGATCGGTGGGGCGGTGTGGTGGAAAGCGGTACTGTGCCTGCTGCTTTCACTGTCGCTCATCATCGGGGTGAACTACGCCAACGACTACTCCGACGGGATTCGGGGCACCGACGACGAGCGGGTGGGCCCGCTGCGGCTGGTCGGTTCGAAGCTGGCGAGCGCGGCGGCGGTGCGCAATGCCGCCATCGCCTGCCTGGCGCTGGGCGCGGTGATCGGTCTGGTGCTGGTGGCCACCACCGCCTGGTGGCTGATCCTGGTGGGCGCGGCCTGCCTGGCGGGCGCCTGGTTCTACACCGGGGGCCGGAACCCCTACGGCTACAGCGGTTTCGGTGAGATCGCGGTCTTCGTGTTCTTCGGTTTGGTGGCGGTGCTGGGCACCCAGTTCGTGCAGGCCGAGCGGGTCGACTGGGCGGGCCTGGTCGGCGCCGTCGCGGTGGGTGCGTTCTCCAGTGCGGTGCTGGTCACCAACAATCTGCGCGATATCCCCACCGACACGGTCTCCGGCAAGCTCACCCTGGCCGTCCGGCTCGGCGACACCCGCACCCGCACACTGCATATCGTGTTGATGGCGGTACCGTTCCTGGCCAGTCTGGCCCTGGTGGCCCGCACCCCCTTCGCGCTGGCGGGGCTGCTCGCCCTCCCGCTGGCCGTCCGCGCCAATGCTCCGGTGCGCTCCGGGCAGGGCGGACCCGGTCTGATTCCCGCGCTGCGCGACACCGGCCTCGCCCTGCTCGTCTGGTCTCTGCTCACGGCGATCGCGCTCACCGTCGCCTGACGCGGCGCTCAGTCCCCGCGCAACGACAACGCCCCGGCCACGGCCGGGGCGTTCGTCTCGTACCGGGACGGCTCAGTCCCCATCCGGCACCAGGATGCCGAGCACCCAGTTCACCAGCGTGATGATGATGCCGCCGAGCACCGCCGCCCAGAATCCCTCGACATGCAGCTGGTAGTCGGTGTACCCCGTGAGCCACGAGGTCAGCCACAGCATCAGGGCATTGATCACCAGCAGGAACAGACCCAGCGTCAGGATCACCAGTGGTAGCGACAGCAGCTTCACGATCGGCTTCACGAAGGCGTTCACGATCGTGAAGACCACGGTGACCACCGCGAGCACCAGCAGCTTGCTGGAGGTGGTGTCCTCGGGGGCGATGATGTCGATGCCGGACACCCATTCGGCGGCCAGCCAGATGGCCACACCGGTGATGATCAGGCGGAGCAGGAGCGTCATGCAGCGATCGTAGGCCCGAAATGCCCGGCCGTCCGGTCACGCCGCGCGATCGAGCAGCGTGTGGGTCGCCCCGCGCAGCCGCGTCACTTCCTCGTCTCCGCCGATGAGGTCGCCCACCGTCGGGGTCGGATCACGCAGGATGCCGAGCAGGACGTGCCCGGCCTCGATGCGGTTGTCCTTGCGCGCGAGCGCCTCCCGCAGCGAGAGCTCGAGCGCCTTCTTGGCTTCCCGGGTGAAGGGGAGGTGGCCGAAGTTGCCCTTGCCGCGGCCGAACAGTCCCCGACGCTGTTGTTCCGGCGGCTCGGCGCGCTCGAGGGCGTCCTCGCCGAAGCTGGCTTCCAGACTCTCCCGCACCGCGTCCAGGTCGATGCCGATGGATTTCAGCGCGGCGGCGTCCTCCGCGCCGAGGGGCTCCCCACCCCGTTTGCGCGCCAGCGCTTCTCGCACCCCGGAAACGGTGAGCCCGGCCTCGCCGAGCATGTCCCGCAGCGCCTGGTCGGGGCAGTCGAGCAGCCCCAGCAGCAGGTGCTCGGGCCCAATGCTCGGCGCGCGCAGTTCCCGCGCCTCCTCCTGCGCCCCCACCACCGCGAATCTGGCTGCCTTGTCGAATCGTTCGAACATCAGCGGATCCCGCCTCTCCGGTTGTACTTCTGGTGGACCGCCTGCCGGCTCACTTCGAGCGCGTCCGCGATCGCCTGCCAGGACCAGCCCTGTCGCCGGGCATTGGCCACCTGGATGGCTTCGAGCCGCTCGAGCAGCCGACGCAGTGCCAGCACCGCGCGGAGTCCGACCTGCGGGTCGGGGCTCCCGGCGGCGGCCGCCAGAGTCGTTGCCTCACTCATGAACGTCAATTTACGTTGACACTCGCGTGACGTCAACAAAAATTGACATGCACGATGGAGGACCCCCGGGACACCCCATGCGGACATGCGTCCGATAGCGCTCGAAAGGCCCGAAACGTCAACGGGTGTTAACGAAAATTGCGACATCGGAGCACCGCCGCGACACCCGCGCAGCCCGCTACGACCGCCAACGCGACCGATACCGCAAATGCTCAGCTATCAGAAATGCGCTTGGTCACAACCCGCGAACAATGCTCCGCATAGCACGGAAAACGCTGTGCCGTGCGAAAACTAGGCAGACCACTGGCCGGTGGCCAGGAATTTGGTGAGCACGGCCTCCGGTTCGGCCAGGCTCAGACCCTGCCCGGCAACCCATTCGTCATTGAAATAGGTTCCGGCATAACGGTCTCCGCCATCACACAGCAGGGTCACCACACTGCCCGCGCGCCCCTGCGCCATCATCTCCGCGATCAGGGCGAACGCACCCCACAGATTGGTGCCGGTGGACCCGCCCACCCGACGCCCCAGGGCTCGGCTGGCGAAACGCGCCGCCGCGATGGACGCGGCATCGGGCACCTCGATCATGGTGTCCACCACCTGACCGATGAACGACGGCTCCACCCGCGGCCGCCCGATCCCCTCGATCCGCGAGGGCATTCCGGTCTGATAGCCCGCGTCGGCCATCTCGTAGCCACCGTAGAAGGCCGAGTTCTCCGGGTCGACCACCGCGAGCCGGGTGGCGTGCCGCCGGTACCGGATATAGCGGCCGATGGTGGCGCTGGTACCGCCGGTGCCCGCCCCCACCACGATCCACTCCGGCACCGGATGCGTCTCCAGTTCCAGCTGCTGGAAGATGGATTCGGCGATGTTGTTGTTGCCGCGCCAGTCGGTGGCCCGTTCGGCGTGGGTGAACTGGTCCATGTAGTGGCCGCCGCATTCGGCCGCCAGCCGCGCCGCCTCCGTATAGATGTCCGGCGCACGCTCGACGAAATGGCACCGGCCGCCCTGCGCCTCGATGAGCGCGACCTTCTCCCGCGAGGTCTTGGCGGGCACCACGGCCACGAAGTCCAGGCCCAGCAACTGGGCGAAGTACGCCTCACTGATCGCGGTCGAGCCGCTGGACGCCTCCACCACCGTGGTGCCCTCGGTGACCCAGCCGTTGCAGATCGCGTACAGGAACAGCGATCTCGCCAACCGGTGCTTGAGACTGCCGGTGATGTGGGTGGATTCGTCCTTGAGGTACAGCTGCACGCCCCAGTCGGCGGGCAGCGGGTAGCGCAACAGGTGGGTGTCGGCGCTGCGCTGGGTGTCGGCGTCGATCAGCCGCACGGCATTGTCGACCCAGTCGCGCGGGGTACTGCGCTCGCAGCGCTTCACGCGTCCTCACCCCGCAGGCGCGAGCGCAGCTGCTCACGGTCCCTACGGCGCTTGGCGTCGACGACGGCGATGTCCTGGTTCACCTTGGTGCGCAGCCCCTTGAACAGCGTCATGGACAGGGGCATGGCGATGAGCAGCGCGAACAGCGCGGCCACGATGAGCGGGACGTCCACGCCCACCAGCTGCGCCGCGCCGATGACGGCCGCGGTGAGCGCGACGACCAGGGCCAGCCGCGCCAGCGTGTAGAGGGCAAGATTGCGTGCCAGGCGGCGGCCCGCACCGTCGGGTCGGGAAGCGTCACTCACGGGCACCAGAGTATGCGACGGACATTCCGGCATTCGTCGCAACCCTCGAGGAACGATCGCTGGATATTCGCTACAGGGTCGTTATTCGTGACAGCGAACACAGTACGGATATCCGTTTTGTCTATTACTTCCCCTTTACCAAACTGAGACCGTTCGAACACCCGGGGGTGACAGTGCAACGATGTCGCTACTGATGAGGGATCTGTCGATACGGAAAGGTTTGCGAATGACTGCGTTCACCGCGGCGAGCCGCGTATTGGGTTCCGTCAACGGCCAGGACACACTGCTCACCCCTGGTCAGGTGGCTGCCCTGTTCCACGTAGATCCGAAGACCGTTACCCGCTGGGCCCACGCCGGTCGGCTCGGCTCGCTGCGGACTCCGGGCGGACATCGCCGGTTCCGCGAAGCAGAAGTCATGCAACTCCTGAGGTCGCTCACCACCGAGGCGACTCGCGGCTAGATCGTTTCCCGTTACCCGGTGCCGCGGGTACGCACACGGATTACCCTCGTTGGCAGGAGGTGAGCGACGTGACGTACCTGTTGGCACTCATTGCGGTGGTGGCCGTCGCGGTGCTGTGCTGGAAGGCTTTCGGCCCTCAGCGATCAACCGGCACCGGCCCGACATCCAGGCCACGCAACCGAGTGATCGGTCCCGACGACGATCCGGAATTTCTCTGGCGTCTGTCCCGTCAGCATCGGGACGGCGAACCCGGTTCCGCGGAGCACTGACACTCCCGGAACAGCAAGAGTCGGCCCGCCTCCCTCCGACGCCGACACCATGAATGGGAAATCCCCGCGGATGATCTTCATCCGCGGGGATTTTCTCGTGATCCGCGCGACGCCCCGACCGACGGTCAGCGCTCGCGCCGGTAAAGCCGCATGGTCACCGGACCGAATACGGCGACCAGCACGGCGCAGGTGAGAAACACCCAGCCGATCTCGGCACCGGCCGACTGGCCGTGCATCAGCCCGCGCACGGCGGTGACCAGCTGCGATACCGGGTTGACCGCGACGAACGACTCCAGCCAACCGGGCAGGGTGGCGGGGTCGACGAAGATGTTGCTGACGAAGCTCATCGGGAACGTCACCAGGATGGCCAGGAACATCACCGACTCCGGGGTGCGGGCCAGCAGCGCCAGACTCGTCCACACCCAGGACAGGCACCAGGCGAACAGCAGCACCAGCCCCATCCCGGCCAGCAGGCCGGGCAGCCCCGCGTCCGGCCGGAAGCCCAGCAGCACGCCGACGCTCACGATCACGGTGGCCGCCATGGCGTACCGGGTCAGATCCGCCAGCAGCGCGCCCACCAGCGGGGCGGGCTGCCAGATCGGCAGCGACCGGAACCGGTCGAACACGCCCTTGCCGATATCACCGTTGAGGGCGACCGCCGTCGACTGGGTGCTCATGATGACCGTCATGACCAGCAGGCCTGGCAGCACCGACTGCAGGTACTCCCGCACCGATCCGGCCAGCGCCCCGCCGAACAGGTAGGTGAACATGAACAGCATCATCAGCGGGAAGACGGTCACATCGGCGAGCTGATCCGGCACATGCTTGATGCGGAGCACCGCTCGCCACGCGAAGGCCAGGGCGGTGGCCAGGGGGCCGGGGCGGGGTGGACGCTGCCCGGACGACAGCGCCGCGCGCAGTGGATCGGAGGCGGGAGCCGGTGCGGTTGTGGTGGTGGTCATGCCGGAATCTCCTCGGGGGCTTCGGTTTTGGTGTGCTGACCGGTCAGGGCGAAGAACACTTCGTCAAGGCTGCTCTGTCCGACGCCGAAGTCACCGACCTCGATGCCGACGCGGGCGAGTTCGCTCAGGGCCGCACCGGCCCGTGCGGTGTCGGTGAGCCGGGCCGACAGCGCCGCCGGTTCCTCCTCGCGGTGCACCGGCACCGCGAGCACCCGCTCCAGCAGCCGTTCGGCATCCGCGCGGCGGTCCGGATCTCGCAGCCGCACCCGCACCGCACCCGCGCCGACCGATTCCTTCAGCTGCGCGGTCGTGCCCTCGGCGATGATGCGGCCGTGGTCGATGACCGCGAGCCGGTCGGCCAGCCGGTCCGCCTCCTCGAGGTACTGGGTGGTCAGCAAAACCGTTGTGCCGTTGTCGGTCAGGGCTCGCACCACGTCCCACACCCGGCTGCGGCTGCGCGGGTCGAGTCCGGTGGTGGGTTCGTCGAGGAACAGCAGGGCCGGGGTGACCACGATGCTCGCGGCGATATCCAGGCGGCGGCGCATACCGCCGGAGTAGCGCTTGGCCTGTCGGTCGGCCGCGGCCTCGAGCCCGAAGGCGGACAACAGTTCCCGAGCCCGATCGGCGGCGGCGCGGCGGCCGTGGCCGAGCAGCCTGCCCATCATGACCAGGTTCTCCATCCCGGTGAGATCCTCGTCCACCGAGGCGTATTGGCCGGTGAGGCTGATTCGGGCGCGCACCTCGTCGGTATTGGCCACCAGGTCGTAGCCGAAGACGGTGGCCTGTCCCGCGGTGGGACGGACCAGGGTCGCGAGCATGCGGATGGTGGTGGTCTTGCCCGCACCGTTGGGGCCGAGGAATCCGTAGATCCCGCCCTCGGGGACGGTCAGGTCCACGCCGTCGACGGCGACCGTGTCGCCGAACTGCTTGCGCAGTCCTACGGCGTGAATGGCGTACTGGGCCATGGGTTTTCCCTTCTATCTCGGTTCGGCGGAGTCAGGACGCGATGGGCGAGCGGCGCAGGCGCAGCACTTCGTCCACGCCGAAGACCCGCAGCAGCACCCGTTCGGACTTCGACTGGAACCGCGCGACCGAGGCGGCCGGGACCAATTCGGGTTCGGTGACCCGGTAGGTGCCGCCCTCGTGCACCACCTCGGCGGCGCCCGCCGCGCGCAGATTCGCCAGCCAGTCCGGGCTGGGGCCGTAGGGCAGCGAGACGAGAAAGTCGTCGCCGGCCTCGATGATGCCGATCGGCGTCCGATAGGGCTTGCCGCTCTTGCGGCCGGTGTGCCGGATCAGCGCGGCGGACGCGCCCGGCTCCCCCGCGGTCCGCAGCACGCGCGGGTTCGTCACGCGGCGGTTGAAGCGGCGGACGGCCGCGACCGCGGGCCGGTAGCCCGAGCGCAGCGCCACCAGCACGAACAGCATCCAGAGCAGGGCCAGCCCTATCGGGGTGCCCGCGGCTATGACTATCCAGATCCACATGGTCACTTCCACTCTCTCTTACGTTGTAAGTCTTATGTCGTAAGGCTGGCATTACAACGTAAGGCTGTCAAGAGTGGGCAGCCTTACCGCGTACGGTAAATTGGAAATCGCTATGGCCACCGATCAACGCCCCCGGCTGAGCCGGGACCAGATACTCGACGCCGCCGTCGCCCGCGCCGACCGCGACGGCGTGGAGGCGGTCACCATGCGCAATGTCGCCACCGACCTCGGCGTCGAGGCGATGTCGCTCTACTACCACGTGGCGAACAAGGCCGAACTGCTCGACGGCATGGTCGAGGTGGTGCTGACCACCATCAACAAGGCGGTCGCCCACCTGGTCGCCGAATCCCCCGCCGACTGGAAACCCGTTCTGCGCGAACGCATCCTGATCGCCCGCCAGGTCCTGCTCCGTCACCCGTGGGCCCCCGCCGTGATCGGCACCCGCTCGATGATGACGCTCTCGGTGATCGACTACTTCGACGCCCTGGTCGGCATCCTGCGCACCGGCGGCTTCTCCTACGACCTCACCCACCACGCCATGCACGCCCTCGGCAGCCGCGCCCTCGGCTTCACCCAGGAACTCTTCGAACCCCCCACCGACCAAACCGACGACGAAGCCACCGCCACCCTGCAAGCCATGGCCGACCGCTTCCCCAATATCGCCGGCATGGTCACCGCCACCAGCCACGACCACACCGAACCCGGCCTCGGCTGGTGCGACGACCAGACCGAATTCGAATTCGGCCTGGACCTCATCCTCGACGGCCTGGAACGCCTGCGCGCGGCGTCCTGACCTCGATCGCACTCATCGACGGCGGCACTGCTCGCCATTAAATTTGAACGATGGTACAAATAGTACGTTGGTTCAACTAAGTCGGGAGTGCCCATGAGTACGGAATCACCGGCACCCGCCGGATGGCGGCAGTGGGCCGGACTGGCGGTGCTGGCGCTGCCGACCGCACTGCTCGGGCTCGACGTGACGGCGCTCTACCTCGTCGTTCCCAGCCTGGCCGCGGAACTGCGGCCGACCGCGACCGAGACGCTGTGGATCATGGACGCCTACGGCTTCCTCATCGCGGGCTTCCTGATCACCATGGGCACGCTTGGCGACCGCATCGGCCGCCGTCGGCTGCTGATGATCGGCATGACCGCGTTCGCCGCGGCGTCGGTGCTCGCGGCCACCGCACCCAGCGCCCTGTGGCTGATCGCGGCGCGTTCGCTGCTCGGCGTGGCCGGTGCGACCCTCATGCCGTCCACCCTGTCCCTGATCAGCACGATGTTCACCGATGCCAGGCAGCGGGCGATGGCGATCGGCGTGTGGGCCACCATGTTCGCGCTCGGCATGGCCGCGGGGCCGGTGGTGGGCGGCGTCCTCGTCGCTCACTTCTGGTGGGGTGCGGTGTTTCTGCTCGCAGTGCCGGTCAGTGCGGTGGTGTTGGCCGCCGCACCGGCGCTGCTGCCCGAATTCCGTTCCGCGACCGGGCGACTCGACCTGTGGAGCGTCGCACTGTCGCTGGCCGCCCTGCTGCCGATCATCTACGCGATCAAACACGCTGCGGCACATGGCATCGACCTCCAGGCAGGGGCCACCGCCGTGCTCGGGGCCACCGCGACGGTCGCCTTCGTGCGGCGGCAGCTGCGCCTGCCCGAACCACTGCTCGACATCAGGCTTTTCGGCAGTCGATCCTTCGCCGCCGCCCTGGCCGTCCTTTTCGTCGGTCTCATCGGCTTCGGTGGGGTGATGTACCTGGTCACGCAGTACCTGCAATTCGTCGCGGGGCTCTCCCCGGCGATGGCCGGGCTGTGGATGGGGCCGCCCGCGCTGGCCATGCTGATCGGCGGAATCGGTGCGCCGCTACTGGCGCGACGCGTGTCGCCGGGGGTGGTCATGGCCGCCACGCTGGCGCTGTCGCTGATCGGCTACGGACTCCTGGCTCGCACCGGAACCGACGGAAAGGCGGCCGTGGTCCTCGGATTCGCGTTCGTCTATCTCGGACTCGGGGTCATCGCGGCACTGGGTACCGACATCGTCGTGGGGGCGGCGCCGCCGAGCGAATCCGGTTCGGCCGCGGCACTCTCGGAGACCGTCCAGGAACTCGGCATCGCGGCCGGAGTGGCGCTGCTGGGCAGTCTCACCACGGCCGTCTATCGGACCGCGATCGAGACCCCCGCGGGGTTGTCCCCGCATGCGGCCGAGCTGTATGCCGACAGTCTCGCGGGTGCCGACACCGTGGCGGATCAGTTGCCCGCCGGGGCGCTCCAGCAGGCGCGCGAGGCATTCACCAGTGGACTGGGGGTCACCGCGATCGCCGCCGGAACGGCGATCGCGTTCGCAGCGCTCATCTGCTACCGGACCCTGCGCCACATCCGGCCGATCGGCGCGGCCGAGCCCGCGCCGGAACCGATAGCCTCGCAACAGCGACGATGAGCGGTGAGAGGAGCGCGGTGACCCAGCCGGAAACGGTCGACGGCCGCAAGATACGCGGTGAACGCCGCCGTGCCCAGATCATCGAGGCGACGCTGACGGTCGTCAATCGCGACGGTGCGGCCGGGGTGACCCACCGCACCGTCGCCAAGGAGGCGGGCATCACCACCAGCCTCACCCTCTACTACTTCGCCACCCTGGACGACCTGCTCGTCGCGGCACTGACCAGCGTGACCGAGGCCTACACCCACCGCATCCGCGAACTCGTCACCACCGCGGACGACCCCCTCGACGGCCTGGCCCACATCATCGCCGAATCCGCGGGCCCCGGCCGCGAACGCGCCCTCGCCGAACGCGAACTCTCCACCCTGGCGGCCCGCCGCCCCGCCCTCCGCACCGTGGCGCGCCGCTGGCGCGAAGGCGTCGCCGAACTGGCCCGAACCCGAACCGACGACCCCGCCGTCATCGAATCCTTCGTAGCCCTGACCGACGGCCTGTGCACCTCGATCCTCCTCGACGACCACGGCGCCGACCCGGACCACATCCGCGCCCTGCTCACGCGCGCGCTACCGCGTCCCAGGTGAAGTGGACTGCGTTCAGGGGGAATCCGCAGCGGCATCGCCCGAGTAGGGTCCGCCACCAGTTCCCCCTCAGCGACGGGCCATCGGGGTGGGTGAGGTTGTGGATGTCAGTGCGGGAGTCAGCCTTGGCTCACCCGGCGTCCCGAGCGACGGACGACACCGACAGGCCGGACAGGGCGGCCGTCGTCGCGGCGATCCGCTCGATCGGCTTGTCGACCAACCCGTCCATGGCGATCAGCGGGGACAGGTAGGTTTTCGTATTCAGTGTGGACAGGAACGCCTGCCAGCGCGGCAACTGTCGCAGATAGGTCCGGTCGTCGCGCAAAATGAAGACGAGCACTTTTCCGTCAGTCCCCGATCCGCGCAGCGGCACCACCCGGATCTCACTGATGGCCTCCCATCCGACGAACAGCCCCAACGACGGCGTGTGCACACCGACAGCATCGAAGACGAATAGCGGACGCCCCGACAACGACCAGGTCAGCAGATAGCCGATATACGCGAGCACCGGTACGGCGCAGACCACTGCGACACCGATCAGCACTGGAATGGACGCCGCGATACCGCCCGCGAGCGGGATCACGACCATCAGCACAAATGGCAGCATGCTCCGTAGCGCGCCACGTGTCGGCAACCTCACTTCCAACCGCTCGGACGCCCCCGGCACGATGGGGTTTCGAGGTGCCCCGCGACTGATATTCAGCACGCGGATCAGGGCGAGTCGGCGCCGACCCTCGACAACGAAGTATCCGACAACGACCACAACCGCCAATACGGAGACCAGCACGAACGGAAGTCCCGTCACCGAGATGACATAGCCCAACCCCAACCCCAGCACCGCACCGCACAGTGTCAAGATCAGAATCCGCGGGACGCTGATCCTCCCGAGCGCCTTCTCCGCATACGCCCGAGCAATCCGATCGACCTCGGGATCGACGGCAGGCTCACCCCGCAACAACGCCTTCCGCGTAGCACGGTCCAGGTCACGCCACTTCTTCATGTACTCCCTCGCTGTTCAGAGGGCCGCACCCTAGCCGACCGAGTTGAACTCTCGCTTCCACAGGGTGGTCATGTGATCAGGAGGAATCTGTGGCGGCATCGCCCGAGTAAGGTCCGCCACCAGTTCCCCCTGAGCGACGGGCTCACCTCGGCCAGCACACCTGGCCGCGGAGATCGCCCCGCCGCGTGGGCGGCGGCGGATCTCATGGACGCAACGACTGTCGTACCCGGGCCGCCTCGCGGGTGAGGTGGTCGCGTTCGGAGAGGGTGGTGGCGGTGTGGGCGGCTTCGGCGTAGAGGGTGGCGGCTTGTTCCAGGTCGCCTGCGCGTTCGTGGAGGTAGGCGCGGGCGGCGGTGTGGCGGGGGAGAGTCGGGTCGAGGTCGGAGAGGGCGGCCAGACCGGCGCGGGGGCCATCGGCCTCGCCGACCGCTACCGCGCGGTTCAGTCGCACCACCGGGTTGTCGGTGAACCGCAGAAGTTCGTCGTACCACTCCACGATCTGCACCCAGTCGGTCTCGGACGCGTGCGGGGCGTCCGCGTGCAGGGCGGCGATCGCGGCTTGGGCCTGGTATTCGCCCAGTCGGTCGCGGGCCAGCGCGGCTTGCAGGATCGTCACTCCTTCGGCGATAAGCCTTGTGTCCCAACGGGATCGGTCCTGGCGGGCGAGGGGTACCAGGCGTCCGTCCGGGTCGGTGCGGGACGCGCGACGGGCGTGGTGCAGCAGCATCAGGGCGAGCAGGCCCGCGACCTCGGGCTCATCGGTGGATGCGGCGAGTTGGCGGGTGAGGCGGATGGCCTCGGCCGCCAGGTCGACATCACCGCCGTAGCCCTCGTTGAACACGAGGTAGAGCACGCGCAGCACCGTCGGGAGATCGCCGGGGCGGTCCAGCGGCAGGCCCGCGATACGACGCTTGGCGCGGCTGATCCGTTGCGCCATGGTCGATTCCGGGACGAGGTAGGCCGCCGCGATCTGCCGGGTGGTCAGGCCACCGACAGCGCGCAGGGTCAAGGCGACGGCCGATCCGGGTGACAGGCCGGGGTGCGCGCACAGGAAGTGCAGCCACAGCGTGTCGTCCGTGGTGGGCACCGGACCGGCCGCCGGTTCCGCATCAACGACGAGTTCCCTTCCACGCCGCGCTGTTTCGGCACGGGTGACGTCGAGGAATTTGTTCCACGCCGCGGTGATGAGCCACGCCTTGGCGTCGCGTGGCGGGTCATCCGGCCACGTCTCCAGCGCCCGGATCAGTGCCTCCTGCACCGCGTCCTCGGCCGCGGCGAAATCAGCGCCGCGGCGGACCAGGACGCCGATCACCGCGGGGACGAGGTCGCGCAGCAGCGCGTCGTTCACTCTGTCACCGTGGGCATTTCGGTGAAGAAGGGCCGCACCTCCAGCCACTCCTGGACCGGGTTGCCGCCCGCGCCCGGAGCGGCGGACAGTTCGGCGGCCAGCTCGAGCGCGCGTTCGTAGGTGTCCACGTCGATGATCATCCACCCGGCGATCAGATCCTTGGTCTCCGCGAACGGGCCGTCTGTGACGGGCGGGCGGCCCTCACCGTCGGAGCGGACGAAGGTGCCCTGCGGCGACAGCGCCTGACTGTCGACGAACTCGCCGCTGGCCGCGAGGCGCGCGGCGAAGTCCTCCATGTACCGCACGTGGGCGGTCACCTCCTCGGGCGTCCACCGGTCCATCGGCACGTCGTTGACCGGCGCGGGGGCACCTCGGTAGTGCTTGAGCAGCAGATATTTGGCCATGATGTTCTCCCCTCGTGCCTTTCCGGCCCATTCTGGCCGTGATGGTCGGTTCAGGCACCCTGACGCTCGGCGCGCTGCCGGATCAGTTCCTCGACCGCGGTGGGCAGCGTGGTGTCGAAGTCGATGAGCTTCGCCCACGTCGGGGTGATCACGATCCGCACCATGCCGTCGTAGAGCGACCGCACCTCGGCCTCCCACTCGACGCGCTGCTCCGGAGTCATTTCGTAGCTGCCGTTCATCTGCAGGTACTCCTCCGGAATCCCATCCACCACCTCCATCTCCGCCCGCCCGCGGATGAGCAGGATCTTCGGCGGATGCACCTCGGTGTCGATGGTCAGCGCGACCTCGGGATTGCGCCGCAGCGAGGGCAGCTTCGGCGCGTTCTTCGTGGTGCAGACCACGATCTCCGCACCGTTCCAGGTGAACGAGATCGGGATATTGCGCGGTGTGCCGTCCTTGGCGACATAGGCCATGCGCAGCAGGTCGCGAGCCAGCAACTCCTGGCTGATCGGACGGTTCAGGACAGCGGTGATCTCATTCGGTCGCATGACGGTCACTCCTTCTCGGTTATCGAGGCCGGTTCGGCTGCTCGTACCCCTGGGACGGAGCCACGCGACACTTCTCGACATCCACGGCAAGAAATTTCCACGAAGTTTCGAGAAGGCTCGACCCACCGGCCGCACTCAGCGTGATCGGTGCGACGTCGCGGTCTCCGGAATACCGGTGAGAGCAGTGCTGTGGACCAGGGCGTTGTACACCCAATCGTGGGCGCGTCCGACGGTGACGCGGGTCCCGAAGAACTGTGCGGTCAAGGCCCAGTAGCGCTGAATTCGGTGATCGGCATCGGTGGCACCGGCCAGCAGCCGGGCGCGAAAGCGCGGGGAATCGCGCTCGGCGCGGGCGTGCGCGTGGGCATGGACGTACTGATCGACTGCCTGTCCGGCGTGCGGTCGCACGCCGGACGCCACGAGCGGCACCACCTCGGTCATCACGTCACCTACCGCGGCGTACAACCCGTGACGGTCCCGGATCCGCTCCGGCTGATTCCGCCAGTATTGCCGCCGGACGACTCGGCTCATCTCGGGGTCGGCGATCAGGGCGGCCAACTCGGCATAGGCGACAACCTCGTCGAGCGACGGATCGGCGGGCGGCTCCGGGACGTTCCAGTACACCCAGCGCGCACTGATGTGCTGCGGTAGCGGTGCGAGGATACGCCGCCAGAATCGCACGAGCCCGTCGTGCACGGCACCACCATCCTGCGCGGCCGCGAGCAGCGCGAGGCGTTCGGCACGCTGTGCCGGGGACACACTCTCGATGGCCCGCAATGATGCCCGCCGCCACGCCAACAACCTGAATTCCTGGTCGAGCCGCGCACTTTCGGCAGCAATGACCTCCGCCATCGACAGCTCGTCACGGATTACACCGGAGATCGAGTTCAGCCCGAGGCCGAATGCGCGCAGCCGCCGCACCAGCAGCAGCCGTTCGACGGCGCTCTCGGCATCGAACATCCGGTGTCCACCCGCACTGCGCTGCGATTCCAGAATGCCTTCGTCGCAATAGAACCGGATCGTCCGCACCGCAATCCCGGTGCTGCGCGCCAACTCTCCGATGCTCACCAACACATCGGAGTGCGTGTTGTCCGTCACAAGCTCTTGAACCTCCACCCCGCTGAAGCTTTTAGCGTAGTGCCACTGCCGTTCACATATACGTCGTCACACCGAGGAGGGTGTTTCGTGGCCACCACGCAAGCAGAAATCGTCGCCGGCATCGCGGAGATCGTCGAGGAGGTGACGGGAATCGACGCCGCGGAGGTGACGATCGAGAAGTCCTTCGTGACCGATTTGGACATCGACTCGCTGTCTTTGGTGGAGATCGCTGTCCAACTGGAGGACAAGTACAGCGTGAAGGTCCCCGACGAGGACCTGGCCAGCTTGCGAACCGTCGGCGACGCGGTGGCCTACGTCCTGAGGATGGAGACCGAGAAGCCCGAACTCGCCGCGGAGATGGAAGCGAGGTACAAGGAAGACCGAACCCCCTGAGCAGCAGGCTCACACCTCATGCCAGACATCAGCCTGTCCAGGCCCGTGTCCGTCATGGCAGCGCCGTGACCACCCTGCGGTATTACGACGCTCACCCGTGGCCGGACGCGGACGCGACCACGCGGGCAGCCGTGGCCACCGTGCTGCGGGAGCGTCCCTGCTGATCTGCGTACCTGCTGCGTACCGAATCCGAGAATTCAGGTACGGCTGCACCGGACAGTTCGGGGAACCAGCAGGTAGATGGGGTTAGTTCAGCCCCGCGTAGCTGTGCAGCCCGCTCACCACGATGTTGATGATGAACAGGTTGAACAGCATGGCGGTGAAGCCGGCGATATTGATCCAGGCGGCCTTGGTGTCGCGCCAGCCGGAGGTGGCGCGGGCGTGGAGGTAGGCGGCGTAGACGACCCAGGTGATGAAGGAGACGGTTTCCTTGGGGTCCCAGCCCCAGAAGCGGCCCCAGGCGGCTTCGGCCCAGATGGCGCCGAGGATGACGCCGGTGCCGAAGAGAGGGAAGGCGACGATGGTGGTTTTGTAGGCGAGGCGGTCCAGGGTGCGGGCGTCGGGGAGGCGGCGGGCCAGGGAGCCGAGGAGGTTGTCGGATTCCGCGCCGTCGGGCTGGCGCATGCGGAACAGGAACAGCAGGCTGGCAACGCCGGAGAGCAGGAAGATGCCGGAGCCGATGCTCACGATGGTGACGTGGATGGGCAGCCAGAAGGACTTCAGCGCCGGGACCACGGGAGCCGCCTCGGCGTAGAGGACGTTGCCCGCCAGGTACATGAGGACCAGGACCGGAACGATCAGGAACACCCACATGGCGCGGAAACGCCGGTCGGACATGAAGACCAGACCCGTCACCATGGCGGCGGCGCAGGCCATGGTGATGAACTCGTACATATTGCCGAGCGGGAAGCGGTGCACCGCGAAACCACGCAGCACGATCGAGGCCAGGTGCAGGCCGATCGCCACGAACAGCACCGCGAAGGCCATATTGCCGAACCGTTCGGCCAGCGTGGGAGCGGGCTTCTCGGCGAGCTTGCCGGGCACGTTCGCCGCGGGCACGTCACCGGAGCCGGAACCGCCGACCGTGACCAGTTCCCGTTCGGCGGTCAGCTTCTTGCGGGCCGAGGCGTACTGCACGATCAGCATCGCCAACACCAGCAGGTAGACCACGAACGCCGATTTGAAGGCGAGATTGCTGTATCCGGCGAGGGTTTCGTCGATCGGCATAGTCATTCTCCCGTGCTGTGGTCCAGCAGCCGTGTGCGTAGGCGGTCGAATTCGCCGCCCCAACCCGCCTGGTCGGTGCGGGCCAGTCCACCCATTTCTACTACGGTACGTCGTTTGTCATCGGGGTCCGCGTCGGGGTACACCCGCAGCCAGATCCGGCGGCGCTTCACCAGCAGCGACACCAGCAGACCCGCCATCATCACGATCGAACTACCCAGCACCCAGCCCTGCGCCGGATCGTGCGAGACCTGCAGGTTCACGAACTCTTCCGCACCGTCGAAGGTCACCGTGGTGCCGTCGGCGAGCGTCGCGGACTCACCGGGCGACAGATTGACCCGCTGCTCCTTGTTCAGCCGACCCTGCTTGATCATCTCCGGATCCAGGGTGAACAGCGACTGCGCGCGCCCGGTGTCCAGACCGGTCTCACCGCGATAGATGTCCACCGCCACCATGGGGTTGGTCATGGCCGGATAGCTCGAGGTGAGCAGCGTGCCGTGCAGCAGGCCGGTGGGCGCGAACAGGCCCTGGATGGCGATCTGGTTCTTGCGCCGCTCCGCCTCGTCGGGATACATGCCGCCGGGCGGGTCGATGCGCAGCACCCCGCTGGACAGGAAGGTCGTCGCATCGTCCGGCCGCCACTGGATGGCCTCGGTGCGGGTCTGTCCGTCCGGGAAGGTGACCGTGAACTTCGGCGCGAAACCGTGACCCTGCAGGTAGATCCGGTCACCGGCCACCCGCAGCGGATGGTTTACCTTCAGCGTGGTGTCACGCCAGGTGTTCGAACTCAGATCCGCGCCCGCCTGATACGAGATATCGGAGGTGAACATCTCCGCCTGCCCGTTGGGCAGATAGTCGGCCTTGAAGTTCTGCACTCGCACGCACAGCGGCGTCAGGCCGGTGCCATCGTTGACATTGCCCGCCCGGAAGGAGTCGAACACCGCCGGAGAGGTGGTGCAGAACCCGGGACCATTGTTGGCGATGACGATGACATTGCCCTCGTAGCCGAACAGCTTGCCGATGGCGATGGCCGCCAGCAGCGCCACCAGCGCGAGATGGAAGACGAGATTGCCGAACTCGCGGGTGTAGCCCTTCTCCGCCGAGACCGTGATCTCGCCCTCGCGGGTGCCGGGGCGGATCACCGTGCGCCAGCCGCGCAGTTCCCGGCGGGCGCGCTCGACGACCTCCTCCGGCGTGGCGGTCTCGCCGCCCTCGTGGTGGTACGGCAGCCGGGACAGATTGCGCGGCACCCTGACCGGCTCGGTGCGCAGCGCCCGATAGTGGTCCCAGCAGCGCGGCAGGATGCAGCCCACCAGCGAGACGAACAGCAGCACGTACACGGCCGTGAACCAGAAACTGCCGAATACGTCGAACAGTTCCAGGCGATCCATCCACGGCCCCAGCGTCGGCCGGTCCGCGATGTACTGGTCCACCTTCTGCGCGTTCAGACTCCGTTGCGGCAGCAGCGCGCCCGGAATCGCGGCCAGCGCCAACAGGAACAGCAGCATGAGCGCGGTGCGCATACTGGTGAGCCCGCGCCAGGTATTGCGCAGGGTGGCCAGCACCCGACCCGGCAGCGACTGGCGCGGCGGGCCGGAAGGAGCGGGGGCGGTGGGGGTTTCGGTCGCTGTCATCAGATCGGAAGGGTCACATTCGAGACGAAGGCGTCGCGGACCCAGGAGACGAACTGATCCCAGGCCCCTGTCACCAGGGCGATGCCGACGGCCACCAGCAGCAGCCCGCCGATCACCTGAATGGTGCGGGAATTGCGGCGCAGCCAGCCGACACCGCGCAGCGCGGTCGCCGAACCGAACGCCAGAATCACGAAAGGCAGGCCCAACCCCAGGCAGTAGGCCACGATGAGCGCGACACCGCGCGCCGCGGTGGTGCCGTCGGTGCCCGCGGAGACGGCCATGACGCCGGAGAGGGTCGGCCCCAGGCACGGCGTCCAGCCCAGCGCGAAGACCGCGCCGAGCAGGGGTGCGCCGACAATGCCGCTGAGGCGGCGCGGCTCCATGCGGGTGTCCTTCTGCAAGGCCGGGATCAGGCCGATGAAGGCCAAGCCCATGACGATGGTCACCACGCCGCCGACCCGTTGCAGCAGTTCACGATTGACGTTCAGCACCTGGATCGCGCCGAAGACGGTGGCGGTGGCCAGCACGAACACCACCGTGAAACCGGCGACGAACAGCCCGGCCGCACCCGCGACCCGCAGGCGCGCACGGCTTTTCGCGGCCTTCTCGGCCAGTGCCGTCGAACCACCCTGCGCCGCTTCCCGTTTCGCCGACTCGACGGTGACCGGCGGCGCTTCCGCGCCGACCAGGCCCGCCAGATACGACAGATAGCCCGGCACCAGCGGCACCACGCACGGCGAGGCGAACGACACCAGACCCGCCAGCACGCACGCCCCCAGCGCCAGCAGCAGCGGCCCGGAAGACGCTGTCTGCTGGAAGGATTCGCCGACCCCGGCCAGTACCGTCACGTTCACGACGGGTCCTCGGCGGCGATGCGCTCGACGGCGGGCTGGAGGTCCTCGGCGAGCAGGGCGCGCAGGATGACCGCGGCGACGCGGTGCTGCCGGTCCAGGATGAGCGTGGTCGGAATGACGCTGGTGGGGAATTTGCCGCCGAGCGCGAGCAGGGTGCGCATGGACGGGTCGTAGATCGACGGGTAGCCGACGTTGTAGTCGGTGACGAAGTCCCGCGCCTTGTCCTTCTGGTTGTCACGCACATTGATGCCGAGGAAGGCGACGCCGGAATCGCGGGTGGCCTCGTAGACCTGTTCCAGCGCCGGAGCCTCGGCGCGGCACGGGCCGCACCACTGGCCCCAGATATTGATGACCACGACCTGATTCGGGAAATCGCTCACCGAGGTGGTCTTGCCGTCGGTCATGAGATCCGGCCCGGACAGCGTGCCGATGGTGCCGCGGCTCGACGGCGGGTCGTAGAAGATGTCGGTCTCGCCGCCCGGTGAGACGAAATCGAAGGTGCCGCCCTGGGCCACCGCGTCCTTGCCCGCCGTCGAACAGCCCGCGAGCGCGGCGACCAGGCACACGCTCGCCAGCAGGATCGACAGCACGCGCCGCGGCGCGGCGGACCCGGACGGGGCCGCGGTGCGCCGGAGCGGCCCACCCGAACGGAGGGCGCGGCTCCCGCGAAATCCCCCCGGCACGGACGGTCGCCCCGCGTTCGGACGCGGGGCCTGCTCTCGGCGCTGACCGGTCATGCCCCGGTCACCGTCGGATCGGTGGCCCCGGCGGGCTCGGAGTAGACGATGTCGATGAGGGTGTCGCCCTGGTAGACCAGCGAGGTGAGCGACGCCAGCGAGCACTGGCGGCGGCGCGGGTCGTGCCACAGGCGCTGGCCCTGCAGGAAGCGGCGCAGCGTCCACACCGGGAGCTGATGCGAGACCAGCACCGCCTCGCGGCCCGCCGCCTCGACCCGGGCCTTGTTGACCGCGGCCAGCATGCGGTGCGCGATCTGGAGGTACGGCTCACCCCAGGACGGGGTGAACGGGTCGCGCAGCTTCAGCCAGTGCCGGGGCTTGCGCAGCGCGCCGTCGCGGGCGGCGACCCGCAGGCCCTCGAAGGTGTTCCCGGCCTCGATCAGGTTGTCGTCGGTGCGGATGAGCAGACCGTGCTGGGTGGCGATGGGGTCCGCGGTCTCCTGCGCGCGTTGCAGCGGCGAGGCCACCACCAGCGCGATGTCGTGGTCGCGCAGCGAGCGCGCCACGGCCTGCGCCTGCGCCTGACCCGTCACCGAGAGCCCGAAGCCGGACAGGCGGCCGTACAGGATGCCCTTGGGGTTGTGCACCTCGCCGTGCCGCAGCACGTGCACGATGGTCTCGACGTCACTGGCCACCTCGCCCGGCAGCACGAAATCGCCGGTGGCAATGGAGCTCTCGTCGCGGTCCGGCGCGCTCGTGGCCGCATCGGATTCGGCATCCGCCGCCGCATCCGGGGTGACTGAGGCATCCGAGGCGTACGGGGCGTCCGGCGCGTCCGAGGCATCCGGGCCCGTGATCTCGGTAGCCGATCCGGTGACACTCACCTCGACCGCCGGGTATTCGGCGGACGCATCCGCCGACACGCTCTCGGACGCGGCTGTCGAACTCGCGGCTCGCGTCGCCACCCCGCCGACGGGATCGGCGGCCGCGCCCGCGACAGGCTCGTGCGCATCGGCCGCAGACGAGTCGGCCACCCGCGAATCAGCCGCGCGCACAGCGCTTTCCGCAGCATTCGAGGCAGCCGCGTGCACAGCGCTTTCCACAGCGGTTGAGTCGGCCGCGCGCACAGCGCTTTCCGCAGCGTTAGAGGCAGCCGCGCCGCTGGCTACGGAATCCGGGCTGGCCGCCGGTGCGCTTGCGCCGGAGGCGGTTTCGTCATCGCCCGCCGGGCTCGACTCGGCGGTCTCCCGCTCGGCCTGGCGCAGGGAGTTCAGCAGGCGGGCGGCGTCGGCGGTGGAAACGGGCTGGGTCGAGGGGGCCGGTTGACCGGTGTCGGGGTGGTCGGAGCTCACGCGGATCCTTCGGGGGTGGCGGCGGCCGCGGCGGAGGCGGCCGCGGGCAGGGCGGCGGCGATACGGTCGAATGCGTCCTCGTCGAGCGCCGCGGAGACGAACCACGCCTCGAACGCGCTCGGCGGCGCGTACACGCCGTGGTCGAGCAGCGCGTGGAAGAACGCCGGGAAGCGCCAGGTGTCGCTGGCCTTGGCGGCGGCGTAGTCGGTGACCGGGGTGTCGGCGAAGAACACGCTCACCATATTGCCCGCGAATTGCACCTGATGACCGACACCGGCGGCGGTGAGTGCCGTGGTGAGCAGCCCACCGAGGCGCTGCGCGTTCTTGTCCAGCGTGGCGTACACCGATTCGTCGGCGGCGCGCAGCGTGGCCAGACCGGCGGCGACCGCGACCGGATTCCCGGACAGCGTGCCCGCCTGGTACACCGGGCCCAGCGGCGCGAGGTGGTTCATGATCTCGGCGCGACCGCCGAACGCCGCGGCGGGCAACCCGCCGCTCATCACCTTGCCGAAGGTGTAGAGGTCACCCGCGACGCCGTCGATGCCGTACCAGCCGGAATGGCTCACCCGGAAGCCGGTCATGACCTCGTCCATGATGAGCAGCGCCCCGTGGTCGGCGGTGAGCTGCCGCAGTCCGGCGTTGAAGCCGGGCAGCGGCGCGACCGCGCCCATATTGCCCGCGGCGGCCTCGGTGATGACGCACGCGATCTCGCCCGGATGCGCGGCGAAGGCGGCGGCCACCGCCTCCAGGTCGTTGTACGGCAGCACGATGGTGTCGGCCGCCTGCGCCCCGGTGACGCCCGGCGAGGTGGGCAGTCCCAGCGTGGCGACGCCCGACCCGGCGTCGGCGAGCAGCGCGTCCACATGGCCGTGGTAGCAGCCGGAGAACTTGATGATCTTGGAGCGCCCGGTGAATCCGCGCGCCAGCCGGACCGCGCTCATGGTCGCCTCGGTGCCGGAGTTCACCAGCCGCACCCGCTCCACCGGGGCGACCCGCGCCGCGATGGCCTCGGCCAGTTCGATCTCGGCCTCGGTGGGCGCGCCGAACGACAGGCCACCGGTCGCCGCGCGCTGTACGGCCTCGACCACGGCCGGGTGCGCGTGCCCGAGAATCATGGGCCCCCACGAGCACACCAGATCCACGTAGTCGTTGCCGTCGGCGTCGGTCAGCGTGCAGCCGCGCGCGGAAGCGATGAACCGCGGTGTCCCACCGACGGAATTGAACGCCCGCACCGGCGAGTTCACGCCACCCGGGATCACCTCGGCGGCGCGTGCGAAGAGTTGGGCGGAGACCGGCACCGATGCCTGGCTCAGACGCGGAGAAGAACTCACGGCTTCCAGTGTCGCAGCCGCCCGATCCAGCGTCGACGACAGGGTGTAGTGGGGTGGTCCAACGCACACGGCGCGTCATTCATTCGCTGTGTAGTTGCTGGTGCGTAATCTCGAGCACCAGGGCATATTCGGACTATCGGGAGGAAAGCTTCATGCGGATCGCACTCTTCGGCGCGGGACTGTTCGCCGCCGTGGCGGGACTGGCGCTCGGGGCGGGACAGGCCGGCGCGGGAGTGCCGATCGTCCAACCGGATCAGGGGCGTATCGGAATGCACCTGTCGCATGAGGAGACCGCGATGGTGGCGTCCGGACCGCTGCCCGCCGTGGTCAGCATGTTCGTGCCGCTGAACCGGATGGGCGCGGGACTGCATCCGGAGACGCGGATCTACCGGGACGACAACGGCGGCGTGCACGCCTCGCTGCGGCAGGTACTGATGGAGGCCGCGCAGCATCCCGACGGCTCGGTCGTGGTGTTCCTGAACGCACCCGGCACCCGCGGCGGGCGGGTGCTGGACGTGTATCAGAACTGGACGCGGTAGTCGTCGGGACAGGGGCCGTCAGGATAGGGGCAGCCCCAGGCAGAACGCCGCCCACCCGGTGCTGAGCAGGCAGTTCAGCTGCACCGGTAGCAAATCCAGCCAGGAGAACACGGGTATGAGCGTCATACTCGGAGATTGTCCGCCTCGCGGGCGTTCAATCAGTGCGATGGCGCGTCAGTGTCCGGCGGTTGTCCGCCGCGTGCGCACTGGGTCGTCCCGGCGCGTGCGCGCCACGGCATCGATGAGCAGCAGCCCGCCGACCGCGACGGCCACCGCCGCCAGCAGCAGCCACGGGCCCGCATAGCGCACCGCCTCGAAGCCCGGCATATCGCCATTGGGTGCGTACCAGCTGGTCTGAACACCTCGCCGCCAACTCCACACCGCCGCCACCCCGCACAGCGGCACCAGAAGAAACTCGGCGAGCACGGCGAGCCACCGCATCAGCGCGCCCCTTTCTCCTCGTCCCTGCCCTCGAGATCCCTGCCCTCGAGATCCCTGCCGTCGGCATCCCGGCCCTCGAGCTCCGGCAGTCGCTCCAGCGCGGCGGTGAGTTCGGCGCGCAGCGTGCGGTGATCGCGCGCCCACGCCTGCACCAGCCCGCCGTCGCGCAACTTCAATCCGATGCCACCGCGCCGTCGCGGCACCCCGGTGAGTTCCCCGAGCGCCCTGGCCGACTGCCAGTCCTCATCATCCCAGGACTCCTCGTCGACCTCCGGCAGCACGGCCGCGATATTCCGCAGCGGCAGCAGTTCGGTGCCCTGGCGCAGGTGGGTGTCGGTGAGTTCGACACTGATGTGCCGTCGCCCGGCGACCACCTGCAGCCAGACGAATCCGCCCAGCAGCGCCGCGCAGAATGCCAGCCCGAACCAGTGGATCGCGCCGCCGCGCACCGCTTCCAGCACCAGAATGAGACCGCAGAGGGCGGGGCCGTAGGCGATGGTCCGCCAGCGCGCACCCGGCTCGGCGAACAGCACTGGAGGCGCGGGGGCCGCTGGCGCGTCGGTCATAGGCCCGGCGTCTCGGTCATGGGGGTCAGCCGACGAGCCCCGGAATCAACAGCACGGCGAGGGTGAGCAGTCCGAACAGAATCAACAGACTCAGCACCAGCAGATCTCGCCGAAGGCTGTGCGGCTGCTGAATCACCACTCGCATCATTGCCTCCGAACCACCGGAGCCGAGCGCACCATCGCCCAACGGATGATGCCCGACTTCCGGTTCCCAATTTCCCTGTGACTGTCCTCACCATACCGCGCCTACCCGCCGGTACAAACTCCGGTGCGCTCACCGCGGACCCGGACGGAAGTACGCGTCGGATTCCGCGCGGTAGCAGAGGAATACGGCCCCGGCGGCGAGCACCGCCTGCACGACGGACGCGCCACCGGCCACCAGACCCGCGATGCCACCTACGCCGCCGCTCCCCGGCAGCGCACCCGGGGCCGCGTCGCCCGCGCTGAACAGGACGCCCGCCGCGCCGACTACCAGAAAGACTGCTAACACCATGAGAAGTGTTCTTGCCCAACGCTTTCCACGCTGCAACTGGAAGGCTGCGAAGGCCGCCGCTCCCAACAGGCTCAGGATCAGCACGGTCCCGACGACCATCGTCATCATCACCATCACCTCGGCCCGCGCCAGCGTGAGCGTCGGCTGATCATCCCGCAACTGATCGAGGAGCTCAGCCGCCAGCACCTTCCGCTGGCCGAACTCGGCGAGCATAGCGGCGATCACCTGCACCACGCCCACGGCCAGCGCGGCCCACCAGAGTTGGGTGGCGGTGCGGACATCCTCGGGGACGGGCCGCGGGCCCGTCGGTGGAGCGATTCGATTCACGACAACCAGTGCGCTGCCTCGGTCGCCCAGTAGGTGAGCACGATATCCGCGCCCGCCCGCCGAATCCCGGTGAGCGACTCCAGAATCGCGCCGCGCCGGTCGATCCAGCCGTTCTGCGCGGCGGCGGTGATCATGGCGTACTCACCGGAGATCTGATAGGCGGCCACCGGCACCGTGGACCGGTCGGCGACCTCGCGCAGGATGTCCAGATACGACATGGCGGGTTTCACCATGACGATGTCCGCGCCCTCGGCCAGATCCAGATCCAGTTCGCGAATGGCCTCGCGGCGGTTGGCCGGATCCTGCTGATAGGTGCGGCGGTCGCCCTGCAGCGACGAACCGACCGCCTCGCGGAAGGGGCCGTAGAAGGCCGAGGCGTACTTGGCGGCATAGGCCAGGATGCCGGTGTCGATATGCCCGGCCGCGTCCAGTCCGGCGCGGATGGCGGCCACCTGGCCGTCCATCATGCCGCTGGTGCCGAGCAGGTCGGCCCCGGTCTCGGCCTGCGCGAGGGCCATGTCGATATAGCGGTCGAGGGTGGCGTCGTTGTCGACCGCGCCGTCGTGGCTCAGCACACCGCAGTGGCCGTGATCGGTGAACTCGTCCAGGCAGGTGTCGGCCATGACCACGGTGGAGCCGCCGACCTCCTGCACCAGCGCCCGCAGGCCGCGGTTGAGAATGCCGTCGGGGTCGCTGGCCCCGGTACCGGCCGCGTCCTTGTCCTCCGGCTTCGGCACGCCGAAGAGCATCAGCCCGCCCACGCCCGCGGTGACCGCCTCGACGGCCGCCTTGCGCAGCGAATCCATGGAGTGCTGGTACACGCCCGGCATGGAGGAGATTTCGCGCGGCTCGTCGATCCCGTCCGCGACGAACATGGGCAGAACCAAATGCCGTGGCTCGACGGTGGTTTCGGCGATGAGCCGACGCAGTGCAGGAGTACGGCGCAACCGCCGTGGGCGGTCCAATCCGGTCATAGGGCGATGATATGCCCCCGGCGTGAACGGGTCGCGGGACGGTCCGCCCGCACGCGGGGAATCCGCTTGACCTGCGAATACGCCCGGACCCTTCGGTACTGCGCCGGTCAACGGGACGGTTGGTGCCGTAAGGTGCACAGCGCGGTGTCGGCGGCTGGCGCGAGGTGGGAATGGACGCGAATCGGGAATCTGCGGCATTCGACGCGGAGCTCGCCGAACTGCTGGGCGAACTGCTGCGGGAATGCGCGCACGAACCCCTGCTGCTGATCTCCAGCCCGGATGCCGGAAGTGCGCTGGTGCGCATCGCCCGGGACGGCGCACCGGCACCGAGCCGGTTCGACGAACTACTGGTGGAGGTCTACGAGACCGAACGGCACCGGCTCATCGGCTGGACCGTCACCCAGGTGCCCAATCGCAGCGACGCCGAGGACATCGTGCAGACCGCGCTGGTGCGCACCTACGCCGCACGGCCGGATGTGCGCGACACCGCGGCCATGCGCGGCTACCTGTGGCGGGTCACCGGCAACCTGATCAAGGACGGCTGGAAGCGCACCGCCGTCGACCGCGCCCACCTCGACCCCGACGGTCAGGACCGCATCGTCACCCTCGCCGATCGGGCCGGAATCGCCTTCGACGAACAGATCTCGCTGCGGCACGCCCTCCTCACCGCCCTCGAACAGCTGCCGCCGCGCGAACGCGAGGCCGTGGTGCTGCACACCTACGCGGGCAACACCTACGTGCAGACCGCGGCCATGATGGGCCTGGCGGCGGGCACGGTCAAGGCGTACGTGGCGGGCGCGCTCGCGAAGGTCCGCGCGCAATTGCAGGCGGCCTGAGCGAGCGCTCACATCTCGACCTAAGCCGGAGCGCGTGCGGCACCCGCCCGCGGCACGAGAACCTGGGGCGAATCCGGCACAGCCACGCACATCGTCACTCCCGCTCGGCGACCCGAACGCGAGACTTCGTCTCCGCGCCATGGGACGAAACCCCGCACCGCGACGTGCCCGAAGTCTGCGGCACCACGGCTTCCCGCGCAGCCACGCGAATCCCCTGGCTCCCGCTCGGCATGCCGAGCCCGGCTCCGTACCGGCGGTGCGGCGAGCCTGGCGCGGTCAGGCGCATCGGGTTCGCGACGTGACATGGCGGTGGTGGTTGGAGTCTCACCGCGGTCGGTCGCCGAGGTGAGCGGTGGCGTGGGCCAACTCGGGGCGGTGGCGGCTGTGCGTGATCGCCGTCTTCGGGTCGAGCGTGAGTGGGGTCGGATCCGTTGCGGGGCGGGGTGGGGATTCGAGGCCGAGCAGGGCCGCGCCGAGTGGGGTCAGCCGGTGCCGCACCTGGTTTCGGGTGCGGGTGCTGGTGATCAGGCCCGCGCCGCGCAGGACGGCGGCGTGCTCACTGGCCGAGGACGGGGAGATTCCGAGCCGCAGGGCGAGTTCGGTGGTGCTGCCGCCGTCGGCGACGGCCTCCAGCACCGCCGCCCGGGTCGCACCGAGCAGTGCGGACAGATCTCTGCTGAGCAGCTTGCGCATCGTGCCTCCTGGTCTGTGCAGCCGGTGCGCGCCGTACCCCTCGCAGGGCGCGCACCGGCTGTATGGAGTACGACTCCTCGGCGGGCTAAAAGGTTGGGTGCGAATGCAGGACGGTCGGGATCGTGGTCGGATCGTCCACAGCACCCGTGCGGCGGCCGGATCATCCACCGCACGGGGGCGTGGCATCCGCGCCCGGCGGCAGCAGCTTCCGTTCCGCCTCGGTGAAGGCGCGGTCGTTGACGGCGCACAGGCGGTCCAGGATGTTCTCCCGGTCCAGATTCAGGCTCAGCAGACCGTGGTCGGTGATGAAGTGGATGTCGGTGCCGGTGCGCGCCATCCACAATCGCAGCGCGGTGGCGGGTAGCTGGGTGTTCACCAGGGTTCCGCGCTCGGCGTCGAGGATGTGGAACTTGGCCGACACCCACCCGGTGACGATGAGATCGTCGGGGGTGAGCTCGACCAGCGGAGCCCACGGAATCGCGATGGGGGCGGCCACGATCCGCCCGGTCGCCAGATCCCAGCGCTCCACCCGCCGCACCTCCGTCCACACATAGGCGATCGGGAGATCGACAGTCTTGGCGAGGGTGTCGATCCACCCCGTGTCCGATCCCGTCAGCTCACGTATCCGGCGGCCCGCCACGCTGTCCCAGATCACCAGCCCGCGCCGGGTGAAGATCATCAGATCGCTCACCGCCGTCCCGTTGCGCAAGGCCGTGGCCCGCTCCGCGATATCGGCGAAGTCCGCACGGCCACGCCACACCTGCTGCGGTCCCCCGAGCGCGGCTCCGGCGCCCACCCGCCAGCGGCTCACATAGCCGGCGTGCAGCACCGCCACCTCGTCCGCGTGCGACGCCACCAGGGCGACCGGCACCCGGCGGGCGTGCGGACCGGCGTATTCCAGCGGCACCGGCAGTTCCAGGCGGGTGACCGGGCGCAGGTCGGGAACCGAATACACCAGCAGCTCATGCGAATCCAAGCCCAACACCAGGTAGGCCCCGTCCGCGGTGACGGTCATGTCCCGCATCCGCGCGGCGTCGCGGCCGTCGAGCGTCAGCGTGGCCGGCGGCCGCACCATCGGCAGCACCTCCCGCAGGTCCACCCGGGCGGCGTCGGCGTGGAATTCGGCGACGAAGCGGCCGTCGGCACTCCAGTGCATGAGGGTCGGATCCGCACCGAATTCGGCGCTGGAGCCGACCGCGGCGGCGGGCGCGTGCCGGGTCAGGTCATCGGCGCCGACCACGAACAGCTCCGGCCCGGCCGCGCCGGGCCGCACCAGGAACGACGGCCTGCCGGTGCTCTGATAGCGCGCCTGCACCTTGTACATCTGCCGCGTGACCAGATCCACCAGGTGCACCAGTTGGAAGGCCGCGCTCTCGGGGGCGAAGGCAGCGACCAGGTAGCGCCCGGTCTCATCGCGCTCCACCACCGCGCCGGGCGGGACGGCGGCGCAGCCGGGACCCACCCCGTACACGCGCGGGCCGGTGGGCTCGGGCACCGTGATCTCGCCCAGGCGACCGTCACCGCAGTCGGTGACCGTGCCCTGGGCCGGATCGGTGGGCCGCAGCGCGGTGCCGTCCGCGGCGCGCAGCCGGTACCGCTGGCCGCCGCGTTCGTCGACGGCCAGGAACCAGCTTCGTCCGGACGAATCAACCTGCACCGGAAGCGATTCCGACGGCATCTCGGCGGTGTAGGAGGCCAGCGGCATCGGGTCCGACCCGGCGGTGTCGAAGGTCGTCACGGTATCGGGGTCGCCCACGTCCGTGGCGAGCCGCTTGCCGTGGTCGATGGGGACCGGGGAGCGACGCGGGTCGCGGGAGACCACCAATCGCGTTCCGTCCGCGGAGAACATCGCGCTGATCGCGGTGACGGCCGGTGCGACCGGGCCGTCGGCCAGTACCTCGAACGGCCCCGTCCGCCGGACCACATCCCACAGCCGAACGCCGCCAACGGCATTCACGGTCGCCAGCCGACTGCCGTCGGCGCTGAGCACCAGCGAGACGACATCGCGCACGGGCAGCCGCCACGGCTCACTGCCACCGTCCAACAGGTCGCGCCAGACCGTGACGGTGCCGTCGCCGTCACCGATCGCGACCACGGCGGCGGTGCGGTCGGCGGCCACCAGCCGCACGTCCTCACCGAGGCCGGTGCGCACCGACACCGCCGAGGCCAACCGCAACTGCTGAGTGAGCAGCGCCGCCTCCACCGTATGGTCACCGGGCGCGAGCCGGGCCGCGGCCTGAGCGAACTGCAAGGCCAGATTCGGCCGCGACTGCGCCAGTTGCAGCGACCGTTCGGCCAGTGCGACGCCCGCCAGCGAACGCAGGGCCTGCTCGCGCTGTTCACCGGTGCGGTACGCCACCGCCGCGGCGCCCGCCGCCACCAGGGTCAGCACCGCCAGCACGGCGGTGAGCACCCGCCAGCGCGCCACCTCGCGCCGTCGCACCCGGATACCGGCGGATACGTACTCGCGCAATGGATCCGCGATGTCGTCGGGTCGGCGGCTCAACCATTCCTCCGCGTCCTGGAGGGCGCCACCGCGCGGCAGTTCGCCGTCGTCGCGCCCGTGCGCCACCCAGGTGCGGCGGGCGCGCTCGGTGCGCTGCTGCCATTCCAGGAAGTCGCGGTCGGACTCCAGCCATTCGCGCAGCCGGGGCCAGTTGCCGATGAGCGACTGGTGGGCCAGTTCCACCACGTCGGCGTCATCCGCGCCACGGCCGGTGACCACCAGCCGCTCCCGCGCCAATCGTCCTGCCACCGAGCGCAATTCGGGTACGTCGCGCATGGAGACCGGCACCCGGACGAAGCCGTCGCCGCGCGGCGCGGCCAGCATGGTCAGCAGTCGACGGGCCGCGCGACGGTCGGCCGCAGCGGTGAACTGGCCGAACACCCGCTCGGCGCGGCGGGCGATGGAGGCGGCGGCGCGGCCGACAGCCTCGTAGTCGGCGAGGGTGAGGCGGCCACCGCGACGCTGCTCCCACAGTTCGGTCAGCACCGATTCCAGCAGTGGCAGTCCACCGGGTTCGCCGACCGTGTCGTCGACGAGGCGTTCCACCAGGTCGTCATCGAGATCCACGCCGGGAGCATGGGCGGCGGGACCCCGAATGGCCTGGCGCAACTGCTCGCGGCCCATGGGTGCGAGGGCGATGGTGGCGCGGTCCAGGGCGTGGCCGAGGTCGCCGTCGGCCAGCACTTCCAGCACATCCCAGCTCAGGGTGAGCAGCAGCCGTACGGACGGGTCCGCGGCGCGACCCAGTAGGTCGCCCAGCTGTTCCCGGGCGCGGGCGGGGTCGGTCGCCACCAATTCCTCGAACTGGTCCGCCACCAGCACCGTCGACACCCCGGCACCGTCGCCGGTTCCGGCGGCCGGGGCGCGAGCAGCGCTCGGTGCCGGGCCGGTCTCGAACTCAACTGCCGCCCAAGATTTTTCGGACTCGGCTGCCACCCGCGACACTTCAGGATCTGCTGCCGTCCGCGACACTTCGGGCTCAGCTGTCGTCCATGATGTTTCAGCACTCAGGTACACGACCCGCACACCCTCGGCGCGCAGGCGCGGCACCACGCCCGCGCGCACCAGGGAGGATTTGCCGATTCCGGAGCGGCCGACGACCGCCACCACGGACAGCTCAGCCAATGCCGCCAGCACGCGGTCGATATCCGAACCGCGCCCGTAGAACAGGTGGGAATCGTTCTCGCCGAAAGGTTCCAGGCCGCGATACGGGTTCGGCAGCGAATCCGGGTCGAGGCCGAGCACCTCGTTCACCGGGATCATGAACGCGGTGCGGGTCAGCCGGCGGCGGTCGGCGGCCACGGCCATCCCCACCACGGCCTCACTGCCCGCATCCCAAACCGGTGCACCGCTGAAACCACCGGTGAGCGGCTGCGCACCGTCGGCGGCGTGCAGTTGCAGCCAGCCGGAGCCCTGGGGGGCGCGGAACTCGCCCCACGCCCAGACGCCGTCGGTGAGTTCGGTGGGGAAGCCGACAGCTCGGAATTCGCGGCCCCACGGGCGATCCGCGCGCCACAGCGGCGGCGGGGCGAGATCGGCGTGGGGCACATCGTCGAGTTCGAGGACGGCGATATCGCCGCGGCCGTCCGTGCGCACCGGATCCCAGCTGTGCACGCGTGCGGTGGCCCGCGGTGCGCCGTCGAGCAGCGGGAAGTCCAGGGCCACAACGGCTGTCGCGATGTCGGCGGCCGGACCGACGGCGGCCGTCACCACGTGGGCGCAGGTGGCGACGCGGCCGGGGCCGATCACGAAGCCGGTGCCGACGGCGGCGCCGTTCCCATCCAGCACCCGTGCCACCGCGGCGCCCACCCGCCCGGCACCGGGAAACACGGCAGACATAGCTGACAGCTTGGCAGGCCGTGCGGGAAATCGCGACCGGGATGCGGCCGCACCACCCATGGTGAGCAGCGGATTTTGTCGTAGGTTGCCGGTACAATCGAATATGTGTTCGAGGGATCGCACCGGGCGGCCCCGATCGCGACGAGAGGATCGACCGTGCTCGCTGCCATCGCCACCCTGCCCACCGCAACCGTCCCGAAGAAGGGGGACCCTATCGCCCAGGCTTGGCGTCCGCTCGTCAAACAGCCGCTCCCCGCCGGGCGACCCCGCTCCTGGTACATCGCCCACAACCGCCGCCTCAAGGCCATGCGCCTGGCCATCGCCCTGCTCGACGCGGGCGCCTTCACCCCCGACCAGGTGACCGACGAGAAGATCCACCACACCGCCGAGGTGATCGGCGTCCATCCCCCCTCCCCCACCACCTGCCGCATGGTCCGCCGCCTCATGCAAGCCCGCCGCTGAACCACACCGGCGGCGATCGGCGCTGGCCATGGGGGTGCGCCGCCCGCCGCCGACCCCATCCGGTACCCCGCACCGCGCCATTCCGGTGCGGGGTACCGGCCGATCCTCACCCCACTGAACCTCTGCGCTCGAGACGACGAGCGGTCTTGGTGTGACAGGTCAGCCGAGCCACTGCACCATCAGCAGGTGGACCTCACGGTCGATGATCAAATACACCACGTGCCCTGCCATCCCCCGGCCGAACGCCCAGCACGAACCGCGCCATCGGGATTGCCCTCGTGTTGAGGTTCCCCGGACCAGGGCGAGACCTCCAGGGCACTGAGAACTTCGGCGAAATCAAGCAATGCCTCGTCGGGCAAGGCGGCAACTTGCTCGGCAATCGCCGGGTCGGGAACAATTCGGTACAAGGCGCAGGCTTCCTCAACCCGCTTGGAGGCGACGGGCGATCAGCGCACGAAGATCATCAACGGATATTGCCGATGCTCGGCCACCCGCAGCCTCGATATCAGCAGCCTTGTCGAGCATGCGCCCGTATGAACCTGGGTCGCGCTGCTCCATTACCGCAGTGTGCTGCCACTTGTTGAGCAGGCTACGGATACCCGCCAGCGAATGTGACTGTTCGGCTCGCTCCAACGCCACTTCCCACTCTGCGTCGAACTCCTCGCGTAATGCCGCTGAGAGCACCGAGCGCAATGCCTCTGGTTCCGCCGCAGGAACCTGCGACGGACGCGGAAGCGGAGCCGGGGACGCCATACACTCACGGTAGCCGACTACGGGCCCCGCACGTTTCGAGTGCGGGGCCCGTTGGCGTCGAAGATCGCGGCCGGTTACCGGCTGCTGCGGCGGCTCTTCTTCCGCGGCGGCGGGAGCAGACCTTCCGCGCGCAGGTGGGCGGCATGTTCGGCGAGCGCCTCGACGAGCGGGCCGACCTGCGCCACATCCGGCTGCACGTCCACGCGCAGGCCGAATTCGATGGCCGTCTCGGCGGTCTTGGGGCCGATGCACGCGACAATGGTGCGCGCGTGCGGCTTACCGGCGATGCCGACCAGGTTCCGCACGGTGGAGGACGAGGTGAACAGCACCGCGTCGAAGCCGCCGGTCTTGATCATCTCGCGGGTCTCCGCGGGCGGCGGCGAAGCGCGCACGGTGCGGTAGGCCGTCACATCGTCGATCTCCCAACCGCGGTCGCGCAACCCCTCGGCGAGGGTCTCGGTGGCGATATCCGCACGCGGCAGCAGCACCCGGTTGACCGGATCGAAAACATCGTCGTAGGGCGGGAAGTCGGCCAGCAGCCCCTCGGAGGACTGCTCCCCCGACGGCACCAGCTCGGGGTTGATGCCGAACGAGCGCACCTTCTCCGCGGTGGCCTCGCCCACGCAGGCGATCTTCACACCGGAGAACGCGCGGGCATCGAGCCCGAACTCGCCGAACTTCTCCCACACCGCGCGCACCGCATTGGTGGAGGTGAACACCACCCACTGGTAGCGCCCGTCCACCAGGCCCTTCACCGCGCGCTCCATCTGCGCGGGCGAGCGCGGCGGCTCCACCGCGATGGTGGGCACCTCCATCGGAATGGCGCCGTGCATGACGAGCTTCTCGCTCATCTCACCGGCCTGCTCCTTGGTGCGCGGCACCAGCACGGTCCAGCCGTACAGCGCCCGCGACTCCCACCACGACATCTTGGAGCGCTTCTCGACCTCCTTGCCGACCGTCACCACGAGCGGGCCGACCAGTTCGGAAGCGGCATTGTTGAGCGTCGCCAGCGTGGCCTCGATGGTGCGCTGCTGGCGGGTGGTGCCGCGCACGGTCACCGCCACCGGCGTCTGCGGCGCGAGCCCGTGCTCCACCAGCGCGCTCGCCGTCTCGGCCAGATGCCCGGAGGTGGCGTGCAGCACCAGCGGACCGGGCGCGGCCGCGACGGCCGCCCAGTCCACCTCGCCGCGCACATCCACCTCGGTGTGGCTGGAGCCCAGGGCGATACCCGCGTACGCGGGCACGGTCGCACCCGACGGCAGGCCGGGCAGCACCTCGAACACCATGTGCGAGCGGGTGATCGAGTTGACCTCCTGGATCACCGAATCGGTGGTCAGCGGATCACCGGAGACCAGGCGCACCACGTCGTGTCCGGCCCGCGCCTCGGAGATCAGGGTCTTGGCCACCTCGGTCGGATCGCCGAGCGCCGGGCGCACGTCGACGGGACGCTCCCCGTCCGGGCCCGCCTCGACCGCGGTGCCGATCAGCGCCAGGACGCCCTTGTCGACATCGGGATCGGTGAACGCCAGCGTCGCCCGCCCGAGCACCTCGCGGGCCCGCACGGTGAGCAGCGCCGGATCACCCGGGCCGGATCCCACGAATAGGATGCGCCCGGGGTGCTTCTTGGCGGCCCGGCTCATGCCCGCACCTCACTGGCGCTCGATACGGTCACGGCCGACGGCCCTGTGCTCATGATTCCTTCGCTGCGCTCAGTCATGGGTTGTTCTCCATCGGGCTGGGATTGCTGTCAACGGCAGCGCCTACCGAGGGGGCGCTGAGCAGGTCGCGCGCCCCCAGCTCCAAGAGCTCACGCGCCAATGAACGGCCCAGCTCAGCGGCATTCGCGAGCGAGCCGACCACAGACGCCCGGATCACGTCCGAGCCGTCGATCGCCGCCGCGCCACCGCGCAGCGACAACTCCTCCACCACCCGGCCGTCATCGTCGAGCGATTCGACGACCTCGGCCAGCGCACCCACCGGAGCGGTGCAACCGGCCTCGAGTTCGGCCAGCAGCGCACGCTCGGCGGCCACCGCGGCACGGGTGCCGGAGTCGTCGAGCGCGGACAGGATGGTCGCGAGTTCGGTGTCCTCGGCGCGACACTCGACCGCCAGCGCACCCTGTGCGGGGGCGGGCAGCATCTGCACCGGTTCCAAGCTTTCGGTGATGACGTCGGTGCGGCCGATGCGGACCAGTCCGGCCCGGGCCACCACCACGGCGTCGAGTTCGCCCTCGGCCACCTTGCGCATGCGGGTGTCGAGGTTGCCGCGCAGCGGCACCACCTCGTGACCCAGGCCGAGCGCGCGCAACTGGGCGGCGCGGCGCGGGGCGGAGGTGCCGATGACCGAACCGGCGGGCAGCTCACCGAGGACCAGGCCGTCGCGCGCCACCAGGGCGTCGCGCGGATCCTCGCGCGGCGGCACGGCCGCGATGGTGAAGCGCTCGTCCGGCGCGGTCGGCAGGTCCTTGTAGGAGTGCACCGCGATATCGACGGTCTGCGCGGCCAACTCCTCGCGCAGGGCGGCGGTGAACACGCCGACGCCGATCTTCTCGACCGGGTCCGACGATTTGTCGCCCGCGGTCTTCACGATCACGAGTTCGGCGTGCTGGCCCGCCGCGACCAGGGCGTCGCGCACGGTGCCCGCCTGGGTCAGCGCCAGCAGGCTGCCGCGGGTACCGATGCGCCACGGTGATTCGACCGTGCCGCGCGCCCTCGTGTCCTGATCTCCGTGCACCATCGCTCCGGTCATGAGTTGGGCCCCTGTTCGTCCCCGAGATGTGCGGCGGTGAAATCGTCGGCGAGCTCCCCGAGCGCCGCGATTTCCATGGGTGCGGCGACCGCTTGTGCCGCACCGGGTTTCAGTTCGAACAGCTCACGCAGCGCTTCGGCGTAGCTGTCGCCTCCCGGCGTGGAGGCCAGCTGCTTGACCCGCACCGTCGGTGCGTGCAGCAGTTTGTCGACGACGCGGCGCACGGTGCGCGCCACCTCCTCACGGTCGTCGGCGGCCAGGCTCGGCAGCCGCGAATCCAGGCGCAGCAGTTCGGCTTCGACCACCTCGGCCGCGCGCTGGCGCAGCGCGGCCACGGTCGGGGTGACCTCGGCCATTCGCTGTCCGGCCAGGTACTTCGCGAGTTCGTCGGCGACGATGCCGCGCGCGGCGACGGTGTCGTCGGCGGCGGCCCCGGCCGCCGGGTCGCGCTGCAACGTCTCCATATCGATGACGGTCACGCCCGGCAGCCCGGCCACGGCGTGCTCCACATCGCGCGGCAGGCCCAGATCGCAGATCACCAGGTGCTGATGCGGGCGACCGGCCAGAGCGCGGTGCACGTCGGCGAGGGTCACCACCGCACCGACCGCGCCGGTACAGGTGACCACCACGTCGGCCGCCGCCATGGCCTCGACCATGCGCGACATCTCCATGGCGTCGGCGGTCACGCCGTGCATATCGGTGGCGGTGCGCGCCAAGCGCTGCGCCCGCTCCAGGGTCCGGTTCACCACGATGACGCGCCCGACCCCGGCCCGCGCCAGCTGCGCCACCGCGAGTCCGCCCATGGCGCCCGCGCCGAGCACCAGCGCGGTGCGGCCGACGAGTGCCGAATCATACGGCGCCACAGCGGTTTCGCTGACGCTGGCGGCGGCCTCGCGGCTCATCTCGGCCGCGCCGAGCACCATGCGGGCCCGGTCCAGGGCCACCGACACCACCGACGCGCCCGCGCGGTCGATACCGGTTTCGGAGTGCACCCGCTTGCCCACCCGCAGCGCGTGCTGCGCCAGTTCGTGCAGGGTGCGCCCGGCGGCCTGCTGCGCGTCGGAGGCGGCGTAGGCGGCGCGGATCTGGCTGAGCACCTGTTGTTCGCCGACCACCATGGAGTCCAGGCCGGAGGCGACCGCGAACAGGTGCTCGGCGGCGGCCTCGGCGTAGCGCACGTAGGCGTGTTTGGTGAGTTCGGGCAGCGGTAGCCCGGAGTGCTTGGTGAGCAGGTCGCTGATCTCGCCGAGCCCGCCGTGGAAGGCGTCGACCACCGCGTAGATCTCCACCCGGTTGCAGGTGGACACGATCATGGCCTCCGAGACGTGGCTGGAGGCGAGCATCCTGTCGGTCAGCTTGGGCCGGTCGTCCTCGGTGATCGCGACCTTCTCCAGCACCGCGACCGGCGCGCTCCGATGTGAAATACCGACGAGCAGCACACTCATGGCGTGACCACCGATCCCTTGGTTGGCTCCATTGCCGCATGAGAAGTCTGAATCGGCGTCACCCGCCGTGTGCCGCGTTCGGCGGTGTGCACGGTGCGCTCCAGCGCCGCGTCGGCCGCCGCGCGCACGGTATCCGCGCCCACCGTCTCCCCGGCCGCCACCTCGGATTCGGCGGCCTCGAGTTCGGCGTTGCGGGCGCGTTCGAAGGACAGCAACTGCATCTCGACCGCCAGGTCCACCCGCCGCACCTCCACGGCGTCGGGTGCGTCCAGCGCGACCGGGGAAAAGCTGAGAATGCTCTGCATACCGGCCTCGACCAGCAGGTCGCAGACCCCCTGCGCGGCCGCGTCGGGCACCGTGATGACCGCGATGGTCGGTTCCAGCAGGCCGATGGCCCGGGGCAGCTCGGCCACGTCGCGGATCGGCAGGCCGCTCACGGTGGTGCCGATGACCGCCGGATCGTTGTCGAAGATGCCGACCATGGAGAAACCGCGCCGCCGAAATCCGCCGTAGCCGATCAGCGCGCGGCCCAGATTGCCCGCGCCCACCAGCACCACGCGGTGGCCCTCGGACAGGCCGAGCACATCCTCGATGCGGTCGCGCAGCTTGATCACGTCGTAGCCGACCCCGCGCACGCCGTTGGGTCCGAGGAACGAAAGATCCTTGCGCAGTTTGGCGGAACCGACACCCGCCGCGACAGCCAGTTCCTCACTCGATACGATGGCCGTACCTTCGTCGGCGAGAACGGCGAGCACCCGGAGATACGTGGCGAGCCGCGCTACCGTGGCTTGCGGTATGTCCTTCTGCAGAGCCCTGCCGGAGACGCCACCGGGCGTCTCATGCTGCTCTGTCACGTCGCTTGCGCTCCTCGTCCGGCCGGGGGTGGGTGTCCGGGTTTCGTGCTGTCGACCCGACGCCGGGGCGACCGTCGCGAGGCGGTCGCGTTGCAGGTCGTGTCGGGTTCTAGGGGCTGCTACCACTGCCCCCGAGAGACCCTCGAGGCGGGTTGCGTGCCACCACCGTAACCGCTTGTGCAGCCCTTCACAAAGTCGGTGAATTCAGTCACTTTGTGCCAGGCTCCGGCCCCGTGGGTCATTCAACCCCTATCGTGCGGACACCGCTACGGGACGCGCCGGAAATCTCCCCCGGCGTCCACGCCGCGTTTCACCGGGCGAGATCGGCCCGCAGTCGCGGCTCGTCCACATCGAAATAGCTATGTTCCCGCCCGTCCAGCAGGACCACCGGCAGGCGGTCGCCGTATTCGGCGCGCAATCCCGGATCGGTGGCCGCGGCCTCGTCCACATCCACGGTGGCGGGTTCGATGCCGAATTCCGCGCAGACGACGCGCAATTGTTCGAGCGCGATGGTGCACAGGTGGCACCCGGCGCGGGTCAGCAGGGTCACCTGCGGGGTGGGATCACTCGGTGTGGGATCACTCATGAGCGTCATTCAACACTTGTCGATCGCCGTCTACGTTCCGGCCATCGGGCCGGGATACTGTGGACGTGTTCACGTGAACCCCGCGGAGGTACTGGTGCCGGAACGATCGAAAGAGGCGAGGACGAGTTTCATCGCGGGACGATTCGGTGAATTTCCCACCCGCTGGGGTGGCCTGCAGGACCAGTTCACCCGGATCGCCCGCAGCCCGTTCGGCCCGACGGAGGAGGAGGTCCGCGCCAATCTGGCCGGCGAGGCCAGCGCCGAGGCCGCGCTCGCCCTGCACGAGGCCGAGGAGCCGGTCGCCGAATCGGTGCCGCGCGATCTCACCGCGGCGGCGTTCTTCGATGTCGACAACACCATGGTGCAGGGCGCGTCCATCGTGCATTTCGCGCGCGGGCTGGCGGCGCGCAAGTACTTCAAGACCTCGGATCTGGTGGATATCGCCTGGAAACAGGTGAAGTTCCGGGTCAGCGGCAAGGAGAGCAGCGCCGATATGGCCAGCGGCAAGGAGAAGGCGCTGGCCTTCATCGCCGGACGCTCCACCGCCGAACTGGCCGAACTGGGCGAGGAGATCTACGACGAGATCATCGCCGACAAGATCTGGCCGGGCACCCGCGCGCTGGCGCAGATGCATCTCGACGCCGGTCAGCAGGTGTGGCTGGTCACCGCGACCCCGGTGGAGCTGGCGCAGGTGATCGCCAAGCGACTAGGTCTCACGGGTGCGCTGGGCACGGTCGCGGAGAGCCGCGACGGCGTGTTCACCGGCCGCCTGGTGGGCGACATCCTGCACGGACTCGGCAAGGCGCACGCGGTGCGCACCCTGGCGATTCGCGAGGGCCTGAATCTGAAGCGCTGCACGGCCTACTCCGACAGTCACAACGACGTGCCGATGCTCTCGCTGGTGGGCACGTCGGTGGCCATCAATCCGGATTCGGATCTGCGCGAGGTGGCCAAGAATCGCGGGTGGGAGATTCGTGACTTCCGCACCGGGCGCAAGGCCGCGAAGGTGGGCGTGCCGACCGCCCTGGCACTGGGTGCCGCAGGCGGTGCGGCCGCCGCGGTCCTCACGCGCAAGCGCGAGGCCAAAGCGGGTTGATCAGTGGTCATCCTTGGGAAAACCACCCACGAAGAGGATGGCGATGAGTACGGCGCTGACGATCGCGATGATCGGGATGATCCACATAGGCATGCCCGCAGACTACAGCGTGTAGTAGGTCACACTACGAGCCGTCGTAGACAAAGTGGCGGGAAACACAATCGGCCCCGGTCCGCCAGGACCGGGGCCGTTCGCAGCTCACACCGCCAGACCCGGCTCAGCCCGTGAACGGGTTGCGGCGCTTGGTGAGCAGCTTGTACAGCGTCTGCTGGATGTTCTCGCGCACCTGATCGGTGATCTCGAACATGGTCATCGGATCGTCCGCGTCGGCCGGTTCGTACCCGCTCGTCGAGATGGGCGCGCCGAACTCGATGTGCCACTTGGACGGCAGCGGCAGCGCACCCAGCGGTCCCAGATGCGGGAACAGCGGCGTCACCGGGAAGTACGGGACGCCGAGCAGGCGCGCCAGCGGCTTGATGTCCGCGAGCTTCGGGTAGATCTCCTCCGAGCCGACGATCGAGCACGGAATGATCGGCACCCCGGTCTTCACCGCCGCCGAGACGAAACCGCCGCGCCCGAACCGCTGCAACTTGTACCGCTCCGAGTACGGCTTGCCGATCCCCTTGTACCCCTCGGGGAACACGCCCGCGATTTCCCCTGCGCGCAACAGCCTTTCGGCATCCGCCGGGCAGGCCAGGGTATGTCCGGCCTTGCGTGCCAGCCCGCCGACGAGCGGCAGCTCGAACACGAGATCCGCCGCCAGCAGCCGCAGCGCCCGCTGCTTGGGATGCCGGTCGTGCACGGCCAGCTGGAGCATGAGCCCGTCCAACGGCACCGTGCCCGCGTGATTGGCGACCACCAGCGCGCCACCGGACTCGGGGAGGTTCTCGATGCCGCTGACCTCCACCCGGAACCACAGCTCCGACAGCGGCCGCAGCGCCGGGAGGATCACCGATTCGAGCAGGTGCTCGTCCAAACCGAATTCGTCGACCTGATAGTCACCGGTGAGCCGACGCCGCGCGAAATCGGCGGTGGTGCGGACCCCGTCGGCGACGGCTCCGCGAATCAGCTCCCCCAGCGATTTCGGCTGCCGCGCTTCGGCTTCGGCGAGCCGATCGGTCAACGAGGTGACCGGGCTCAGCGTGCGCTCGCCCGGCCACTGGCGCGACGGACGGTGCCGCGCCTCGAAATCCACATCGTGAAGTCGAATCACCTTCGCTACGTCGTTCATTGGTGTGCTCCCGTCCCGGCCCCGAGCAGGCCGAGAAGTTTGTTCTCCGCGGCGTCGATCCAGCGGGGATCGATTACGGGCCGCAACGCTGCGCCCCCTATGTAGTCGTCGAAAGCCTGCACCGTGGTCCAGCGCGGCTCGAAACCCAGTTCGGTGCGCATCCGGGTGGTGTCCAGCCCGCAGCCGAAATGGAAGTAGTCGATCTGTTCGGCGGTGAATTCCCGCATTACCGGTCCCATGATGCTGCGACCGAAGGTGCGGAAAGCCAGGAAGGGAACCGGCAATTCGATCCGGCCCGCGCGGCGGATGGCCTGTGACAGTGCCATCGCACCGTCACCCGCGACATTGAAGGTGCCGCCCGGCGCGCCCATGGCCGCATGGGTGAGCGCCGCGATGGCGTCCTCCTCGTGCAGCAGTTGCAGCCGCGGATCGCGCCCCAGGATGGTGGGCGTGACCGGCGAACGGAAGTACTGCACCCCGCGACTGGCCAACTGCGGTCCCACGATCGGTGAGAAGCGCAGAATCGCCGCCGAGATATCGGGACGCCGCCGTGCGAGCCCGCGCACGAATCCCTCCACCTCGATCATGTCGCGCGCGAACCAGCCGCGCGGTGGGGTGCGCGCACTCATCTCCTCGGTGAAACGCACCGGGTCCTTCGCACTACAGCCGTACACGGCCGACGAGGACCGCACGACCACGCGACGCACGTGCTCGGACTTCTGACAGACCGCGAACAGCTGCATCGCGCCCAGGGCGTTGATGTCCTTCATCGCCGCGCGACCGCCGCCCGAGGGTGGCCGGGACAGCGCCGCCGGGTGGATCACCGTATCCACCTGATTTCCATCGATCACCTTGCGTATCAACGGATTTCGAATATCGGCCCGAACGAACTCGGCGCGGCCCATCCGGCGGAGCAGCTCCCGGCTCGGCTGTTTCGCGTCGACAGCGATGATTCGTTCGATGGTTTCGTCGGCGGCCAGCCGGGCCACCACATTCCCACCGAAGAACCGGCTCGCACCGGTAACCATCACAACCCGGGGCACATGCCCGTCTCGGATGCTCGGCCCACCGGAACCCACTTGCAAGCCCCCATTTCTGTTTTTCCCGCGCTCCCAGGGTAGCCGCAGGACAGGGGGTCGCCGAAGAGTATTAACCAGGATCTAACGATGAGTTCGGTCACCCGACGAAAAAGCTGAAGCCCGTCGCGGCGGGCGACGGGCTTCAGCTACGGCTCAGCTCTTACTTGCCGAGTTTGCGCCGCTGCACACGGGTGCGACGAAGCAGCTTGCGGTGCTTCTTCTTCGACATGCGCTTGCGGCGCTTCTTGATCACAGAACCCATAGGGTTGTTCCTCGCGTTCTACTCGGGTCGTCAGCCCCGCGTCCGCGGGGTTCAACATTCCTGACCCTGCACAGTCCAAACCCGTAACGGGCCGACGAAGACCCGACGGCACCACCGGCACGTACAGGATGCCGGTCAATGCTACCGGGCCATCGTTCGGCGAACGAAACCGGTCGTCGACCGCGCCTACCCAGCGTCGAAGTACGACGTCTCCAGGTAGTCGTGCACGGCTTTGGCGTGCACGCGGAAGGATCTGCCGACCCGCACCGCGGGCAGCTCTCCCGAATGCACCAACCGGTACACCGTCATCTTGGAAACCCGCATCAGACTCGCCACTTCGGCGACCGTGAGGAACTGGGTTCCACCGCCGATGACGTTCCCTGCGTTTATTGGGCTGTTTCCGGACCTCGCTTGACTGTTTCCCATCATGCGCCACTGACCTCCGGCACGTCCGCGCCGCCGGCTTCCCCACCGGCGGAACAGACACGCACGTGCTCCTTGCAGCTTATCGTGACCAGTGGGATTGCTGCGACGGGTGTGAGAAATCCGCCTTTGCTGGGGCGTTTCGGAGCCCGGCAGCAAACCAGCAACTGTGTTCGATTTGCCCCTCCGCTGCGCTCCGGGGCGGGTTCGCGGCGCTGGAAGTCCCGGTTCTTCCTGTGTCTGATTTGCCCTCCGCTGCGCTCCGGGCGGGTTCGCGGCGCTGGAGGTCCCGGTTCTTCCCTCCTCCGCTCCTCCGCTTCGCTCCCCCGCTCCGTCAGTCCAGAACCGGGACGCGCCGCGAACCATACGGGGGGGCCGCTCAGCTCGGGGGAGCGGTTGGTAGGGCAGGTGTGCCTGGCTGCGAGAGCCGCTCCGGAACGGTCGCTCAGGTGGGTGCGTAGCTGCGGGAGGTGGGACCCCATCTGCGGAACCGTTGCGGAGCGGTCGCTCGGTTCCTGGGCGCGGCAGGCGTAGCGATCCGTTGGTGCCGCTCCGGGGCTGGGGCGGGATCGGTGGAGCGGTCAGTCCGAGGACACGCCCATCTCCGCGGCGCGGTCCTTGGCGGCGTGCAGGGCCTCGTGGACGACCGCGCGGACGGCGCCGCGTTCGAGTTCGCGGACCGCGGCGGCGGTGGTGCCCGCCGGGGATGTCACGGCCGCCCGCAACTCGGTGGCAGACTGGCCGGACTCGTCCAGCAGGGCGGCCGCGCCCAGCATGGTCTGCACGACCAACTGAGAGGCCACATCGCGGGTGAGCCCCAAGCCGACGCCGGCGTCGATCATGGCCTCGACAATCAGGAAGAAGTAGGCCGGGCCGGAGCCCGAGACGGCGGTGACCGCATCCATCTGCGCCTCGGCGACGGTGACGACCTTGCCCACCGACTCCAGCATCTCGGTGACCATCCGCAGCTGTTCGGGGCGGGCGTAGCGGCCGGGAGCGATGGCGCTCATGCCCTGGCCGACGAGCATCGGCGTATTCGGCATGACGCGCACCACCGGGAAACCGGCGGGCAGCTTGGCCTCGAAGCGGCCGGTGGGGATACCGGCGGCCAACGACACCAGCACCTGGTCGCGATCGTCGCCGAGCTCCGCCTTGACGAGTTCGGTCAGCACGCCGTCCACATCGTGCGGCTTCACCGCGACCACGATCAGATCCGCGCCCACGACGGCATCGCTCACCGAATCGGTGACCCGCGACCCGAACCGCTGGGCCAGCACCTCGGCCCGCGCCGGAACCGGCTCGACCACCACCAGATCCTTGCTCGCCCGCCCGGATTCGAGCAGACCGGCGACCAACGCCTCCCCGATCCGGCCTCCACCGATCACCGCAATCCTCGTCATGAGTTCCAAGGCTAGCTCCCCCGCCTCCCCGGGACTTCAGCGCACGGCTGAGTGCCGCTGGCGGTCTCGTATGCGTGCCCGCGTTGGGTGCCGAACCGAGGTTGGGCGTACCCGACGAGTTACCCCGGACCCCGCGAGATCAGTTGTCGCCTTGGCATATGGCGGCGAGCGGAGCACACAGCGATGAGGAGCCGGTATGGCGGCTGGAGATCCTGACCGGGCGCATGGGAACCGGCGAGGTGACGGTCGGGGCAGCGATTGCGCACCGTGCGCGAACTGGCGGGCCGCAAAGCGGTCACTTGTGGCGGGGCGCTGTGTCAGGACGGGTGCGCGGTCCAGAAGGGCGGCTGCGCTTGGGCAGTCTGCGCCAGCGACGCAGGGTGGGCAAGCGCAGCACACTCCGGCGAGGAGCGATTCCCAACGCATCCCCATCCAGCAACAGACACAACAGCACAGGTGCGTGCCCGCAACGGTCCTGGCCGACCGAGACCCACTCCCCGCGCCGCACGCAAGGTTCAGCGCGGCACGCGGAGATTCGGCCCGGCCGGCGAGCGAAGATCGCTCCCGTTCACGGGTTCTGGGGAATGAGGGCGAGTTGGCGGCTCTGGGCGACGATCGCGCCGGTGGCGTCCAGGACGAGTTGGTCCTCGTCGAACATGCGGCCGCCGATCTCCTTGGCGGAGGCGATGATTCGGAGCCAGCCGGGGGTGGGGCGGCGGCGCAGGTAGGTGGTGAGCTGGACGGTGGGGGCCCAGCCGAAGTGGCCGCGGTTCATGGGGACCGGCGGGCTCATGTCGGCGGCCATCATGGCGAAGAAGGCGAAGACGTCGGCGTCGGCCTCGTCGGCGGCGAAGGGGCGGATCCACAGGCGCAGTTCGGGTTCGCCCTGCCCGCCGGTGAGGAAGGGGGCGGAGGTGCCGTCCAGGGCGACCGAGGACCCCTGCGCCACATGGACGAGTTTGCCCATGGGGTTGTCGTCGTCGTAGGCGAGCGCGTCGGCCGACGGTGCGGCGGGCATGCCCTCGGACTTGTCGGGCGCGTACACCGGCTCGATATCGTCGAGGTGGCTGAACGTGAAGGCGGTGTGCACCAGAGTGCGGCCGCCCTGGATGAGGCCCACGTCGACCAGGCAGATCTGGCGGCCGAGCTTGCGGGTGCGCACCTCGTACTCGACCTCGCCCGGATCGGGCGCGCCGAGGAAGTCGGAACTGGCGGCGATCGGGAACATGGCGGCGCGCTCGGGTGCGGTCCGCCGCAGCCACGCCACCGCCGCCGCGGCACTACCCGCCACCATGGTGCCGCCGTGCACCTTCGGCCCGATGGTCCAGATCGACTCGATAATGCCCGCGTAACGCCCGATCTCGGCGGATTCCGACGCCAACTCGGTCACCGCGCACACCCGGCTGAACGGCGCGTCACCCACACCGCTGCCGACCCGTTCCCGATCGACGGTCGACTCCACTGTCATCCGCTACTCCTCCTCACTAGGTTTGTACAGCGTACGACACTAGTGAACCGATCGGTCCTCCCGTGCTACGAATCACTCCCCCACCGACTGACCCACAACTCAGCCCGGCCTGACCCCCACCGCCCCGGCCCCCGACCTCGAGCGGTCCACGCCAGAGTTCGGCAAGTCCGCGACCACACCTCGCGATCCGCGCCAGATCCGGCCAATCCGCGCCTGTGCTCGGCGGTCCGCGCAGAACTCCGGGGCAGTCCGAGCCCTACGCTCAGCCAAATCCTGCGCCTGCGCTTGGGCAGTCTGCGCCAGGGGCGCAGGGTGGGCAAGCGCAGACACTCCGGGCAAACACCACGCCCAACGCCCCGGCAGCCCCTACCCGCGTCGAGCTCCGCTGGGCTCCGGCTGGTGAGCGTCCGCCCCGGCCCCGTTGAAATGCCGCCGCGCGAACGCGAGTGCGCGATGCAGCATGGCGGCCCGGTCGAAGGTGGTGCGCGCGTTCTGCGTATTGATCTCGATCACCACCTGGCCCCGGAACCCGCTGCCGGTCACCGCCGCCCCGAGCTCCACCAGCGGCTGCGAGCCCTCCCCGGGGATCAGGTGCTCGTCGTGCGCGGCACCGCGCCCATCGGCCAGGTGGATGTGGGTGAGCCCGGAGCCCATCCGCTCGGCCAGCGCCAAGGGATCCATTCCGGCGGTGGCCGTGTGCGAGGTGTCGAGCGTGTAGTTCCGGAAACCGGTGTCGGTGGGGTCGTAGGACGGTGTGAAGGCCGTCAGCGACGGCCCCGGTCCCCCGCGCCGCTCCAACCGCCGGATGGAAGCCTCGCCCCGTGCGAACAAGGTGTCCGCCACCCGCATCGGGAACATGTTCTCCACCGCCACCGAGATCGGGCGGCTGTCCTCGAGTTCGACGATCTGCTCGGCGAACCCCTCCGCGTACCGCCGCTGCCAGCGGAACGGCGGATGCACCACCACGGTCGCCGCCCCCAGCGCTTCCGCGGTGTGCACGCTGCGGGTGAGTTTCGCGATCGGGTCCGACCCCCACACCCGTTGCGAGATCAGCAGACACGGCGCGTGCACGGCGAGCACCGGCACCTGATAGCGGTGCACCAGCGTCTGTACCGTGGAAATGCTCTGGCTGGCCGGTTCCGCCCACACCATGAGTTCCACACCGTCGTAACCGAGTTCGGCCGCGTACCGAAATGCGGCCTCGGTGTTTTCGGGATACACCGAGGCGGTGGACAAGCCCACCCGGATATCCCTGTGCCCCCCGACGTTCTCGCGCACGACCCCCGGCGTCTGCCCGATATTCCCCACTGCCCGCTCCCTGCTCAGCTAGTACTGAGTAGAAAGGCTAGCGGTCCCAGCGTCACGAAGACGCCTACCACGACAGCAATCACAGTGCTAAATATGTCGTCGGTGCGACGCAGAACTCGGACGAGTGCGACGAGTCCGAGAATCACGATCATCGCCAGCGCCAGGGCAACCCACGGGAGCATTTCCCACATGCGCTCGAATCCCTTGAACAGCAACATTCCCGCGACTGCGGCGGCGGTGCTCTGCCCGCCCAGAATCAGCCATTGCCGACGATTCTCTTCCTCGTCGGATTTCCGCGGGGTGCGGGAGCGGCGGGCGCGATTGGCGACGGCGGTGACCCGTGCGACCACGGAAGTCCTTGCGTCGTCCTCGATGTCATCGTCATCCCGCAGTGGGGAATAGACCTCGGTGGCGCCGTCGTACATATCGTCCGGTTCGGCGGCGCGAGACTTGCGCCCGAACGCCCCCTTGCCGAAGGAGCGTTCGCCGGACCGTCGCGAACGACGCGGGGCCGGTTCGTCATCGCGATCTCGAGCGTCGCGTAGCAGATCACCGGCAACCGTCTCGCCGGAGACCAGCTGCTGGTCCTGGCTGGCCAGCGTCCAGGCGGCGGCCCGGTCGTCCGGCTGCGGGGCGGGGTCGGTCGCCTGGCGTCTTCGCGCCGACCAGGCGGGCAGCTTGCCCGCGCCGGAGCGGTCGCCGCGCGGCGCGGGTTCGTCGGGCTCGTCGTCGTCCCACGCCTCCGCCTCGGGTCGCGCGTCCGCCCGCCGCTCCTCGGCATGTCGCCGTGCGGAGCGGGACATGGGCGCGGCGCCTTCGCGCGGTAGCGCCTCGGGCTCCTGCGCGCCCCAACTCGGTAGTGCCGCGGCCGCCGGGGCGCCGCGGAAGGGACGCACCTCGGTGGTCTCGTCGTCGGGATCGAAGCGGCGACGGCGACGGCCGCCCGTTTCGGTCGCCGGAGTTCCGGCCGCGCCCGACGGCACCGCGTCCTCGCCGAAGCCACGCGCACCGGATTCGGCGGGCGGCTCGCCGAACCCGCGTGGGCCCGGCTCACCGAAGCGACGCCCGCCCGCGCCGGGGTCACCGAAACCGTGGGCATCGGGTCCGGGCTCACCGAAACCGCGTCCACCGGCCCCGGGCTCACCGAAACCGCGCGCGCCCGATTCGCCGTAACCACCGGCGCCCGGTTCACCGAAACCGCGAGACCCGACACCGGGATCACCGAACTCGCGTGCGCCCGGCTCGCCGAAGCCACGCGCACCGGGCTCGCCGAAGCCGCGGATCTCCGATTCACCGAACCCGCGTGCACCGGCGTCGCCGAAACCGTATTCGTTCGCACCGGATTCCCCGAAACCACGCGCTCCGGCCCCCGGCGCACCGAATTCGCGCTGCCCAGCGGTGTCGGACGCCTCGGATTCGAGATCGTCGAGCGGGTCGGGCTTGCGACGGCGGCCGCTCTTCGGCCGCTCGGCTCCGTCCAGGCCGTCGAGGTGCTGCGCGCCGTAGCCGTTGCCGTTCGCCCCGTGCCCGTTCGCGCCGTAGGAGCTCCCGTTGGCGTCGTAACCGTTCGACTTGCCCGCGTCGCCGTAGCCATTGGCCTCGGCCGCTTCCCGGCGGGCGCGGCGGCCACCGGACGTGCGGCCGGATGCCCCGTAACCGTTGGCGCCCGGGGTTTCGGTGGGCGGCCAGTCCAGCTGTCCGGGCGAGTTCCAGTCGTATCCCGACGACTGTGCCGACCCGTCCGGAGTTTCGGTGGAGGCGAGCGGATCGTAATAGGAGATAGGACCGGAAAGCGGAGAATTCTCCTGTTCGGAGCCCGACGAGTAGCCGAAATTCGACTCCTGCGCGGGTGTATCCACGGAATAGTTCGAGTAGTCCGGATAATTCGAGAAGTTCGAAAAGTCCGATTCCATCGGAGCGGACGCGGCCGCCCCCTCGGCCCCGATTTCGTCATCGGGTGCCGCATGCGAGGAAGAGCCCTCCCGCACCTGCGGCATATCGCCGGTCAGATCCGCCACGGAGATGCCGCGGCCGCTGCGCCGACGCCGCCCGCCCCCGCCGGAAGCGGAGGAGCCCTGCTGGCCGTTGCGGGCCAGCAGTTCGGCGACGGACAGCTGATTCGAATCGTCGGTCATCGAATTACCGTTTCGATCGGGGTGCCCTCCAGGGGCGGACGAGCATCAGATTGTGCCCCACCAGCTATCGGTTCGCTATCCAGGTCGGTATCCAGTTTTCGCAGGATCAATCCCTCCCGCAGTGCCCAGGGGCAGATTTCCAACGTATCCAGCGACAGTGCCCGCATACTCGCCTCCGCGACCAATGCGCCAGCCACCAGTTGCTGTGACCGATCCGAACTTACGCCTTCCAATTCTGCCCGGTCGGCGGCCGTCATTCGAGAGATGAAGGCGATCAGCTGCCGTAGACCGGAACTGGTGAGCGTACGCCGCGCCCGCGGGCCCGCCGCCGAGGGGGCGGCGCCGGTCAGCCGGGCCAGGGAGCGGAAGGTCTTGGAGGTGCCGACGGCCAGGTCCGGGCGGCCGGGTTCGAGCAGCTTTCGGGTCGGAATCACCAGTTCGGCGTCGAGCCAGTCGCGCAGCACGGCCACCCGGCGCTTACCCGGCGGGTCGTGGCGCAGCCAGTCCCGGGTGAGCCGCCCGGCGCCCAGTTGCAGCGACAGCGCCACATCCGGGTCCTCGTCGGCGCCGTTGCTCATCTCCAGCGATCCGCCGCCGATATCCAGGTTGAGGATCCGCCCCGCGCTCCAGCCGTACCAGCGGCGCACCGCCAGAAAGGTGTTGCGGGCTTCGTCGACACCGCTCAGCACCCGCAGGGTCACGCCGGTCTCGGCGCGCACCAGGGCCAGCACCTCCTCGGAGTTGGTGGCCTCGCGCACCGCCGAGGTGGCGAAGGGCATCAGCTCCACACAACCGGAAGTCTTTGCGATGCTTGCGAATTCGGCTACGGTGCGGGTGAGCCGCGCCGAACCCTCCGGGGTGATTCGCCCCCGGTCGTCCATATTCTCCGACAACCGCAGGGTCGCCTTCGTAGAACTCATCGGCAGCGGATGGCCACCGCGATGCGCGTCCACCACCAGCAGGTGGACGGTATTGCTTCCCACATCCAGTACACCGAGCCGCACAAGAACACGGTACTGGGTGTGGCGTCTCTTCAGGCGCGGCGACTGAACTGTTAGCGTTCCGCGGTGTGACGGCAGGCGCATCCGCGAGCGGGCCCACCGGGCTCCGATCAGCGGCGAAGATCGATCCAAGTCCCGAGGTCGAGCTGGACTTCCCCCGAGAATGGATCGAGTTCGTCGACCCAGCAAATGACGAGCACCTGATCGCGGCGGACCTCACCTGGCTGCTCTCGCGATGGACGTGCGTATTCGGCACCCCCGCATGTCAGGGCATCATCGAGGGCCGCATCGACGACGGTTGCTGTTCACACGGCGCTTTCCTCTCCGATGCCGACGACGGCAAGAAGCTGCACCGCGGTGTGAAAATGCTCACACGCGAGGACTGGCAGCTGATGGACGAGGCGGTGGACGACACCGGCAAGGTCCGCAAGAAGCTCTACCTCGAGCAGGACGAACTCGACGACGAGCCCGCCCTGCGCACCCGCCGGATCGACGGCGCCTGCATCTTCCTGAACCGTCCCGGCTTCGCGGGCGGCATCGGCTGCGCCCTGCACAGCATGGCCCTGCGCAAGGGCCTGGAGCCGCTCACGGTGAAGCCCGAGGTGTGCTGGCAGCTGCCCATCCGGCGGGTGCAGGAGTGGGTGGACCGGCCCGACGGGGTGGAGATTCTCAAGACCTGGATCACCGAGTACGACCGTCGCGGCTGGGGGCCGGGCGGGCTGGACCTGAACTGGTACTGCACCGGGTCGCCCGACGCGCATGTGGGGACGCGACCGGTCTGGCAGGCGTACGCGCCCGAGCTGATCGAGCTGCTCGGGCAGCCCGCGTACGAGGAGCTGGCGCGGCACTGCAAGCGCCGGGAGGGGCTCGGCATCGTCGCGGTGCATCCGGCGACGGCCATCGCCGCGGAGCGGGCGGCGCACGAGGACTGAGCGGGACGCGGCCACGCGGGCGGACGCTGAGCGTTTGCCCCGGGTGCCGCCCGCATCCGAGCAACCAAGCGGACGCTTGCTTGCTAATTTCCTGAAACGCCCACATTTCACAGAGGTGTTCGCTTACGGTGCGGAAGCCCACCTGCGTGGGCCGCACACAGGAGAGCACCATGCGCATCAACACCTCCCGGAGAGCCGCCCGCGCGGGCGTCGGCCTCACCGGATTCGCCGCCGCGGCGGCCGTGGCCGTTCTGACGGCACCCGCCGCCTGCGCCGCGGTCGAGACGGTCACGGTCGAAGGATCGACCTTCCGCGTCGGCGGTGAATACACCATCTCCGCGACCCTCGGCGGCGCGTCCGCGGGTCTGCTCGTCTACTTCAGCGACAACGGGGAATTCATCGGCGCGCCCAAGGTGCCGTGGCCGCCGGGGCAGTCCAGCATCACCTGGAAGCCGGAAACCGCTGGGCAGCACATCATCACGGTCGAACAGGGCGGCAGCCACCGGTCCGTGACGGTGGATGTGCAGCAGGCTCCGATCGGCTCCGGAAGTTCCAGCACCGGAAGCGGTTTCGGCCCCGGCGGACCGCTCGGCAGCGGCAGCAGCGGCACCACGGATTGAGGACGGATATCCCATGAGCCTTCTTTCGCGCCGAATCGGCACGGGCATAGCGGGTTTCGCGGCCGCGGCGACCATCTCGGTCTTCGCCGCACCGCAGGCGAGCGCCACCGTCGACTCGATCACGGTGTCCGGCAGCGACCACGTGATCGACACCGAGTACCAGCTGAGCGCGAAGCTCAGCGGGGCCGGGATCGGGCTGCTGGTCTACTGGTCCGACAACGGCGAGGACATCAGCGGCCCCAAGGTGCCGTGGCCGGTCGGTGAGGCGCACCTGAGCTGGACGCCGACGACCCCGGGCCGCCATCTGATCACCTGCTCGCAGGGCGGCAGCACCAAGACCATCGAGGTCTGGGTGCGCGACCCCTCCCAACCGGATCCGGGTGGGCCGGGCACCCCCGGCGGCACCGGCAGCGCCGACGGCCTGCCCGGCCTCTTCGGCAGCAGCTAGCGCGGTCACGGCCCGACTTTCTCCGCCAGCAGCCAGCGCGGAGCCCGGCCCGACTCTTCGGCCGCAGCCAGCGCGGGGCCACGGCCCAACTCTTCGGCCGCAGCCAGCGCGGGGCCACGGCCCAACTCCTCGGCAGCAGCCAGCGCGGGGGCACGGCCCGACCCCTCGACCGCAGCCAGCCCGGGCCACGGCCCGACCCCTCGACCGCAGCCAGCGCGGGGGCACGGCCCGACCCCTCGACCGCAGCCAGCCCGGGCCACGGCCCGACCCCTCGGCAGCAGCCAGCGCGGGGGCACGGCCCGACCCCTCGGCAGCAGCCAGCGCGGGGGCACGGCCCGCGTGCGGCCCCGGTTGCGGGCTGCTCGCGGGCCGAAATCCGGTGCGGTGAGTCATCCCTAGCTCGCGTGACACCTTCCGGCTATCGCGGGTTCACCGGGCCCTGTTATGAATCCGCCCATGATCAAGAAGACGTTCGCCGCCGCCGCGCTGGCCGCCGGCGCCCTGCTGGCTCTGGCCCCGGGCGCGGGTGCGGAACTGCCTCCCGAATACTCCGACCGCACCGCCGATTTCGTGCCCTTCGACTCCCCCGCCGCCCTGGACGCCGCCAAGAACGGCAAGCTGCTGATTATCAGCCCCTACGGCACCTCCCGCATGATCGCCTGCAAGGGCGAGGGCATGGACGTCTACGACTGCGCCCAGGACGACGACTTCGGCGGCATCTGGCTGAAGCCGATCGACACCCCGCTCGGCAAGGCGTGGACCTCTTTTTGACATCCTCCCCCCGGCTGTCCGTTCCTCGTGCCCGCTCCGGCCATCGGAGCGGGCACGGTGGCTTCGGAACCCCGTCAACCGCACCGCGCCGGACAGCAGAAACCGACCGTACGGATCTACTGATGCGGCGGCCCTACCTATCCGCGAACCATGTCATGTGCTGCGACAGCAGTCCCTCTCGGATGGCCCCCGGCCCCGGAGTGGATCTCGTCAATCGCTGGACAGGGACTTGTTCGATGGGCTCTACCGCGTCACCCGCTTCAACCTCGATCCCGACCGCGCCGGGGAGCCTGCCGATACTCGGCCACAGCGTCGCGCTGTTGCGCGAACCGTGGCATTTCCTGGCGTCCTTGCCCGCGCTGGGCAGCGACCTGGTCCGAATTCGATTGGGTCCGTATCGGGTGGTCGTCGTCTGCGATCCCGGTCTGACGCGTCAGGTGCTGCGCAACGATCGGACCTTCGACAAGGGCGGTCCGCTGTTCGATGTGGCCCGGGACACCATCGGCAACAGCGTGATCACGGCGCCGCACAGCGCCCATCGGCAGCAGCGACGACGCATCCAGGGTCCTTTCCACGCCCATCGGCTCCCGTTGTACGCGACGGAGATGACGCGGGAAGTCGATGCGGTAACCGCTCGCTGGCACGGGCAATCGAAGATCGAGGTCGCTTCCGAGATGATGCGACTGACCACGCGCGGGTTCCTGGCGGCGATGTTCTCGGTGAGCATCTCTCCCGCGGCCCTCGACCAAGCCCTCACGGATGTGACCGTCATCGTCGACGGTCTCTATCGGCAGCTCGTGCTGCCCCGGCGGCTGCGCGGGCTCCCGACGCCCGCCAATCTGCGCTATCGAGCCGCGCGAGCGAGTCTGCGCCGACTCGTCGACCAGGTCGTCGGCTCGCGCCGCAATTCGAGCACGGAGTTCGACGATCTCCTGTCAGCCCTGCTCGCCGAACACGATCGCGCGGAGGGTGCGACCCCGAGCGACAGCACGATGTACGAGCAACTGACAGCTCTCTTCATCGCCGGCTCGGAAACAACGGCGAGCACACTCTCATGGGCCTTGTACCTGCTGGCCACGCACCCGGAAACCTTGGCCGCAATGCAGACCGAAACAGATCGGGTGCTACCGGAGGGGTTGGCACGCCACGAACATATCGCGGCATTGGACCTGACCCGCCGCGTGCTCGCCGAGACTCTGCGGCTTTATCCCCCGGGGTGGTTGTTCACGCGGGTGGTGACGGCCGATTCTCAGCTCGGCGAGTACTTTCTGGCCGAAGGCACATCGGTGATCTACAGCCCCTACCTGCTGCATCGGCTGGACGGCGAGTACCGCGATGCGGGGCGATTCGATCCAGATCGCTGGGTCATCGGGGCTGCGCCGACGTCCTATGTGCCCTTCGGAGCTGGGCCGCGGCGGTGCGCGGGTGAGCAATTCGCGCTGACGGAGGCGACGCTGGCACTGGCGACAATCGTGCGCCGCTGGCAGCTGCGCCCGTGCTCCGACGAACCGCTCCGCCCCGCCGTCGCGATGGCGTTGCGACCGAGGCGGTTCCACATCGCAGTTACGGAGCGCATGCGGTGACGAACAACGGCATGTCGCAGTTCGGTCGAGCGAACGCGGCGGATCGCAGCCGCATGCTGCCACCCATCGCCGTCTTCTGCCCGATCGCGCCGGCTGTCCATCCGCACGCTGATATCCTCGAGCTGCGGTCCATGCGATGGCTGGCCGAGTACGACTACTTCGGCGACAGCCGCAAACTGCGGGGCACCAAATCGGCGGAGTTCGCCGCCCGTGTCTCGCCGAACGGGATCACCGAGCGGCTGCAGATCGCCGCCGATTGGGACTACTGGGGATTCGCCTTCGACGATCGCAGCGACCAAGGAGAGCTCGCCACCGACCTGGCCGCCTTCGTCCGCTACGCGCACCGGCTGCTGCGGATGGTGGAGACGCCCGAATCACCACCGGTGAGCGGTGATCCGCTGGTGGCGGCCGTCGCGAATATCTCCGCGCGGTTCGCCGCCGTGGTCACGCCCGCCCAACATCGACGCTGGGTAGCCGCGCATCGCGCGTGGCTGTTCGGAGTCGCGGCGCAGATCGGCGCCACCGAGGAACTCGACATCGATCGCTTCCTGGCGATCCGTCTCGATAACGCTGCGGGCGAGGTCGTCACCGCGACAACCGAACTCGTCAGCGGCTATGAGGTCCCCGATGCCGAGCACGCGCACCCGAAGATTCGGGCGCTCTCGGAGATGGCCCGGCTCATCGCCGCATTGGACAACGACCTGCACTCGTACGCGAAGACCGCGGCGAATCGAGAATCGGACCGCCAGAACATTGTCGGCGTCATGACAACGGGGCGGCGGTGCGACCTCACAGCGGGGGTGGCCGACGCGATCGCGCTGCGCGATCGCATCATGTGCCGGTTCCTCGCCGTGGGCGCGACCACCCGAACGTTCAGTTCCGGTACCCGCCAGTACGTTCGAGATCTCGAACACGTCATCCGCGGCAATATCGATTGGGCGGCGGCCGTGCCACGGTATGCGGTCGACGGCGCGACGGTATCGGAGTACTTCTCGATCTCGACCACGCCTGCCGATGATTCGACGCACGCGCCCGGCATCCCGTGTATCGATTGGTGGTGGGGCGTATGACCAGTCGACCGCACGGGGTACACCTGTTCCGTTCATACGGCGGACGAAGTAGTCTCGATGGTGGGTCGCGATCGACGACACACGGCTCTGCGTGCGCAGCGGCGGGCACGACTGTGTCGACGGGGAGGCCGTCTCGCGCCGTCCAGGGTCGAGCAACGCAGCGGCGCTTCCCTTGGCCCGCTCCGGCTTGCGGAGCGGGCGCGGTGGTTCCGCTGCTAAGCCTCCAGTTTGTAGCCGAGGCCGCGCACGGTGACCAGGTGTTCCGGTTTGGCGGGGTCGGCTTCGATCTTGGAGCGCAGGCGCTTGACGTGGACGTCGAGGGTTTTGGTGTCGCCGACGTAGTCGGCGCCCCAGACACGGTCGATGAGCTGGCCGCGGGTGAGTACACGGCCGGAGTTGCGCAGCAGGTATTCGAGCAGGTCGAACTCCTTGAGCGGCAGGGTGACCGGTTTGCCGTTGACCTGCACGGTGTGGCGGTCGACGTCCATGCGGACGGGACCGGCCTCCAGCACGCTGGTCTCGGTGCCGTTGTCGGGTTCGTCGCCGACGCCGCGGCGCAGCACGGCGCGGATGCGGGCGATGAGTTCGCGCGAGGAGTACGGCTTGGTCACGTAGTCGTCGGCGCCGAGTTCCAGGCCGACCACCTTGTCGATCTCGCTGTCGCGCGCCGTCACCATGATGACGGGCACGCTGCCGCGAATCCGCAGCTGCTTGCACACGTCGGTGCCGCTCATGCCGGGGAGCATGAGGTCGAGCAGCACGATGTCGGCGCCGGAGCGGTCGTATTCGGCCAGTGCGGCCGGCCCGTCGCCGACCACGGCGACTTCGAACCCCTCCTTGCGCAGCAGGAACGCGAGCGGATCGGCCAGCGACTCCTCGTCCTCGACGATCAGCACTCTCGTCATCGGGTTGCCTCCACACCGTTTGTTCTGGCCCGCCCGGCGGGGCGCGGGCCGGTTTCCTTCTTCCCCGCCGGAGCCCCGGCGGACGTCTTCTTCTCGTTCGGCGCGGGATCGGCCGGGTGGACCGGTATCCGCAGCGTGAACGTCGAGCCGGTGCCCTGTTTGCTCCACAGGGTGATCTCACCGTTGTGGTTGGCGGCCACGTGCTTGACGATAGCCAGCCCGAGCCCGGTTCCCCCGGTGGCGCGCGAGCGTGCCTTGTCGGCGCGGAAGAACCGCTCGAAGACCCGCTCCTGGTCTTCCTTGGCGATGCCGATGCCGCGGTCGGTGACGGCGATGTTCACGTAGCCGCCGCGCAGTGACCTGCTCACCGACACGTGCGAGCCGCGCGGCGAGTAGGCGATGGCGTTCTCCACCAGGTTGGACAGGGCCGTGATGAGCAGGGTCTGGTCGCCGAGCACCTCGAGTTCGCTGTCGCGGTCGGTGCTCACGGTGATGCCGGCGGCCTCGGCGGCGGTGCGGGAGCGCTCGATGGCCTGGCCGACGATGGTGTCCACGGAGACCGCCTCGAGTTCGGGCAGCTTCTCCGCGCCCTGCAGCCGCGACAGCGCGATGAGTTCGGTGACCATCTTGCCCATGCGCCGGGCCTCGCCGTGCAGTCGTTCCCCGAAGTGCCGCACCGAGTCGGGATCGTCGGCCGATTCCAGCAGCGCCTCGGCCAGCAGGCTCATGGCCCCGACGGGGGTCTTGAGTTCGTGCGAGACATTTGCCACGAAGTCGCGGCGGGTGGCCTCCATGCGCGCCTGTTCGGAGTCGTCGTCGGCGAAGAGGACCACGAAGTTGGGGTTCTCCTGCGACAGCGGCCGGGCGACGCCGCGCACCGCGAGGCGGCCGCGGCCGGGCATGGGGTGTTTGGCGGTGATGTCGAAGTCGACGTCGTGCCCGGTGCCGAGCACCTCCTGCACGGCCATCCAGGCGCGGTCGTCGAGCAGCCGGTCGCGCACCACGCCGAGTTCCTCGGCACGGGGGTTGACCAGCACGACATCGCGATATTGGTCGACGACGGCGATACCGCTCTCGGAGGCGAGCACGATCAGGTCGAGCACCTGCGACATGGTGAGGCCGGATTCGTCGGCGGCGCGGCGGGCCTGCCGCGCGTTCACATACGGAATGAGCAGTCCGCCCACGGCCAGTCCGACGACGGCCGCGAGGACTGCCAACAGCACGGCCTGTGGAACGCTCACACTGTGAATCGTACGGTCGCCAATAGGTGCCCAGACCCCGGGTGCACTAAGTTTCGCGCAGGTCACGGGCACTTTGGCACACGTTAGCCCACCGTTCACACAGTGTTGGGGAACGGTGCGATGGTCCGAAATCGCGCCCATACCAGCCGGTCCGTACGTTTCAGATCACGGCAGGTCCGACATATCGGGCACAGCTAAGCGACATGCTCAGTCGTCGAAATCACCTCCGACCCGAATGCTCGAACCGTGTCGTCCTGGCGATGCACGAGCGCGACACGCCCCGCCGCGGCCACCGAACGCCGCGACGCGATCGGTGCCACCCGTTCCAGGGTGCCACCGCCCGCGTAGGACTGCGATCGCCTTCCGGGTTTCCGCGCCTACCAGCCGGGATTGCCCCGCACCGGAATGTTCACGAAGCTCGGCTCCGACGGGTCGAGCAGCAGGTGCTGCGGGCGTAGTTCGGTATCGGCGGTGATGGCGGTGGGCGGCAGGCCCTTCGGGAAGTTGCCCGCGTAGACGTCCACCCGCAGCCGATGCCCCGGCTGGAGTACGGCCTCGACGCCCGCCACCGAGATGTCGAGTGTCACCGGGACGCCCGGTTGCGTCGGCTGCCGGGTGTCGAGCGAGAGGTCGGGTACCGGGTCGGTGTAGTCACCGCTCGGCAGTCGCGTGCTGCGGGATTCGTCCAGCTGCCGCAGCGAGGCGACGAGCTGGCCGGTCGACAGCGTGGTCGAGCGGCCGTCCGGAGCGACATCGTTGACGGTGACGGTCCAGTAGCCGTCGGCGGCGTCGTGCACGGTCCGCAGCCGCACCGCGATCGGACCGGAGATGGTGGTTGTCTCGGCCACCGGAGCGCTGGTGAAGGTGAGGCCGTTGGACTCCCAGATGCGGGAGTCCTTGCCGCAGGCGTCGATGATGGACGGGATGCCGACCAGCTGCTGCGCCGCGTCCCGTGAGCACAGGCCGGTGAGACCCGGTGCGACGGTGAGGGTGTCGACGCTCTGGTGCGGCGCGGTGAACAGCGAACCGTCGTGCACGCTGTGTCCGCCGGTGCCGCTGGGCGGGGCCGCGAGATACATACGCCGGTACTCCACGCCGGGCCGCGGGAAGGACGGCAGACTGACCCAGCCACCGCCCTGCTGCTTGACCGTCACCGGCCCGAACGATTCGATGCCGTTGTCGATGCCCTTGAGCCACTTGTCGAACCACGCGCGCTGCAGCACGTCCATGCGCGGCGGCAGCCCCGGCAGGCCGGACTCGTTGCCGTTGGAGATGTGGTAGCCGTCCCCGGAGAGCAGTTGTTTCTGCCCGGGCGGCAATGGGATTCGCCGGTACACGTCGGCCTGCGAGGCGACGAAGACATCGTGCCAGCCGCCGGTGATGAAGGTGGGCACGGTGATGGCTTCCGGGTCGGTCTCCCACGCCTGCCGCATGGGACTGCCGCTGTCCAGCAGTTGCCGGATCTTCGGGCTCAGTGCGTCGATATCGGGCTGGAGGAACACCTCCAACAGTGCGTCCACGAAGGTGAACGGATCGGCCAGCCGATCGGCCAGCCACTTCATGTCGAAGCGCCCCTGCGCCAGCGCCGTCAGGTCCGGCACCAGCTTGCCGCCGTTCACCCCCGCCAGCCACATCGGCATGAACGCGACGCCGACCGCGCCGCCGGGGGCCACGAGATCGCGGAAAGGATTGCGCGACGGCACCACCGGGAAGATGGCTTTCAGTGCGGGCGGGTTCTCGGCCGCGGCCTGCAACTGATTGAGCCCGGAGTAGCTGACGCCGGTCATGCCGATATCCCCGGTGGACCACGGCTGTTTCGAGGCCCAGTCGATGGTTTCGACGGTGTCCTGCTGTTCGCGCGGCCCGAGCAGATCCCAGATCCCCTGGGAGAAGCCGGTTCCGCGCACGTCCACGACGACCTGCGTGTACCCGGACCTGATCAGGTCGCGGTCCACGGTTAAGGTGCGGATCAGTCCGCCGCCGAGCGCCTTGGTGAGGTCGGTGAGTCCGGAGAAGGGGGTGCCCGTGAGGTCGATGCCGCGCGCCAGTTCCACGATCAGATCGGAGAGCCCCGGAATGGAGAAGGCCGAATCCGCGATCATCGAGCCGAGTTTCGTGTACGGCGTGAAGTTCACGATGGTCGGCGTCGGCTCGGCGATGGGCTGCCCGGAGGCGTCGGCCGGGTGGTAGACGTTGGCCTTCAGCACGGTGCCGTCGCTCATCGTGATGGGCACATCCCATTCGATGTAGACGTTCGGGTACCGCTGCGGTCCATCCTCGGCCTGCGCCCAGGCCGCACCCGCCGCGCCACCGTCCGGGCCAGTGGCGGTGGGTGCCGCCGCGGCGGCGGGCGAGGTGAACGGAAGCAGTGCCAGGGCAGCCAGAATCGCTGTTGCGTACTTGAGCACGAACCGATGCTAAGCCAGGCCGTCTGAGACGGAGAAGATTTCGGTCGGTTTCGTGAAACAGCACAAAGCAATCCGGGTGCGCACCCCATTGTGCACACCCGGATCTTTCACACCCGGTCGGCGCGAATCACCAACCGGAGTTTCCGCGGACCGGAATATTGACGAAGCTCGGACGATTCGGGTCCAGCTGCACATGCTGCGGCAGCAGGCCGGTGTCGATGAGCATCGGCAGAATCGGCAGGCCCTTCGGGAAGTTGGCCGCGAAGACGGAGACGCGCAGCCGGTGTCCGGGCTGAAGCACCGCCTCGGTGGCCGAGAGCGCGATATCGAGGGTGGTCACCTCGCCGGGCACCGCCAGTTCCCGCTTGCTGAGCGAGGTGTAGGCACGCGGATCGGTGTAGTCGCCATTGGCCGAACGGCTGCTGCGGGATTCGTCGACCTGCCGCAGCGAGGCCATGAGCTGGCCCGAGGTCAGCACCGTGGAGGTGCCGTCGGGGGCGACGTCGTTGACGGTGACCGTCCAGTAGCCGTCGACCGAATCCTGCACCGTGTTCAGATGCAGGGCGATCGGACCCGAGATGGTGGTGGCCTCGAGTACCGGCGCGCTGGTGAAGGTCAGCGCGTTGGTCTCCGCGATTCGGGAGTCCTTGGCGCAGCCGTCGATGATGGACAGGAAGCCCGCGGTGGCCTGCGCGGCGTCGTTGGAGCAGATGGTGGTCAGCCCCGGGGACACGGTCAGGCGTGCGGTGTCGCCGTTGGGGCCGCCGGTGAGCGAACCGTCGTGGACACTGTTGGCGGTACCGCTGATCTGCGACGACAGGTACATGCGCCGATGTTCGGCCCGCTGCTCGGCGGGTGCGGATTCGCCGAAGCCGCCCTGGGTGATCCAGCCGCCGCCCTGCTGCTTGAGGGTCACCGGACCGTAGGCGTCGATGCCGTTGTCGATGCCCTTGAGCCACTTGTCGAACCAGGCGCGCTGCAGCACGTCCAGACGCGGCGGCTGTCCCGGACGGGAGGTCTCCGCACCGGAGGTGATGTGGTAGGTGTTGCCCATCATCAGCTGCTTCTGGCCCGGCGGCAGCGGAATCTCGTTGTAGATCTTGGATTCCGAGTAGGTGAACAGGTCGTGCCAGCCGCCGTAGACGAAGGTCGGCACCTGGATGTTGCTCGGATTGCCCAGCCACGCACGACGTTCCGGAGTGGTGTCGTCGAGCATGGTCACCACGCGCGGGTCGAGATCCTCCATGCGCTGGCTGGTGTAGGCGGAGATCAGCACGTCCAGGTAGGTGAACGGGTCGTTGATCCGGTCCCGCAGCCACTGTTCGTCGAAGCGCCCGTTGGCGATCGAGGCCAGGTCCGGCACCCACTTGAGGCCGTTGATGGCCGACAGCCACAGCGGAATGAAGTTGAAGCCGAAGCCGCCGCCGGGGGCGAGCACATCGTCGACGAGGTCGCTGCCGGGCACGATGGGGAAGATCGCCTGGAGCGCGGGCGGCCGCTTCTCCGCGGCCTGCACCTGGTTGATGCCCGAGTAGGAGATGCCGTTCATGCCGATGCGGCCGTTGGACCACGGCTGCTTGGACGCCCAGTCGATGACCTCGACGGTGTCCTGCTGCTCGCGATCGCGCAGCATATCCCATTCACCCTGGGAGAAGCCGGTTCCGCGCACGTCCACGACGACCTGCGAGTAGCCGGACTTGATGAGCTGGCGGTCCACGGTGAAGTTGCGGATCTGGCCGTTGCCCGCGGCATTGATCAGGTCGCCGAGTCCGGAGATCGGGGTGCCGGACAGATTGATCTGCCGGAAGAAGCCGAGCAGGGCGTCGGACAGGCCCGGAATGGACGCGGCGTGATCACCGAGGTTCGACACCAGCTTGGTGTAGGGCGTCAGGTTGACGACGGTTGGCGTCGGCTCGTCGATGGGCCGCCCCGAGGCATCGGCCGGGCGGTAGACATTGCCCTTGAGGACGGTGCCGTCGCTCATCGTGATGGGCACGTCCCATTCGATGAAGACGTTCGGATACTGCTGTCCCCCATCGTGTTGCGCGGTCCAGGCGGCTCCGGCGGCTCCGCCGTCCGGACCGGAGGGTGTGGGAGCCGCGGCGGCGGGGATCCCGGTAAGAGGAACCAGGACCGCGGTGGCGACCGCTGCCACCGTGGCCCGTAGCGCGTGCTTCATTGAACGTGATCTACCTCTCGACGTGGGTCGAACGCGAGGCAGTTTATCTACCGACAAGTAAGTTGCAAACCCCGGTTACGGTTACTCGATAAAACGGGAATTTCTGCGGTTTATAGATTCCCGAGGTCGAGGCGCAAATACCCTACGCCGACGTAGTGAGATTTACGCCACATGCCCTCACTTGCCCCTGACCTGCACCAATAGCGTTTCACAATACCTCGGGCAACGAAAAACGCGTTGCGACCGAATAATTCGGTCACAACGCGTCGAAATCCGGCAGCGATGGCCAGCCGAACCGTCCTACTTCGCACCCTGGTTCGCCACCGCGGCGGCACCGGCGGCCGCGGCCTCCGGATCCAGGTACACGGCCGGGCCGACCGGACGCAGATTCTCGTCCAGTTCGTACTTGAGCGGAATGCCGGTGGGAATGTTCAGCCCCGCGATGTCCTCGTCGGAGATGCCGTCCAGATGCTTCACCAGGGCACGCAGCGAATTGCCGTGCGCGGCGACCAGAACCGTCTTACCGGCGACGAGGTCCTTCGAAATGGTGTCCTCCCAGTAGGGCACCATGCGCGCCACGACATCCTTCAGGCATTCGGTCAGCGGCACCTCGATGCCGTCGTAGCGCGGATCGCCGTCCTGGCTGTACTCGCTGCCCGGCTCGATGGGCGGCGGCGGGGTGTCGTAGCTGCGACGCCAGAGCATGAACTGCTCGTTGCCGTACTGCTCCTTGATCTCCGCCTTGTTCTTGCCCTGCAACGCACCGTAGTGGCGCTCGTTGAGCCGCCAGTCGCGGATGACCGGAATCCAGTGCCGGTCGCAGGCGTCCAGGGCGTTGTTGGCGGTGGAGATGGCGCGCCGCAGCAGCGAGGTGTAGACGACATCCGGCAGGATGCCCTGCTCGGCCAGCAGTTCACCGGCGCGCTTGCCCTCGGCCACACCCTTGTCGGTCAGGCGCACGTCCACCCAGCCGGTGAACAGATTCAGGGCATTCCATTCGCTCTCGCCGTGGCGCAGCAGTACCAGGGTGTACGTCATGGGGCCATCCTCCCACGTGCGGATTCGTTCGCAATCGAGACCCTGGGAGCTCCCCGGTCAGAACGACAGGCAGTTGCCCGGGGCGTCCTCGGCGGCGTCGTAGGCGAGCAGGCCCGCGCCCGCGAGAGTGGCCTGATCGGTGAGTTCCGAGGGCAGTACGTGCAGACCGCGGGTGAAGGTGAGGCGGGCGTGGGCGGCGACGGTGTCCCGCAGCGGCCGCCAGAGGTGTTCGCCGGATTGCGCGAAACCGCCGCCCACGACCACCAGATCGGTGTCGAGCAGCGCGGCGGCGGAGGAGATGGCGACCCCCAGTGCGGTGCCCGCGCGATGCAGTGCGGCGATGGCGATCTCGTCGCCCGCCCGCGCGGCGGTGGACAGTTCGATGCCGGTGCTGCCGGTCCAGCCCTGGCGGCGCGCCCACCGCACCGAGGACGGCCCGCTGGCCACGGCCTCCACGCAGCCGAAACCGCCGCAGGCACACGGCTCGTCACTGCCCGGCACGATGATGTGGCCGATGTGCCCGGCGTTTCCGGTGCGGCCGAACACGACTCGGCCATTGCTGATGACGCCGCCGCCGATCCCGGAGGAGACGGTCAGTGCCAGCACGTTCGGGATGCCGCGCGCCGCACCGAACCGCTGTTCGGCCAGCACCAGGCAGACGCCGTCGATGGCGAAACGGATAATGGCGTCCGGGAACAACTTCCGGACGGCCTGCTCGAGTTCGAACCCGTGCACCCATTCGGGGATATTGAGCGGGCCGGTGGTGCCGGTGCGCACATCCACGGGTCCGGCCGCGCCGATACCGACGGCGGTCACCTCGGCAGCCCCGGCCACGCTCGTCAACAGGTCCCGACAGGCGTCCCACACCTCGGCGCGCGGTACCGGAATCCGCCGCACATCCTGTACAGCCCCATCCGAATCGACCGTTCCGGCAGCGAATTTCGTCGCGCCGATATCCAGCGCCAGCATCACCATGGTCGGCGACCCTACGGTTCAGGACTGATCGGTGTCGACGAGATGTTCGAAGGCGCGCAGGTTCTTCAGCGACTCCCCGCGCGAGACGCGCCATTTCCATTCCCGCCGAATGGATTCCGCGAAGCCCAGTTCGAGCAGCACATTGAAGTCGGCGTCGACGGCCTCGAGGATCTGCCCGAACCAGCGGTCGAGCTCGTCGGGGGTGACGGCATGCGTGGCCATCCGGCCGACCAGGTAGATATCGCCCAGATTGTCGAGGGTGTAGGCCACGCCGTAGAGGCGGCGGTTGCGCCGCAGCATGAATTTGTAGACGCCCTCGTGATTTTCGTCCGGCTTACGGCAGACGAAGGTCTCCATCCGCACGCCGTGATTGCCGACGGTGACGATGACATTGGTCTTGAGCTTGCGTTCGCCCGGCAGCACCGCGACGAACATGTCCTCGCGCTCGCGTGAGTATTCGATCTCGCGATCGCGCAGCGTATCGTCGATGAGCCGGGCCGTGGCGAGCGCGGTCTCGGTCAGCTGCGCGGTCGGCAGGTTCGGGTCGCTCATCGACGAACTGCTCCCATCCGGCGCCGCCACAGCGCCCGCGATCTGGCCTGATAGCTCTCCGTCGCCACCGTACTCCTGCGCGTACGGGTGTCGCGGAATCCGGCCAGGGCGGCGGAGTAACTGTTCAGCAGACCGTCGGCGGTGTGCGCCCAGGAGAAGTTGGCGGCGTGCTCGACCGCCGCCGCGCCCATCGCACGCAGGCGGGCGGGGGCGTCGAGCAGCGAGCGCAGGGCGGCGGCCCAGTCGTCGGTGCGGTGGCCGGGGACGAGCAGGCCGGAGACGCCGTCGCGCACGGCGGTGCCCAGGCCGCCCACCTCGGCGGCGAGTACCGGGGTGCCGCTGGCCTGCGCTTCGATGGCGACCAGGCCGAACGATTCGTTGTAGCTGGGGACGGCCACCAGATCGGCGGCCCGATACACCTGCACGAGCCGGTGCGGGGGCTGCGGCGGCAGGAAGGTGACGCGGTCGGCGATGCCCAGGTCGGCGGCCAGGTCGATGAGGGCGTCCGGGCGTTCCAGGCCGGTGCCGGAGGGCCCGCCCACGATCAGGACGCGCAGCGGGGTCGCCGGATCGTCGGCGAGGACGCGGGCGGCGGCGCGCACCAGCACGTCGGGGGCCTTGAGCGGCTGGATGCGGCCGACGAAGGCGACGATGCGCTCGTCGAGCGGCAAGCCGAGTTCGATGCGGGCGGCGGTGCGGTCGCCGGGCCGGTAGCGGGTGAGGTCCGCGCCCGGCAGCACCACGTCGATGCGCTCGGGTTCCGCGCCGTAGAGCTGGACGAGTTCGCGGGCTTCCGCGCCGGTGTTGGCGACCAGGCGGTCGGCCTCGGCGACGATCTGTTTCTCGCCGATCTCCCGGGCGGCTGGTTCCGGGCAGTCGCCCTCGGCCAGGTGCAGGTTCTTCACGGCGGCGAGGGTGTGCGCGGTGTGCACCAGGGGCACCCGCCAGCGGTCCCGCGTCAGCCAGCCGACCTGGCCCGACAGCCAGTAGTGCGAGTGGATCAGGTCGTAGTGCCCGGGCTGGTGCCGCGCCTCGGTCCGCAGCACCTCGGCCGCGAACGGGCACAGCTGTGTGGGCAGGTCGTGCTTGTCGAGCCCCTCGAACGGTCCTGCGACCACATGGCGCACCAGCACCCCCGGTGCGGCCTCGACCACCGGTTCGTCGTTGGAGGAGGTGGCGCGGGTGAAGATCTCCACCTCGGTACCGCGTTTGGCCAGCTCGATGGCGGTTTGCAGCACGTAGACGTTCATGCCCCCGGCATCACCGGTGCCGGGTTGGGCGAGTGGCGAGGTATGCACCGACAGGACGGCAACCCGATTCGGCCGTAGGTCGCTACGTTGACTCACCACTCACCCAGTGTGCACGCGCGGGAGGCGGGGTCGTACATGAGTTACCCCACCAAGTGACCGGGGTCACAAGCTAATTCGAGAAGGGTGGTTGACCGAAATCGCCTACGCGAGACCTTCGACGAACTCGGTGACCTCGGCGGCAAACCGCTCCGGATCCTCCACGAACAACCCGTGCTGCGCGTCGTCCCAGTAGGAGGTGCGCACGTTCGGGACGGTCTCCGCGATATAGCGGCCGCTCTCCACCGGAACCACTGGATCGGCGGTGCCGTGCATGACGAAGACCGGGATGTCGAGGGTACGCAGGGCATCGGTGTTGTCGGTGGTGCGGTAGAACAGGGCCTTGCGGACCCGCGGCAGGGTCGCGAGGCTGCCGCCGAACAGGCGCTGCGCGTCCTCGCCCTTGTCCCGGCCGGGTCCGGTGTTGGCATTGCCGAAGGCGGCGAAGCCGCGCATGGCGCGCCCGGCACTGTCCTCGAACACGTCCGGGATGGCCTTCTGCATGGCCGGGCCGGGTTCGGCTCCCGGGACGCCGCGACCGATTCCGGCCAGGGAACCGCTGTAGATCAGGCCCGAGACGGCGGCGGTGCCGTAGGTGGCGACGTAATCGGTCTGCACGATGCCGCCGTAGGACCAGCCGAGCAGCACCGCGTCCCGCTCGATGCCCTCGCCCGCGAGCACCGCGGCCACGTCGGCGGCCCAGTTCTTCGGATTGTCGTAGCCGCTCTCCGGCGCGCCGGAGTAGCCGTGGCCGCGGAGGTCCACGGCGATCACCCGGTACCGCTGCGCGAGCAGTTCGCCGGCGCGCCCCCAGCACCGCAGGTTTCCGGCCCATCCGTGCAGCAGCACCAGCGGCCGCGCGTCGTCCGGCCCCTCCGCCCGGTACACGATGGTCGTCCCGTCCGCGCTCACCACTTCACGAATCGCCATACCCGTCAGGCTAAACCTTTCCGCGTGGAGCTACCGACCGGAATGTTCCGCGTGCGAGCGGCATAAGCTCGCACCATGAGCAGCACTCGCACCGCAGTCGTCACCGGAGCCAGCTCGGGCATCGGCGAGGCCACCGCCCGCGAACTCGCCAAGCAGGGGTACCACGTGTACGTGGGCGCCCGCCGAGTAGACCGACTGGAGAAACTGGTCGCGGAGATCGGCGGCACCGCCCTGCCCCTGGACGTCACCGACGAGGAATCGGTACGCGCCTTCACCGAGGCGGTCGAATCCGTGGATGTGCTGGTCAACAATGCCGGTGGCGCGAAGGGTTTGGCGACCGTCGCGGACGCGGATCTCGACGACTGGCGCTGGATGTGGGAAACGAATGTGCTCGGCACGCTGCGCATGACGAAGGCGCTGCTGCCGAAACTCATCGCCTCGGGTGACGGCCTGATCGTCACCATTACCTCGGTGGCGGCGTTCCAGGCTTACGACAATGGTTCCGGCTACACCTCGGCCAAGCACGCGCAGGCGGTATTGCACCGCACTTTGCGCGGCGAACTGCTCGGTCAGCCGGTCCGGCTCACCGAAATCGCGCCGGGCGCGGTGGAAACCGAGTTCTCCCTGGTGCGCTTCGATGGTGATGAGGAACGGGCGGCGGGGGTCTATCGCGGCATCGATCCCCTTGTCGCCCAGGACATCGCGGAAATCGTCGGGTTCGTGGCGTCACGCCCGCCGCATGTGAATCTGGACCAGATCATCGTCAAGCCCCGGGATCAGGCCGAGGCGGGCCGTTTCGCGCGCCGTTCCTGACATTCGACCACCTGGAACACGAGAAGGCCCGAACGCGAAAGAGCCCGGAATCGTTCGCCGATTCCGGGCTCTGTTTCGATCCGCCGCCGCCTCGTCAGGCGGGAGCGGATTCCACGCTCTGTTCCGACCGCACCTCGTCAGGCACGCCGGATTTCATTCGATCAGGGCAGCACCTGCGGCACCGACTGCGGCGACACCGCGCCCACCAGCAGACCGATAATGGTGCCGGTCATCGCACCGTGCACCGCGCCGGCGAGCGCACAGGCGGGCGCGGCGACGCTGCCCGCACCGGGCACCAGCAGGCAGGCGGCGGCATTCGTCGCGGCCGAACCCACGGCACCGGCGGCCGCACCGGCGGCCGCGCCATTGGCCAGCGGATCGGAGTTCTGCGCATTCGGATCGGTGGCGATCTCGAGCGGAATTCCACCCGAAATCTGCTGCACCGCAGCCGGCTCCGGCACAGCCGTCTCAGCCGACGCCACCCCGGCTCCGGCGAAAATCGCGCTCACCGCGACCGCCCCGATAACAGCCTTGCGACCGGCATTCTTGAAAGCCCGACGGACCATGTCCTAACCCCGTTTCTCCCCGACTCCGAGCGCGAAATGCCTCGGTTTGAATTGAACGTCCAACTTCTATCCGAAGGGTCCGACAAGTTCAAACCTGTTCCAGTTCAATGCCGGGAAGACCGATCGGTCGAGTACATCCGCCGAAACGCTCTGCCCTGCACCGCAAATGGACATTCACGCCAACTCGCACCGCGCCGGTATGACGAAGATCTCATTTGCTCGATCTGGCGAATAACGGTCCGGCGGAAGTGCAATGGTGCGTAGCGAATGTTCCACCCGCCGGAGAGAAGGACGTATGTGCTCACCGCGGATTGTCCGCGCCGCCCATACCGCGGCCGACAGCCCTCGGCTCAGCAGGCGCGCCTGGCTCGGTGCCGCGAGTGCGGGAGCGCTGGCCGCGGTTTCCTCGATCGGCTCCGCTCGAGCGGAGCCGAATTCCTCGGGGCAGGTGGTCGACCTGACGCATGTGCTGACGCCGGAACTCCCCGTCTGGCCCGGAAATCCTCCGTTCATCTCGGTGCCGGTGGCATGGCACGACCACGGCGGATTCGGTCAGAACGCGCTGGCCTACTGGGAACATACGGGCACCCATATCGACGCTCCCCTGCACCGGATGCGGGACGCGGTGTCCGTCGACCGAATCCAGGCCGATGATCTGGTAGCTCCCCTGGTGGTCGTCGATATCGAGTCGAAGGCGTCGACCGATCCCGATGCGGTGCTCACCATTTCCGATATCGAGGAATGGGAGTCGCGTCGCGGCCGCATTCCCGACCGCGCCTTCGTCGCGATGCACTCCGGCTGGGAGCAGCGGCTCACCTCCCCGGGCGCGTTCCTGAACCTGGATGCCGAAGGCCGCCCGCACGCGCCCGGATTCGACACCGCCGCAGCGGAATTCCTGGTGACCGAGCGTTCCATAGTCGGCGCTGGCGTCGACACCTTGAGCTTGGATCCCGGCGCGAGCCGCGAATTCGGCGCGCACACAGCCCTTCTCGGTGCGGGACGCTACGGCGTCGAAATGCTCGCGAACCTGGCCCGGGTGCCGGTGTCCGGCGCGACCGTCGTCATCGGCGCACCCAAACACGCGGGCGGCACCGGCGGCCCGTGCCGGGTGCTGGCGCTGACCTGATTCGCGCCGTTCCGCTTCGTCAGGCGGGCCGGTCCAGCGAAAGACCGTGCCGGAACATCGTATTCGGATCCCACTCGGCCTTGATCCGCCGCAGCCGCTCGTAGTTGTCGCCGTAGTAGAGCGTGTACCAGGGCACCCCCGACGTGTTCCAGTGCGGATCCGCCAGATCCGTATCCGGATAGTTGATGTACGCACCCCCGTTGGCCGCATCCCGCACCGGCACCCCACCGGTATCCGCGTACAGATCCCGATACATCTCCCGCGCCCACGCGACGAACCGCTCATCATCCCCTGGCGAGCGCCACGCGGCGTGAATCAGCATTTTCATGAACGAGTCCCGCGCCGGGGTAGCCGTCGCATCCGCCGCCACCGCATTGATGGCCCCACCGACCGGCAGGAATTCCACCTGCGATTCCCCGAGATACCGCACATCACTGAGATACCGGTACAGCACCCGCAACTGCTCCTCCGAGTAGGCCCGCCGCAGATACCCCGACCGCGCCTTCACCCGAAATCCGGGCATCCCCTTGGCGTAATAGGTGTTCGCCAGCGTGTCCGCGTACGAGGCCCGCGTCACCGGCAACACCACCGGCCCCGGCAGCACCCCCGCCGACAACGCCGCCACGAACTCGTCGAACATCGTCCCGGCGTCGGCCCGATCCCCATCGAGCAATACCAGCACATCCGACCCCACCAGCCCCGGCTTCAGATGCAGCGGAGCGTACAGCCCCGCGAACCGATCCCCCGGCTGGCTGTGTTCGGCGAAGAAGGCGAGATAGTTCCCCACGAAGCGAACGAACGATTCCTCCGTCGCCACCGGCAACACCAGCCGCGTGGTAACCATGCACCCCGGAGTCATCGGCAACGCCCGCCTGGCATCTCCCCCATCGGCATCCGCCGACCGCAACAAGTATCGCGTCACCACCCCGAAATTCCCGCCGCCCCCACCGGTATGAGCCCACCACAGGTCGCTGTGTGCCCCGTCCCGAGTCGCCACGGTAACGGAGGCCCGCCCACCCGAATCCACGGTGACAACCTCAACCCCGTACAGATGATCCGACACCAGCCCCAACCGCCGAGACAACGGCCCATACCCACCCCCGGCAATATGCCCACCGGCCCCGACCCCCTGACAGATCCCCGCGGGCACCGTCACACCCCAGCCCCCGAGCAACCGCCCGTAGACCTCCCCCAAATCAGCACCGGCACCCACCGAAAACGCCAGATGCTCTTCATCCCAATAAACATCCCGCACCCGCCCCATGTCGATAATCCCCTGCGTCCCAGGGTTATCCACAAAGTCCTCGAACCCATGCCCACCCGACCGCACGGCCACCCGCAACCCCTCGCTGACGGCCCGTTCTACCGCAACCCGCACCTCCTCAGCGCTGGTAGGCACGAAAATCTTCTCCGGCCGAGCGCTGAACCGCCGGTTATACCCCCGCCCGACCAACCGCCCATACTCAGCATCCCCCACCCCGACCACCCCGGGCTCCCCGGCCCGAGCCACCGAAACCCCCAGCGCCCCAACAGCGGTACCAACAGCAGACGCAGCAAGAAACCGCCGACGAGAAACCGACACAAACCTCTCCCTCCAGGCGACTTCCACACGGTCACCCGGGACAGTAGCGTCAAGCCCACCACCCCGCCGCACCGACACGGCACCCGCATCACGCCCAGAAAGTGCCGCCGTGCAGCAATCCACAACCGGCCACAGAGTCCTCACACTGTTATGCACACTCGCCGGCACGATCCTCATAGCACTCGCCGCCGCTTCCGCCGGAAACCGCGCACTGTTCCTCGCCGAATCGTCCACCGCACAGGGAACCGTGGTCGGCTTCGCAGGCAACGCGAGCCGAAGCGGCAAGTCCCTACTGGTCGAATTCACCACGACAAGCGGCAAGCGCATCCGCATCGAAGGCGGAGTCTCCGTGACGTCTCGGGGCCCCCCACACACACGGCGACGCCGTCACTGTCCGCTACGACCCCCAGCACCCCAACCACGCCCTACTCGACGCAGGCTTCCTCAGCCTCTTCTACCTACGACTCTTCTTCGGCGCTCTCGGCATGGCACTACTGCTCATCGGCTTGCGCTACATAACAGCAGCACCCACACGCAGGCGCGTTCAGCATGCGCCATAGTCAGCTGTCGCGCATGAAGCGGAACTCAGACGGCACAGTCCCGTTCGTGCGGTCCGCTCGGCTCGTCCGTATCCGAGCATGTAGCGGTGGCACAGTGAGCATCGCAACGAGTTCTTCTCGGTGCAATGGGTTTCGAGCGCAATGGCTACGCAGGTGAATCAACGTCGATATCAGAGAGTTCGGTGCCGCTCCCCACATAGCGGGAACGATCTTCCATGGCCCATCCGTCGATTGCGGAGGGGGCCGCCATCGCGCTGGGGCGGGAAACAGCGAGCGACGCGACACCATTGCGGTGGACGGACAGTGGATGGTGACAGCAGGCGCGTTCTTGCCATCGTCCCCGACTCCGATCGCCGTAACCGCCTCCCAGCGAAACTCCCAATCGCAGTGAGGGGTCATGACCCGGAAACCGTTGGGAGACAGCACCAGTCTCGAACGCCTCTGGTACCAGCACAGGAACGCCAGAGCCGGGAGCAGGAGCACAATCCCCATGCTGCCGGAGACGGCGATCTCGGCCTCCTCAGTGGAAACACCCCACCAGACCATGGCGACAGCCGCCATCAAAAAGCTTCCCACCAACACCACCTGCCCTCGCGGCGGCCGGAGGGTGACAGCGCCCTTCTCACCGGAGGATTCAGCATGTACGGACGGGTGCCGTGGGTTGGCCAAGCGCCAGCTGGCCCCGCCGACCAGACTGAAGGACACGAAAACCAGCACCGCCAACCAGATCCGCCCGCCAGCACTCGATTCGACGGACCTCAACACCACCGCCGGAAGCACGACCGCCAACACCAGCGCCACGACGCTGAAGATCAGCATCCCGATTCCGCAAGGCTCCCGCCAGGCGCAATACCAACGGAAACCAGGTGGCGTTCCCGGGAGACGAACGTCAGACATCCGTTACCGGGTCCCAGAGACCGGTCGCAGTCCAAAACCGTTCATGGTCCCTCCCCAATCTGTTGACCGCGCTATGCAACACCCGAGGTATGGGTCGGCTCTCTTTTCAGAGTGATGTTGCAGCCGCAGTCTGACAGTTTCATGTACCGGCAGTCTCTCCAGTTCGTCCGGCCGAACGAATCGAACCTCTGTGGATTCATTGCTGACCGCTATCCGACCTCCGGACACGCGACCGTAGTACGTGATATTGAACTCTTGGCGAATCTCACCGTCGGCATACTCGATGACATGCTCAGGATCCGTATAGATCCCCAGTAGGCCGGTGATCTCGATATCGAGTCCGGTTTCTTCTTTCGTCTCCCGAATCACGCACTGCTCGAGCGTTTCTCCGATATCCATCACCCCACCCGGAGGCGACCAGTTTCCGGAGTCGCTGCGGCGCTGCATCAGAATCGCACCTCGATCATCAACGACCAATGCGGAACCACCCGGAACCAAGCTGTTAGGCTTCGGCGCGTTCGGATCCCGGTAGTAGTCACGCCGTTTGCCCATGAACGACCCCTTCACTGTAGGGGGCCACGCTGCCCCAGATCTGCTCGACCTGATCGGCGAAGGACGAGAACATGCCGTGCGGCGACAGTTTCCTCAAGTGCAGCGCTGTGTGCTGGTAGCCGCGAGCACGGACGAGATACGGCGTGACGATCATCTGGTTATCGAACCGGAACACTGAGTTGTACAAATGCACGGAGTGCAAGCCGATCTCACACCCCGAGGTGTCAGCCAACGCGCCCAGCATGCTCAAAGCGTTACGAATACGCCCAGCCAGAGTTCCGTTCATCTGCTCCAAGGCATCCCGCTCGACTACAGGGGCACAGTGACGTCCAGAGATCATTGGGAATGTCGGCCCGATGCGCATACGCGCCGAGCACCTCAGCCGTGGCTGGCGCCCCAACCCCGAGGTCCGTCCGACTCTGAGGCCACAACGTGTACTCGGATTCGTTCAACACCCTCGCACTTCGAGGCAAGTCCGTCGATGCGGCACCCGTCCGCCCAACCACCGGTTGACCGTCTTCACATCGACACCCACAGCGGCTGCGAGCCCCGCGGAGTCCAATTGTGCTCGCAGCATCGCCGATTCGAGACGCTGACTCATACCGAAACCATAGTGGACACACGCGGGACGTTTCAGTGGTTCTGGAATGTCCGTGCAGGCGTCCTCGGCGCAGTTCAAGTGTCCGCCAGGCGGTCTTACCGTGGGTCCACATGACACCAAGCCGACGCAGGCGCTCGTCCTCGGTCGGCGGTCACCAATGGACGAGGGGAGCAATATGACGAGGCGGATCCGGCTCGGAGAGTTCCCCGGTGGTGTGCTCGAGATCAACGCCTACGACGATGACCCGACCGACGGTCAGCCCGGCGTCTACTTGGAGAGCCGCCATGCGGACCACAGCGCACAGCGAGGAGCCGAGATACAGTACAGGCCAGCGGCAATCGGGCACCTGCGAACCGATGTATCCGGAATTGCCCGGTTCCACGACGAGAGCCAGATCCGCACACTGGCCACTCGGCTCGGCTACGACTTCGCCGACATGATCGTCTACGACCCGAAGTTCGGGCGGCCGCCACTGGCCCGGCCGACGCCGGCTACGAAGGCGCCGGCATCGGCATCCACCCCCCCGATCAAATGCCCACCGAACTCCACTCTCGCAATCGATAACCGCGCCTACAACAGCCTGCTGCGCGGGGTCCGCGCCCTCGGCGAACGCGGATTCGCCCTGCTCACCCAGCGCTGGCGCATCCTGCAGCACATCACCGCATCCTGCAGCACATCACCGTCAGCCCCGGACGCATCGGCGACATAGCCAAAGCCGCACTGGTAATCACACATCTCGAGAATCGGCGGCAGAAATGAAAGTCGCTGGTATCACCTCAAAGCAAAACCGTTTCACTTGGGCACTCAAGATCGATATTATTCTTGCCGCACGTCTCGATCCTCTCGGATCAATACACCAGTAACGGAACTGTAGTACGCGTCACGACGGGTTCTCGGGAGCGGCACCTCGGCCAATTTTCCATCGTACATCATCCATAGTCCGAAGCAGTCGTCATTCTCGTCGTGCACGAGGATCTGAACAGTCTCGGGCCGAGGCCATGGCAGCGCTTCGAGATGCGCCAACAGCTCATGCCAGTTGTTTCTGTAGAACTGAACGATCCACATATAGCACTCGCTTGACCCGTATTCGAATCCCGCACCAGAGAAGGTAGCATCGTCGATTGCAATGAAAGATTGATGCCATGGCCTCGAATCATCGGGCTGGGTAAGGCCATCCATTACATCCTCGGCTCCACGCGCCAAGATGATAACTTCGGCAAACCTACTCACTACTTCAGATTCCTTATCAGTTCGCTCCCGCACCCACTGTGCGCCCGAATTATTGCACTCATAGCGGATACCACCATCACGTTCAGAACCAAACGTTACCTGTTACCAATCCTATCAAATCCCGAGGCTGGATGTATGACACGAATATTCGGATTACCTTCGAACTGCTCGAATACCATTCTCGCTTGCGCCTCGGATGCGGCAACAAACACCACTTCCTGCGTCTGAAATTTGTCAGTGAAGGACATCTTGTTGTTGATCGTTCTCAAAATATCACCCAGCGGCCCAAATACCGGAGATCCAGTAGCATCTACCGACCGCACGTCTACTATTTTTCCATCATTCCACGTCACCCTTATCATGTCGGCGGTGGTTCCTGTTACTGTATCTGCAATAACCGCTTTAGGAATTCCCAACTGAGAGATTGTGCCTGCAGGAACTATAATATCTAGGTCCGCCTGGAAGTAATATCGACTACCCGAACCTGTGCCGTTATAGAGCTCATCATCTCGTCTCAACTGGCCATTCAGATGGCGGAAAGCAATTTCGGCATCCGGATTATCACCCCTCGTACCAACCTTGTGCGGAACTCCATTCTTGTCCACGAAGTACTTTTCGCCAGAGATGTTGCGCTCTGTCAATGGCCGCATCAGACGCGGATCGGAGATATCGACCCTCGGAACTGGCTTACCGGCTTTGAGGGCCTCATTCGCTGCATCAACATACTCCTGCGCCTGTTCTCTTTGCTCCCTCGTCAGGTTTCCCTTAAGGGACTTCGGAACATGAAGTCATTGAGGACGAAGCCGCTCTATCATTCGGTTAAAATTACGAGGAGTTATCCTCCATCGATCAGCGTCTTTGTATTCGAACTCCACATTCATTTTCATTTCCGACCGTTCAATCTGAAAAAGGCACACCTTCCAGTCCTTGCCATCCTGCGATGACATCACCGATTTCAATTCGGCTACCCGATCAAGAATCTCGATACTCAACTCCAGATCCGCACTCCAGCTTCCATCTTCAAAGTAGGCGTAGCCAAACATTGATTTCTGGCGATGCATCGTCACCGCAACCGCCAACCCGCACCATTCTTCATCTTTCTCGGTCACACCCAAAAGAATCAACTCACCTACAGAGAAGACAATCTCGGATGCATCTTGCGAATCAAAACCAGAGCCATTCACCACGGTAACCCTCTCGCAGCCTTCTTGATATCGCGGGTAAGCACTCTATTGAATACCTGTCCTGATTCGTTATCGAATGCCGCAGCGAGGGTGAGGAAGGCGATGAAGTGCGAGGCTTTGCGGTCGTAGCGGATGTTGAGTCGGTGGTAGCCGAGGTAGCCGGTCAACCAGGAGAAGGTCGGTTCGATCACCCAACGGTGGCGACCGAGCCTGTCGGAGGTTTCGATACGATTGCGGACGATCCGGACCGCGATCCCGCGGGCGCGCAGCCATCGACGTGATTCGGCTGCGTCGTATGGCCTTGTCGGCGTGGAGTTTGTCGGTTCTCCGGCGGCGTGGACCGCGTCGTGACTGATCGCGGGCACGGCCTTCACCATCGAAAAAGACTCGTTGTCCTTCCACCAGACATCGTGACCGAATAATATATCTCTTACCCAATAGGATTCAGGTTCATGATAGATGAAGTTCTCGCCAATGGACTCTAGACTGATAAACCTCTCGTTGACACGGTCAGTAGCTTCAGACTCCGAGATTTCATAGCCTTCGACCATTTCGCGGCACAACCCCCTTGATCAGCCACTCACCATCCCGACGCGTGAGCATTGCCTGCACGCGGCCGACCAGCCGTTCACTATAATGAAAGGCCAAGCCCCGCACGCGGTCACAATCGATGTTCCTCTTCGACGAATGTCAATCCCATATTCTTAGCCACTAGCTCAGCCCTAGCACGCGCCGCTTGGGAGTTTGAAACATAAATATCGAACTCATCAGTTGTCATTGCAACAAGAGCTTGAGATCCACTTCTGAGAATAATGGCGAAAGTGTCTCGAAACCCCCCAATCCCGAACCAGCCAGTTACTGCGTCAACCAAGAAAGGCAGTTCAGGAACTTCAACATGGTCTTCCAAAGGCGTCAAACTTAGCCATTCTTCAGCTACACCATGGCGCCCCATAATCAGCCCAGGTTCCACATTCCATCGAATTTCCTCATACCGTTCCGGACCTCGAACATCGAAACCTTCTTGCGAGTACGAGAAGGTAACGAATCCCTTTTCCGTTTCCAGTATTATTGTACTCATCAATGGAATAAGTCCTTCCGTCGATACCACCGCTAGTCGGCTAAGGCCAACCACAGCGGTGCCCAACATACGCCAACTTATCGATGTCAACTCGCCGGATTTGGATTCTTCCATGGCGCACCTCCTGCAGCTCCACCGCTCTTCTCGCTAAGCGCAGTGATCCATTCTCCGTCCGATTTGCGAACGATGATCAGATCACCGCGCTGAGACCATATCGCATCCTCGACGGACATGTACCTTCCAACACCAACCCTGTGTGGGTTGTCTACCACATATTGGATGTACTTCTTAATAGCCTCCTGAGTCTCAGGTTTACCCGCTCCGCTCGGTATCTCGACTCCGTCCGCGCGCGCCGCCGTCCGAATATGCTGAGCGTGCTTGCGCATGTGAGCAAGAGAGTTCTTTCCGTGGCTGACCGCGCCGTCCAGCGGATCCTTCGGTACCTCTTCCTCAGCTTCTACATTCCCGACCTCTCGGCCTTGACCGCTATCTCTGGAAAACCCACTCGATCCGCCAAAACCATCAAAACCTCCAGAATTAGCGTAGCCATCCGAACCGCCAGATTCACTGTATCCGCCATCGCCACGGCTGACCGAAGCTGATGTTTCAGCTTCCATCGTTAGCTCAGCCGCATTTTCGTATTTTCTGTTTTCGTTGACAGGATCGTGCTCACCAGCAGCCTTAGCCAGGTTTAACTCGGGGCTGCGATCCGGCGTGGCAATTTTCTGGTTCAGATCGTCCGGTGCTTGCGGTGACAACGACGCGCCTAGTCGGCGTAGGTATGAACGGCGCCATCTGCGTTCTTCGGGGTGGCCTGTTCGTAGGCTGGGCGGGTGGCCTACGTGCGGACGGTGAGGACCGCTTCGGGGGCGACCGCAGTGCAGATCGTGTGGTCGTCGCGGCGCGGTGCGCGGGAGATCGAGCATGTCGGGTCCGCCCACGACGACACCGAGCTCGAAGCGCTGTGGGCCGCCGCCGCGCGGCGGCTGGCCGGCGGCCAGGGCGTGCTCGACCTCAATATCGGTGACCGAGCCGCTGAATTGCCCAGTGGCACTGTGGAAATCGTGAGTTCCCGGGCGGGTCATCTGTGGGATGGGTTGTGTCACGTGTTCGAGGTGCTGGGGTTCGCGGCGGTCACCGGCGATGCGGTGTTCCGGGATCTGGTGCTGGCCAGGGTCATCGAGCCGACCAGCAAAGCCGATGCCGCCCGGGTACTGGCCGAGACCGGGACCCCGACCGTGTCCTATTCGACGGTGGCCCGAAGACTGCCCAGGTACGCGAAAGAATCGTTCCGACGAAAGCTTTCGGTGGCGTGCGCGAAACACGCCGGTCTCGGTCCGGCGTCGCTGGTGTTGTATGACGTGTCGACCCTGTATTTCGAGACCGATGTCGGCGACGGTTTCCGCGAATCCGGTTTCTCCAAGGAACGCCGCCTGGAACCGCAGGTCACGATCGGTTTGCTCACCGACGCGACCGGGTTCCGCTCACGGTGTCGGCGTTCGAGGGCAACCGCGCCGAGACCACCACGATGCTGCCGGTGATCAACGCGTTCAAGACCGCCTACGGGTTGAGCGAGGTCACCGTCGTCGCGGACGTCGGCATGATCTCCGAATCCAACCAGAAGGCCCTGCAAGCGGCCGGGTTGTCGTTCATCCTCGGCAGCCGCATCCCTCGCGAACCGCAGGTCGTGACCGAGTGGCGAAACCTGCACCCGGACATGGCGATTCCTGATCGGCATGTGTTCACCCAGCCGTGGCCCGCCACCGATGCCGAGAAGGCGCGCGGGATCCCGGACCGGGTCATCTACTACCAGTACCGCGCCGACCGCGCCCGGCGCACCCCGCGCGGCATCGACGAACAGATCGCCAAGGCCCAGAAGGCCGTCGACGGCAAAGTCGCGGTCAAACGCAACCGGTTCATCAAGCTCACCGGCGCCACCAAATCGATCGACTGCACCCTCGAAGCCAAGACCCGTGCCCTGGCCGGGCTCAAGGGTTACACCACCAACTTGACCGAGGTCAGCGCGGACTTCGTGATCGACTCCTATCACCACCTTTGGCGAGTGGAGAAGAGTTTCCACATGTCAAAGCACGATTTGCAGGCCCGCCCGATCTATCACCACAAACGCGAGTCCATCGAAGCCCACCTGACGATCGTGTTCGCGGCCCTGGCGATCTCCCACTGGATCGAGACCCGAACCGGTTGGAGCATCAAGAAATTCGTGCAAACCACACGCCGCTACCGCACCATCGAGATCCGCGCCGGCAACCAAACCCTCACCGCCGCCGACCCGCTACCAACCGACCTCCACGAAATCCTCAGCAGAATCCACGGACCCGACGGACTTGCGCACTAATCTGACCGAAGTCAGGTACCACCGTCGCTGGTCGAAAAGCTGGACGTAATCACCGCGACGCCGGAGACGACCTACGCGCGGCGCGCTACACCACCGTCCCCGGAACTGCCGCAGGGCAGGGCAAATGGAGCCTGACTGCAAGAAGGGATCTTAAAGCGCCCTTCTTCAACTATGCCGCCGACGCATCTTCGACCACCACCTTGTTCGCTTCAGCGCATAGCACCGCAGTTCTCGGAACCGCTGCCGGGCAGACTGGAAGGGTGGCTGTCAAAACCCGGGCGACAAACTGAAGGTCAGCACGTCGACTCAGCGAGATTACCGCAAGAGCAATGCCCACGGGAATCATGGTTTAGAGGAACCTCTTGCAAGATACGCCCGCTCCATATCGACTACATGTTCGAAAAACTCTTGAAAATCAGAAAATCTCCCGATTACTCCTCCGTCAAACCAAACAGTCGCGCCTGCACCGGGCCACCCTTCGCGGACCGTGACAACGAGATCGCGCCCCTGATTCGCAGCAACTGGAATCAGCCCGTCAATTTCCAGACCCGAATCACACAAATCGCCCTCGTCGGAATATGTTTGCAATAGAAATGAAGCATGACGCCACTTCCCTCTTCCTAGAAGTTCCGGAAGGCCAAACAGATCCATTGTATAGAAGAATTCTTCCCAACCGTTTGCATGCAGCAAGAAGGAACGATACGACGACGGCAATACTTCACCGATGCTACGCTCAAAATCTACAACTGCTAGTTCAGCAGCCTTCTCACGAGGCAAGGTCACACCACCAAGATAATTCCCTTGTTGTTCCATTTCTCCCTTAGTACTGATTGCCATACCGAGTAGCACGGGCCACGTCAAGCGCTCCTTCATCAATAATCCTATCCATATCGATCCCGAACCTCTAGTTTATTGTATAGCCCCAGTCTGGATGAAGCCGGAATACCGTCGGTTTGTATCCGACTGGATACTTATCAGACTGCGATCCCAGACTTGCGTTGATAGTCACATCGTGTCGCCCCCAGCCACCCGGTGGTTGCGCGCTTCCCGCCCAAGTGGTATCCGGCAGATGTGCTGCAGCCTTGTCTCCATAAGGTTCTCCCGCCAGTTCCGCTCGACGACGCTCAGCATCAGCAGCCTTCTCCTTATCGATCTTCAACTGTGGATCATCCGACGGACGTACCCTCCCCGTCGGTGACAGCTTGCCGGCTTTGAGCGCCTCATTGGCGGCATCAACATACTCCTGCGCCTGTTCTCTTTGCTCCCTCGTCAGGCTTCCCTTAAGGGACCTCGGAACATTAAACTCCACCGGTCCTGCAGTAGCCCCAGCCCTCCTCATCTGCGCACCATGTGAGGACGTGGGCCTAGACCCTCGACCAGCAATTCGACTGCCAGATGAGGCGGCCATGTTGAATCGTGTGGCCCCTATCAGACCTGACGGGGCAAGGTTATTGGGTATTCCGGCAGGTAAGGGCGACAGTGTGAAAGCCGCCAAAACCTCTTGCATGAACGATGCCGTCGATGCTGCAAAGTTGTCGACTCTATGACGGAGCTGCCGAGGTAGTTGCCTGATCGTTTCGAACCCGCTGCGGGCGAAGTTCGGAGCCCATCGGTCTGGAGTCCGTTGCAACTGTGGAATTACCGCTCCCAGAGCCGGTATTCGCGGATCCTCAGGTGTTACGGATTTGACGGGACCCAAATCGGGGAACTGAGTCTGACGCGGGCCAGCACTGGTTGTCGCAGGGCCTGCTGGTGGTTTCGAAGACACCGGCCGTGCGGGATTGTGTGGTTTTGTTCGGGGCGGCGGTGCTGGGCTTGACGCACTGGGACCGGGTAGCTGGCGTCCAACGAACGCGTCGACCTCATCGACAAGGCGTTCAGCCTGGAGCTGGTTGCCCACCCGGGCCGCGTCGGCAGCGCTGTCAGCGCCCTCGATCAGCGCACGCGCTTCCGGACCCAGCCGTCGAATCCCACGCAGGAACCAAGCCCCGCCGGCGGCAATCGCAGTGTCGGGGCCAGGGATCGTGGTGACGATATTGAAGCCGAGTTCAGCGGCCGCCCGAGCGGCGTCCGCAGCGCTACGACCACCTTCCCCACGCGCGTACTCCCACAGCACCACAGCAGGGTTGACGAACATGTCGTCGACCGCGCCGTAGACGCTGTTCGAGATATCAGCCTGCCATTGATTGATATTGAACGGCCGGGACGGGGTTGGTGCGGAGGCGACAGGCTCGGTCGCAGGTGGTGCGTACTTGGGTGGTTGAGTTGGGTCGAGCAAGACCGGAAGGTCTTTCACGGCATCGACATGCTCTCGGACGGCCGGATCCAGCCATGAGATTCCCGCCGCCTGCAGGCGCAGCATCGCTTGCTGCTGCCTGATCATCTCCTCGACGGTGGAGGTGCCGCGCATAGCCCACTGCAAGTCATAGAGCTGCTCGATAGGCGTGTAGCGCGCCTTATCGATCCGCATCCATGCCCGGTCGTAGGCGCTCAGTCCGTTACCGATGTACGGCCCCAACATCGGTCCCTGGCGCACCAGGTCGGCGTCGGCGGCTAGATCCTGTTCGGTATAGGCGGTACCCGTCAGGAAGATCGTCCTCGGATTCGCTACCAGGTCCGGCAGTGCGGCCGTCGTAGCCGTGCCGGGGTCCTCGGGGTTCGCCGCATGTTGGGCTAGCAGATCGTCGGTGCGACTCGCGGATGTTTGCGAGATCTGTGGCTGTCGGGGCGGCGTCGCATCCGGTGCAGGTATGAACGGCGCCATCTGCGTTCCCGGCGTTCCCGCAGTGCTTTCCGGGTCATAGAGCTGTTCGAAGACAGTCGGCCCGGTGCCTGCGGGAGCTGAATTCGCCGGTGCGTCTGTCTCCGACGGCTGCCGCCTCGGCGGAGCTGGTGTCGGTGCGACCCCGGTCGGCGGGGTCTCCCCGTCGGGCTGCGGCGTTCGAACAGGGATCGGGCCTTGTTCGCCGCCCGGCGCATCCGGGTCGTATGGCTTCGCGATCTGCTGTGCCGAGGGAATTGATCGTGCAGTGGAAGCTACGGGCGTGGTGGCTCGAAGGTCTTCGGCAGCCAGTATTCGAGCGAGCTTGCGTGCCGCACGCTCCGGGTTCATTCCCGTGTAGGTGTGCACACGCCCACGGGGCTGCGCCGAGCCACGGCTTTCGACGGCCGCCAGCGGAGTCAGCGAATCCAGCCAATCCGCGCGTCGTTTCCAATCGATCCCTGGCGCACTCATGGGTGGACCCCGCCCACGTCGCGACCGACTTCGATGGCTTTGTTCTCGAACATCCGACAGAGACCTTCCGGGGAATGACATGAAGAAGTCCCGGCCACTCGGGCTCGGGACTGATGAAATGGACAGCGCGGGTGGGCAACTCACGCCCACCCGCGCTATGCGCCGCATCGGATCGTCACGACCGGACGCGAGGCCGGAGTGTTCAGGAAGTAGGGGCGAGGCTGGAGTTCGGTGGATAGTCGCCCGGGACGACATTGGCCGTGCTGATCCAGAAGAAGACGTCGTCGCTGATGAACGGAACCGCGCCCGGGATACCGGAGAGACTGGGGATCGGGTTACCTTCGATATCCGTGCCGGGGTAGGAACCCTCGCGGATGAGGAGACCGTGGGCCTGCTCGCCGACCGTGCCCCGAGCCTGCGGAAAGCGTTGCGGCGGGCCGAATCCGACGGCCACGCCTACCTGATCCTCGACGGCACCTTGATCCCGATCGACCGGGTCGCTGCCGACCGGCCCTTCTACTTCGGCAAACACCGCCGGCACGGCATGAACGTGCAGGTCATCTCCACTCCCGACGGAGATCCGGTCTGGGTGTCGGGCAGCGTGCACGACCTGAAGGCCGCCCGGATCTGGCAGATCCTCACCGAACACGAACGGTACGGCTGGATCACCCTGGGCGACAAGGGATATCAGGGTGCTACCGCACTGCTGACTCCCTACAAGGGCAAGGACAAACCGGCCTCACAGAAGGCCACCAACCGCGCTCACGCGCGCCTGCGCGGCCACGGCGAACGCGCGATCGCGCAGCTCAAAAGCTGGCGTGTATTGGCGAAGCTGCGGTGCTGCCCGTACAAGGCCGGCCGCCTCGCCAAGGCCATCCACGTCCTGCAGGACCGCGAAATTCACGCCACACACCAAGGATGAAGAGGGCTCCTTACCTGAATTTCGTCGGAAAATGAAACTACTGTGCGATCCTCACCCTCGAAGGTCAGGATTGCGTCGATTTCATCCTCGGATAGATCAAACAGAGCGAGCACCCTCAGAACCTTACTCGCAAGTTGAACGCAAGCCTCCACTAACGATGACCGATCATCACCGGCCCTGCCCTACAGCCATCGGGCAATAGGGCCTGTAGTTGTGATCACAGCATTCCTTCCCCTAGCAAAAACTCACCATTGGGCGGTATCCGCACCGTTTTACCATCACCTGAAAGTACAACTATCTGAATTTCATCCATGCCCGACTCCGTATAAATTTCCAAGCTCGTCAGGCGGGTCGGTCCAACGAAAGGCCGTGCCGGAGAACCGTATTCGGATCACCTTCTATGCAAATCACTGAGATTTAACCTTAGGAAATGTGACCTGTACGATTTCAGCATCGCATCCATGCCGCTTGATCTTCCTAACAATTGATTCCACCTCAATTGCCGTCAGAGTGCATCCTCCGGATTCCAAGCTCCGAGACATGGCGAGCGCCTCGGCTAAAGTAAGATCATATTCTTCGCGCAAAACCCTGGACACTGTTAGCCTTGCCGTCCGACCTGACAACGGACCAAGAGCAAAGCCGCCCAAACCCTCAACAAGAAGACAGCGAAGCGAGTTCGAACCTACCCCGTCGCCCCCGTCATCGCTCACAACACCGCAGGTGGGGCACTGCCATTCAGAGAACCATCGAATGCTGTCTGCACCGTCGGGCAACTCCTGCCCTTGCCACCCGCGAGTCTCTTCGCCACAGTTGATGCACGAAACCGTGAACTCAAGAGCTTGCTCCATTACATCCATCCCCTAAATCTCAGATAACGGTTAACCGTATCATAGAACAACTTTGAGGTTCCGCTGCCGTCTCTAGGGTGATGATTCACCCGACCACGCGCATACCAGCGGTGGTGGAGTTCTTCATGCACGATAGTCCTCCTCAATTCCAACCTAGAGTGGAACCGTGTCCGACCAATTTGCGTCCCCAGAGTTCTGTTCGCCATCCCGGTGTACACAGTAGGACTGTAGACAGGCTTGAAGGTGAATCCGAAGTTGCTGAAGTCCGAAGAATTCACAACTATATTGAGTGCGCGTTGGCGTACGCGAGAAGAAGACCCTGTAGCATGCTTTATCTGCGCCGACGTACCCCAGTTGTTACGGGAAGTGTGACCGTCGTGCTCGAATTCAGATGATCTCTGCAGCAACATACTGTCGCGCTTCTGAAAGCTCCCTGCGTCAACCCCGTGTTCGTGATTTCTGCCTGAAGCCGTACGCCCTCCCCCTGAAGCAGTACGCCCTCCCTGAGTGCTGAAGTCAGCGACCTGCCCATTACGGTTGCCTGGGCCAGCCGGCAGTTCCGCGATCTCTAGCCTCGCTGCCACATGAAGCCCAGGAGCTCCCGTAGCAACATCGACCTTATTCGCGGGCGGAACTGCTGCTTCTACGGCTGCCGCTCCAGATTCGAATTGTGGCTTGGCTCGATTTGCGCCGTGGACAATTCGACCCGCCCCCTTCGTTGGTAGAAGGGAGGCAGCGATGCCAATAGTGGCAGAACCGAGTGTTTCGGCGGGATTATCAGTGAAGGCTGACCAGTCGGTACCGATGAAGAACTTGGACTTTTCGTTGTAGCTGTTCAGAGCGGAATGCCAGATGTTGTCCCAGGTCCTATTCCAGCTCTGCTGGCCGGTGAGGGATCTATACGCGCCCCAGGCAGTTTGGGTGATCGCAGAGATGTCGGCAACCAGCATATTTCCGATACCCAGCGCGAAAGCTTCGCCCGCTTCGGCTCGGGTAGCGAGGTTCGGTTCGAATCCGAGCCATTCAGCAGCGGTGTTGAACTGGTCGTTGAAACCGGATAGCGCACTAATGCCCTCAAGCATGGCCAATGCGTTATTCTTCGCGCCTCGACCGAAGTTGCGGGCCGCCGCGAAGGCCTTCTCGCCGAAGCCACGGGTATCGACGATTCGGCCGTCGCGGTCGAACACGACGACGCTGCCGTCGTTGTAGGAAACTTCGGTGTGATCACCGAGGTACCGGATCTGCCCGCGTATACCGCTGACGGGGTCGACAATTTCCTCACGCAGAAGGCCGAACGGTCCTCTGTGGTACTCGGTGCGTTCTCTGGAGTACCAGGCCTGCTTGGACCAGCCAGACAGGATCCGGCCATCCGAACCCACCACGAACTGGCCGATCAGATTGTCACCGGAGTCGAAGACATTGCGACCGCCATCGAACAACACGGTGCGATGCCCCGTGGTCGGGTCAGTCGATATGACAACAGGTTTGCCATTGCCATCGAGAAAACGTTCGGCGGGGCGACCGTGCTCATCGAGGAGCCACCCCCGCCCGTCCGGACCCAACTGACCGACGAACTCAGATGTCAACCGCCCCTGAGCATCACGCCCGGTCGCGGTCAGAGTGCGGTAGCCGAGTGAATCGGTGTGTTCGTTGTCGTAAAGTCCCTGTTCGTTGCGGGTGCCGACGTCGTAGCCGACCGCGTTGCCGTCGGCGTCGTAGGAGGGCGTTACGACCGTGGCCCAGTCAGGGCCGACCCGGAACTCCGCGGTGGGTGCTCCCGATGTCGGCACACCAGCACCGAAGTGCTGGCCATAACCGCCTTGTGCGGGGTCAGGTGTCTCGAAGTACGTGGAGTTTCCACGGGAATCGGATTGCCACCGAAGGTACCCGGGGCCCTCCGACGCTCGCGCCACTCGTGCGGTGGTGACTACCTTGCCTTCGGCATCGACTATGGCTATGTCGACGGTATTGAGACCATTCCCTTCCGGGATGCTGAGCCGGCGGGTTTGTCCGTCGAACCAGTCTTCTGTCCACGAATCACCGACTTGCCGGCCGGTCAGATCAGGGGGGAAGAACGGGTCCGGGTTCAGCGGCACCGGCGGTGCCGCATCCGGTTCAGGGATGAACGGCGCCATCTGTGTTCCGGGTGTACCGGCGGTGCTGCCCGGGTCATACATCTGCTCGAAGACAGTCGGGTCCGGGGCCGACTGCTGGGGCGGGTTGTTCACCAGCGGAGCCGTTGCGGAATCCTCGGGTGGCGCTGTTGTCGGTGCGACAGGCGGGGTCTCCCCATCGGGCGGCGGCGTTTGAATTGGGATCGGGCCTTGCTCACCACCCGGCGCATCCGGGTTATACGGCACGGCGATCGGCTGTGCCGTCGGGATTGACCGTCCAGAGGAAGCAATAGGTCTTGTGGCTTGCAGGTCCTCGGCGGCCAGTATTCGAGCGAGTTTGCGTGCCGCATGCTCCGGGTTCATCCCCGAGAACGTGTGCACACGCCCACCGGACCGTGCCGCTTCATCGCCATCGCCGACGGCCGACAGCGGTGTCAGCGAATCCAGCCAATCCGCCCGCCGCTTCCAATCGATCCCCGCCACGCTCATAGGTGGACCCCGCCCACGACGCGGCCGAAATCGACAGCTTTGTTCTCGGACATCCGAAGCAGACCTTCCAGGAGAATGGCATGAAAAAGTCCCGGCCACTCGGGCTCGGGACTGATGAAAAGACAAGCGCGGGTGGGCGAGTCACGCCCACCCGCGCTCCGCGTCGCATCAGGTCGTCTCGACCGGATACGAGGCCGGGGTGTCAGGATGTGGGAGCGAGGCTGGAGTTCGGTGGATAGTCACCCGGGACGACATTGGCGGTGCTGATCCAGAAGAAGACGTCGTTGTTGATGAACGGAACCGCGCCCGGGATACCGGAGAGGCTGGGGATCGGGTTGCCTTCGATATCGGTGCTGGGGTAGGAACCCTCGCGGATCAGGGCAGTTCGCTCGCCGTAGACCCAGTCGGGCACACGCCAGTAGGTGTGGAAGTAGTTCGGGTCCGGGGAACCGCCCGGGATGCCGAGGGTGGCGCGTTTGGCCCAGGTGAGTTCGGCGCCGTTGGGGATCTGGATGGTCGACCATTCGGTGCTGCGCCACACGCCGACGTGAATGATTTCGGTCATTTGAGGACTCCTGATGCAGAAGGGCGGTGCTCCGCTCCGGAGCACCGCCCTCGTGGGTTCATTGCGACACGAGACGTCTACGCCTTGTGCGCGCTTCCAGCGGATTTGACGATCTTGCGACCGCGATTGACTCGCTTGACGAGGTGCGCGGTCTGCGCCTCGCTCATGTTGTTGAAGTTGAACACCCGGTTGGGGCCGGTGTCGGCGGGACTACCGGCGCTGACATTCCCAGGGGTCCAGGCAGGTATGTGCTGGCGACTCGGGTTCGACATGGCTGTCATTCCCGCCGTTCCAGTCGGTCCAGCCGCGCTCGGATGTCGGCGAGCGCGTCCACCACGGTGAGGTTGTCCAACTGCGGCCAGCCGCCGTACTGTCCGGCGTCGCGCTGGGCGAGGCCGCACAGCTGTTCGCGAATGTCTTTGACGTCGCTGCTGATCGGGCCGCAGAACGCGGTGATGAAGTCCTCGATCCGGCTGACTTCCGCTGCGGTCATCGGTGTCTCCTTTCCGTCGATGAGGGCCTGGACATCGCGGCGGAACGCCGTCATGTCGATTCCGGCCGGGTCGATTTTTCCTTCGCGGCTGTATTCGCGATGGGCCACGCAATCGGCGGCGGTACGGCCGATGCGGGCCAGGATGGCGGCGCAGCCGCGTTTGTAGGCGTCGAGTTGCGCCTGGGTCCAGTCAGTTCCATCGCCGCGTGATACGGCCTCGATGCCGACGACGTGATAGTTGGCGTTGTCGGTGGGCCAACCGGGCCAGGAGCCGCGGCCGGCGTGCCAGCACACGCCCGCCGCGATCACCCGATAGGTGCCGTCACGTTCCAGAACCAGCTGTGCCAGTGGGCCTTCCAGATCGGGTCGGCCGTACTGCACTATCCGCCAGTCGTTCGCGCCGCCGCCCGCCGTGTGATGGCAGAGCACGCCGCGCAGGTCACGGAAGTCGCCGTGCCCGCGGTCGCGCCAGCCGTCGTGTTCGATGACCCGCAGTCCGGCAGCGCGGAGCACGTCCGCGAGCCAGATCGGATCTCCGGTCCATGACATGGCCGTGCCGCTCTAGGTGATGCGGACGTGCGAGCCGGCGGCCGAGATCGTGCTCTCCCACCCGGAGAGCTGTGCCGTGCCGAATGCCTGCACGGTGATCACATCGCCTTCGTTGAGAGCGACGGTGGCCGAGGCCGTCAGCGTTCCGGACGCGCCGATCAGCTGTTGTCCGGTGGCGACCACGGTGCCGTTCACCAGAATGCGCGCCTGCTGTGTGGGACCGGTCCCGCTGGCACCCGAGAAAGCGAGGGTGGCGTTCACGCTGGCGTTCGGTTTGCTGCCCTGCGCGCGCAGACCATTGCCCGAGAGGGTGGAGCCCGGATAGTTGTCGGTATCGGCTGTCCAGCCGGTGATTTCGGCCCAGCTGCCCGTCAGTTTCTGGGTGCCGTTCTTGTTCATGCCCGACGGCATGAAGGATTCGCCCCCGGTGACGACGATCATCGGCATCAGGACGTCACCCCCTTCAGGCTCACCTGCAGACCCTTGCCCGCCGGGCTGTCGGCCGTGGTGATGTACACCGTCAGCCGGTCGCCGACGGTAAGCGCCCAGGGCGCGCCGGTGGTGACCACGGTGTCGCCGGCATGGCCGGCGGCGGCGATGGTGGCGGCGGTGCCCGGAATGGTCGTACCGTTCTTCCGCAGTTCGACGACCAGGTTGCCGGTGCCCGCGGTCTCACCGTGATAGGTGATCGAGGTGATATTGATCGGCCGCTCGATGCGCAGACCCTCCGGCATCACATTGCCCGCACCCGCGGCGCGAGTCCCGGTGTGGGACTTGAAGGCGATGTCGTACGCCTGCCCGGCGGCGGTGGGCACCCGCGCATCGGTGAGGCGGGAGTCGTTGCCGGCGATGGTGTCGAGCGTCGTGCGGGCGGCGGCGGCGTCGCTCGCGGTGAGCAGCGCGCGGCCGGTCGCCGTGGAGTCGGAGATCTGGTTGGCCGGATGCGTGTGCGGCAGCGGGGTTCTGGGATCGTTCAGCCGAGGATCGTCACCGGCGACGGCGGTGGTCGCGGTGGCACCGATGGTCGGCGGGAAGGTCGCCGGCTTACCGGTGATGCCGGACCATTCGGTGGTGCCCGCCGGGCCGCGAATGACAATGCCCTGCCCGTCGGGGGTCCAGCCTCCCGCGGCCGCGTGGTAGACGTACAGCAGCCCGTCGGTGGTGACGACATACTGCGTGCCGTCGGCCGGAGACGCGGGCAGCTCACCGTAGGTGGCTACCTGTCCGTCGATCTGGATGCCCTCGCCCCGCTCACCGCGTACGACGGCATTGCCGGGGCTGGCGGGAACCGGAGCGACCAAGGTCAGGTCGACCAGGCCCGACGAGCCCGCATCCGGGTTCTCCGGATCGGGACCCGCCACATACTCGGTGACGGCGAAGCTGAACGACTCCATGGGAATCTGGCGGCCGTCATAGTTCAGGTTGAACGACACCCGCCAGGTCCAGTCCGTCGGATTGGTCGCCGCTCCGGGTGCGACCAGCCGCACGCCGCGCTTCCCGCGCCAGGTGAGGTAGCCGAACTCGTCCAGCTGGCATTCGTAGTGCTCGGGCAGCTGCACATAGGTGGCGGGTGCGGGTTCGGCGCCACCGACGAGGATCTTGGGAGCGTCGGCGGTGAAGGTGAGGGTGCCGCGCAGCGGCAGGAATTCGGGCAGGTCGCCGATGTCCGGTCCGTCGGCGACGTTCGCGAGGAAGCGTCCGACGACCTTTCCGTACTTCAGCGGAGGCAGTTCGGCCATGGGTCAGTCCTTTCGGGCGGGAGGCAGCCGGAATCGACGCACCGGCTGTGAGTTGAGCGGCTCGTGAGCCGAGCCGCGGGAATCCGTGCGCGCTACACGGGCTGGGCGTAGACGATCACCTGTGCGTCGCTGGCGCGGACGGAGTAGCGGCCGGTACCGACCTTGCGGCGCACGGTGACGTACAGGGTGACGGTCTGGTTCGCCGGAACGACGCCGATGGCCGAATCGGGTGTCAGCGGGTAGTCGGCTTCCGGCGCGATGAGGGCGAGGGCGAAGATCGGCGACGACGAGCCGTGCCCACGTGCCACCAGTTCGCCTTCCGGAGAGCCGATTCGCACCTCGATATCGCAGCGGGTGGTGGGCTGCCCCTTGTCGGTGCCGATACTGATCCAGCCTTCGACGACCGGTCGCCACGACATCGGCTGGCTCGGAATAGTGATGGCGGCAATGGTTTTCGTCGCATCGGTGAGACTGGTGCCACCGTTGATCTGCCCCTGTCCGATCGCCCACGGTCCGTTCAGGCGCGGGCTCGGTACCGGCTGGAACTTGCCGAGATCGGCGTTCCAGGACAGGACGTAGTCCTGCCCGAGCGGATGCTCGACATCGATCGAGACATCCGCCGCGTCCTGGATGCGACCGGCCGCACCTGGCTCACCGACAGGACCGGTTTCGCCGCGCGGGAAGGTGATCTCCAGATGCTGTTCTGGTGCGGTCCCGGTGAGTCGCGCGGTCGCGGCGGAACCCACCGGCCCCGCCACCGCCGAGCCGGTCAACCGGTTCGTACGCCCTCGCGCACCAGGCTTGCCGAAGGCGCGGTCGAACGCGATGAACTCGAGTCCGGTCCAGTAGTAGACGGCATTCTCCGACACGACACGCCATGCCTTGCGGGCATCGGCCGTCGTGAGCCGCAATGTCTGCAGAGCCGTGAAATCGTCGACGTCACCCTGCCATTCCCATGGCCACGCGGGTGCGCCGTCCGGCCCGACCGGGCCGGTCGGGCCCTGGCGCAGTTCGACGAGCATCTCGCGGTCGACGTGCTCGATCGGGTTGACGGTGTGCGGCAGTCCGACCGAATCGGCGATACCGCGCATGGTGATCATGACATCGTCGTCGTAGACGGTGTTCGGGTTTTCGGTCACTGTGTCACTCCGTAGTCGTGGTGACCGGGCGGGCCCAGCAGGTGATCTGAGCGCCGGCCATGAAGTAGTGGTAATTGGAGCTGCCCGCCGCCCGTCGCAGTACGACATGAAGGACTGCGGGCTGCCCGGCGGGAACGACTCCCACCGCACTGTCGGGCGTGATCCGGGCCCCGAAATAGGGCTGGAAGCGGCAGTGCACGTCGATGCCCGCACCGACACCGGTTCCCAGGGCGAGGATCTGTCCACTTGCGGAACCGAGCCGCACCTCGGCGTCGATGCGTTCGTCGAATGTGGTGCTGTCGTCGGTACTTTGGACGGTGACGCCGCCGTGCACGATCGGCCGCCAATCGGTGTCCTGCGCCGGAACATTCAAGCGTGCCACCGTATTCGGGGACGTGGAGGTGTTGCTCTGCGAGGGAGCGAAACCGGCCCCACCGTCCCATGCGGTGCCCTCGACGATGGACCAAGGTCCGCGGATACCGGGATAGGCGCGCGGAACCCACTTGCCGAGTGCCGTATTCCACACCGGTACGGCTCCGTCGACATGCGCGCCATCGGCGTAGTCGGGCGCGTTGCGAATCGGCCCCGGGCCACCCGCCGGCCCCTGACTTCCCTGCACGCCGCGCGGAATCGTCAGGTCCAGACGGAGATTGGGCGGGGTACCGGTGATGGTGGCCTGTAGATCGGATCCGGCCGGGCCGGTATCGACGGTGCCGAGGGTCACCGTGCAGGTATCACCATCGGGCCCGGCAGCTCCGAACGCCTCGGTGAAGGTATCGAAGCCGGTACCGTTCCAGAAGACCAGCGAGTCCCCGGCCAGGACACGCCACGCCTTACCTGCCTGTGCCGGACCTAGTTTCGATGCCAGCGCGGTCAGAGCGGCCTGGTCTGCGATATCGCCTTCCCAGCGGAAGGCAGGGCACGGCTCGCCCTCCGGTCCCGCCGGACCGACGGTGCCGGTCATGAGTTCGAGCGAGCCGTCGCTCGGTGTGCTCTGCAGGGATTGCACCACACCCGGCCCACCGATTCCCTCATCGATACCGCGAATGAGTGTTGATCGGAAATATTCACCAACGGTTGACATATGACCTCGTTCAGATGGGCTGGGCGTAGACGACCAGCGATGCGTTCGCGCGCTTGTACCCGATGCTGCCGCTGCCGTTCCCGCCACGTTCGGCCGTAACGACCAGATTGGCTGGCTGACCGGCCGGGACCACCGCGAAGGTGGAGGACGGCGACAGGGTCTTGGTCGTCTGTTCGTCGCGGTAGGTGGGAATGATCGGCTGGTACCAGTAGGCGCCGGAAGTGCCGACGGTGGCGGCCGCGACCTGGCCCTGCGAGTGATGAATCCGCACCATGCCCCGCACATACTGGGAGCCGGTGACCTGCGAGGACAGCAGCATGTGTCCGTAGACGACCGGTCGCCACGCGAAGGATTGCGCCGGCACGGTGAAGGTTCCGGCGATCAACTGGGGCACCGACGCGGCCTGGTCCGCCGCGAAGTCCTCGTTGAACCACACCCAGGGGCCGACGGCCATCGGTAGGGGCTGCGGACGGAACATTCGGGTCGCCGGGTGGTAGGCGAAGGTGCCTCCCGGCACGGGGACGAGCGACTGGTCGAAGTCCGGTGACTCGTTGATCGCCCCGGACGCCCCGGCCGGTCCCTTGGCACCCGGCTGACCGGCCGGTGCGGTCACCCGCAACAGCTGCGCGCCGGTACCTTCGAACTCGGCAGCGGGCTGGGTGAGCGTCCGCTCATGCACGGTCTCGGCCGTGACTGTATTCGCATCGGCCACAGTTCCTTTCGGACCGACCGCGTCCGGTGAATGCCGCCACGCCGTGCCGGTCCACACATCCATGCCATTGGTGTCGAGCCGATGCCACCACTTGCCGCGATCGGCCGCTCCGAGACCGCTCGGCCGCTCCGCAGCGGTGGCGATCTCCCCCATCTTTCGGGAGGTGGTGCGCGGGCGGCCCTGCCGCCCCCGCTCCCCGGCCGGGCCCTGGGGTAGTTCGAGCCCAGCTACCTCGTCGGCCACGGCGATGTTCGCCTCGAGAATCGGCAGCCCATCCACGTCCAGCTGCCGCTGCACGGTGAGATGGGCGGGAAAACTGATGTCCGCCATAGTGTTTCCTCCAGCGGGATTAGAAGATGAGCAGATCCAGGTCCGCGCCGACATCGGTGGACAGATCCTTGATGGCGGCGGCGAAGCGGCCGAGCCGCTGCCACGCCTTGACGATCGAGTCCTCCTCGTCGGAGCCGTCACCGACGGTGATCTGCCAGACGGCCGGGGTTTCGCGGTTGTCGGAGAAGGTCAGTTCGGTCACGTAGTCGGTGAAGACGTACTCACCGAGCTGGAATCCGATCTGGTCGCCGAGCCCGAAGTCGCGGCCGAGCAGATAGGGGGCGTTGTCCTCGATGGTCACCTTGTGGCTGGTGTAGCCGCGGGTCAGGTGCAGGCCCTGACGACCGGCGACCAGGCCGTCCAGGTTGAACGCCTTGTCGCTGCCGGTGATGTACAGCTCGCGGAAGGCGTACGGCCCGGCGCGCTCGACGCGGCCCATGTCCCGGTACACCATCCAGGCGAGGAAGACGTCGTTGAGCTGGCCGCGGTAGAGGAAGTCCAGGCCGATCAGGGACAGCAGGCCCTTGATCACCACCTCGATTCCGGCGTTGACCCATCCGGGCGAGCGGCCACCGATGATCACGTCGGTCGCGGTCGGCTTGTGCAGCGCGACCTCGGATGCGCCGATGCCGGAATACTCGCCTTCGAAGTACCACACCCACGGGAAGTTCTTGAAGGTGCCGAACTTGCCCGGCTGCCCGTACACGGCCTCGTATTCCGTGGTGGAATCGAAGCGCGGGTACCGGACCGGCGTGGTGCCGTCGTCGGCGAATTCCTCGATCCACGACTGGATTCCATCCAGCAGCGTGCCGGTGCTACCGGTGACGCCCGACTTGTCGACGGTCTCGAGTACCACGGTCGGCTTCTCGAGGTGGAACCATTCCGGGGCGGGCTGCTCGTCTTCGCCCGGCAGGAAGAACCGTGCGGTGAGCATGACGCCCGAGTCCTCCAGCATGGGCTGGAACAGCTTGTCCGCCATGTCGAATCGAGCGGACGCCGCGCTCCAGCGGCTGGTGTCCCGCAACGGGTCGACCGGCACCACCGCGATCGGGAACAACGTATTGCCGACGCCGTTCCACTCCGGCGATTCGATGAGGTCCGGTGGCTGCCAACCCGGCGCCTGCAACCGCATCAGGTTCATGGTCAGGTAGGTGGTGACCAACGAGCGAACCGGCCCGAACAGGATGTGGTGCCGGGGGAACTGCGCGAGCACCGGCGCGAAAGGCGATGCCCAGCAGCAGATGGTGGCGACGTGGTTCCAGGCATGGATGGCCTCGATGTCGACGGTTTCGACACCGTTCTCGTCGCGCACGATCGACGCTTTGGTGACGTAGCCATCCCAGCGGAACCCCTTGGTGTTCACGGTGATCGGGATGGTGGCGTCCGCGCCGTCCTCCTTGTTGCCGAACAGGTGATCGAAGTGGGTCATATCCCGCGGGCAGATCATCTTCAGGCCGCCCGCCGCGTTGCGCGGATAGGTGAACTCCAGCGACAGGTAGCTGTGCTCCTCACCCACCTCCCGCATGTACTTGTCCCAGAAGCGAACCAGCACATCGGGATTGCGCGCCTGCTCCTGATCCGCGCGGAATATCTCGTCCATCCGCCGCACTTCGGTGTGCGGATCCCAGGTTCCGGCGCTCATCAGAACGGCCTCGAGGATCGCGGTGTCACGGTGGCGACGATGCTGGATTCGATCGTGCCGCCGTCCACCTGCACCGTGATATCGGTGGCTGACCAGGGCGCCATGGATTGCAGCCAGCGGCGGCCCGCGAGCTGCGCCCAGACATTGCGGCCCGGCGTATCCGAGTCGGTGTACAGGCGCGCCGTCCGGTGGCGTGGGTGCGTGTCGATCCGCAGGGTCTCGTTCGCGCCCAATCGGGGGGTTTGCACCATGCGCACCTCATCACCCGCGACGGGGTCCAGAATCGACCACCTGCCCGGACCGTTCATCGTGTACCGCGGCCACGCCGGTTGGTCGGCGGCGTTGCGGATGCGCACGATGCCTTCATTGAGGCCGGAAGTGTTGGTCCACACCGAGTTCTCGTCGAAGTGGTGTTCCAGCGGGTCCATGGCGGTGGCCGACATCTTGTACACGGCCATCGCATTGCGCGCCGGATCGACATCACCGACGGGCTCCGGAGCCGCGTCCAACTGGGCCTGCTGGAATCGCCAGCCCTGGTGGCGGGTGTAGTAGCCGACGGTCACCGGCTTGTCGGTCGACCATCCCCGGAACCAGGCGTCGTGCACGGCGTGGAAGTCCCGGATCGGATCCACGCCACCGGTTTTCGCCGCGCCGGACACGACGACCAGGAAATCCCATTCCTTCTTCGACCGAACCGATCGAATGAAGGTCGCGCCGTCCTGACGCGCACCTTCCGAGACGAGCAGCTGCACCGGCGCGAACATGTACCCGGCCTGCTGCGACAGCCGCACACCCTCACGGCCGGAATTGGTGCCGGACAGATGCCACACCCGGCCGTTGACATCCCACAGCACGACCTTCGTGCCGTGGGTTTCCAAAAGTTGGTGGGTCATCGCCCGAAACCTCCTCCGCGTTGCTGCGCCAGAGCCCGGCGCCGGCGTACCCGCTCCACCGCGATGGACGCGCTCTTGGGGTCTGTGCCGTTGAAGTTGTAGATATCGACGCGGGCGGTGTGTCCACCCGGGCCTTCCGCCAGATCGGTGAGACCGAAACCGGTGCCGACCAGTTCTTTCACCGCGTAGCCCGCCCACTCGATGGGGCGGGTGAATTGATCGCCGATCATGCCGCCGACCATCGAACCCAGCATCTGGCCGATGACGGGGCCGAGTGGGGCTGCCGGGCCCAGGAAGGGCGCGATGAGCGTGCCTGCCGCGCCGCCGATCAGGCTGCCAGCGGACGAGGCCGCGCTGGAGATCGCTCCGGTGAGGCCGCGCAGCAGGCCGCCCTGTTGCAGGCCCTGGATGCCGGAGGACAGGGCGTTGAGGCCGATCTGCTGCGGGATGTCCGGCTGTGGCACTCCCCCGGCACCTTGTTGTCCGGTTGGGCTCCACGGAATTCCGGTGGCTTGGCTCAGCCAATGGCCGATCGTGGTGGTCCAGTCGCCATTCGGATCGGCGTCGGCGTACGCCTGCCCGATCGGCACGGTGAGAATCGCCGCGAGATCGCCCAGTGCCTTGGGAGCATTCGCTCCCAGAATCGGCGAGAGCAGGGTTCCGAGATCGTTGCCAACCTTCCTCGATGCCAGTTGCAGCAGGCCCTTGAAATCGCCTTCGTACTGGTTGTACGGATACGACTCGCGGGCGAGGGTTTTCGGCCCGTTCCCGGTGAGCGCGCCGAACCAGTCGACGCCTTCGAAAGAATCCAGCATGGGCGGAGCGATGCCGTCCTTGTCCGGCATCATGGACTCGATCTGAGTGCCCGCCGGAGGCGCGGCGGTGCGCACACCCGAGTCGGTCGGCGTCACGTACGCCCACCCGCCGGTCAGTCCCTTCTCCGGATCGCTCGGCAGATACACCCAGCGAGAGCCCTCCCCGGCCGCGTCATAGACACCGCTGGCAGCCGCGGGTCCGGCACCACCCACGATGCTGCCGCCGCCGTTCGTGGGCAGTCCCGCGCCGGACCCCACGGTGGGCGTTCCATCCGCGCTGGTCGTCGCACCCGTACCACCGCCTCCGGTGCCGGGCTGCCCCGGAACCTCGGTCCGCAGGCTCATCGACGCGGTGAGCTCACCGCCGAACTGCGACCCGATCAGCCGCCCCAGCTGCTCGCCGATCTCCGGCACCAGCTGCCCCGAAGGCCCCAGCGCCGGTGCGATGATCGCTCCCAGGGCAGCGCCGACCCGGCTCCCGGCTTCCGCTGCGGCTCCGGCGATTCCGGAACTCAGCGCACTGGAAAGCGCGCTCAGCTCTGCGTTCCCGCCGCCAATGCTGCCGCCGCCGAGACCGGGCAGTCCGAGGCCCGCCAGTGCGCCGAGCATCCCGGACGGCTTGGCCTGCATCGAAGCGGTCAGCGGCAGCGGTGCCCCCGGCGCGGTCGAACTCGGCGGTGTCCGCACCGGAGGGTTGGCGATGCGCTGCGCCTGATCGCTCAGCGGGCCGCCGGGCTGGAAGAGCGGGGCCAGCGCCGACCCCAGCGCCGACCCGGCCCAACCGGCGGCGTTCACCGCGGCCGCACCGGCGTTGCCGAGCATGTCCGCGATCACGCCCTGGCCGAGCAGTCCGCGCCACTGTTCGAGAGTCGGTGTCGTGGCGACGGTTTCGGGTAGCGGCGAGGTGAACCCCTCCAGCATCCCGGTGAGGAACTGGGCCGACGGCACCCAGCCCGCGTTGATCGCGTCCAGCAGCGACAGCGTGTTCGCCGCCGCCTCGGCATTGACCACGTACTCGCCACGGGATGCGAGCAGCGGGACATCGTCGGCGGTGGAGGGACCCAATCCGGGGATCAGGCCATTGATGAAATCGCCCGGCCGGTGCACCAGGCCGCCGCGTGCACGACGGACCGGTGTCTCGTCCGAGTCCGGATCATGCTGCTCGACCGCATCGTCCCCGCCGGAGCCGCCGCGCTTCTTGGCGGGATTGAGCAGCGTGGCCTTGGAGCTGAACTTGATGATCCGGGTTTCGGTCTCCCCCTCATCCGGCGCGGGTAGCCCGCGCAGGAGATTTCGCGTCTCGGCGGCCACCCGATCGGTGACGAAGTTCGGTACGTGCCCGAGCACTTCCTCGAACGCACGGGCCAGAGCTCCGAACGGGCCGGAACGGCCAACCAGTGTGTTAGGCGCCCCGGAACCGTTGTCCGAGACCAGAATCGGGTCCTCGTCGGGCAGGGTGATGAGCGAGGTCCCGGCGGTGGGTCCTCCCTCCCAGACCGCGCCGCTGGGCAGCGTGATCCGCTTCCCGGGTGCGGGCTGCCCATTGGTTGTCATCGCAAGAATGTCCGGCAGTGTCATTGCCGGTGGGCGTTGCTTGTCCACAATTGCATTCACTTTCTGGGCCGATTGCGCCCGCACCCGGCCACCGGCGAGGACTACTCGCTCCAGCCGAGGAACTCGTTGATCCGGTCGATGCTCATGGCCGTACCGACCCGTTCCCGATCGGATTCGACGCCGGGCCGCGGGATGCGGGCGGGTCGGTTGCGCCCGTGGCGGGCGTCGTCGCTCTTGGACCACATCATCCACCGCAGGCAGTCGGTCATCTCCGCCAGCAGTTGCTGGTCCAGCTGCCACCGATAGGTTTCCGGGTGCATGGTGCGCATCAGCGCCGAGTCGGGCGGCAGGAATGAAACGACGGCCTTGAGGTCGCGCCAGCTCAGTTCGTCAGTACCGAGCCGACGCAACCGCAGACCGAGGCTGATCAAGTCGTATTCGATTGCCTCGCAATACTCTTCGAGAAGAGCATCGAGGCTCAGAATTCCCCCAGGCTGATCCCCGAGTGTGCGCGCCAGGCTTCCAGCATCTCGTGGTACGCGTCCGGATCCATATCGTCCAGGGCCGCGAGCGCCTCGGGCGAGAGGCTCATCTCCAGCAGGGTGTACATCGCGTCCACATCGCTGAGTCGCCGAATCCGGCGGACCACGCCCGGCTTCAGGTAGGACAGCGACGGCAGCTGGATCTCGACGCCGTTCACGCGGTAGAAGAAGTCGTCCTTCACCTTGATCGGCTGGGCGATGGTGATGGGGGCTTTCGGAGAAGTCATTGTTACGCAGACCCTTTCGAGTAGTAGTTGTGCATGCGCAGGTGTTGATATGAGAAGGCCCAACGGCGACGGGCGGGCCTGCGCATAGGATGGAAATCCCGCCGCCGTTGGGGGCTTGTCGGACGGCATGGGGCCGTCCTCAGACATGGTTCGACCCGGTGGGGTTCGAACTCACGGAAGGTGACGGTCGGAACCGTCGTGATATCAGGCGGCGAGCTTGTTGCCGTCGTTCAGGTAGCGGTACGCCTTGACGCCACTGTCGTCCTTGAACGCCTCGACGGTGATCATGAAGCCGGCCAGCTCGGTCGAAACGAACTTCTTCTCGGTGACCGAGGTGATCTTGGCGTTCGGCAGGACGATACGCAGCTTCTTCTCTTCGTTCGCCATGTCGAAGACCCACGCGCGGTGGGGCAGCGGAGCGCCGTTCTCCGTCACGGTGTACAGCGCACCGGAGGTGGAGGTGGCGGCGGTCGGCGTGACATTGTCCTCGCCGAAGACCTCACGCAGCACGTCCTGATCCCAGGCCGCGTACAGGGTCAGACCGAAACGCACCGAGTGCTCGGTCTGCAGCTGCGCGATGATGTCGGCGTTCCAGTCCTTCACGGACTCGATCCGCCGCTCACCCATCGATTCGATGCCGTCCTCGGACACATAGCCGAGCGCCTTGAACGCGGCATCGATAGTGCCGTCCGCGGAGGTCGGCAGCGTGGAAGCCAGCGGGGCGACCAGGACACCACCGGTAACAGCGATATTCGGGGTGCCGGCGCCGATGAACTTGCTGGAGGGCATAGCCATTGTGTTGTCTCCCTTGGGATTTTGCGCAGGCCCTAGGGATATGTATTCAGTTGTTACTCCCGCGTTGTCGGGGGAGTCACGCGAGGACTCTTCCTCGCACGATCAGGTCGGTGACAAGCGTGTACCGCGGAGCGGCGGTCACCGGGTCGGTGTCGTTTTCCAGGCCGGCATCCTCGATGTGGTCACACCACGCGGTGCCGATGTACCCGGGTGCGGCGGCATTCACGATCCCGCGCACCAGCGCGGCCAGCTCGGCCGCGCCACCGGCGTCATCGGTGCACTCGAAGACCACCCGAGGACGATCGAGGATCAGGTGAGCGCCACGACGGCCCTCCCTGTCCTCGACGTCCAGCCGAGGCTTGCGGTCGTTCCGAGCGACCCGCACCATGCGGGCGGGCTTCGGGTCGGGCACTGTCGTGACTACTTGAGCGGTATCCGGCAGGGCCGCAAACTGAGCGGTCAAGAGGTCGACGAGACAGCTTTCAATATCAGAGAACTCTATACGTTCGGACATAACCAATTCCATTCAAATTGAAGCTCATTCACTATCATTGAGCCCTAGACGAGCGGAGAATTCAATAAATCTTGCTACATCCTCAACCAAATAGGGACCAATTTCACTCAGGTCGCGAGTCGTTTTCGCGAGAGACTTGGCCCACTCGGGATGATCCTGCCAGAACTCCAGGCTACACGTGACAACTGCGGTGAGTAGATCCTCATCATAGAATCCGCCCGCTCTCTCATCAGGAACTGTCTCACTCAGATGATCTAGTGCGACGGGGATCAACCATCGAAGCCCGATCTCCTGCCCAATCAGCCTGGCGAGCGCCGTCGGGTTCAATTCCCCAATCGGCATCTCGCGAAGCCGATAGACGTCAGCAACTAGCTCGGAAGGGAATTCTCTCAATTCCGGCCAGCACGTCCCTTCAAGCTCCTGAAGAGATTTACTTTTTTCAACCCGTCCACTAAGTTTCATCGTGCGTAAGTACCCAACCCGAATTCAGCAGCTGTACTACTCCCGACTCGACAAGATGCGACCCCTGAAAGCCGAGGCATCCAACTTAGATGCTCCACAGGGTGAGTCATGACGCCAGCACCCTTGTCCTGCATATTCCAGTTCAACTGGATGCTATAGCCGGGCGGTTCAAAGCTATCGGCCAATCAGGACTATGTTTCAAATTCGCCTACCCATGCACCATTTAAAAGGTACTTGGGCATGTAGCCCGACTCGACGTTCCATATCCAGCACCCAATCAGCGTGTCTCCCAAGGACTTCCATCACACTGCCGAAACCTGTGAGCCCACCTTGGTGAGATCACCTCAGTCTAAATCATTCCGACTCAGTCCAGCCGCCCGACGCGATCCACTCAGTTTGAAATTCTACCGGCGATATCTCCGCCGAAAACGTGCCCCAGGCACGATCAAGTTCATCCAAGGACGGAATCGGATCATCTTCTAACGAAGTGAGGTCAGTATAAATAAGGCCGCCAGCGAGACCAACTCGACCATCCGGATAGATCTCTACCTTTCTATGCTCGAACCCATTTTCGAGTATCTCTCTGAATATCATTGCAGGTTCATTTAGGACTGGGATCTGCGCAACCGACTTAATATAACGCATTCCAACCTCATCAGGAATGAACCGCGATGCAATCTCCGCCGCAACGGCGCGGTCTACTGCCGGAGCATTCGGAGCTGCAAAAGATTGCGCCGATACATCTGGTTCCTGTATCGAAAGGAGGTTCTCGGAATCTTGGGAAGATAACAGACGTCGCATCCACTCAGGTACTTCCTCACATGGATAGATATCAAGATCCTCCTGGAGGTCAAATCCAGCTAGCGTATCCTCTTCCGGTTCACTGTACCCAAACTTCGTCGAAACATCACCACTCGATGAGATGCGTACACTCATGGTGAACCACGTGCCTTTGTCTGGTATGTACATCAGATCACGTAGTTGGTCCACTGCACGAGGAATATCTATTGGACCACCAATGCCAGGCATCGGACCATCTGCTGTATCGACGCCGATTTTCATCTCGATAGCACGGCCAACTGCAATATAGGTCAAGTCAATCTGACGCCAATTACGGGGGGCTTGTGCACGCACATGATCGATAATTTCTGTCATGAGCCGTTGACGCTCGATCGAAGCATCGCCGGCGCTACTCATTGTCAATTGCACGCCTTTCGCGCCATTGCTCGTCAGTTGGGAGCCTATATCCGAGATGATACCGCTTAGGGATCCGCTCTTCACCGGCAACTCTCCAGCCGGCGGTTGCTGGTCGGTGACTGTACTCGAAAGTTTGACTGTACTCAGCTACCTGAGGCGCGATCCGGCTCATAAGTGCCGACAATCTACGCTCCAGATTGTACACTTCACCAGGAGCTGACCTCTACAAGCTGGAGTTACTCAACCCATACATGGCCAGACAGACCTTAGTCTCACCAGCGTGACGCTAGGCATCAAAATGAATTCACGAATTGAAAACCTCGGGCCATGAATCGTTGACGAAGTTCTTGGGAAGGTATCCAGAAGCAACTTCGATCGGCACGCCCTCATCATGAGCCATGATCGCAAACGCTAGTGCAGGCAACGAAACCGAACCCAAACGATCATCCTGGCCATCGGGATTCAAATGCCAATACAATCTGTGAAGCTCGAGAGCCTCGAGCAGCGCTGCATTGAACTCTGAGGATCCCTTGAAGTAGAGAGCATGAAACATGCCTACTGGCGGATACAAAAGGTTTCTACTTCGGTTCCCGTCGCGGCGGACGCATCCGAGAAGGACGAGACTATGGTCTTTCAAGTTTCTCGGCCAAACCATCGCCACGCAGTCCGAACCAAAAGCTCTGCAGAAGATCAGCCCCGCTTCAAACGTCTCGGGCAATACGGCGTCCTCATCCACTAAGCACAATGACCGAAAGTAGTCTACGGAAAGCAAGAATGCGGGCTCAATCAGCATTGGCGAATCCGCGATGCCTACGAGGAATGAATCGACAGCAGAACCCAGATCATCGATCAGAAATTGATCCTCAGACTGGGGCAATCTATGGCGCGCAACCACGGTTGTCACGATGTTCCTCCCTTGTGACATCAAAGTGCCTAGGCATGAAACCGTTATACGTTCGATTGGGAGCGATCACATGCATCACCGTACTGTCCATTAAACGCTCGTTCGGCGGCTATACTCACAGATCCGTAAGAGTCGAGGGCTCTTCACCGCCGTTGTAGATATATTCGTAAAGCTCACGCAGGAACGCATACATCTGGTCATGGTCCGGAAAATCTACAGCCGTAAGATTGAACCAGTCTCGACACGATATGTTCTGCTCACGGAGCAATGTTTCAAACTCTTTTCTTATATTCCCTTCATACTCATGGGACGTCCCCCGAGAGACTTCGCGCATCGTCGGGAAGTCCATAACCGTCTCTGACGCTAAGGCGACACGAACGAATGTCAAAAATGCTTCGTCCACGTGGTCACTCCCGATCCCGATGTCTCTGCCTTCGATGCAGCGATTCGATTAAGTTCGTCCACCGCTCAGTTTATTCTCTCAGTTCCTCTAGCCAACCTTTCTCGATACTTGAGGACTCATAGTCAAGTGAATTAGGCGGGTTGATCGGTGGATACAGGATCGTCTGCAAATATTCCCACGAGGTGGCACAAACCGGGGCTACCCGAATCGGGCATCCCAGGCTCGAAGAATCTCGACAGTGCGGTCTCTAAAATGAGGATACCTACCAGTGAGAGTAGCGAAAGCAGATTCCATATCGTCTCGCGTCGAGAACAGAAACCCACCATTAAAATTCAGTGCAGCTTCAATCTTAGCCAAGTCGTCACCTGTGAGCCAGACCCTAAGCGTCGCCAACATTTCACCACCATTGTCCTGAAATTTCCACAGGAGCATATCTAGAGTTTCCGAGAAATCGCCGCTTTCCATTCGCTCAAGCAGTCCTGATAATATTTCATCCATCGATACTTTAAACAAAGTTCAGATCTTTCGATATACTCGAGTAATGTGGTTCTCGGTAGTTGATAGAGGCGTTCCGTCAGAGAGTCGTTGAACTCCGAATCCATGCACGGGCAGTATAGGACCCTCCCATTCAAGGCGCAGCCCCAATTCGCCGAGATTTGCGGGCGTCTTGATATATTTGTTCTTCGGGCTTCCGGTAACGATCACAATTCCATTCTGCTTGAGGACCCTGACAGTCTCCGAGTTTATGGGATTGTATCCGTATGGGTTGACTGAATGCACCTCGTCAAATACACCCTCCCGGAAGGGGAGCTGGTTCGCATCCAGACGGACATCCAGTTCTGAATTTGGTTTGAGATCGGCGTTCACAGCTCCTTCCATACGGTTCAACCCGGCTCCGAGGTTTAACCTTATCGGCACACTGGGTCTTGGGACGGGTTCGGCGTTCGTAGGGGTGTCCGCTGCATCATCGACGCTAGAGCCACTATGCACATCCTGATCCGGGGCTGTATCCCGCCGCACATGATCTTCGGCCTCGAAGCGTCCTGGACCAACTTGCGGGGAGGCTTCACCGTCGGGCTGGGCATGCTGTTCCTTCGACTGGGCGTTTTCGTCAGTCTCCGGTGAACCCTGGGGATGGTCGGCGGGAGCGCGGTTAGAGTTCTCGGCAGCTACATCCGGTGTATCCTGTTTGGTCTTCGGGCCATCGACATCCGGGATGCTGTTTGCGACCTTGTTGATTTTCGGAACCGCCGCCACACCACCGGTGCCGATCGTTGTTCCGATGTTCGAAACGACGATCCCGAGGGCGTAGTACCAATCGCCTCGCGCCCACTCGTCCCATCCCAGAAAGTCTTTTCCGCCCGCTTTCCAAGAATCGATGACTCCAGGACCGCCTGCAGGGCCGAGTCCAATAAGGGCACCGATACCGTTGACGGCTTCTCGCCGGGCTTCCGCAGCTCCAGGACCTCCGATTCCAAGCAGGGCTGCGGTGTCTTTTATATTGTCGACAATTGGGCGTACGAGTCCGGAACCAAATGAGATAGATGCTTCTATTACGGTCTTATCATTCGACGGAGCGACAACCGCGGGCACGTAGCCTCGACTGCGCATATATATGTCGAGGGTGGTAGGTTTGGATCGCTCAGGGGGCGGTGGCGCATTCTTAGCCGGCTGTGATGGAGCGGTGAGCCTGCCGAAGCCCTGAATCCTCTCCACATGATCCTTTATCGCTGGATTCTCGTAAGGGAAAATCCCGATCTGCGCTAGTCGTTGAATTGCCTGGGACTTCTTGACTCGATCTTCGTGCGTGCCGGCCTCGCGGAAGGCCCAGAGTAGGTCGTTGAACTGTTCCTCGGGCGTATACTGGGCCTTAACGAGGCGTTCCCTGGCCAGGTAGTACGGATTACCTGGTCCAACCCAGGGTTGGGGTCCTCTCGTATAGGCTTCGAGGTCCTTTCGCAACTGCTCCTGAGAGTAGTTGAAGCCATATCCGTCCACTCCAGATCTAAACCACGTCCTTGGAGCCGTGATGGCAGAAGGAATTACGTACTTCTGTGGTTCCGGAATACCTACAGAGCCCTCGGCTGTAACGATTTCTGGGAACAGCGATTTCGGGCCCGCATTGGAGGCCGGAGACGTCGGACCATCTGCACCCAGTTCCCCATAGAATTGCGACAGCATCGTTTGTTGACTAGGGGCCTCGTAGCCGGGGAGGGCCAGTTCTTCCAGGGATTCCGGGACCTTCACAGTCGGAGTTTGGGTACTGGGTTCGGGTTCCGGTTCGGAATACATTTGCTCGAAGACGGTCGGCCCGGCAGGATTTGGAGGCGGGACCGTGTCCTCGCGCGAGACCGAGGGTGCAGTTCGATTCTCGACCTTCTCTGGAAGGTCATCGTCAGGCCTCCGCAGGATCGGCGGCGGGCCGGCGATGCTTTGGATAGTGCCTCGTTCAACTACTTGTTGGCCCCACGGCCCCGAGGACATGAAGTCCGTGAGCGCGAACTCATGGGCTCTTGACGCTGCGGTCGACATCAGATCCTCAGCGTTGAGTACTCTCGCGAAAGTCGCGGCAGCATCTCTTGGCGTCCGCACCGAGTAGTTGAAGACCCGCGAAGCAGCAGGATCATCGATGGGCTTGGCTGACATGATCACTCCTCGCGGCGGCTGAGGCGCGCTTGTTCGATGCGCTGTCGCAGCTGCTCGACCATGCCCGCGTAGGCGTCGGTCTTGGTTGGGGCTTGGGCGGACAGGCCGCGGGGGTGGGTGGCGCACCAGAGGCCGTCGTCGGTTTGTTTGACCTGGATTTGTTCCAGGTCGTAGTAGGACTCGGGGTCGGGGGTGGGCCAGTTGCCTTGGGTGTCCTTGGTGATGTGCATGCCGGTGTCGAAGGCTCCGGGCGGGCCGCCGGGGGTGGGGGTCCAGCGGATTTCCTCGAGTTCGGGGTGGACACGGACGCCGCGTTTGACGAGGTATTCGGCTACTCGGGTGGCTTGTTTGATGCTGGTTACGGTGGGGTCGGCCAGTTTTCGGCCTACCTCGCTGTGCCATTCCGGGAGGTGGATGACCGAGAGTTCTTCGGCGAGGGCGCGGACCTGGGGGTCGAGGGCGGTGTCGGGCTGGTGGTCGGCGAGCTTGCCGGTGAGGGTGTGTTGGAGGAAGGACAGGAATTCTGGGGTGACCAGTTGGCCGGTGTCGGTTTTCACGTAGTTCGACTGCGGCGGGGGTTGGGTGCCGAAGTGGACTGAGTCGATGATTTCCTTGTCGGACATGGGAATTCGGGGCCTTCCGGATGTGGGCATGACGGATCGCGAGCCGGCTCGGGCTCGGAATCGGAGGTGTGGGGTCCCGCCCCCGGAGGTGAGGGGCGATCCGGGGGCGGGACCATTGCGCCCCCTGCGCTGCGGCGGGCGTCTGCTACCGCGGACCACCTGCGGGAGACGCGGCGCGCTGGGGGCGGGCATGCGGCGGGCTCTGAACCCGCTCGGTAACCTGTGGAAGGGTTTCGGGGGCCTGCCGCATGGGAATTGGACGCGAAGGCGTCACAGTTGGGGCGTCAGATCTCTTCTTCGAGGGTGGCGGGGATCTGGTATTTCGCCCGGGGTGGTTCCTGGCCGGGGACGTGCAGGCGCAGGAACGTGAGTAGTTCGTCGATGTGGCGTTGGAGGGCTCGGATCAGGCGGATGGCGTCGCGGAAGCGGAGGTGGTCGCTGGCGGCCTGGTCTTCCAGGGCGGCGACGCGTTCACGGAGTTTCGCGACTTCTCTTGCCTGCCAGGCGGTTACCGCGCCGATGACGGTCGCGACCGCCACTCCGATGGCCTGTACCAGTTCTGGGTTCAGCCATGACTGCATTCAGCTCTCACCGTCCGTCCGGAGTACCGGGGTGACGGCCGGTCTGATCACCGCCCCGGCTATGACCGGAGTGAGGAGGCCGTAGAGGGTGAGGGCGGTGTCGATCCAGTCGGTGTTCAGTTGGCGGCCCAGGAGGTAGGCGGCTACGCCGGAGATGGCTACGAGGATGGAGCGCACCAGAGCCGGTTCGGGAACCCTGTTGAGTCGCATGGTGTTTCCTTTCGACGAGTGCTGCGGGGCCCGGTGCCGCTCTGGAAAGCAGGGCCCGGGTGGTTACGGGATCAGTGGGGCCACGGCGGCGATCAGCTGGGCGATCAGCATGCCGATGGTGATCCATTCATTGATGGACAGGCCGAGAATCATGAGGGTCCTCGCGGGTTCGAAGGGGTGTTCCAATGACCGCGCCCCCGATCCCGGAGGCGGGATCGAGGGCGCGATCGGTGATGCGTGCGGCGGCCAGCGACTTGTGAAATGCGCTGTGGCAGCTGCGGTCCCGTGACTACGGGTGATAGCGCAGAGGGTCGCTGCACGCTAGGGGTCTGCGGTGTGCCGATCCTGAATCTGGAACGCTTTGGAAGTCGCACGCGGCGACGGAGTTTCGTTCGGGGGTTCCGTTCGGAGGATCGAGATTCCTACCGCAGGTTTCCGGTGATTTCCGGGATGTGGGCGCAGCTCTGGCGCTGCACCAAGCTTGGCTTAAGCATGGCCGGAAGTCAACACCGAATCCGAAACTTCTTTAAAGTTCCTGGTAGATCAGTGTTTACAGGACCATGGCGGAGGCCAGGAGCTGAGTCACGTGCATCTGGCTGGATTGGCCGGGGTCGTGGCGGTGGCGGCCCTGCGGGCGGGGTCGGACGGTGCGTCGGCCCGCGCAATAGCCGGTGCCGAAGATCAGTGCTGATGCGATAGCGAACAGCAGGTACGCGGTCATCAGTACCTCCGGGAGGAGTCGGGGACGATGCGACCGGCCTCGATCAGGGCTTCGAAGGCGGCGGTCTTGCGCGGGCAGTGGTAGACGGCGCATTCGCGGTGCATGCGCATGGCTTCGTGGGCCTGGTCGACGGTGAAGGGGGTGTCGGGTTCGGAGTGGGCGGCCATTGCCAGCAGTTCCGACAGGGTGTAGTCCATGGGGACCTCCAGGGGGCAGGGAGCACCCGACGCCGGGCGCACGGACCGCGGCTCGTCGGTCAGTGCTGTTGTGTGGGCGCGGGATTCGTCCCGGCGTCGGGTGCTCGAGTTCAGAATGCGGGATCGCGGCAAGCGAGTCCACGGCTTATATGAGGTGGCTATGATGTGTTTGTGCGACGCCATATGCTGATCGACGCGCGAAAGGCGACCGGCCGAACACAAGAGGAGGTTGCCGAACTGGTCGGTGTCGATCGGACCACGCTCGGCAAGTGGGAGCGCGACGAGAGCACGCCGCATCCCACACAGCGCGTGCGCTACGCCGAGGCGCTCGACGTCAGCATGAGCGAGCTGGACGCGATGCTGAGCAATCTTCCGCTCCGGGTCAACGAGATGCCCAGCTGGCTGGACACCTATCTCGCAATGGAGCAGTCGGCGACTGAACTTCGTGCGCATGAGCCGCGCGCTGTCTACGGGCTGTTCCAGACGGCGGCCTATGCGCGCGAGATCGTGCGCCACGCGTTCTTCACCGCTCCGTCGGCGTCGTTCCTCGAGGAAACCGTCGCGCAGCGTGCCTACCGGCAGCGGCGGATTCGGAGCGGTGATCTGAAGGTCGATGTGATTCAGCCCGAAGCCGCGCTGCGACTCCAACTCGGAGGGCGCGCGGTAATGGCTGAACAGCTCGCTACCATGACTGAGCTGGCAGCATTGCCCAATGTCACCATACGGGTAGCGACATATGAGGCGGGCCAGTACGCGGCCCGGCGGCTCGGCGATTTCGTCATCATGGACCACCAATGGGGAAAGCCTCGAGTGCACCTCGAGGGATACGGGGGCGGGTACTTCATATCCGAGCCCGACGAGGTCGCCTACTTCGTCGCATCGTTCGACCATGCGTGTCGGATAGCCTTGGCACCGAGAGAGTCCAGTACGTTCATCCGCAGGCTGGCCGACGCTTGGAGTACCAATGGATGACCTCGCATGGCGCAAGTCGAGCTTCACCGACCGAGAGACTTGCGTCGAGGTCGCGGCGACGAAACACCTTGTGCTGATACGCAATAGCAACGCTCCCGAAGCAGGAACCGTAGCGTTCGACAGAGCTGAGTTCACCGCGTGGTTACAGGGCTGCAAGGCTGGAGAGTTCGACGACCTGGCCGATCTCTGAACCGTTATGCCGCGGCACCGTTACGCCGCGACGCTACGGCGTGCCGGGTAGGCGAGGTGAGCGTCCAGCACCTCGCCCACGACGAACATCTCGGGCAGATCGGGGGACCATGGGCCGGGTACCGGGTCGATGCGGCCCGCGTCTCGGAGCGTTCGCACTCTGCGTACGGTGAGGCCCTGATAGTCGCCGCTCAATTCCTTTGCAAGCGTTGCGATTCCGGATGCGCTAAGTCGCGTGCGACGGGCTTGCGCGAGTTGGGCGTCGTCAATTGAGCGGTCGCGGGCCGGTGGGCAGACGATTCGGGTCGCGGTGGCGACAGCTGCCGCGAGTTCGGCGGGGGCGGATTCGACGCCTTCGGTCATGGCGAAGGCAATGAGGTTGCGGTGTAGCCAGCGGGCCAAGGCGGGGGTCGTAGTTCCGGCGGTGTAGGGGAGGCCGCGTTGTTCGCAGATCAGGCGGGTCCAGGAGGACAGGACGGCGTGTAGGTGGTCGGCGGCTTTCGAGGCGGCGGGGTTGTAGGGCAGGGGTTGGGTGGCGGAGCGGGGCTGGAGGCGGTATTCGGTGGGGCCGTTGAGGCGGGTGCGGCAGGCGAAGGCGTCGGCGAGATCGTCTGAGAGATCAGGGATTTCACGCAGGAGGCGGTCCAGTTCGCGGATGGCGTCGTGGGAGAGATAGAGGTGGTCGGGGGTCATGTCAGGCCACCTCTCGGTTGATGGTGTCGGCCAGGCGGGCGGCGTGGCCGAGGCGGATGTAGTCGTCGGTGTGGCGGCCGTCGAGGAGGTAGCCGCGGGCGTAGGTGAGGACGCCGGTCCAGGTGGTCCAGTTCTTGGGGGACCACCAGCGTTGGAGGCGTTTGTGGACGGCGATCTCGAAGAGGCTCTGGCCCCAGCGGAGCATGGCTTCGCGGTCGGCGAGGCAGAAGTACTCGGAGAGGTCGGCGAGCAGGCGCAGGGCATTGCCGGGCGGTAGGGCGGTGATCGGATCGCCTTGTGCCGCAGCCCAATACGCGGGGACGAAAGGGATCCAGCGTTGGCCTGCGATGCCGTAGCCGCCGGGTTCGGGGCCGACGCATTGACCGGCGGGGCGCAGCGGGTCGGCGATCAGCGCGCAGGCGGCCACCTCCAGGTGGGGCCAGAGGCCCTTGCCGATGTCGGCGGCCACGTCACCGGCGATGGCCGCGCCCTGGGAGTATCCGGCGAGTACTACGCGGTTCGGGGTGGCCTCGATGGCCTCGAGCAGCGCGCGGCGGCCCGCCGCGAGACTGTCGGCGAACGCGACCTGGCGGCCGTAGTCGGCCGGATAGGGGATCATGCGCGGGGTGAAGCGGGCGGGATCGAGCGCGGCCGCGAAGGCGGTGGTGACGCCGTCGCCGTGAGGGTTCCAGGTGCCGCCCATGATGAGCACGTCGATCTTCTCGGAGGATTCGGTCATGGCGGGTGTGGACTTTCTGCTGAGCGGGCAGGGGCGATCACGGAAGACGCCGGACAGGGCGGCTTCCGCAGGGAGACGGAGTACGCCAGACGGCGGCGGCTCCGGGGGAGAGCGGAACGCGCCGGTCAGCGGCGGCTCCACGGGAGAGACGACGGAACGCGCCGGACAGCGGCGGCTCCACGGGAGGGACAGTCAACGGGTCGCGGCGGATCCGTCGGGGGAGGCGATGAGCGTGGCGCTGCACACGCGGCCGTCGCGCGGGTCGTGGATCACGATGACCGCGACGGCATTCGGTTCGTCGCCGGAGAGGTAGGGCAGGCCGGGCACGGCCGACCGCCACGGGTCGAATCCGGTCAGGCGGGGGAGGCTTTCGACGGCATCGCTGAGCGCATGCTGCGCGTTAACTGAAATGTTGCGAGTAAGTGGAATCTCTGCGGGTCCGGCGCCGTGACATATGTCACACGCACCGTGCGAATGGTTGGCTTCGCAACCCATGGAACGGCATTCGGCGCGCGCACCGGGGTACTCAGCCGACGCCTCGACGTCCGGAATCAGCTCCTCCACCGAGCAGCCGAGAGCATCGGCGATCCCCACCAAATGCTCCAGCGTGAAGGATCGCCGCGCAGCCAGGAGCAGCCGCAACTCCTCCCGCGACAGGCCGAGACACCGAGCAAGGTCGTCGCTATCACGACCCAGCTGCGCCGCGACGCGCCGCACCTGCTCCGCAACAAGCACATCCAACTGTTCCATACGGAGCACAATATGTTCCGTTCGGACCTGTAGCAACCCCGAACGGATTTTCCTTGGAGTTTGCAGGAATCATGACGGCATCGCCTACGCCACGATCGAAGTCGTTGCGACAACTCCGTTCGGACTTCAGAATGGTCCGTATGGGCTTGAATGAGACGGCCGCGGAGATCAACCGCGCAGTGGGCAACGAGCTGCGGGCGTCACGCGCACGCAAGCACCTCTCCCGGCAGCAACTCGCCGACCGCACCGGACTGGGGCTCAGCACCATCCAGCGGTTCGAGAACGGCGAGCGGTCGCCGGATATGAATCAGCTCTTCGCGCTCTGCGAAGCGCTCGAGATACCGATGCGTGAGTTCGTAGCACTCGCGACGAAGGGCATCGAGCCGCCGCGCTGAGAAGGCTCCCGGCCGGTTCGATTCACCGGGTGGCGCGGAACCCCGATCCACCCGTACATACGTGGCCGTCGCCTATCCGGCGGCCACGACACACCGTGGCGCGTCAGGCACACCACGTGCCATTGGGCCTACCGGTCTCGTCGACCGGTATCCCGACGTGAAAGCGCGCGTAGTCGACAAGAGTCTGGGCCGGATCGGCGGCCCTCCCCACCCAGGCGGCGATCAGCACGTCGGTGACGGTCGCACTGCCATCGATGACCCGGTTGACGGCATCGCCGCCGATGGCGGATCGCAACGCCGTTTCAGAGCACGCACCCTGCGCCATCAACTCAGGCATCGAGCCAATTTCCACGATCAGTTTCCCCTTACCTTCAAGTGCTCAGCTTCGAGCCGATTCCGGCCGGAACAAGCCGCCGCACCGGAATCCACGTATTTATAACCCATAGCCGAGCTAAAGGAACTTCAAAGGCGCTCTGCTACACGGCGATTCGCTACCCGCTCGCGCGACACTACCCACGGGTCATGATTGCCCGGGATTCGCGGTACCCCTTGTGCAACAACACACTTCACCGGGCGCGACCAACGGACAACCAGGGAAGGGTAAGAGTTCGAAAGCGTTGCACCCCAACGGAGCCGACATTCGGATCAACTCCGCGAGCGTGAACGACGCCGGTTCCGCCATTCGGTCGGTCCACTCCGAGTCCGTAACTCCCATACACCCCGCGAGTTCACCGACCTCGACCCCCGCCGCGGTCATCGCCCACCCGATTCGGTTTCCGATACACACATCCAACCAGCCCACCTGACCGCCTTCCACCCCGACCACGGTGGTGCCGTGACCTCCGACACGCAGGTCACGGCACCTAAATCGTTAAGCTTCGAACATATGTTCTATTATCCGGGGGTAAGCGATGGGAGATCAACGGTCGCCATCCACACAATCCGTGAGCGAACCCGCGGCAGGAACCGAGAGATGCCAACCGAGAGGTGATATCCGTTGGTCAACAACATGTTCGGCGAATACCTACGCCAACGCAGACTGGATGCCGGACTCAGTCGGGCCCAGCTCGCCGCCCGCGCCAACGTATCGGTCTCGCTCATCGAGAAGATCGAGGCGGGCACTCGGACCACCACGCTGAACACCCTGCAGGTACTGTTCGACGAGCTCGCCGTGCCGCCGATCTATCGCAGACATATCCTCGGACTGGTGCTGCCGAGCGTGTTCGGGCGGGTGCCGCACAGCGAATCCGCGGGTCCCGCGCCGAGCGATCTGGCCGATCTGGCCAGCCTCGACCATCCGGCCAGCCTCTATCTCATGCCGACCTTCACCATCGTCGCGGCGAATACCGCCTACCAGCGGACTTTTCCGGGAATGCGGGCCGGAAGAAACTTCGTCGAATGGATGTTCCTGGATCCGAACGCGCGCACCGTCATGGTCGAATGGCATCGGGAGGCGCACCGTCTCCAGCACGGGCTGCGCATGTTCACCTCGATCATCACCCCGGACCGCAGTGTCGAGGAGGTCATCGAACGGTGCCGGGTCGCACCGGAGTGGGAAGAACTCTGAAACAGCGGATTACCCGAGCCGGATTCTCCGGAGGAAAGTCTGCATATCCGGGACGTGCGCAGTCGGCGGGTGAGCCGAATGGCGGTGCGGCTCTACACCCCGGAGCTGCCCGCACGGCCGTGGTGGCTGTTGCGATTGATTCCCGAGGAATTCAGTCGTTGCCGATAGCCCGGTCCACCGCGACGGTGACCAGTTCGCGCGCCCGTTGCTCGCCGAAAATGCCGGGGAGGGTGAGGCGTTCGAGAATGAGCCAGTTGAGGGCGAGGTAGAGCAGGAGCACCGTGTCCTCGTCGCCGGGCATACCGGAGTCGAGATGGTTGCGAATATTGAAGTCGATATCGGCGCGCACCCGTTCGGTGAGCAGGGCCTGGAGTTCGGGGCGACGGGTGGATTCCAGGCGCAGTTCCAGCTGGGCGATATAGCCGGTGCGGAAGTTGGTGATGCGGTCGACCACTTCGGTCATGAGCTCGGTGATGGTTTCCCTCGTGCGCGGGGCCTGGGTGAGCTTGGCCATGGTCTCGTCGCTGGGTATCAGACGCTCGTAGTAGCGGTGGCCCACCTGAACGAGCAGGTCGTCGCGGTTGGTGAAGTAGTTGGAGGCGGTGCCCGCCGGGACCGCCGCCTCCTTGTCGACGGCACGGAAGGTGAGGCCGCGGGCGCCGTCGCGGGCGAGGACCTCGATCGCGCCGTCCAGCAGTGCCCGTCGGCGTTCGGGATTGGTGCGCACCACCTGGCATCACTCCGTTCGAAATGCACTCCGGATTAAAACACTACAGTCAGAGTACAACATGCGGAGCGGTAGTTGGGGTTCAGGTCAGCCGGATGCGCAGGGTTTCGTACGTGGGGATGAATACCTTTCGGCGATAACGCCTTTCGACGATCTCGAAGGGACGTCCGGCGGCGGTGAGAGCGCGCAGCAGGGCCGACAGCTCGGAGTGCACCAGCTGCGCGCCGAGGCACAGGTGCCGACCGCCGCCGAACCAGAGCTGACGGGTTTCCGGGACATAGTCGCGGTGCACCCGGAAATCGCCGACGGCATTGTTGATCGACCAGGTCAGGATCTTGACATGCTCGCCCGCGACGAGGCGACGCCCGGCGACCTCCACATCGGCGGTGACCGAGCGGCCCACCAGGTAGGCGGGACTGGTGACGCGCAGGGTTTCGCGCACCGCGTCGGGCACTCGGTCCGGCGCGGCCAGCAGGGCGTGCTGCTCGCCGCTGTCGTGCAGCAGCGCGACCATTCGGCCCATGGCGCTGGCCAGGGTGTCCGTTCCCGCCACCGCCATGAGAATGGCCAGCCCCGAGGCGTGTTCGACCGGGAGGCCCAGCTCTCGGCAGCGGCCCAGGGTGGTATTGCCGTCGGCGCGCTCGTAGGCGGCGGGGACCGAGGCCGACAGCTTGGCGGCCAGGGTGCGGGCGCGATCCAGGGCTACCGGATCAAGGGTGGTTGACGCCATGGTGCCGATGCCGAGATTCACCAGTTCCTCGACATGTTCGAACAGCACCCGGAACGGCTCGTCGGCATCGCCGTCGAGGGTGCCGTCGGTGAACAGGGCGGCGATGTCGGCCGGTCCCATACCGACCAGATCGGAGACGCTGCGGCCCACCAGCACCCGAGCGCGTTCGGCGATATCGACCGTGCGACCGGCGGCCAGGTCCGTCGCGAGCTCCCGCAGGGCCGGGCCGATCACCCGTTCGACCAGGTCTTCGGTGTGCCTGGCGGTGAACAGGTCGCGGACCTTGTCGCGCAACTCGGTGTGGCCGGGACCCTCGAAGAGATCCTCCACCCAGTCGCCGATCACCTGCGCCCACCAGTGCCCGGCGGCTCCCTCGGAGACGATGCTGAAGTGCGCGTGATCGTTGTAGATCTGCCGGGCCACCGCCGGGTCCGCCACGAACCAGCCGAGCTTGGGCACCTTGCGGATGGGGCGGGCCAGCCGGCCGGCGAGCAGCAGCGCGGGCAGCCAGGGCTGACCGGCGGCGAGCAGAGCCAATTCGTGGCGCTTGGCGGTATCCAACATCGATCCTCCCGGGGTGCAATGTCGTTCACATCACACATCTGACCTGAGAATTTTTCAAAACCGAAATACACACACTGCTACGGTCGCCCGCAACCGATCACTGTCTGGAGCCGAACATGGTGAGATCGCGCATCGAAGCGGTGGGATCGACACTGCCCGACAACGAAGTGACTACCGCAGAGCTTATGCGGCAGCTGACCATCGACAACCCCATCGACCTGGAACGGGTGAGCGGCGTGCGCGCCCGCCGCACGGCCGGTGCGAATGAGGACTCGTTCACCCTCGCGGCCGACGCCGCACGCGACGCGCTCGCGAATTCCCGCTACGACGCCGCGGATCTGGATGTGATCATCTCCTGTTCGATCACCCGCATCCGCGACGGCGACTTCACCCTCGAACCCTCCTTCGCGCTCATGCTGCGCAACGAACTGGGCGCGCGCCGGGCCGTGCACTTCGACGTCTCCAATGCCTGCGCGGGCATGCTGACCGGAGTGCTGGTGTTGGACAGGATGATTCGGGCCGGGATCGCGCGGCGCGGACTGGTGGTGTCCGGCGAGAACATCACCCCCATCGCCGATACCGCCGTGCGGGAGATGTCGGAGAAATACGATCCGCAGTTCGCCTCGCTCACCGTCGGCGACGCGGGCGCGGCGGTGGTGCTCGACGCCGACGGCGGGGCCGACGAGGGCATCGAATACATCGAACTCAATACCAGCGCCGCCTTCGCGGGCCTGTGCCTCGGCATGCCCAGCGACCGGAGTCCCGGCATCGCGCTGTACACGGACAACCGGGCCATGCACAACGAAGCCAGATATTTGCTGTGGACCACTCGGCAGAATGATTTCCTGCGCGAGCGCGGCGGCGGGTTCGGCGACGAGGGATACGACTATGTGATCCATCATCAATTCAGCGGTCCCGCGGTGGAATTGATCAACAAGATCGCCGAACGGGAATTCGACGCCGCCATGCCACCCGGATTGATGGTGCTCGACAAATACGGAAATACCGCGTCCACATCACATTTCGTGGTACTGCACGACGCGCTGAAACAGGGGCTGCTCACCGGCGGCGCGAAGGTGCTGATGGTGCCCGCCGCGTCCGGTGTGGTGGCCGGATTCCTCTCGGTGACCCTCGGCGAATTGCGGGTGGGATGACCATGGGCATCGCGATCTCCTCGGTGGCCACGGTCTCGGGCCGCGGCAGTTCCATCGAGCAGGCGGCGCTGGCCGCGAAACAGGCCATCGAGCGGGCCGGGACCACGCCCGACCAGATCGACGCGCTCATCAACGTGGGCGTCTACCGGGACGCCAATATGGTGGAACCCGCCATGTCGGCGCTGATCCAGCAGCAGGTGGGCATCGGACTGGAGTACGCCAGCGGGGATGTGCCGTGCCTGAGCTTCGACCTCATGAACGGGGCCTGCGGAGTGCTCAATGCCGTGCAGGTGAGCCAGGCGCTGGTGGAATCGGCGGCGGTGCGGCGGGTGCTGATCGTCTCCGGCGACGCGCATCCGTCCGGATCCGCCGAACCCGTCGACGGATTCCCGATCACGCCCGTCGGGGCGGCACTGCTGCTCGAGAAATCGGACGGCCGGGCGGGATTCGGCAGCCTGCACGTCGGGGCGACGGAGGAGCGGCCGCAACCGGTGGGATTCGTGAACCTGCCGCGCATGGGCACCACCGGACGCTCCACCATCGTCGTCGACCGCACGGCGACCACCGTCGACGAACTGCTCCAGCACGCCGTGGAAGCGGCGCTGGCCGCGGTGGAGGTCGACGATATCGACATCACCCGCACCGTGCTGGTGTGCGGGCGGCCCACGCCCGACTTCCCGGAAGTGCTCGCCGAACGACTCGGCCTGCCCACCGGAGCCCTCTGCGCCGACAGCACCGCGGGCGACGCGCACACCTCCGCGCTGCCGGTCGGCTATCTCACCGCACGCGAGGAAGGCATGCTCGACGGGCAGCAGGCCGTGCTGTTCGTGGCGGCGGGTGCGGGGCCGTCCGCCGCCGCCATCACCTATCGACTGGGGTGAGATGCGCGACCATGTGGGTGAGCACGGATAACGCCGACCGGACGGCACGCGATTTCACCCCAGAGTGCGTTTCGCATCGGGGCGCAGTCGCCGGACCACGGGAGGGGTCATGAGCAAACTCTGGGTGATCGTGCCCGCCTACAACGAGGAATACGGCATCGGGGCCACCCTGGACGCGCTCGCCGCCCAACGCGACCGCGACTTCACGCTGATCGTGGTGGACAACAACTCCACCGACGGCACCGCGGCGGTGGTGAAGGACTTCGCCGCCGCGCACCCGGACATGCGCATCGAGATCATCGACGAATCCCAGAAGGGCACCGGAGCCGCGGCCGACACCGGCATGCGCCACGCCATCGCCGCGGGAGCCATGCGGCTGGCACGCACGGACGCCGACTGCATACCGGCCTCGGACTGGACCGCACGCATCCACGCGGGGTTCGACTCCGGGCTGCGGCTGATCAGCGGGCAGCTCATACCCCGCACCGACGAGGGGGTGAGCTGGACCGACCGCAATGTCATCCGGTTCGCGCTGGAGGTGGCGTCCACCTTCGGCAAGTTCCGGCCCGGGAATCAGGATCCGCGCTACCTCGGGCCGTACGTGATGACGCCCGGCTGCAATATGGCCATCACCGCCGAGCTGTACGAGGCGGCGGGTGGATTTCCGCGCACGGCCATCGAGGAGCTGCACGAGGATCGGGCGCTGGTGAACGCCGTGCGGATGATTACCACCGAGTACGGATTGCGCAGGGACGTGCGGGTTTTCGGCTCCAATCGGCGGGTGCGGGCGTGGGGTGTCCGCAAGACGCTCGCCTGGTACGCCGATCACCGGTACAAGCCGGAATTGGTGGACATTCGGTGAGCGACGGTCCCGGCGACTTCCTGGAACTGTTGCGCGAGCGGGCGAGACGGCATCCCGACGCCCCGGCGCTGGGCATGGTCGGCGCGCGACCGCTCCGTTACGGCGAACTCGTCGCGCTCATCGACGGTGCAGCAGAGCGGTTGCACACCAATGGCTTTCGTCCCGGCGATCGGATGCTGTTCTCCATCCGCCCGTGCGTGGACGCGGTGGCGCTCATCCTCGGCACCATCGCGGCCGGGGGGACCATCGTCTTCGTCGACCCGGGAGTAGGACCGGAACTGTTCGCACGGCGGCTGCGCGTCGTCGAACCCACTTGGGCGGCAACCGAATCCCTGCTCTACCTGTTGAGCGGGCCGCTGCGCCGGGTCGGGCGGGCCAGGGGGCTGGAGCTGCCCGCGTTCGGGCGGCTGCGCGTCCGGCACATTCACAGCGGACCGCGGCTGCCGGGCACGCCCGGCGGATCGCTGCCGCTGCGGCGGCTGCTGGAGCCAGGTGCGACGGGTGCCGAGCGGCGGCTGCTGGAGCCAGGTGCGAGGGGTGCCGAGCGGCGGCTGGATCCCGACACCGATGCGCTGATCGTCTTCACCTCGGGCACCACCGATGATCCCAAAGCCGTTGTGCACACCCGTGGTTCGCTCGGAGCCGGGCTGGCCGCCATGGCGGGGCGGTCCAGCCTCGGGCCGGGGGCACATCTGCACACCGAGCAGCTGATGATGGGTTTGCCCGCGCTCATGGCGGGGGCGCGGTGGTCGCTACCGCGCTATCCGCGCTTCGGCACGCATATCGACCCGATCGAATTCACCCGTGGGCTGGATGCGGCGACGCACGCGTTCTTCACGCCCGCCGATCTGGCGGTGGCGCTGACCGCCATCGAATCCGGAACGCTGGCGGCACCCACGCTGCGGGAGGTGTCGCTCGGTGGGGCACCGGTGACCACCGCGCTGCTGCGCCGAGCGCGGTCCGCGCTGCCCGGCTGCGAATTCCTCGCCATCTACGGCATGACCGAGATCCTGCCGGTGGCGGTCACCACCGGGGCGGCCAAGCTGGCCTACGACGGTGCGGGCGATCCGCTGGGCGCACCGGTCAGCGGGGTGGACGCGCGGGTGGCCGACGATGGTGAGCTGATCCTGTCCGGACCCAACCTGTGCCGCGGATACCTCGGCGAAACGCCGCTGAAGGAAGTCCACACCGGCGATCTCGCGCGGATGGACGGCGACACCATCGTGCTGGTCGGCCGCAAGAAGGACATGATGATCCGCGGCAAGACCAATATCTATCCCGGACTGTACGAACCCGTGATCGCGCGGGTGCCCGGCGTGCGGCAGGCCATCATGGTCGGACTGCCCGACGAGATCGGGGACGAGCGGATCGTGCTCGCCGTGGTGGCGGACGGGGACGCGACGGCGGTGCGGGAGCGGCTCGCACGCGAATTGCCCCGGCTGATCGACACGTCCGCGCTGCCCGACGAGATCGTGATGGTCGACGAGATCCCAGTGGGCGGACGCACCCGCAAGCCCGATCGCGCGGCACTGCGCGCGCTGCTGCGCGGATGACACCGCGAGCATGACGCCGCTGGGCGTAGCGGGCAGATACACACGGCGCGCCGATGCGGGGGCGCGCCGACCACACCGGACGCACGAGGACGGTGGCGGCACAGCGCCGCCCCGGCCGGTCTCCCGGCGCGTCCGCGCAAGCGGACCGGCGCCCGCCGCACATGGGCCGCCGCGATCCGGGCCACCGAACCGGGGCTACGACCCTGTGCGAAAGTCGCGGTGCTTGGCTACCCCACCCGGTCGGCGAGGGTCGCAAGCACCAGATCGGCGAAGCGTTCGGCCGACGCCGGGGACAGCACGCCGTCCACGTAGCAGAACTCGAGACTCATTTCGTCGTGCGCGGTGGCCACGGCGACGGTGAGGGCGCTGACGCAGGAGTTGCCCGCGGCGACGGAGAGGCCGCAGGTGCGCCACTCCCCCGGCGCGGGCGGGAAGTCGACGCGGCCGAGGTTGGTCACCGAGACATTCCACGGGGCCCGGCGGTCGATGAGTTTCACCACGCGCCAGCCGGATTCGAGAGACTTCGGGGTGCCGTAGCGCATCCCGGCGACCGTGGCGAGGTGCCGCCGCTGACGAACCTTGCGGTCGAGTTGGCGGTTCACCGAACGCGCCGCCGACCAGAGCGAGCGGCGCGGGCCGAAGGGCACGAACGTGGTGAGAACCGGTGCGTAGATGCCGAGTTCGTCGGCGGCCGGGACGGGGGTCAACTGCTGCCGGAAGTCCACCGGGGAGGCGATGCCCGTGCAGCCGCTGCGCTGGGGGCGCACCGTGTGCCCGATGGCGTGCGCCACCGCGCCGACCAGTGCCCCGTGCACCGTCACTCCCGCGGCGCGGCACTCCGCCGTCAGCGCGGCGAGCCGCCGCGCCTCCAGCACCCGGCGCACCGACCGGGTCCGCCGATCCGGCAGCGGTACGGGTCCGGCGCCGGTCAGCAACCGCGGGCGGCGCACGAGCGCTACCGCCTGGTCCGCGAGGGTCGTGAACAGGTACCGCCACATCCCGCGCGCCGCACGGGGAATGAGGTCGTCGGCCGGAGGAACCGGTGGACGCGAAGTAGTCGGATGCCGTGTCACGGAAGATCTGGTGGCGGGTGCCGGGGGTGAGTGACCACGCCATGCGGGGTCGGATTCCGCCGCGGTGGGCGAGACGCCGCTCGACGCCGCTCCCGGCGCAACGGGTCCGGCCGCACCGGTGGCAACGCCGGGTTCCGGCACGGCGGCCCCGGCACCACCCCCGACTCTGGAAACTCCCACCGTGGGCCCGACAGCACACCCGACAGAATCGGTTTCCGCGACGGCGTAGGGCGGACCGCACGCGGAGAACTCGCGTTCCGGCACGGGAGACGCGGCAGCGCCGGTGACGGCATTCGAACCCGACGCCGCGTGGCCTACTCCCGATCCGGCGCGGTGGGCTCCAGGCTCGGTCGACGCGGACTCGGTCGACGCGGACTCGGTCGACGCGGACTCGGAAGTCACGGGGTCGGGTTCCGAGTCTTCGCACGCCCCGCCGTCCGCCGCGTAGTCGATCAGCTTGCGCAGCAGGGTGACCAGGGAGCGGCCGTCGAGGAGCACATGGGAGACGGTCAGCAGGATGTCGTGGTGCTCCGCCGGGGTAGCGGCCGCGTGCACGATGTCGACCGCCCGCGCCAGGCCGGTGGTGGTGTCGAACGGTTGCGCCAGTTCGGCGTCCACCGCCGGTCGCCAGGCTTCGGGATCGTCGGTCCGCACGCGTCGCACGGGAAGCCGTGGGTCGGCGAGCGCGACGAAGCGTGGGGCGAAGGCCGCGCCGTGCTCGACTCCGACTCGCAGCAGCGGGTATTCGGCCACCAGGGCGGCGGCCGCATGCTCCAGGCGACCCGGCTCGATCCGACCATGTACGCGAATCCGCCCGATGCAGTTGGACGGAGATATGCGGTCGATGATCCAGAACCATCGCTCCGATGGACTCAACGGGCGTATCGGCCCCGCTCCCGCAACGATCACGGGCCCTCCTCACTACCGCGTCAACGGTAGTCGGCGGGCCCGCGATCAGCAGGTCGAACGACCAGGGTTCAGTTGGCGCGCGGCGGGCCGGGCGGCACCGGAGTGGCCGAGACGGCAGGGGCGGGATCGCCCTGCAACGCCGACATGCTCTTCCAGGTGTTCCAGTCGATGGTCCAGTCGTAGATGTCGCCGTCCGCCGCCGACAGCTGGATGCGGGTGCCGGTCACCTCGACCGGGTCGCCGTACAGCGCGGTCGGGAAGTACGCCTGCGCATCTCCCGGGCTCAGATTGATGCAGCCGTTGGTGACATTCGTATTGCCCTGCGCCGACAGCGATTCCGGATTGGCGTGGATGAACTCGCCATTGTTGGAGATGCGCACCGCCCAGCGCTCCCGCACGTTCTCGTAGTACGGCGGATTCGACATCATGAAGTCCTCGTACTTCTCCGTCACCACGTGGATGCCGGAGCGGGTGACATTGCGGTCCTCATTGCCCTCGCCGTAGCTCACCGGGAAATCGAAGACGACCTGGCCGTCGCGCACCACCCGCATGCGGTGGCTGGGGGCGTCGGCCTTGACGATCTGGGCGCGGCCGATGCTGAAGTTCGAGCTCATATCGGCCGCGCCGTACGCGCCGTCGCCCATATCCATGCCGTACAGCTTGGCCTGCAGGTCCACCGTGGTGCCGGGCGTCCAGTACTCGCGCGGACGCCAGTGCGCGCGAGAGCCGCCGTTGTCATCCGGCAGCCACGCCCACGAGCCCTCCACGCCGGGATCGGTGCTGACCGTCATGGCCCGCTCCACCGCCGCCTTGTTCTCGACATGCTTGCTGAACTGCACGATGATCGGCGCGGCGATGCCGACCTGCTGGCCGTCGCCGATATTGATGGTCGCCGACACCGTCGACTCCGGTCGCACCGTGGTGAACTTCGCGTCGATCGGCACCGGCTTGCCGTCGGTGCCGGTGGCGGTGCCCGACCAGCTGTAGGTGACGCCGTAGCCGAGCGGCTCGGTCACCGTGAACGCCGTGTGGTCGGCGTTGAACTCGCCGGTGACCTGTTTGCCGTTGGGGTTGGTCAGGGCCACCTGGTCGATGCGGCCGCCGGCCACCGAGACCGAGACGGGTGCGGTGGGGTTGACATCGCCGGCGCCGTCGCCGGGGTCGACTGTCACCTTTGCGACGGGACCCGCGGGGGCCTGCGGGCCGTCACCCTTATCCGATGAACATCCGGCCAGCAGCGCGACCGCGGCGAGAAACGCGGTCAGCACCGTGGCCACTCGTCTGGCGGATCCTCCTCGATTGCTCACTTACGCCAAGTTACCCCTCGATACCGCGGCCCCCGGGCTGCGCGGACCGTGGGGAACGCCACCCTTTCAGAGCGTCAGGCCGACGGTGACGGGCTCCGGTTCCAGGCGGATGCCGAAGCGCTCGGCCACCCCGTCGCGGACCGTGCGAGCCAGCGCGACCACATCCGACGCCTTGGCCGCACCGCGATTCGTCAAGGCCAGGGTGTGCTTCGTGGACAGCCGGGCGGGGGCGGACTCGTCCGGGAAACCCTTGGCGAAACCCGCGCGCTCGATGAGCCAGCCCGCCGAGAACTTCACGCCGTCCGGGGCGGGATAGGTGGGCACCGCCACATCCGGACCCACCTGTGCGGTGATGGCCGCGCGCACCTGCTCGACACGGGCGGCGGGCACCACCGGATTGGTGAAGAACGAACCCGCGCTCCAGGTGTCGTGATCGGCCGGATCCAGCACCATGCCCTTGCCCGCGCGCAACCGCAGCACCGCCGCGCGGACCTCGGCGGCGGGACGGGACTCCCCCTCCTCGGCACCGAGGGCGGCGGCCAGCTCGCGATAGCGCAGGGGTGCGCTGGAACCGTCGGCACGCAGGGCGAATTCGACGGCCAGCACGACCGCGTGATCACTGTGCTTGAGCACCGAGGTGCGATAGCCGAAACCGAGCTCGGACGGCTGCACCCAGGTGATCTCGCCGGACGCGCGATCCAGCAGCCGCACGCGCGTGAGCAGATTCGCGACCTCGACGCCGTACGCACCGACATTCTGCACGGGGGTCGCACCGGCGGAACCCGGGATGCCGGACAGGCATTCGAGACCGCCGTACCCGGCGACCACCGTCTCGGCCACCACGGCATCCCAGTTCGCACCCGCCTCGGCGATTACGCGCACCACATCGCCCCCACCTGGCACATCGGTCACGCCGATCCCACCGGCCGCGGGTGTCGCGACGACCGCACCGGTCTCGGCATCCGTGCGGATGGCCGCAGCGCGCGCATCGTTCCCGGCGACGGCGGCAACGGCGTCGTCCGCGCCCGTCAGGATGCGCACTCCCGCATTGGCGATGCGCACCACCACGCCCGGGAACCCCTCATCCGCGACGAGGAGGTTCGAGCCGCCCGCGACCAGCAGCACCGGGATGTCGGCGGCGTCCAGGGCGCGGACCGTCGCCACCAGCGCCTCCGTGGTGGCGCAATCCGCGACGGGGGCCGGGCCGCCCACCCGCAGGGTCGTCAGCTCCGCCAGCGGCACCGCATCGCGCAGTCGCGCGCCGGTCGTCGCCAGCATGTCCCGCAGGTGCTCGAACGGCACCACCCGAGAAGTACGCACAGGCACAGACGGTAGCGTGTCCCCCCATGGCGACACCTCTGGCCTTCACCGGGCGCTCCGCCCACTCCGCCGCCTCCGTACGCGCGGCCTTCGCCAATGAGCAGTATTGGAAGGACCGCGTCGAGCAGGTCGGCGGCGTCAACGCGCGCATCGAATCCATCGCCATCGACGGCGAGCGGGTGCACGTGGAGCTCGTCCAGACCATTCCCCCCGCGGATCTGCCCGCCCAGATCACCGCGATCAAACCGGACGGGCTGGTCATTCCGCGGACCGAGGTCTGGAACGGCTCGTCGGGCACCTTCACCGCGCGGGTCGACGGCGCGCCCGCCGAGGTGAGCGGCACGCTCACGCTCAGCGCGGACGGCACCGGCTCCAGCTACGTGGTCGACGGCAGTATCGAGGTCAAGATCCCGCTCTTCGGCCGCAAGATCGAAGCCGCCATCCAGGAGAACCTGACCGACCTGCTGGTCCGCGAGGCCGAGTTCACCGACAATTGGCTGTCTTCGCACTGACCGCGGCTATCCGCCGGTAACCTCACCGCTCATGGCCCGCCGACTCGACTACTCCGCCCGCTATCCGCTGCACACCACCGAAGAGGTCTACACGGCTCTGTCCAGCCGCGCCTACTGGGATGCGCGGATCGAGGAGATGCGGAAATACTCACCCAACGACGTGGTGAACCTGACGGCGGGCGACGACGGCATCGACGTGGTGCTACGCCATGTGCTGCCGCGCGACATGCTGCCGCCCATGGCGCAGACCGTCATGCGCGGTGATATGACCATCACCCGCACCGAGCACTACGACCCCTTCGGACCCGAGGTGCACGGCACCTATACAGCGGAAATCCCGAACGGGCCGGGCACGCTCGGGGGGAAACTGCACCTGTTCCCCACCGAGATCGGCTGCACCCTGCGCATCTCCTCCCGGGCGCAGGTGCACATCCCGTTCTTCGGAACCAAGCTCGAACAACTGCTGCTCGTGAACCTGATCGACCTGTTCCGGGCGGAAGCCGAAATGACACAGCGGTGGCTGGACGAGCTGAAACCCGTCCACTAGCCAAGCCCATCGGCACCATCACGCGCGGCACCACCGGCATCAACCGGCTGCGGCGCGGTGACCGGTGGCTGGTCCACGACGAACTGGTAACCGGGCGGCTACTGGCCGCGACGCGGCCGCTGGTCGTGGACCTCGGCTACGGGGCCATGCCGGTCACCACGCTGGAACTGGCCGCGCGGCTGCGGACGGTGCGCGCCGATATCCGCGTGGTGGGGCTGGAGATCGACCCCGATCGGGTGGTGCCCGGCCGCGACGGCGTCGAATTCGCGCGCGGGGGTTTCGAATTGGCGGGCCTGCGGCCGGATCTGGTGCGGGCCTTCAATGTGCTGCGGCAGTATCCGGAATCGGCCGTGCCGGGGGCGTGGAACACCATCCTCGGCAATCTCGCGCCCGGCGGGCTGCTACTGGACGGCACCTGCGACGAACTCGGGCGGCGGTGCGCCTGGGTGCTGCTCGACCGTGCCGGACCGCTCTCACTGACCCTCGCCTGGGATCCGTTCGATATCGAGAAACCCTCCGACCTCGCCGAACGACTCCCGAAAGTCCTGATCCACCGCAATATCCCGGGCGAACCCATCCACACGCTGCTCAGCGCCGCCGATCGGGCGTGGGCCCGTGCCGCGCCGCTGGCGGTGTTCGGGCCGCGGGTGCGGTGGCGGCACGCAGCGGAACTGTTACGGCAGCAAGGGTTTCCGCTGCGGGGGTATCGGCGACGGATGCGCGACTGTGTGCTGTCGGTGCCATGGGCGGACGTCGCGCCGAGGTGAGTGGAATCCGGCGAGCAGCCGGACCGGCGTGCGGGGGCACCACCCGTGCAGGCCGCACCACCCGTGCAGATCGGCACCGCGCGGATGGCGGTGAGCAGCCGCTTGTGGGTGGCCGACTCCGTGTGGACCGGGACCGCAGCGGCGCGGAGTCGAGCGAACGGCGGACGCGGAGTCGAGCGAACGGCGGGCGCGTAGTTCGGCGAGGGTGTCGTCAGCGCGGGCGCAGGTGGCGTTCGCCGAAGTCGCGCACCGCGTCCAGGCAGCCGAGCAGGGTGGAGGGAGCCAGCAGGGAACTCGGCTGGAAGGGCTGCCGCCACAGGCCGCCGTGCGCGGCACCGGTGGTGAACAGGGCTTCGGGGTTGGCCTCGGAGTCCTGGGCCGGGTCGAACAGGTCGGCCACCAGTTTGGCGGCCAGCAGGACGCGGGCCGTGGACGGTTCGAAGACCTCGATGCCGTAATGGTCGACGCCGCGCAGTGTGATCGGGCGCAGCGTGGCCTCCCGAATATCGGTGGGCCAGGCCGGCGGAGCGACCGTATACGAGACCGTGCCACCGGCGGCGCGGGTCAGCACCGCGCGCCAGCGCGGAAGACGCTGGGCCAGGGCGTAATCCGGGCCGAGAATGGTCGGGAGATTGTCGAACAGGCCCCATTCCGCGCCGTCCTCGGTGCGGACCGGCTCCGGATAGTTCGGGTGATACACCGGCCAGGGGGTCACGCGGCGCAGCGCGTCCTGCACCGTGCCGCGCACTCCCCCGCCGGTCGAGCGCTCCCGCGCCGCCGCCAGCACCGGCGGGGGCACCGCGTAACAGTCGGTGGACGCGCCCAGATAGGCGAGCGCGGTATCCGGGCGGGCGCGCCGCACCGCCTCGGCGAGTACATCGGCCGCCGCGGACAGCCGCACCCCGGCCGCGCCCGGATTGCTCGCATACAGGCCCAGCACCGGGCGGGCGTCGGCATGGGCGAGAATCCAACGAACCAGCGTCGGAAAGTGTTTGGTGAGATCCGCGCCGGGGCCGGACTCGGTGAGCGGGAAACGCAGCGAGCCCGCGCGCGATCGCGCCACGGCGTGCAGGCGATCCCAGCGGGAGCGGCCCGGACGGTCCACCGCCAAAACATCCGCGCCCCAGGACAACAGCGGCCGCAGGGGCGCGAGATGCGCGGACGCGCCCACCACCGTCAGCCGGAAACCGGGCAGCGGCAGCCACTCCGGATGGTCGATGACCCGCTCCACCGCTGTCGCGAAACCGGGCTCCACGATGCCGTCGCGCTGCCAGCTCGCCAGCTGCCGCCGTAACCGCTCCTCCGCCAACACCTCTCCGCGATACGGCACCTCCAGCCGCCGCACCGGCTCGGCCGCACCGTCCACGCGTCCGGTGGCCAGATCCGTATCGTCGGCCTCCACGGCCACGTTCACCGACCGCAGCGCGGTCACCCGACGGCCCGCCGCGAACCGCAGCATGGTGCGCAGCGACGCCAACCCCTCCTGGGCGATACCCAGCGACATCGCCGGCGCGGACACCGCCAACGCCGTCACACCGCGAAACACCCCGCGATATCCGCGCCGCCAATCCCGGGACGTCTCCACCGACTGCGCCAGATCCGCGTCGAACCGCCGTACCGCATCGGCCACCACCGCGGCGGTGAACATATCGGCGACCCGATCCGGCGGCCCCGGGGGAAAGCTCAGATCCCACGCACCACAGCCGACCTTCCCCATGATCAGTCACCATGCCACGAACCGGATTCCGGCGCGACCCCGCCGACGACGCGACCCCCACATGCCATGACCTACCGCTTCGGACTCGCCATGCCGCAGTGGTCAGGCGCGGGCGAGGGCGCGGTGCAGGCGGGCGGCGGTGAGTGGGGGGAGGGCGGTGCAGGCGGTGCGGATGTCGGTGCTGGCGCAGCGGTCGATGGCGACCGCGTCGGCCACCACTTCGTCGAGGGCGGATTGGCCGATGCCGGTCTCGGCCAGATCGAGGACCGTGCGCAGCGGGGTGGTGACCAGGAACGCGCCCGCCGACTGGATGTCGGAGCGGGTGAGGGCGCGGCGCAGGACCACCAGGCGGGGGGAGAGCGGGAAGCGGCCCACCCCGGCGGAGATGTGGACGTAGCGGGGGCGCAGCCGACCCAGACCGTGCAGTTCGGCGGCGCTGTGGTGGGAGACCGCGGCGGCGCCGTCGAACCAGGCCGACCACATCGCGTACTCGTCGAGCGGGCCGTCGGGCCAGTCGGTCAGGCGCAGCAGGCCCACTCCGGCCCGGGACACCGTGCCGTCCCGCAAACCGTCGCGGACCTGGACCTCGCAGCCGGTGCGCAGCACCTGCCGGGTCGTGAAATACCCCGCGTGCCGGCCGGCCAGCTGCCGCAACGCCTGCCATCCGCGCCCGAAATCCCGCTCCGCTGCGGCTTCCCCAGCCATGTGAAACAGGTTACGCCGGGGGTTGTGCGTTATGTCACATTCCGCCCAGGTTCGGTCAACACCTCATCGGAAGCACAGAGCCCGCACAGAAACCTCGGGAAGAATCGCCCCCATGAGCTCGAAACCCACCTCGGACGACGCGGCCGAGCGCGATACCGGCGCGCCTCACGCCTCGGACCCGGACGCCACCCTGGTCGGCGGCACCGGAAACGAAGTGAGCCACGAGCCGGGCACCGCCCTACCGGACACCACCGCCGAACACAGACCCGAAGCATCCGGCAGCGACCACGCCACCGAGGTCCCCGGGGGCGGCGCGTCCGACTCCGCACCGCCGCGAGCATCGGGCGCGACCGTAACCGACGACACCACCAAGGCATTCGGGAGCGGCAAGTCGGTATCCGACTCGGCACCGACCAAGGTCCTCGGCGCACACCAGGGCGTCGGACAGGACGACACCACCGTAGCGTTCGGCGGCCGTGCGTCCGTGTCTGACTCGGCACCGACCGAGGTCCTCGGCGCGAACACGACGGCAGCCGGAAACAACGACACGACCAAGGCATTCCCCGGCCGTGTGTCCGTGTCCGACTCGGCGCCCACCGAGGTACTGGGCAACTCCCCCGATGCCGCGTACCCGCAGCACGCCGGAATGCGCGGGGCGCAGGAGAATCCGACCGATCACCGCACCGAGGTGCTCGCCCCGACCGGCGGTCCGAATCCGTCCGGCCACCAGGACACTTCTGGCCACCAGGACACTGCGGTGCTCGGCTCGACCGGCGGTCCGTACCCGTCCGGCCGCCAGGACACCGCGGCGCTGGGACCGTACGGCACCGAGACCTTCGACGCGGCCGCGCTGGCGGCGGGCGCGGCACCCGGCGGCGAACAGCAGCCGCCGACCACTCCCCCGCCACCGGTGGGGCCGAATGCCGCTGGCTCCGGAGGAGGTTCGTCCTGGATGCGTGGTCGCACCCTGCTCATCGTCGCCGTCGTGGTCTCGCTGCTCGCCATCGCCGCCCTGGCCGGTGGTGAGGCCTACGCGCGGCGCACCGTGGAGAACTGCATCACCTCCCAGTTCGAACAGGAGATGGGGTCCAGGATCGACGTGTCCTTCGGGGCCAAACCCATGCTCATCACCATGTTCGACGGCAAGGTGTCGTCGGTGACGGTGAACAGCGACGACACCAAATTCGGTCCCGCCGTGGGCATGGTGGTGCACGCGAAGTTCAACGACATCGAGGTGGTGGACAACGGACGCGGCGGCGGCACCATCGGCAGCTCTTCCGCCGACGTCACCTGGAGCAACGACGGCATCTCGAAAACCCTGGGCGGCTTGGTGTCCGGCGTCGAGTCCAATCCGACCAAGGACACGCTGACCTTCGCGGTGCTGGGCGGACTCGCGGGCCTCGAGGTCAAGCCCCAGGTGGTCGGCGGCAGGGTGGAGGTCACCACCGAAGCGGCCTCGCTGCTCGGCTTCGGCCTGCCCACCGATCTGGTCGAGGGCATCGTCGACCTGATGGCGGAGAGCCTGCAGAGCTACCCGATGGGGCTGCAACCCACCGAGGTCCAGGTCACCGACAGCGGCCTGCGCGTGCTGCTCGCGGGCGGCAAGACCGAACTGCCTGCCGCGCAGGGCGATTCCTCCGACTTCCGCTGCTGACACAGCCTGTTGAGATGCCCGAGTTGACGGGTGTTTCGACAGCGCCATTCTCGGGCGTCCGGCACTCACACCGCGAGCGGGTGTGTGCCGGCTCCCGCGTCCAACGGGCCGGTTGCACCGGCACCCGCAGGATGCCGGAGCGACCGTTCCTGCTCGCTGGCACTCCCTCGGGCTGCGGCGGTGAGCGTTGTGCGGCGGAACGCGCTCACCGCGGTAGATCACGCCCACCTGGGGATCGCACCTGGTCTGGTGCCGTGGTGCGCGACGATTCGTCGCCGCAGGGTCGGGGCCGCGGGGTGGGTCAGGGCGGCCGCGTGATCGAGCCAGCCCGCGAGGTCGGGTCAGTCCGGGAACCCGGCCAGCACCTCGCGTGAGCGCGACAGCCCCAGCCGGGTAGCCCCCGCCGCGATCAGCTCCGCCGCCGCCTCGGCGGTGCGGATGCCGCCGCTGGCCTTGACACCCAAACGGTCGCCGACCGTCTCGGCCATCAACCGCACCGCGTGCGCGCTCGCCCCACCGGAGGGATGAAAACCGGTGGAGGTCTTCACGAAATCGGCTCCGGCGCGTTCGGCAGCCCGGCAGCATTCCACGATCGCGGCATCGGTGAGAGCCGCCGATTCGATGATCACCTTGAGCAGCGCGCGGTCCCCGATGGCCTCGCGCACCGTGATGATGTCGCCCAGCACCGCGTTGAAATCCCCCGCCACCGCCGCGCCGACGTCGATGACCATATCCACCTCGTCCGCGCCCTGGTCCACCGACAACCGCGCCTCGGTGCCCTTGACCAGCGAATGATGCTTACCGGACGGGAAACCCGCGACGGTGGCCACCGCCAGACCGGGGGCGCGCAGCGGCAGCATGGACGGCGACACGCAGACCGCGAAGACGCCGAGGTCGCGGGCCTCGTCCACGAGCGCGGCCACCTGCGCGGCGGTCGCCTCCGGTGCGAGCAGGGTGTGATCGATCAGTGCCGCGACGTCCCGGCGGGAAAGCTGTGCCATGGGCTGTGAGTTTGGCATATCGGTGGCAATTTCATTGCGAGTGCGGACCGCTGTCCCGCACACTCGTAGGTGTGCTGATTCGTCGCGAGCGTCCGGGCGACGTCGCCGCCATCGCCGCGGTGCACCGGAACGCCTTCGCCGCCCAGTACGCCAACGCCCACGGCGAGCCCTGGCCGGACGATGGCGCACCGGCGGCCCTCGCCGATCCCCCCGAGGTCGATCTGGTGCGGCGGCTGCGCGACAACTCCGGATGGATGCCCACGCTGACCATGGTGGCCGAGATTCAGGACCGCGTGGCCGGCCATATCTGCCTCACCCGGGCCGCGGTCGGGCCGTTCCCGGTGCTGGCGCTGGGCCCGATCGGCGTACTGCCGCAATTCCAGAGCGGCGGCATCGGCGCGGCCCTCATGCACGCGGCGCTGGGCGCGGCCGACGCACTCGACGAGCCCCTGGTGGGCCTGCTGGGCAGTCTCGACTACTACCCGCGATTCGGCTTCGTGCCCGGTGCGCGGCTGAGCATCGTGCCGGACAATCCCGAATGGGCGTCGCATTTCCAGGTGCGGCCGCTGAGCGCGTACGAGGACGAGATCAGCGGCGAGTTCCGCTACGCCGACCCGTTCTACGAATTGTGAACCGGGGCGGCTCGCCCCTGACGGAGGTCACAGTGCCGTCCCTGGGAGGATGGCCGGTATGAGTTCTGCCGCTGCCACCGATGATCGGCGCTATGTGCTGACCCTGGGCTGCCCGGACCGTCCGGGCATCATCGCCCGGATCACCTCCTTCATCGCCGACTTCGGCGGGTCGATCGTGGAGGCCGGCTACCACTCCGATTTCGAGACCGGCTGGTTCTTCACGCGGCAGGCCATCGAGGCGGCCACGGTGCCGTTCGGCCTCGACGAACTGCGTGACCGGTTCACCGCCGTGGCGGCCGAACTGGGTCCGGAGACCGAATGGCAGGTCCACGACTCCGGGGCCAAGCGCCGCGCCGTCCTGCTGGTCAGCAAGGACGGGCACTGCCTGCACGACCTACTCGGCCGCGCCACCATGGGCGAACTGCCCGCCACCATCGAGGCCGTGATCGGCAACCACCCCGACCTGGCCGCCATTACCGAGGCGCACGGCGTGAAATTCCACCACGTGCCCTTCCCCAAGGACCCCGCCGACCGCGGCCCGGCCTTCGAGCAGGTGCGCGAACTGGTGGACGTGCACGATCCGCACGCCGTGGTGCTGGCCCGGTTCATGCAGGTGCTGCCGCCGGAACTGTGCGAGCACTGGGCGGGGCGCGCCATCAATATCCACCACAGCTTCCTGCCGTCGTTCGTGGGCGCGCGCCCGTATCACCAGGCGTTCGCGCGCGGCGTGAAGCTGATCGGCGCGACCTGCCACTACGTGACGGCCGAACTCGACGCGGGACCGATCATCGAACAGGACGTCATTCGCATCGACCACGCCGACACCGTGCGCGATATGGTCCGGCAGGGGCGCGATATCGAGCGCGTGGTGCTGGCGCGCGGGCTGCGCTGGCACCTCGAGGGCCGGGTGCTGGTCCACGGCCGTCGCACCGTCGTCTTCTCATGAGGGGTGATCCCCCGCCGCCGGTAACGGCACGGCAGCACGACGTTCGCCGGTAAGGCCTTCGCCGCCGCGCCCACGAACCCGTGTGGGGCGCAGCGGCGAAGGCGCTCGACAGCACAGCGGCGAAGGCGCGCGACAACACACGGCCGACAGCGCGCGAACCGCGTCTTATCCGGCGGCGGCGATACGTCCGCGACGGCCGATGCGAATAATGCGGTCGACCTCGGTATTGAACTCGTCGACGGCCTCGATATTCGGCAGGTGGCCGGTCGGCAGGATCACGTAGCGCTCCAGATTGCCCGCCGCCGAGAGGGTGTCGGCGATCTCGCGGGAGTGGATCTCGGGAAGCAGCCGGTCGTGCGAGCCCGCCATGACGGTGGTGGGTACGCACAGATCCGCGGCGGCGCCGTTGATATCCAGGTCGATCAGGCCGCGGGCCACGGCGGCGCGCACCGACGGACGGCACGAGCGCACGATGGACAGACCGAAGGCCGCCTGGTCGGTGGTGGCCGACGGAGTCAGCAGCCGCGACTTGGCGATCAGGTTCACCGCCGGGCCGCCCGGCAGTGGAACCGGCGTGCCGAACAGCGCCAGCGCCATCAGTCGCGGCGCCGGAATCAGATCGTTGAACAGCGGAATCACGGTGGCGCGGGCGGAGATTCGGCCCGCCGCGGTGGTGGCGAGCAGGACCGACCTGGCCCGCTGCGCCACCTGTTCCGGGTAGTGCTTGGCCCACGCCTGAATGGTCATGCCGCCCATGCTGTGTCCCACCAGCACCGCGCGCTGGCCGGGACGCAGCACCGCGTCCAAGATGTCGGAGAAGTCGTCGGCCAACTGGGCGTCGCTGAAACCGCGCGTGCCCAGGTCGCTTTCGCCGTGGCCGCGCTGATCGAAGGAGACCACTCGGTAGTCACCGGCGAAGGCGTTGATCTGCGGGTACCAGTACTCCAGGCTGCACGACCAGCCGTGCGCGAAGATCAGCACATCGCGATCGGCCGGGCCGTAGGCGTGCACGCGCAGCTTCGCGCCGTCGCGCGTGGTGACGGGAATGACGTCGGGGGCGATTCGCGGTGCGTTGAACGACTCGGTCGCGTACGTCCGAGCCCGCAGTCTGGCCCGGTACGGGGCGGTCAGCGCGTCGGCCCGGAGGTCGGTCACCGCTTCAGGCAGCTTCACCAGCATGAGCACTCCTTTGTGTCCTACGGCACACTACCCAGCAAGCACCGGTGCTAGCAATAGCAAGCACCCGAATCGTGACACTCGGTCGTATGCGGCCGCCCTGATTGATTACCCGTTCCGCCGCAACGGCATTCGTCCGGAAAATCGGGGCGACTGTTACCTACAACACAGTTTCGTCCCCGAATATGCCGGTCCCGAGATGCCGAATGCCCGCGCGCGCACGGGCATCCGCGCTCCCGCGCGAGCGTTCTACGCGCCGACGGCGGCCGGAATCGTGAAGGCGGCCTTGGCAACCCGAGCCAGTTCGGCGTTGAACCGCTCGTATGCCTCGACATTGCCGAGATGACCGGTGGGAAGTATGCGGTAGCCGTCGAAAGACCCCACCTCACGCAGCATGTCGACAATGCGCTCGGAATGCACCGGCGGGGTCATGAAATCGAACTCGCCCGCGATGACCGTGGTCGGCACGGTGAAGTTCAGCGCGCCCCGACCCACATCGAGGTAGGACAGCAGGGTGCCGAAGCGACCGCGCACGGCCGCCGGGCAGGAACGCACGATGTTGTGCGAGAACAGGGCGATATCGCCGACCGCGGCCAGCGTCATGATCTGGCGGCGCAGTACCCAGGGAATCGGCACGACCGGCGGCAGCGGGAGCGGAGCGCTCAGGGCCAGCAGGCCGATCAGGAAGGGGAGGCGGCGGGCCAGTTCGGGGCCGAAGCTCGGCACCACCGTGGTCTCGGCGATCAGATCCGCGGACGCGGTATTGGTGAGCAGCACGGCCGCCGCACGGGCAGGCACCTGCTCGGGATGGCGACCGGCCCACGCCTGCATGGTCATACCGCCCAGGCTGTGACCGACCAGGACCGCGCGTTCGCCGGGGCGCAGGGTGGCCTCCAGTACGGCTTGGAGGTCGTCGGCCAGCAGGTCGGTGGTGAGCGGGCTGCGGCCGCGCTCGCTCTCACCGTGGCCGCGCACGTCGTAGGCGACCACGCGGTACTCGCCGGCGAAGGCGTTGATCTGAGGGTTCCAGTATTCGAGGCTGCACGTCCAGCCGTGCACCAGGACGATGGTGTCGGCGTCGGCGGGACCGTAGACGTGCGCCCGCAGCCGGGTGCCGTCGGCGGCGGTCACCGTGACGGCTTCGTGGGGCGCGGACGGGGTGTTGAGCGCCGCGGTCTCGTAGACCCGGGTCCGCAGGCCCGCCCGATGGGCGAGCATCAGGTCGCGAACCCGCCCCGCAAGGTCCGCTGGTGTAGGCAGCTTTGCCCGCATAGGACACTCCTTTGTGTTACTGCTAGATACAGTAACTCCATCGGAGGCCCGCTTGCTAGTGCAAGCACTAAAAAAATTCGGGTGCCAGCAGTCCACACAGGACCGCCGACACCCGGCAATTTCTTCGCGGAGGCCCGCCCTACCAGCGCGGACCGCGCTGCACCTCGTCGACCTTGGGCCGCACATCGGCCAGATACACGCCACTGGCGACCACCGCGATGATCATCAGCAGCCCCACGCCGCCCTGCGCCAGCAGCACGAACAGCAGCGCGCCGCACAGAATGCCGACCCACGCGGGCTTGCTCAGCTTGTCGACGGCCGTGAACGCGTCCGGGCGCTGCCGAACCGCGTGAATCAGCGCGAAGAGGGTCATACCGAGCGCACCCAGCCACAGCAGCAGAAAAATCATCCCGGTAATCGAAGTCACCCCACCCATGATACGAGCAACACCGCCACTGCACCGGCCCGAAATCACCGGTCGGACATACCGGATTCGCGCCGCCCCCGAGTGCCGCCCAGCATCTGCCGTCGTGAGGACTATCGCCTGGCGCATCTCCGCCAACACGCTGCTTATTGCCCGCGTGCGCGCGGTGGCTGTGGGACCTTCTTTCCGACGCGGAACGCGATCCTGGCGGTCGCGCTGGCCATTCCGCTCGCGTTCGTCATCGGCCTGGATGTCACCCTGACGGTCTGGTTCCCGCAGGATCAGCGCCGCACACCGGTCGGAAATCGACCGCGCCGCCGACTCCAGCACTGCCGCAGATCAGGCATCGCGCCCGCACGGTTAGCGCATCGCGCTCTCGCTGCCCGACCCACGGCGGCTTTGCGCCGCCCCAGCTCGGTCGCGGCCGCGGCGCTCGCGCTGCCATGGGCCAGCTGGCTCTCGCGCTGCCATGGGCCAGCCAGACGGTGACACATCACGCCCGCGCTGACTGCCGCACCTCGCGGCAGGTACGGGCGCACCGACAGCGAGGTCCGGGCACGCCGACGGCGGCCTCCGCGCATCGTCATGTGCGGAGGCCGCCGGAACGGGGTGTGCCGCTTACTTCTTGGCGGCGGGGGTGGCCTTCTTGGCCGGGGCCTTCTTGGCGGGTGCCTTCTTGGCCGGGGCCTTCTTGGCGGCCGGGGTCTCGGCGGGCTCGTCGGTCACCTTGACGACCTCGGCCTCGACGGTCTCCTCGAGCTCCTCGGCCTGCTCGGCCGCGCGGCCCAGCAGCGGGCCGACCTGGTCCTGCACCTTGCCCAGCACGTCCTCGGTGCGGGTCACCAGGTCGCTGTAGAAGCTCTCGACCTGCTCGAAGCGCTCCTCGAAGGTCGGGTTGGCGCGCAGCCGCTCGACCGTCTCCTCGCCGCGGGCGGCCAGGTCGGCGTACAGGTCGAGGACCTGGTGGTAGTACTGGTCGGCGAGGCGGCGCAGCTCCTCGGCGGTGAGCTTCTCGCGCAGCTCCGCGAGGTCGTCCGGCAGCTCGGAGGGCAGCGAGGACACCCGGGTGCGGATGGTCTCGATCTGCTCCTGCACATCGGCCGGCAGGTTGGCGAAGCGCTCGCGGGCCTCTTCCACGCGGCCGGACACGTCGGTGGCGGCGACCTGCTCGCGCACCTTCTCGACGATGTCCTTGACCTGCGCGTACACGGTGTCGCCCGCGCCGACGCCGGCGTACAGCGGCTTGGCTACGGCGGTGGGAAGCTTGGTTTCGGTCATGGTTGCTCGTTCTCCTGGCGTGGCGGAACTTCAGTGATGCGGTGCGGAACCTCGTTGTCCCTGTCTCCCCCGGGAACGCCCCCCTTGTGGTCCGTCGCGTCCCCTCGGTCCTCGTTCGCCGCGTTTTCCCGGCGGAACGATTCGTAGATGTCCAGGAGCACCTGTTTCTGGCGTTCGGTGATCGCCGTCTCGGCCAGCAGGGCATCCCGGACCGGGCTGTGCGGCCTCTGCTCGAGGTACCCGGCCCGCATGTACAAGACCTCCGAGGACACCCGCAGACCCTTCGCGATCTGTGCGAGCACCTCGGCGGACGGGTTGCGCAATCCACGCTCGATCTGGCTGAGGTACGGATTGCTCACCCCCGCCAGCGCGGCGAGCTGACGCAGGGAGACCTGCGCGGCCTCGCGTTGCGCCCGGATGAAGCCCCCGATGTCGTGCGCCGCGTTGGCTACGCGGCCCTTGGCATCGCCGCCGTCGTCGGACGTCTCCGGCGACGGGTCGATGTTCGGGTTGGGAACCTCGGGTTCCTGTGCCATCACTCACCTTCCGGCGGTTGTGGGGTCAATTCTAAGTCAGGGTGCTAGCTCTTGCAAGCACCCCTGCTAGCACCTATTCGGCAAACACTTGGCCGCCATATCTAGGCATTTGTCCAGTTTTGTCGTCAGCCTTGGAACAGCAGATGCGATATGGAATAAATCGCCAGGCCCGCGAGCGATCCCACCACCGTTCCGTTGATCCGGATGAATTGCAGATCGCGGCCCGCCTGCAATTCGATCTTCCGGCTGGCCTCCTCCGCATCCCAGCGGGCAACCGTGTCACTGACCAGCGTCGCGACCTCCTGGCCGTAGTTGGACACCAGATAACGGGTGCCCCGCTCGACCCAGCCATCGACGCGCTCGCTCATACCCGGCTCGTCCACCAGCCGCTGACCCAACTGCTGCACATTGTCGGCCACCTTGCGCCGCAGGGTGGAGTTCGGGTCCTCGGCCGACTCCAGGATCATCCGCTTGGCCGCCCGCCAGGTGGCATGCGCCATACCGGTGATCTCCTCCCGGCCCATCAGTTCCGACTTCACCCGTTCGGCCTTCTTGATCATCGCGTCGTCGAATTGGAGATCGTGCGCGAATTCGGAGAGGAACCGATTCGCCGCCTGCCGCACCTCATGATCCGGCTGCGAGCGCACCTTCCAGGTGAATTCCACCAACTCCCGATAGATCCGCTCGGCCAGCAGCGTGTTGACGAACTTCGGCGCCCAGCCCGGAGCGTCGCGTTCGACGATGCGGTCGATGGTCTCCTGGCTGCCCAGCGCCCACTGATGCGCCCGCTCGGCCAGCAGGTCCAGCAGCGGCTGCTGCCGGTTGTCGGCCAGCAGCTCGTCGAGCACCTTGCCGATCGGCGGCCCCCACAGCGGTTCGGCGATGCGCTTGACGATGGTGTGGTCGATGACCTGCTCGACATCCTCGTCGCGCAGCACGCCGATGACTGCCCGCAGAATGGTGGCCGACTCCTCCGCCACCCGTTCGGCATGCTCCGGATTCGCCATCCAGCGGCCCAGGCGCAGCGAGATCTGGGCCGAATTCACCTTCTCCGCCACCACGTCCGGGGACAGGAAGTTGGTGCGCACGAAATCACCGAGGCTCTCGCCGAGCTGATCCTTCTTCTTGCGGATGATGGCGGTGTGCGGAATCGGCAGGCCCAGCGGATGCCGGAACAGCGCCGTCACCGCGAACCAGTCGGCCAGCGCGCCGACCATGCCCGCCTCGGACGCGGCCCGCACATAACCGACCCAGTCGCCGCCCGCGCCACGCGACTCGGTCCAGCGGCAGAAGAGATAGATGATCGTCGCCACGGCCAGGAAGGCGGTGGCGACCAATTTCATCCGCCGTAGGTCGCGCGCCTTGCCCTCTTCGTCCATGAGGTCGGCGAAGGCCCCGGTCGGCGCGCTCTTCTTGGTCGGTTCGAGTACCCCGGTGCTGCCGGTGGGTTGCTCCATATGTTCCATTCTGCGGTGTCGCGCCGACTGCGCCCGGCTACCGGGCCGCGCCCGAACCGCGATATCGGGCGCATGCGAGGCTTAAGCTGAAGGGGACCAGCACCGGAACGCGAGCGAGGGAGTCGACGCTGACCACGAAGGAGACCGTGAGCGCCGCCATGGACACCACAGCGCGCCCCGGCCGCGTGGACGGCCGCAAGCGACGCTGGCAGCAGCACAAGATAGATCGACGCGAGGAACTCGTCGACGGGACCCTCGCCGCCATCCGCAAGCGCGGTGGCGATGTGGGCATGGACGAGATCGCCGCCGAGATCGGCGTGTCCAAAACCGTCCTGTACCGATACTTCTCGGACAAGCAGGATCTGACGCGGGCCACCATGGAGCGGTTCATCGAGACCACGCTCATGCCGCGCATCTACGAGGCCATCAGCGACGACCTCGACGAATATCAGCTGGTACGCAATACGCTCGCCGCCTACGTGCACACGGTGGACGCCGACACCGACGTCTACCGCTTCATCATGGGCAACGGGGCCTCCACCGACACCTCCACGCTCGCCGACTTCGAGAAGTTGTTCGCGCAGGTGGTGGCGGCGGTCATCACCGACAAGGCGATCGACCGGGAGGTCGATACGCGCGGGGCGATGCTGTGGGCGTACGTCCTCGTCGGCGGTGTGCAGCTGGCGACGGACTGGTGGGTCACCAATCGCACCATGTCGAGTGAGGAGATGCTCGACTACCTCACCATGATGGCGTGGAGCGCGATCGAGGGCATGATCCGCGCGGGCGGTTCGCGGGAGTGGTTCAACGCCCAGGAGCATGTGCTCCCGGATCCGGAAAACCGGGCCTGACGGGCCGATCCGGTTCCTGCCGACCGAACTTTCCACGGAGCGGAAATCCGCACGGCAACAATCCGCACCGAGGTAGTCCGTTCGGCAGACACACGGTGCTAGGCCGGATCGAGGCCCTTTGGTTAGTCTGATCAACGGCGGGCACGAGAGTGCGGGAACAGCCGCCGAGTCGGCACCAACGGGGGCGCCGACACCTTCTGGAGGGTCACCTATGGCGAAAGAGCTGCCCACATCCAGGCTGGCGCGGGGGACGAAGCTCGGTATGGCGGTCGCCGGTAATGCCTTGCGCGCACAGAAGACCCGGCGTTCCATGCGGGGGCGTTCGGAGGCCGTCCGCGCCCGGATGGCCGAGGAGTCCATGATCCGGGCCACCGAACAGATGGTGATGGTGCTGGGCACCATGAAGGGCGTCGCCATGAAACTCGGGCAGATGCTCTCGGTGCTCGACCTGGATCTGGTGCCGCCCGAACACCGCGACCGCTTCCAGCGCCGCCTCGCCGTGCTGCGCGACAGCGCGCCCACCGTGGACTTCGACGTCATGCGCGCGGTCATCGAGGAGGACTACGGCAAACCGCTCGACCAGGTTTTCGCCACCTTCGAGCCGGAACCGATCGCCGCCGCCTCCATCGGACAGGTGTACCGCGCCACCCTGCACGACGGCCGCACCGTGGCGGTGAAGGTCCAGTACCCGGGTATCGACGCGGCCGTGCGCGCGGATCTGAAGAATCTGGCCATGTTTCGCCGCGTCCTGCAGTCGGCCATGCCCTGGGTGACGCCCGCGGTCCTGGACGAGCTGCGGCTGAATCTGGAGAGCGAACTCGACTACGTCGCCGAGGCCGATACCCAGCGCGAGATCGCGCGGCTGTTCGCGGGGCATCCGTTCATCGTCGTACCCGACACCATGCCGGAGCTGTCCACCACCCGGGTGCTGGTGAGCGAGTACTTCGCGGGCCGCGGCTTCGACGAGATCCGGCAGCTGCCCGATGCCGAGCGCAATCGCATCGGCGAGATCATCTACCGCTTCTACGTGGGTTCGCTGTTCACCTTCAACGAATTCTGCGGCGATCCGCATCCGGGCAATCTGCTGCTCGGCGATGACGGGCGGGTCGCCTTCCTCGATTTCGGGCTGTTCAACCGGATGGATCCCGAGCACGTCCAGTTCGAGATCACCTGCATCCGCGCCGCCGCCGAGGAGCGCGCGGAGGATCTGCGTGACCTCATGGTGCAGCGTGGCGTGATCGAGTCACCCGAGGAGATAACGCCCGAGGAGTGCCTGGAATACGTGCTGGCGGCCTGCGAGTGGGCGCTCATCGACCAGGAGTTGACCATCACGCCCGAGCTGGCCTCCGGGGCGTTCGTGCTCGCGGTGGATCCGCGGGCCAGTGAGTTCGCGGGGATGAAACAGCAGAATCTGCCGCCGGAGCACCTGTTCTCGCGGCGCGCGGATTTCCTCACCTTCGGCATGCTCGGGCAGTTGGAGGCCACCAACAACTGGCACCGCATCGCCCGCGAATGGCTCTACGACGACGAACCGGTCACCGACCTGGGCAAGGCGCATCACGCCTGGCTGGCGACCCGCCCCGCGCCGGAGCCGAAATCGAAGGGCGCGCCCGCCAAGAAGAAGACCACCCGCAAACGCACCACCACCAAGGCGTGAACCGCCGCATGAGGAGAAGGCAATGGCCGATCGGGAATTCGACCTCGTACTGTTCGGGGCGACCGGCTTCGTAGGAAAACTGACCGCGGAATATCTCGCCCAGGCCGCGCCCGCGGGCGCGCGCATCGCGCTGGCGGGCCGTTCGGAAGCGAAGCTGGCGGCGGTGCGCGCCGAACTCGGTGCGGCCGCAGCGGACTGGCCGCTGGTGATCGCGGATTCGTCGGATCAGGCATCGCTGGACGCGCTGGCCGCGCGCACCAAGGTGGTGGTGACCACGGTCGGCCCGTACCTGCGCTACGGTCTGCCGCTGGTGCAGGCGTGCGCCGAGAACGGCACGCACTACGCCGATCTCACCGGTGAGCCGCTGTTCATCCGCGAATGCATCGACCGCTTCGGCGACAAGGCCGCCGAGACCGGTGCGAAGATCGTGAATTCCTGTGGCTACGACTCGATTCCGTCGGATCTGAGCGTGTACCAGCTGTACCGGCGCAGCGTCGCGGACAATACCGGCGAGCTGACCGACACCACGCTGGTGGCGTGGCTCAAGGGCGGAATGAGCGGCGGCACGGTGGATTCCGGGCGGGCCATGATGGAGGCCATCGCGGCCGACCCGGCCAAGGCGTCGATCATGTCGCATCCGTATTCGCTCAGCCCGGACAAATCCCTGGACCCCGATGTGGGCCGCCAGACCGATCAGGCGCTGGCCCGGGCGTCGAGCATCGATCCCAGCCTGGACGGCTGGGTGGCGACCTTCGTGATGGCCGCGCACAACACCAAGGTGGTGCGCCGCAGCAACGGCCTGCTCGGCTGGCCGTACGGCAAGAACTTCCGCTACCGGGAGGTCATGAGCGTCGGATCGTCCACCACCGCACCGCTGGTGGCCGCCGGGGTCGCGGGCGGCATCGTGGCGACCATGGCCGCGGGCGCGGTGCTGTCGCGCGTCGCGATGGGGCGCAGGCTGCTCGACCGCATGGTGCCCAAGCCCGGCACCGGACCGAGCGAAAGCGCCCGCCGCAGTGGGTGGTTCACCATGCGCACCTTCGCGCACACCACCTCCGGGGCGAAATACGTGTGCACCTTCGCCGGTCAGGGCGATCCGGGCTATCAGGCCACCTCGGTCATGCTCGGGCAGTCGGGGCTGGCGCTGGCCTTCGACACACTGCCGGAGATCGCCGGAATCCTCACTCCCGCTTCGGCCATGGGTGACGCGCTCACCGAGCGGCTGCGCGCCGCCGGGATGACCGTCGAGGTCGAGACCGCCTGATCCGGCGGCGCCTCCGCATGCGGGGGCGCCGCCCGCGGGACGACCGCGCTTCCGTCTGCCGCGCGGTATCCAAAATGGATATCCAAAATCGGAATCCATAGTGGGCCAGGTCACATTCGAGCAACTTCCGGATCCACACACCGATTCGGGAGCTCCGGTAGGGTCCCCAGCGGGACGCAGGGGTGCTCGCAGAAAGGGGAACGCCCTACATGTCCGCATCGGACGTCGGGAATCGCTCGGCACATCCCGGCTACCAGGGGGAACGCCTGCCGTGAACACCAAATGGCTGCTGACTCCCGAGGAGTTCAGCCTGATCTGGACCCGGGAGACCCGACAGGACCGCCGCCCCTATCCGCTGCACACCATCCCCACGCCCGAAACCCCGGATACCGCACAGCGTTTGCGGCACCGGTTCCTGCGCCGCACCGATCCGGAACTCACGGCCGCCCTCATGCTGTGCGCCCGCTCCGACGCCACCACCGTCACCCTGTTCGGCGAGCGGACCGCGGGTCCGGCCGTCCGCGCCTTCGCCGCGGTGGCGCAGCAGCGCGCCGGAGTGCTGATCGGCCTGCCGGACGCCGTGAGCGTCATGGTGTGCCCGGCCGAGCGCCTGGGCCGGGAGCTGGTGGAGGCCGTCGGCTCCGCACCGGCCGGTCGCCTCGCCCCGTTGCGGGAACCCCAGGACGCGGTGCTGCGCGATGCGGGCGGCCATCGCTGCGCCGAACACGAAACCCGGGGTGACGCAGCCCTTTTCCGCCGCAAACTGAACGAGCCGGTGGACGGGCGCGGTTTCATCACCGTGTCGGTGGCTCCGGCCAATCCGCTGTCCCCGCCCACCCGGCATCGCACCTGGCTGGACTTCTCCGACGACGGCCGCTATCTGCTCACCACCGATGCCGACCTGACGCTGACCCCGGTGAACGATGAGGACTTCGCCGCCGCGCTCATGCACATGGCTCGGCTGTGAATCCTCCGGTTCCGGCGACAAGCGGGTGAACGCTTGGCAACGGGTGGATTTCGGCGAGTCCGCCACGCGGGGCCATCCCGCCGTGCTACATCTCAGAGATGGCGAAGTCGACTACCTGGTCTGTTCCGGTGACCAAGGCCCTGCGGGCGAACGGTACGAAGGTCAAGAAATTCGACACCTCGGCCACCCCCGGCTTCAAGGGCGACAAGAAGGCCGGGGAGAAACTGCTCGCCGAGCGGGCCGTGGTGCTCTCCGATCTCCAGGAACGCCTGTACGCCAACGGCCGATCCGGCGACCAGCGCAGCGTCCTGCTGGTCCTGCAGGGCATGGACACCGCGGGCAAGGGCGGCATCGTCCGGCACGTCATCGGCTCGGTCGATCCGCAGGGCGTCGACCACGCCGCCTTCGGCGTGCCGACCGAGATCGAGCGCAAACACCACTACCTGTGGCGCATTCGCAAGGCGCTGCCCCGCCCCGGCCAGATCGGCGTCTTCGACCGCTCGCACTACGAGGACGTGCTCGTGGTGCGCGTCCACGAACTGGTCCCGCCGGAGGTGTGGGACAAACGCTATGACGAGATCAACAAATTCGAGCGCAAGGTGGTCGACGGCGGCACCACGATCATCAAGGTCGCCATGTTCGTCTCGCTCGACGAGCAGCGCAAGCGCCTCATGCAGCGCCTCGAACGCACCGACAAGTATTGGAAGTTCAACCCGGCCGATATCGACGAACGCGCCTACTGGCCCGCCTATCAGGAGGCGTACCAGGCCGTTCTGGACCGGACGAATACCGAGTACGCGCCCTGGCATCTGCTGCCCGCCGATCACAAGTGGTATTCGCGCCTGGCCGTCACCGAATTGCTCATCGACGCCCTCCAGGGCCTGAAGCTGGAATGGCCGCCCGCGAATTTCGATATCGAGGAGCAGAAGCGCCGACTGCTGAAGTCCTGACGCGCTGCCTACCAGGATCTCGCGTACCAGGAATCTCTCAGGTTCACCCGCCATGATGGCGCTCGTGTGTGTCTGGTCGCGGCCGTCAGCGGTCACGCAAATCTCGCGGTCCCGGCCGTACGATGCAGGCGCAGGGGTCCGAGGCGACAGAAAGGCGTGGTGAACGCACAGGTGAGCAAGCAGGATCTTCGGAAGAACCCGCTCGCGGCGGCGCAGCGGTCCGACCGCAATCGCAAGATCGCCATTCAGGTGGTGGTGGCCGCCGTGCTGGTGGGCCTGGTCGCGGCGATCATCATCGGCATCGCCATGGGCCGGGAGGACAAAGACGAATCCACGGCCTTCAACCCGACGCTCGGCTTCGATTCCAGCCAAGGCGCGGTGCCGCCGAACCTCACCCCGGGTGGCGCCATTCGGGTCGGTGACGCCGACGCCAAGGTGAAGATCCAGGTGGTCGCGGACCCGCAGTGCCCGGCCTGCGCCATGTTCGAGAAGGCCAACGGCGAGGTGCTGGAGCAGTCGGTGACCGACGGCACCGCCGCGGTGGAGTACAACATCATCTCGTTCCTGGACCGCGCCTCCAGCAACCAGTACTCCTCGCGCGCCGCCAATGCGGCGTACGTGGTGGGCACCACCGATCCGTCGAAGTTCCAGGGGTTCCTGGCGAAGCTGTTCGCCGCGCAGACCCCCGAAGGCGGCGGTCCCGGCCTCACCGATGATCAGCTGATCGAGATCGCGACCTCGGCCGGTTACACCGATCCCGCTGTGGCGCAGGCCATTCGGGACAACAAGTACGCCGCCTTCGTGCAGGCCGAGACGCAGGCCGTCTTCGACGCGGGGGTCAAGTCGACGCCGTCGGTGTACGTGAACGGTGAGCAGGTGCAGACCCAGCAGGAGTTGATGACCGAGGGCGGGCTGCGACCGGTGATCGAGGCCGCGGCGAAGTGATCATCACGGCTACGCCCAAGGCCGCCTGGGCGCTGTTGATCGGCGGCCTGGCGGGCTGGATCGCGTCGATCGTGCTGACGGTCGACAAGTTCAAGCTGCTCACCGATCCCGGGTTCAAGCCGCTGTGCAGTATCGACCAGGTGGTGGCCTGTACCACCGTCATCGAATCGGATCAGGCCTCCGCCTTCGGTTTTCCCAACCCGCTCATCGGCATCGTCGGCTTCTCCGTGGTGGTGACGCTGGCGGTGCTGGGCATCGCCGGAATCGGCTTCCCGCGCTGGTTCTGGGGTGGCCTGTGGTTCGGGCTGGTGCTGGGCATGGTGTTCATCGGCTGGCTGATCTTCCAGGCGGCGTACCGGATTCACGCCATGTGCCCGTGGTGCATGGTGGTGTGGGCGGCCACGCCGGTGCTGCTGGCCGTCACCACCGGGCAGCTGTTCGAGCGGTCCCGGGGAATCCTGCAGATCGTGGTGGAGTGGCGGTGGACCGTGGTCGCCGTCTACTACGCCGTGGTGGTGCTGATCCTGTTCCTCCAGTTCCAGGACTACTGGCTGGATCTGGTCTAGTTCGGCGGCCCGGCGCTCAGCGTCACGTATACCGTGCGCTGCCCGCCGGGCCCGGTCAGATCCAGGCGCACAACGTCATTCGGCTTCCGGAAATTGAGGGCGGCGCGCAGCGCCGTGGCCGTGGCGATGCGCTGACCGTCCACGGCGACGATGACCTCCCCCTCGGTGAGGCCCGCGGCATGGGCGGGGAGGCCGTGGATGGCGAGGTCGATGCGCGCACCGCCGTCGCGGTCGTCTTTGGTGAGAACGCCGAGAGTGGCGGTCGGTCCGACCTGTACGGTGTCGGTGGAAGTGCCGGAACGGATCTGCCGCACCACGGCCATGGCGTCGTCGATGGGCACGGCGTACCCGCTCGGGTCCCGGCCGAGCAGCTCCTGCACCTCCCCCGACGCGGCGGTGACCACGCCGACCACCGCCCCGTACCGGTCGACCAGCGCGCCGCCGGACTGCCCCGCGCTGACCGCGCCCGCGATCTCGATCATGCCGGTCAGGTTCTTGCGGGACAGGTCGGCCGAATCCCGGGCCACGATGGCGCTGTCCAGACCGGTGATGGTGCCGCCCACGGCGGTCGGTGCACCGGTGCCGCCCGCATTGCCGATGGCGAGCACCTCGTCGCCGATCCGCAGCGGCATAGAACTGCCCAGCCGCGCGACCGGCAGCGCGTCCGCGCCGGAGAGTTCCAGCAGGGCAATATCGGCGCTCGAGTCGTAGCCGAGCACGGTGGCCGGGTATTCCGCGCCGGTGCCGATATCGGTGACCCGCACCCGCTCCGCGCCCTTGATGACGTGATGGCTGGTGAGCACCTGACCGTCCGCGGTGAGTACGATGCCCGATCCGGCGGCCCCGAGCCCGAAGGGCCGCACACTCGCGTTCACATTGACCAGTGCGGGCTCGACAACCTGCGAGACCACCGTGGCGTCCAGCGGCGGCAGCGGCGGACCGAGCAGGCTGTGCTCGACGGCATCGGCTCGGAATGGCCAGCGGGGCAGCTCCCCCTGGTAGCCGAGCAGCGCACCGACGGCCAGGACGGCGGCGACCACCAGCGCGAGGAACCGTCCGGCCCCGGTTCGCTCCCGTTCCCGTTCGTGCATCGCCACCCGCCTCCTGTGTGCCCGTGGGCCCGGCGTTTGTACTTCCAGTAGTACCAGCACAGCGCACCGGGGTGACATAACAGACGAAAGGTTGGCTCATCGTGGCATGCGGGAGTAGGCATGTAGCTATGACCACAGCTGCCGCCTATGCCGTTTCCGCACCGGATGGCCACTTCGAGAAGGTCGCCATCGAACGCCGTGAACTCGGCCCGCACGACGTGCTGATCGATATCGAATACGCGGGTATCTGCCACTCCGATATCCACACCGCCCGCGACGAATGGGGCGGTGCGAAGTATCCGTGCGTGCCCGGCCACGAGATCGCGGGCCATGTCGCGGCGGTCGGCTCGGCCGTGACCAAGTTCCAGGTCGGCGACCGAGTGGGCGTGGGCTGCATGGTGGATTCCTGCGGGAAGTGCGAACCCTGTCTGGCCGGGGAGGAGCAGTACTGCGTCCCCGGCGCGACCATGACCTACAACACGCCCGTGCCGGAGGAGTTCCAGCCGGGCGGATACACCCTCGGCGGGTACTCGACCCAGATCGTGGTGACCGAGAGCTTCGTGGTGTCGATTCCGGAGGGCATCGGGCTCGATGTGGCCGCGCCGCTGCTGTGCGCGGGCATCACGCTGTTCTCCCCGCTGCGGCACTGGAACGCCGGTCCCGGCAAGCGCGTCGCCATCATCGGCATGGGCGGGCTCGGGCATGTCGGGGTGAAGATCGCGGCCGCCATGGGCGCGGAGGTCACCGTGCTCAGCCATTCGCTGAGCAAGGAGGCCGACGGGCGCACGTTCGGCGCGCACCACTACTACGCCACCAGCGACAAGCAGACCTTCCGCGACCTGCGCAGCCACTTCGACCTGATCATCAATACGGTGTCGGCCGATCTGCCCATCGACAGCTACCTCAAGCTGCTGCGCCTGGACGGCACGCTGGTGATCCTGGGCCTGCCCGAGAACCCGCTCCAGGTCAAACCGTTCACCATCGCGGGCTACCGGCGCTCGCTGGCGGGCTCCATGATCGGCGGCATCGCGCAGACCCAGGAGATGCTGAACTTCTGCGCCGAGCACGGCATCGGCGCGGAGATCGAGACCATTTCCGCCGACCGGATCGACGAGGCGTACGAGCGGGTCGTCGCCAGCGATGTGCGCTATCGCTTCGTGATCGACACGGCCACCATGTGAGCTCCGCCGACCGGCGGATGACACGCGGCGGTCCGCGCCGCCACTGACACCGGTTCACGGCTACGTTGGCCGTTGTGTCCGACCATGAAGGTGTGCCCGAGCAGGCAGGCCGTCCGCCCGAGAGTGGCGACGAGACCGCGCGTGTCCCCGTCTCCTCCGTGCTGCCGGGGTGGCTGCCGCGAGCGTATCTGCTCGCGGCGGTCACGGTGGCGGCGCTGGTCATCACCTTCTGGATGTTGCAGCAGCTCAAGGGGCTGCTGACGATTCTGGTCGTCTCGCTGTTCCTGGCCTTCGCCATCGAACCGGCGGTGAACTGGCTGGCGGCGCGCGGCTGGAAGCGCGGACCCGCCACCGGGGTGGTGTTCCTGGGCGTGCTGGTGGTGTTGGTCAGTTTCGTCTGGACGCTGGGCGAACTGGTGGTCGAGCAGGTGTCGTCGCTGGTCGACAATGCGCCGCAGTTCGCCGATGACGCGGTCAACTGGATCAATTCGACCTTCCACACCGACTATTCGGGTACCGATATCCAGCGCAAGGCCGCCGAGATGAGCACCTCGCTGGAGAAGTACGTGGTCGGGCTGGCCGGGGATGTGTGGGGTATCGGCACCACCGCCGTCGGTGTGCTGTTCCAGGCCCTGGGCGTCCTGCTGTTCACCTACTATTTCGCCGCCGACGGGCCGCGGTTCCGCAACGCGGTGTGCTCGCTGCTGCCGCCGCAGAAACAGAAGCATGTGCTGCGCGCGTGGGATATCGCGGTGGAGAAGACCGGCGGATACCTGTACTCCCGAGCGCTGCTCGCCCTCGCCTCGACGCTCGCGCACTACGCGGCCATGCGGGTGCTCGATCTGCCCTCGGCGTTCGCGCTGGCGCTGTGGGTGGGCGTGGTCTCCCAGTTCATTCCGACGGTGGGCACCTACCTGGCGGGTGCGCTGCCGGTGATCGTCGCCCTGGCGCAGAGTCCGCGCACGGCGCTGTGGATACTGCTGTTCATCGTGCTGTACCAGCAGTTCGAGAACTATGTGCTGCAACCGCGGATCACGGCGACCACGCTGGACATGCATCCGGCGGTGGCCTTCGGGGCGGTGCTGGCGGGCGCGGCCCTGTTCGGCGCGACCGGGGCGCTGCTGGCCATTCCGGTGACGGCGACGGCGCAGGCGTTCATCGGCGCGTATATCCGCCGGTACGAGGTGAACGAGCCGACGGATTCACTGAAAACCGGTGGTGCGCAGCGCAAATCGTGGCGGGAACGGCTACGGCGACCGCATCCGGCTCCCGCGCGGAAGGACTGAGCCCGAATGTCGGCACGGATACACAAGCAGCGTTCAGACGCCGACAGACCCGAGGGCCGTTTCCCCGGAACATGGTGTGCACCGACGGAAGCCACCTCCGGCACCGTCACCGACGAAACGGAGCACCCGATGTCCCTGACCGCCAAGCGCATCGCCATCGCCCTCGCCACCACCGCCGCCGCCCTCACCTCGACCGCGGGCATCGCCGCCGCCGACCACGGCGACCGCAACGACCGCGGCTACCACTACTACTGCGACCGGGACAGCCGCGGCTACGACCGCGACTACTGCTGGAAGCACTACGGCGAGTGGGGCCACGACCACAAGCACAACGGCGGCTACTGAGCCCGCGCATGCGCCCGCACCCGGCCGGACCGACGGTCCCGGCGACGGCCGCTCCGGCGGCGCGAACGGCGGTGCGGCGGTAGCGAACCCGGCGGCAACGCGGCCGCCGGTCGCTCAGCGTCGAGCACCTCGCTACGGCTTGCCCGCCTGTTCGCGCAGCGCCTTCTTCGCCGCCTCCTGCGCCGTATCGACCTGCGACGCGTACTTGCCGCCGGTCTTCTGGTCGATCACATCCCCCGCCTTGTCCACCACCGGCTCCAGCTTGTCTGCATGCTGCGCCGCCAGATCGGCGGCCTTCCCCGCGGCATCCTTCAAGTTGTCGAACAATCCCATGTCGCCTCCTACCTCGAAAACGTGCCAGAGCAGGCTAACCCGCGCATGCCGCCGCGGCGCGCACCTCGCTGCACCTCGCAACGGTGACCTTGACCTCGAGTGCACTCGAGCTTCTAGGTTCGCACCCGCGGGCGGAGGCTGTGTCGACGCGACCCCGCTCCGTGCGCCGCTCGGCTGTCCGTGCCTACGCGGATTTCTCCGCGGCGGCGGCCTCCGCGCGGCGGCGGACGCGGCGGGCCGCGGCGACCAGGTTGCGCAGAGACGGATCCAGCTGCCAGTGGTGGCGGGTCTTCAGGCCGCCGTCCGGATTTGCCCAGAGGCGCTGGGGTGTCACGGCTTCCGCGGCGGCGGAGAGCAGTTCGTCCAGCTCGTCGATATCGGGGATGCGGGCGGAGCGGCTTTCGTAGACACCGGGGCCGACACCGTGGGACAGGCCCACCCCCTCGGCACAGTCCTCCTTCAGCGCGTTGAGCACCCATTCGATGGAGCGGGTGGCCACGATGGCGGTGACGTCGGCGTCGAGTTCGTCGATGGCCGCGACCACGTCCTCACGGCTGGAATAGCCGATGTGGGTGTGGATCTGGGTTTCCGGCTTGACGCCGGAGGTGGCCAGCTTGAACGCGCCGACCGCCCAGCGCAGGTACTCGGGGCGGCCCTTCGGGCGCAGCGGCAGCAGTTCGCGGATGGACGGCTCGTCCACCTGGATGATGGCGATCCCGGCCTTCTCCAGATCCACGACCTCGTCCCGGATGGCGAGCGCCACCTGGTCCGCCGTCTCGTACAGCGGCTGGTCCTGGCGCACGAACGAACGCGCCAGCATCGTGACCGGGCCGGTGACCATGCCCTTGACCGGCTTGTCGGTGAGCGACTGCGCGTAGCTGATCCACTCCACCGACATGGGCTTCGGCCGTGCCACATCGCCGTACAGGATCGGCGGTCGCACGCAGCGTGATCCGTACACCTGCACCCAACCGAAGTGGGTGGTGGCGAAGCCGTCGAGCAGCTCCGCGAAGTACTGGATCATGTCGTTGCGCTCGTGCTCACCGTGCACCAGCACGTCGAGACCGATGTCCTCCTGCAACCGGATGGTGGACTCGATCTCGGCCTCGATGCGCTTGCGGTACTCCTCGTAGGACAGTCGCCCCTGGCCGAGGTCGTAGCGCGCCTGGCGAATCGCGGTGGTCTGCGGGAAGGACCCGAGCGTGGTGGCGGGCACCAGCGGCAGGTTCAGCCGCTCCTGCTGGGCCACGCGGCGAATCTCGTACGGCTCGCGCTCGCGCATATCCGGGGTGATGTTGTAGACCCGGTGCCGCACCGCGTGCTTCTGCTTGAAGTGCACCTCACGCGGACGCTTGCGCCACTTCTCCGACGGACCCTCGGTAAGCGCCTTCGCCAGCGAAACCACTTCCAGCACCTTCTGTTTCGCGAAGGCCAGGCGCTCGGCCACATGCTCTTCCAGCTCGTATTCCACGAGCAGGTCGTAGGGCACGTGCAGCAGCGTGGTGCCGGTGGAGACCACCAGATCCGGGCACACCTTGGAGATGGCGTTGAGGTATTCCAGCGTCACGTAGCGGTCGGCGCGCCACACATTGGTGCCGCTGATGACGCCCGCGTACAGCCGCTTGCGTTGAATGCCGGGGATTTTCGCGAGTTCGTCGGGCGTGATCCGGTAGCTGGCCAGATCGAGGCCGATGGCCTCCACCTTGGTGCGCGCCAGAATCTCCAGCGCTTCCCCGAAATCGCCGTACTGTCCGGTCACCAGCAGCCGCGGCCGCAGCGGCGCCTTGGACAGCCGCTCATAGGTCTTCTCGAACAGTTCCAGCGTGGACGGCGAGCGCTCGCTGGTGAAGCACGGCTCGTCGAGCTGCACGCAGGTCGCGCCGCGCTTGGCGAGCACCTCGAACAGCTCCTCGTACACCGGCAGCAGCCGGTCCAGCAGCTCCAGCTTGTCGAATTCGGTCTCGCCGGGCACATGTCCGGTCTTGGACAGCAGCAGCAGCGACAGCGGGCCGAGCACGACCGGCCGCAGTTCGATGCCGTGCTCCTTGGCGCGGTCGAACTCGTCGAGCAGCGCCTCGGGGTGCAGTGAGAACCGGGTGTCGGCGTCCAGTTCGGGCTGCCGGTAGTGGTACTGGGTGTTGAGCAGGCGCACCAGTTCCAGCGGCGGCAGGTCCGGGCGGCCGCGCGCCATCAGGAAGTAGAAGTCGAGCGGGTGCAGTTCCTCGCGATACGCCTCGAACCGCTTCGGCACCGCGCCGAACAGCAGCGCGTTGTCGAGGATGTGGTCGTAGTAGGAGAAGGTGTTGCCGGGGACCTGGGTGAGTCCGGTGGCGGCCAGCTCGAGGAACTGGCTCTCCTGGATCTCCCGCCCGACCGCGAGCAGGGCTTCCCGAGACGAGGAGCCCTGCCAATAGGACTCCAGAGCACGCTTCAGTTCTCGGTGCGGTCCGATCCTCGGATAACCCAGAATGCTCGATCCGAAGCCGTCGGTGAGGTTGACCATGAGCGGGATACTCCCTTCCGAGCTGCGGACTCCCCCGCCTCTCCGTGTATTCAGCGCCCAGCTAAGAGCCGTCACCCGTCATGCACGCGTGCCTGCGGTAGGCGCGAATCAAACTTTGGACGTACCCGACAAGTTACCCGCACGTTCCGAGATCAGCTGTCACGGATTCGTACGACCGTCGTGCGGGTAACTGCGTCGGAGACTCGGATTCAGCGCTTGTCGTAGTGGTAGAAACCCGCGCCGGCCTTCTTGCCGAGCAATCCCGCCTCGACCATGCGCATGAGCAGCGGGGGCGCGCTGTAGAGCGGCTCCTTGAACTCGGCGTACATGGAGTCGGCGATGGACTTCACGGTGTCCAAGCCCACCAGGTCGGTCAGCGCCAGCGGCCCCATGGGGTGGGCGCAGCCGAGCACCATGGCCTTGTCGACGTCTTCCTTGGTGGCGAAACCGGATTCGACCATGCGGATGGCCGAGAGCAGGTACGGCACCAGCAGCGCGTTGACCACGAAGCCGGAGCGGTCGGCGGAGCGCACGACCTGCTTGCCGAGCACGTCGGAGGCGAACGCCTCGGCGCGCTTGGAGACCGAATCGCTGGTCTTGAGGGTGGTGACGAGTTCGACGAGCGGCAGCACCGGCACCGGGTTGAAGAAGTGCATGCCCACGACCCGCTCGGGGTTGTTGGTGGCCACGGCGATCTTCATGATCGGGATGGAGGAGGTGTTGGAGGCCAGCACCGCGTTGGGGTCGGTGACGACCTTGTCCAGTTCGGCGAAGATGGCGGTCTTCACGTCCTCGTTCTCCAGCACGGCCTCGACCACCAGCTGGCGGTCGGCGAAGTCGCCGAGGTCGGAGGTGAAGCGCAGGCGCCAGGCGGCCTGCTCGCGCTCCCGCTCGGTGATCTTGCCGCTGGAGACGCCGCGATCCAGGGACCGCAGGATGCGGGCGCGGCCCGCGGCGGCCAGCTCTCGGGTCTGTTCGAACACGAGCACATCGACGTGTGCCCGGGCGCAGACCTCCGCGATGCCCGCGCCCATCTGTCCGGCGCCGATGACTCCGACGCGCTGAATCTTCTCGCTGCTCACGTCCCGCTCCGTTCCGCCTCCCCGCAACTGCTGCGGGCGGCTGATTGCGATTGCCTGCCGGATACCGCGCCTCCACGGTGCCCGAGAGTCAAGCTGTGTGAAGGCGTCGGACTGATGATGACCCTGCGCCTTCTTAAGGTCTTTCGCTATCCAGTTATAGGTAAATGCCCTCCCCGCCGGGGCTGTCGACGGGAAGGGCGGGGAACTCCGTCGGGGGATCGTGCGATCCCCCGACGGGTTCGATATCCCCGAAGCGGCGGAGGTTGTGATGCGACTACCGCTTCGAAGGCTGTCCCGAGATCAGTGACGCGAGGCGACAACTGATCTCGTAAGGACGGGGTAACTCACCGGGTACGCCCGAAATCGGGTCGGCACCCGACCGCCGGCACGGATTGCTCACCGCCAACGGCTCTCTGCTGCCCGCTGAAGGCGCGGAGAGGCGGACGAGCTCTCAGTGGAACTGGCCCTCTTCGGTGGAGCCCTTCAGCGCCGCGGTGGAGGTGTTGGGGTCCACGGTGGTGGCGATGGTGTCGAAGTAGCCGGCACCGACCTCACGCTGGTGCTTGATGGCGGTGAAGCCACGCTCGGCGGCGGCCTTGAACTCGCGCTCCTGCAGGTCGACGAAGGCGGTCATGCCCTCGCGGGCGTAGCCGTGGGCCAGGTCGAACATGCCGTAGTTGAGCGAGTGGAAGCCGGCCAGGGTGATGAACTGGAACTTGAAGCCCATGGCGCCCAGCTCGCGCTGGAACTTCGCGATGGTCGCGTCGTCCAGGTGCGCCTTCCAGTTGAAGGACGGCGAGCAGTTGTAGGCCAGCAGCTGGTCCGGGAACTCACTGCGGACGGCCTCGGCGAACTTGCGGGCGACCTCGAGGTCCGGCACGCCGGTCTCCATCCAGATCAGGTCCGCGTAGGGGGCGTAGGCCTTGGCACGCGCGATGCAGGGCTCGATGCCGTTCTTCACGCCGAAGAAGCCCTCGGCGGTGCGGGTGCCGTCCAGGAACTCGCGGTCGCGCTCGTCCACATCGGAGGTGATGAGGGTGGCGGCCTCGGCGTCGGTGCGGGCGATGATCACCGACGGCACGTCGGCGACGTCGGCGGCCAGACGCGCGGAGGTCAGGGTGCGGATGTGCTGCTGGGTGGGGATGAGCACCTTGCCGCCCAGGTGGCCGCACTTCTTCTCGGAGGCCAGCTGGTCCTCCCAGTGCACGCCGGCGGCGCCGGCGGCGATCATGGCCTTCTGCAGCTCGTAGGCGTTCAGCGCGCCACCGAAGCCGGCCTCGGCGTCGGCGACGATCGGGGCCAGCCAGTTGGCGACGGAGGTGTCACCCTCGACCTTGGCGATCTCGTCGGCGCGCAGCAGCGCGTTGTTGATGCGGCGAACGACGGACGGCACCGAGTTGGCCGGGTACAGCGACTGGTCCGGGTAGGTGTGGCCGGAGAGGTTCGCGTCACCGGCGACCTGCCAACCGGACAGGTAGATGGCCTTCAGGCCGGCACGGACCTGCTGCACCGCCTGGTTACCGGTGAGGGCGCCCAGGGAGTTGATGTAGTCCTCGTTGTTGACGAGATCCCAGAGGATCTCGGCGCCGCGACGGGCGAGGGTGTGCTCCTCGACAACGGTGCCCTGCAGCTTCACAACCTGCTCGGCGGTGTAGTTGCGGGTGATGCCCTTCCAGCGGGGGTTGGTGTCCCAGTCCTTCTGGATCTCTTCGGCGGTCTTCGGAGTGCCGACAGTCGACATCTGTGACTCCACTTCCTGATTCGGTCTCGGGTGCCCCCTGAAGAGTTCGAACTCTCGCGGTGTCCGAACTCTGCTGGAGCGGCAATTTGCAGGCTTGCAAGTCCTGCGGTGGTTACTTCCACACGATGGCACAGGAAAAAATCGCCGTCTACCTGTTGCTAATGCGAATCTCAGCTAGCTTCCGATCATAGTTTGCTAACTCTGCGAAATTTGCGTGCGAATTGCCGCACCCCATCCTACTTGCCGGTAGCCCTGACGTGCGGTTTTGCATAACGCCCGTACTGTTTCGGTGATTCGGGCCACCGACACCCGACACGCCCGACCGCGGGTTCATGTGAGCACGTTCACACCACGCATCGCGTCGGACCGGTGTGGGGGCGGCCACTTTCCCGACCCCGGACGCGGCGGCCAACGCCGATCCCTCCTCGCGAGCGGATGCTGTTCGCGCAGGGAGAACCGGCGCGGCCTGTCCCACTGACACGCGCCCAGCTTCAACCCGGCGGGACCGCACCGGTCGTCGCCGGACAGAACGGATAGCAGTCGGCCGTCACCGGCGGGCTGCCCGAGGTGTCGGGGAGCGGTCCGGTGCCGGCGGCACCGCAGTTGCCGACGACCACCAGCAGTACCAGGACCGCGAAGCCCACCACCGCGACGAACAATCCGGTGAACCAGGCCGCGTTGGTGCGCGGCAGCGGGAACAGCATCGGCCCGAATCCCAGCAGCATCACCGGCTGACCTCCTCGCGCGTGCGGCCGTGGCGGCAGATCCGATCGGGTGCCGTCGCGGCGCGCCCACCGGAACAGGCCGCACCGGGCCGCAGGGGTTTCGGTTCGCCGTCGCCGACGCGCAAGGCCAGCAGGCACATGACATCGGTGACGGTGAGGCCCAGCATTCCGGCGTGCAGCGCCGCGATCTCGCCGTCGAATTCGCCGCCGGGGCGCAGCAGACCCATGAGGATCATCTCGGCCAGCACCACACCGGCGATGGCCTGTTCCCGGGTCAGCCGCCGCGAGGTCGGCAGGTACGACAGCACCCACCGGCCGCGCTGCGGTTCCGGCACGTCGACCCGGAAGGCGACCTCGTGTGCCACATCGCTGGTGATCAGCCAATCCGAAGCGGTAATCGCCATCGACCCATCCCTTCTCGCTCGACCCGTCCCGCTCGGGGTCCGGATCCGGTGATGGCTCAATGGTCGCGAGCTGGAACCGCATGGTGAATCTCAGCGATCGGCCGGATTTCTTGGCGGTGGACAGGCCCTTGACCAGGTGAAATTTCAGCGGTACCAAGGAAATATTCACAATGGTCGACCGCACTTCTCGTACGGCGGCCGCTCGGGGAGGCACACCGTGTCACGAAACGGTGATTCCGACGACTACGGGGCGGAAACACGAAAGCGCCTGCGCGGCATTCTACTCGGTACCGGCCTGGCCGAACACCAGGTGGTGGAACCGCTCGCGGCGGAATTGCAGCGCAACGGCTGCCGCCCGCGCAAGGCGTGGCGGCTGGCCAACGGGTACACCCTGGAAGCCGCCGCGCGCGAATACAACCGGAGCACCGGGGACGACCGGGCGGCGATGACCGCCGCACGCATCTCGGAATTCGAGTCCTGGCCCAGGAGCCGCGGGAACGGGCGCGAACGGCCGCGACCCACGGTGGCCACCCTGAAGGTGCTGGCCACCGTCTACCGGACCAGCTGGGAGCAGCTGGTGGATGTGGCGGATCTGGCGAAGATGCCGGGGCGTGACATCACCGGCTACCGGGATGCGGTGGCCCGGCGCTGCACCGCGCCGCCGGTCCTGGACGACCACGGATTACCAACGGACATAGTGCCTTTCATCGGCCGCCACGATCAGCGCGCGGAACTGCACCGACGGGTGCGCGAGCATGCGGGCGGGCGCGGACCGGGGGTGCACGTGGTGAGCGGCCTGGCGGGAGTGGGCAAGACGGCCCTGGCCCGCTACCTGATCGAGGAGTATCGGGATCGCTACCCGGACGGCTGGATCTGGGAGGATCTGCGCGGACACTCCGACGGCCGCACCCCGCGCACACCGGCGGGCGTACTCGAACAGCTGCTGCTGCGACTCGGGGTCCCGCCCGAAACCATCGAGAACGACGCGGCCCGCCGCGCCGAACGCTGGCGGGCCGAGATGCGCGGCCGCCGCATGCTCATCGTCTTCGACAATGCGTTGGACAGCAAGCAGGTTCGCGATCTGCTGCCGCATGCCCCCGGCAGCTTCGTACTGATCACCAGCCGCCACAAGCTGACCGGGCTGTCAGGTGCGGCCCCGCTGCAACTGGATGCCATGGGCACCGCCGAGGCCGAGGAACTGCTGGTGCGGCTCAGCCATCTGCCGCCCGGCTACGACGTGGGGGCGGTGCGCCGCATTCTGGAGACGGCCGGGCGGCTGCCCCTGGCGATCCGCCTGGTCGCCGGGCAGATCGCCCACCACGGACCGGAGATGCTCGCCGCCGCCGACCGGGACTTCCAGCAGTTGACCGACCGGGTGCAGCACGCGCCGATCGGGACGCCGTCGGAGGAATCACCGGCCGCGCCCATCCTGGACTTCTTCGCCGCCGAGGGCGAATCCCTCGCCGCCGCATTCGAATTGTCCTACCAGCGACTGTGGGATCCGGAACTGCGCCGCGCGGTCCGGCTGCTCGGGCTGTTCCCCGGTTCGGAGATCACCGCGGAGACACTGGCGCCCATGGCGGATGTGCCGCCGCTGGCCGCGAACGCGTTGATACGCCGCATCTTCGAGGTCGGGCTGTTGGATCCGGCCGTGAACGGCCCCTCCGGGCAGCGGTACCGGATCCACGATGTGACCCGGCTGTTCGCGCGCAAGCAGGCCGATCAGGAGGATCTGCCGAGTGAGCGCGCCGCCGCCATCGGGCGACTGGTGCGGTACTGCCTGACCATTGCCCGGCGGGTGGGCGCGCCCCGCCCCTTCGACCTGGCGGGCAGTTTCCCGAATGTGCCGGGCCCCGGCCCCTCCAATGCGGTCGACCGGGCCCGGGAGTGGCTGACCGCGGAGAAGGAGGTGCTGCTCGGCTGCATCCGGGTGGCCGGTCCGACGGCGGAGGCCGGGGAGCTGGCCCGCCTGCTGGCCTCGCATCTGTCCGGGCTGGGGCACTGGTCGGACGCGCGCTGGCTGTTCGTGCGGGCGCTGGACGTGGCTCGGGGCGACGGGGACGCCACGGCGGAATGCGATGTGCTCTACGGGCTGGGCACGGTGCACCGGCTGGCCTGTGACTACGAGACAGCCTCCAAGTGTTTCCAGGAGGCGCACGCCATCGCCGCCCGCATCGACGACCCGCTGCGGATGGCATCGGGGCTGTGGGGCTATGCCGAGGTCACCAGGCATATCGGGGATTACGACCGGGCGCGGCACGCCTACGCGGACGCGCTCGGCATCGCGCGGCAGTTGCAGAACCTCGAATTCGAGGGCGATTCGCTGCGTGGGCTCGGGCATATCGAACGCATGGGCGGCGATCCGGCGGCGGCGCGGCACTACTACGAGGCGGCCCTGGAGATCGCCGCGCAGATCGACGACGACTACAGCCGGGGCTGGACGCTGTGGGGACTGGGCAATGTGATTCGCATGGCGGGCGATTTCACCACCGCCCGTGCGCATTTCGAGCAGTCGCACGAGATCGGCGGCGAGCTGGACGATGCCCTGCTGGTGGCGGACGCCCTGCGCGGGCTGGGGCACACCGAGCGCGATCTCGGGGATCTCGATGCGGCACAGGGCTTCTACTCGGATTCCCTGGATGTGGCGCGGCGCAGCGGCGATCCGCACGGCGAGGCCGACGCCTGGCGGGCCCTGGGCGGGATCGCGGCCGGGTCCGGTCGGCGGCATCGTCCCCGCGCCTGCGAATTCCTGCGCAGATCCCTGGCGCTGTACGAGAGCATGGGGGTGAAGGCGCTGGCCGAGCAGGTGCGGGCGGATATGCGCCGACTCGACTGCGACAGCCACGCCTAGCCGCGTCGCCGATGCGCCACCGAGCGGTCGCCGCCCGCCGCCTCAGCTGCCCCGGTAGGTCGAATAGGCGAAGGGCGAGAGCAGGATCGGCACGTGGTAGTGGCGTTCCTCGGCAATGGTGAAAGTGATGGTCACCTCCGGGTAGAAGCTGTCCACCGCCTGGGCGGCGAAGTATTCGCCGGTCTCGAACCGCAGCCGGTAGGTGCCCGTGCCGAGCGTGCCGCCGAGTCCTTTGATCCGGCCGTCGGCGTCGGTGGTGTCGGCGGCCGATGCGGCTCCGACGGCGTCGAACAGGGTCACCCGCACCCCGGCGGCGGGGCGGCCGCGCACCGCGTCCAGGACATGGGTGCTCAGCGTCGCCGCCGCGGCGTGCTGCCGGCCGGTGTCCATCAGGTGGCACAGGCGGAGTCGATTGATCTCGGCGAGTTGTTCGCGCACGATGCGGCGCTCGGTCGGCGGGTCGTTGGCCAGGCGCTCGGTGAGGATGTTCAGCAGTTCCGCGGGGGTGCGGCCGCTGGCGCGCACCAGGTAGACGTGCCCGAACCTGTCCTCGTAGGTGCGGTTGCCCGCGACGATGGCGGCGCGGACGCGGTCGTCGGCCCCGGCCATGCCCGCCTGTTCGCGGGCCGAGGCGGCGTTGTCGGGGCGGTCACCGATGCGGGGGTGTCCGGCGAGGGCCCGGTCGATCTCGTCCTCCGGCAGTTCCGCCAGCGCGGCGTCGGCGGCGCGCAGCAGCTCGTCGAGGGTGGCGAACGGCCTGCGCTCCGCCACCCGCGCGGCCCATCGGGGCGACGCGCACACCGTCAGCAACAGTTCCGTGGCCGCTGTCTCGTCGAGTGCGGCGAATTCCTCGAGGCCGATCGCGTTCTCCGTCATCGCCCTCCAGCATCGGCCACGCGCCGCCCGGTCGCCAGTCGGGCGGCGGCCGCGCCCGTCGCGCGTTACGGTCGGCGGCATGAATCGCGGACGGTGCGACGGCATCCTGCTGGCAGCCGGTGCCGGTACCCGCTACGGCATGCCGAAAGTGCTGGCCGAGGACGGTGCGTGGCTGCGCGGCGCGGTCCATGCCCTGCACGCGGGCGGCTGCGAGCGGGTGTACGTGGTCCTCGGCGCGACCGGACCGCCGCACCGCCGACCCGCGGATCCCGACGCCATCTCCCTCAAACGGCGATGGCAGGTATCGCAAACCCACGGCATCCTCATCCCGCCCGCCGCCCGACCGGTATGGGCAGCCGATTGGGAAACGGGCATCAGCGCTTCGCTGCGCGCGGGCCTGGCCGCGGTCGCGGGGCACCCGGCCATCGCGTGCGCACAGGCCGGAGCCCGGCGCGAGGACCGGGCGATCACGCAAGCGGATGCCGGAAACACATCCGGCCCACCGGATATAGCGCGGGCGCGCGCCGAGACCACGCACGAGTCGGACAGCGCGACCGCGTCCTCCCGCCCCGAGGCGGCAGACTCCCGGCCGCCCGTGACGGGGATGAGCCGGACGGCCGATGCCGAGGGTACGGCGAGCGCAGCAGGCGCGACAGGCGCAGCAGATGCGGCATACTCCCGGCCGCCCGTCACAGGCGGGAGCCGAGCGGCCGACGCCGAGGAGGCGGCGGATACAGCGGGCGCGACGCGCTCTGCGGAAACGGCAGGCGCATCAGGCGCGGCGGGCGCATCAGGGGCGACAGGCGCGGCGGCCGCATGTGGCGACCTGCCCGAGTTCGTGGCGATCATGCCGGTGGATACGCCGGATGTCGGGCCGGAGGTGGTGGCTCGGGTGATCGCCGCCGCGCGGGGGGCCGGGAGCGGGTTGGCGCGGGCGGTGTTCGACGGGCGGCCGGGCCATCCGGTGGTGGTCGGTCGGGGTCATTGGGCGGGCGTGACTGTGGCGTTGACCGGAAAATCGGGCGCGGCCTCTTATTTACGCGAACGAGCCGATATGGTGTGCGTCACGTGTGGCGATGTGGCGACGGGGTGGGACCACGACTATCCCCGGCACGCACACACGCCGAGTGGGAGCTGATGATGCGGGATATCGTCGAGGATCTGTTGCGCGTGTGGCACAGCGGCCGCACCGCCGGATTGGCCACCCTGGTGCGTGCGGTGGGATCGACGCCGCTGCCGGTCGGTTCGGCCATGATGGTCGACGCGGAGGGCCGAGCGTTCGGATCGGTGTCGGCGGGCTGCGCCGAGGCCGAGGTGTACCAGGCCGCCGTGGAGGCGGCGCAGACCGGACGCCGGGCCATGCACCGTTTCGGCCCCGCCACCGGCATGGACTGCGGCGGCACCCTGGATGTTTTCGCGGAGCCGTTCTCGCGCAACCATTTTCCCGAGTTTCCGACGGTGGCCGCCGATATCGCGGCACAGCGCCAGGTCACCGTGTTCACGGTGGTGTGGCATTCGGACCCGGATGTGATCGGCCAGCATCTGGTGACCGACCGCAAGCACGGCACCGAACTGGTCTCCCTGCCCGACTCCGATGTGTTCGTCTCCTCCTTCACCCGGCCGCCGCGCCTGATCCTGGTGGGGGCCAACGCTTTCGCCGCCGCCCTGGCGACGCAGGCGCGCCTCGTGGGCTACCGTGTGACGCTCTGCGACGCGCGCCCCACCTTCGCCAGCCCCGAGGCGTACCCGCAGTGCGAGGTGGTGGTCGACTGGCCGCACCGCTATCTCAACGCCCAATCCGCGGCGGGCGAGATCGACGGCAGCACAGCGATAGTCGTGCTCTCCCACGATGCCAAGTTCGAGATCCCGCTGCTCACCGTGGCACTGCGACTACCCGCACTCGGCTACCTGGCCGCCGTGGGTTCCCGCCAGGTCCACGCGCGCCGCCTGGAGGCGCTCCAAGCCGGCGGCTTCGATGCCGCCACACTGGCCCGCCTGCACGCTCCCGCGGGCCTGGACCTGGGCGGCCGCACCGCACCCGAAGCCGCCCTCGCCATCACCGCCGAACTCCTCGCCGCGCGCAACGGAACCTCCGCCGCTCCCCTGTCCGTCCGCACCGGCCCCATCCATTCCGCCACCGCCGCCGAGGCACGCGGACCCGAAAGCCATTCCCTCACTTGAGGTCCGGCTGCTCCGCATAGATCTCCGCCAGCACCGACATATCGAACAGGCGATCCGCCTCGATATCGATCCCGGATTTGCCCAGCGCGGCGATATTCCGCTCGATCAGGTCGTCGGTCATGGTGAACAGCCCGTTGGCCGCGGTGTCGGCGGATACCACCAGGTCGTTCTGGGCGATGGCCTCCTCGGTCTGCTCCGCCAGGTCGAGTTGCAGGTCCTTGCCGTAGACCTCGACGGCGAGCCGGGCTCCTTCCGCCGGGTCGGCGACGGCATCACGCCAACCCTTGATCTCGGCGGCGAGGAACGCCTTCAGCTTCTCGCGCTCGTTGTCGATGGTTTCCTGAGTCACGGTGAGGGTTTCGGCGACCAGCGGCAATCCGAAGTCGGCGAACAGGAAGTTGGTGTTGGCGAAACCCTTGGCCGCCAGAATGATCGGCTCGTTGGTCACATAGCTGACCCAGCCGTCCACCTCGCCGTTGGCCAGCGGCGTCGGATCGAACTGCGCGGGCACGATGGTCACGTCGTCGGGACGCATCCCGTTGGCCGTCAGCAGTGCGGCGAAGATGAGCTGGTTGGTGTCCTGCACGCCGATCCGTCGGCCCTTCATGTCCTGCGGTGATGCGATGGGGTTGCCCGCCGCGCTCACGATGCAGAACGGGTTCTTCTGATACGTCGCGCCGACGATCTTGGCGGGTAGACCCTCCAGCACGGCGGGCGCGGTGGTCTGCGGCGCGGACATGCCGAGCCAGATCTTGCCGGTGCCCAATCCCGCCTCCACGGAGGTGCTGGCCGCGCCACCCGCCACCAGATTCACCGAGCCGAATCCCGCCTCCTGGAAATATCCTTTCGAATCGGCGAAGTATTCACCGGCGAATTCGATGTTCTTGATCCAGGACAGCTGAATGGCGACGGTGCCGTACTTCGATCCGTCGGGTGTGGTCCCGTTGGCGGGTCCGGCGGCGTCGTCACCGCAGGCGGCGAGCAGCCCCGCGCCGCCCAGCGCGGCACCGGTGAGGGCGCTGTACCGCAGGAACGAGCGGCGATTCAGCATGGGCAGTGCGGTGGCCGGAACCGGCCGGGTCACGCGAGTCATACGCGAAATGTAGGGCCCTTCGATTTCCGATTTTTTGCTGTCGCGGCACGGAATGTATGCGCCGCGTTAACTCGTGTATCGATCGCGTCCGGTGTCCGGAGCGAAGCGGGCCAGCACGAGATTCTCCAGCACGCCGACCACCGCGTAGACGAAGACGGATACCAGCGTCACCACCACGATGGAGGCCCACAGCCGGTTGTACTGGAAGGTGGGTATGGCGCGAATCAGGCTGGCGCCCAGCCCGGTCCCGCTTCCCAGCCATTCGCCGAGCAGCGCACCGATGAGCGCACCCGGCACCGCCACCCGGGCCGCCGCGAAGACCGAGGGCAGGGCCGCCGGTATCGCCACCGTGCGCAGGGCCGTCCAGCGGGAACCGCCGTACGCCTCGACCAGCTCCATCGCCTGGCGCGGCGCGGAACGCAGCCCGGTCATCATCATGACCAGCGCCGGGAAGAAGACGACGATGGCGGCCAGAACGGTCACCCCCAGCAGTCCGCGCCCGAAGACCAGCACGATGATCGGTGTGAGAGCCACCAGCGGGACCGACCGCAGCAGCATGGCCACCGGCAGGAACGCCTGCGCCGCCGCGGGCACGGTGACGAACAGCGCCGCCACCATCAGTGCCGAGCCGAGCCCGGCGAGGAACCCGATTCCGGCGTCCCGCAGCGTGATACGCAGATCGGCGAGAATGGCGTCGCGGGCGCTCGGTGCGGTCGGCCCGCTCACCAGATAGGTCCACACCTCGGTCGGCGACTTGCCCACCAGCCCGACCTGCGGGAACAGTGCCAGGAAGGCGTACCACAGCGCTATCAGCAGGACCAGCGAGACCACCAGGGGCGCAAGAAATCCCACCACCTGCCGCAGGGTGGCGCGGGTGCGGGGCGCGTCCGCGCGCACGGTGCTCATCGCGCCTCCGCCCGTGTCCACGGCACGGCGAAGCGTGCGACCAGCGCCACCACCGCGTATCCCACGCCCGCCAGCGCGGCGGCGGCGATGGCCATGCCCCAGGTGCGCGGCACGTTGTAGGCGTTCTGCGCGGCGGTCAGCGCGACGCCGATGCCGCTGTCCACCCCGCCCAGGTACTCCCCGATGATGGCCCCCAGCACGGCCGACGGCGCGGCGATCCGCAAGGCCGCGAAGGTGTTCGGCAGGGCGGCGACCAGACGCACCCGGCGCAGCTGCTGCCAGCGGCCACCGCCGTAGGCGCGCACCAGGTCCAGGCTGGCGCCGTCGGCGGAGCGCAGCCCGGCGACGGTGCCGACCATGGTGGTGAAGAAGCAGTACATGGCGGCCAGGAAGACGGTCGGGGTGCGCCCGCCGAAGACCACCAGGATGATCGGGCCGAGCGCCAGCAGCGGGGTGCAATAGCTCAGGATGGCCAGTTGGGTGGCGAGCATTTCGATGGGCGGGATGAGAATGACGAGCACGGCCAGGATGATCGCCAGCACGTTGCCCCACAGGAAGCCCTGTAGCGCTCCCCAGGCGGTGATGCGGAAATTGGGGCCGTAGAGCGCCCAGCCGTCGGCGTACATGGTGTGCGCCACCTGCCACGGGCTGGGAATGGTGCCGCCCGCCACGCCCGCTGCGGCGGCCAACCACCAGATGCCCACCAACGCGGCGATTCCCGTGACGCCGCCGAGCTTCTTCGCTGTGTTCCAGTTCATTCCGTCACCCCGCCGTGCCCGCTGCCGCCGAACAGCAATTCCGACAGGTAATCACACAGTTTGTGGAATTCGGGGCTGCGCATCATCTCGGGCGTGCGCGGACGCGGCAGGTCGATGTCGACGACCTCCACCACGCGTCCCGGGCGCGGGCTCATGACCGCCACCTGGTCGGAGAGGAAGACGGCCTCGCCGATGCCGTGGGTGACCATCAGCGTGGTGGCGGGCTGCTCGGTCCAGATGCGCAGCAGTTCGAGATTGAGGCGCTGGCGGGTCATATCGTCGAGCGCGCCGAAGGGTTCGTCGAGCAGCAGCACGGTGGGTTTCACGACGAGGGCGCGGGCGATCGAAACCCGCTGCCGCATACCGCCGGACAGCTGCGCCGGTTTGGCCTTCTCGAATCCCCGGAGGCCGACCAGTTCGATCAGGTCGGTGATGAGGTGCGGGTTCGGGGTGATACCCGCGACCTGGAGCGGCAGTTCGATATTGGCCGCCACGCTGCGCCAGGGCAGCAGCGCCGCATCCTGGAACGCGATCCCCAGTTCGTGGCGGCCGCGCAGTTCGGCCGGGGTGAGCCCGTTGATCCGGGCGGTGCCCGCGCTGGGCTCGTCGAGGCCCGCGAGTATGCGCAGGATGGTCGACTTGCCGCAGCCGGAGGGGCCGAGCAGGGACAGGAACGCGCCCCGGCCGGTATGCAGGTCGACCGTGTCGAGGGCGTGTACGGTGCGGCGCCCGGCCCGGAAGCTCTTGCTCAGTCCACCGATGTGGATTCCGGTCCCCACGGTCGTGCTGTCTGCCGAACTCATGCGCCAACGGTAGGAGGCCGGAGTTGCGCCGATATTGCGTAGCGCGCGGCTACATTGCGCGAGCGTTACGAGTGCGGCTCACCAGGTCGGCTCGAACCAGTCGCGGGCCTCGCGACGGAAGAGCAGCATTATCACGGCGAGTGCGGCGACAATGCCGAGCGGGCCGGGCGGGCGGCCGTCGGTGATGGACGGAACCGTCCACAGCATATTGAGCACCGCCAGCAGGATCGCGGCGATGCGCACCGACTGGCCCTCGGAGTTGAAGGTGAGGCCCACCAGCCCCAGCAGGAATCCGGGTACGAACGGCAGCGCGGTCGTCACCGCCGCCTTGGTGCCGAGCAGCCATCCGGAGGCGGCGGTGCACGCCATGCCGACCACCGCGAATCCCAGCACGATCACCTGAGCGGCCCGCACCGAGCGCGGCATCCGGTACTCGTATTCGGTCGCCGCCGAGGACTCCGGCGGAAACCACTGCTCGGACATCGACTCCTCCCCTGCCGCAGGTGACCTGCCATGCCGGGAAGCCGCGAGCCGAACCGCCCGCCCGGCACGGCGACTCCGAGCGCCAGACTAACCCGCCGACCGGCCGGTTCCCTGCCGCCACACCGGAGCCGAATGCGTCACCCCCGGCACGGGCGGTGATGGAACCGAGGCGCGTCCGACCACCGCGGGCACCCGCCGAATCCAGCGCACCCGGTAGCTCACGATGGATGCGGAGAACACCGGTGCGGCTGGACAGAGGCAGTACACCGGCCGCGAGTAGACACGGCATACCGACCCGGGCGAAGGCAGCACACCGACGCGGGCCGAGGCGGAACGCCGCTGCGGGCGGCGGTATACCCGCCGGGACAGCGGCCACATACCCGCCAGGGCAGCGCAAGCCGAGGCGGAACGCCGGGGTGGGCGGGTTGTCAGGGGGCGCGGACCGCTGCCAGTTCGGTGACCCGGACCGTGGGGGCGAGCCGGTCGCGCAGCGCGCGGTCGATCTCCCCGGCGACCGGGATGACGACGGCGGCGGCCGAGGTGGCCACCGCATCGGTGAGCAGGGTGGGCCAGTCGGGTTCGCGGGAGCGGGCCAGCCCCGCGATGACGGCTGCCGCGGCGGCGTCGCCCGCACCGGTGGGATTGCCCGCGAGCGGTTCGGGCAATGCCGCCGACCAGGCCCGGGCCGGGGTGACCGCGACCATGCCCGCACCGCCGCGCGTGACGATCACCGCGCCGACACCCCGCGCGACCAGCGGATCGACGGCGGCCATGATCTCGGCGGGCGTGGTCGCCGGCATACCCGTGAGCCGTTCCAGCTCTTCGGTATTCGGCATGAGGACGACGCCGGGCACACCGGCCGCGAGTTCCAGTGCGGGCCCGTCCACATCGCAGACCACGGGTACGCCCGCGTCGGTGGCCAGCCGGGCCAGCTCCGCGGGAACGCTCACATCCACCCCGCCGGGCAGCGATCCCGCGATCACCACGCCGCTGCTGTCGGAGAGCAGCCCGCTCACCCGCACCCGCAGCTGTTCCACCGCGTGCGCGTCGGAGATGCGGGCCCCGGGCTCCCACAGCGCGGTGGCGGTGCCGTCGTCGGATTCGCTGATCACCACCGTGCGCCGCACCCAGGGCAGCGCGTGCACGAAATCCACCGGCATCTCCAGTTCGGCCGCCGCCGCGAAGGAGTGGTCGGAGAATCCGGTGGCCCGTGCGTAACGGCCGAGCTGGTTGAGCACCCGGGTGACATTGATACCGCGGCCCCCGATGCGCTGATCGACCGATCGCACCCGATGTGCCCGGCCACGATCGAAACGCTCGACCCGATAGGTCATGTCGTAGGCCGGGTTCATGGTCACGGTGAGGATCACCCTGATTACTCTGCCTGTCTCGCGGGCCGATGCAAGCCCTTGCTTCGAATAGGGGCCACGTCAGCGCGTGCGCCCCCGATCACGACAGCCAACGGCCCCGTCGCAGCACCCGCCGCAGTCCCAGTTCGTCGTCCACCACCAGAACGTCCGCGTACCGGCCGGGACACAGATCGCCGACCTCGGTCAGCCCCAGCGCGATCGCCGGGGTGAGGCTCGCCGCCCGCACCGCCTCGGCCAGCGATACCCCGCATTCCCGCACCGCCCAGGAGACGCCCTGGAGCAGATGCGAGGTGCCGCCCGCGATGGCGCCGTCCTCCGTCCGCGCCACGCCGCCGCCGACCTCCATCTCGCGCGCACCGAGCCGGTAGCGCCCGTCGGGCATTCCGGCGGCCCGCATGGCATCGGTGACCAGCGCGATCTGATCCTCCGCGACGGCGAAGACCATGGTGCCGAATCCGGCGTCCACATGGACTCCGTCACCGATCAACTCCACGACGATCTGCCCGCGAGAGGCGGCGGTGAGCGCGGCGGCGCCCGCACCGGACGCGCGATGGTGGATCGGCGGCATGCCATTGCCCACATGGGTTACCGAGGTGGCGAACCCATTGGGGCGCAGGGCCTTCGAGAAGGCGTCGAAGTCGGCCTCGCTGTGGCCGAGGGCCACCACCGCGCCACGGTCGGCGAGCATCCGGGCCACCGTGTCGAACCCGGGCAGTTCGGGGGCGAGTGTCATGACGCGCAGATGTCCGCCCGCGGCGTCGAGCAGTCGGGAGGTGAGTCGCGGATCGGGTGCGAGCAGGTGGCGCCGGTCGTGTGCGCCGCAGCGGGTGTCCGCCAGGAACGGCCCTTCGACGTGGATGCCGCCGATCATGCCGACGGCGGCGAGTTCGCGCAGCATGGCGACCTGCTCCACCATCTCGTCGGCGGGCGCGGAGACGATGCTCGCGAGAATCGTGGTGGTGCCCAGCGCGTGGTGGTATTCGGCGGCCGCCGTCGCCTCCTCGGCGTCGAGGGTGTCGAATCCGTGCCCTCCCCCGCCGTGGTTGTGCATGTCCACCAGGCCCGGCAGCAACGTGCCGACCGGCAGCGGGGTGGGCGAGTAGGGCCGCTGCGCCTTCCAATCGGTGAAGGATCGCACGGCGGTGATGCGTTCTCCGGAGACCGTCACCACACCGTCCTCGAACGGATATCCGGCGGAGACGACCCGGCCCCGCAGGTGCAACTCGAGATGTAGTTCGGCACTCACTGCGACGCCCCGTACTTCTTCGTATTCATGACATTCCCCCGTATTCGGCGAACGATGCGGTCCCCGACAGACCCGCATATGCGCCGAGAGACCCGATGCGTGCGTGGGGCGAATTCGCCACCCCGCACGATCGGGTCCGGGCGCACCGGATGAACCATACCGAGCAGTCCATCGGCGGGTGTGGCCACCACGTCCGATACCGCCACAGCGGCCCGCGGACCTCGGTCGAACCGGGCGCGCGCACCCGATGCCGAGCCATCCCGTGCATCCACCGTCTCCTCATCCCCTCCCACCGTATGCGCACAGCCACATCCGCACGCGCCCTTGGGAATACAACACCTCGGCGGTGACAAAGACCACCGGTGCCCCGATTGCGGTGCACCGACCGCCGACCGGTGGCGATCCGGTCGGACCGCACCGATCGTCGACCGACGCCGTGCAGCCCGCCGGAATGGACGAATGATCATGAACGGCGCTGCCGACAACGATCTCAGCCGGGGCGAATTTCGTTGCCAATCGGAGATATTCACGTAGCAGGATGGCCGCCGTGCTCCCGCTCCCAACCAAGAACCTGCTGCTGCGGGCCTGCCGCGGCCTGCCTCCCGACGACCATCCGGTGCTGCGGTACGCCGGCCTACTCGCGGATCTGCACGAGCGCCGCCTAGCCGCCCGCCCCGGCGCGACCTCCGCCATCGACCACCACCGCGCCCGCCTCGTGCACGATATCGACCGCTGGGTCGCCACCGCGTCGCCGAAGGCCGAGAGAGACGCTCGCCTGCACACCGAGACCGTCGGCACGGTCGTCGACCGCCTGGCCCAGTTCTCGGCGCTGGCCTATCTCACCCTGACCACCTGCCCCGACGAGGCCGTCCACGACGCCTCCACCCGCCTCACCGAACTCGCCACCGCCTACGAGGACCTCGCCCAGGACATCGCCGCGGGCCGCCGCCGCCTCCCCAACCTCCTGGTCGACAGCGAATACGAGTAGCCCGGCCGATCCGGCGGGCACCCACCCGGCCGCGCACGCCATCGGCGGCGCCCGCGAGGGGGTGGGCGCCGCCGACCGTGCGGCGGATGGGTCGAGGCATGGGCGACCCATCCGGTCGGCGGGCCGTGCGCGCGGCCCGGGTGAGCGCGCTGGGTAGGCAGCGCATGGGAGGCACCCACCCGTCATCCCGCAGCGCCCTGATGACCGACCCACCGACACTTCCAACCCTGCCCCGCCAACCTGGCCCTACCCCCAAGATCCCCTGTGAGTCCGCTGTGCACCGCTCGGCACCCGAACGGCACGCGACAGCGGAGGCGGCAGCCACGCACTGCCGACCGAACCCTCCCGCACGACGGTCGATGGAGCCGCGCGGCGCGCCCAGGCACCTCATGGAACCGCACCGAAAAGCGGGTGCGCGGCCGCGTGCGGCAGCGGGAACCGAGGTGCGGTGCATTCGCCTGCGGGGTGGGGGCTCAGGTGGGGCGGGTGCCCGGGAGTAAGGCGCGCACGGTGTCGATGGTGTCGGCTTGGGCGGGTTCCTTGTCGGGGCGGTAGCGGACCACACGGGCGAACCGCAGGGCCACGCCGCCGGTGTAGCGGGTGCTGGCCTGGACGCCGTCGATGGCGATCTCCACGACCAGTTCGGGGCGGAGGTAGACCGTGGTGCCGTCGCGGTCGCGTTCGTGACGCGGGAATTCAGCGGTCTGCCAGTGCAGCAGGGCATCGGTGAGGCCCTTGAAGGTCTTGCCGACCATGACCGGCTCGCCGCCGTCCGGGTCGCGGGCGCCGAGATGCAGGTTGGACAGGTATCCGGTGCGGCGGCCGTAACCCCATTCCGCGCCGAGGACGATGAGGTCCAGCGTGTGCGTGGGTTTGATCTTCTGCCAGGCGCGTCCGCGCCGCCCGGCGGCGTACACCGAATCCAGGGATTTGATCATGATCCCCTCGTGTCCGGCGGCCAGCGCACCGTCGAAGTACTCGGCGGCCGCCTCCGCGTCCGGGGTGATGAGCGCCGGAATGCTGTGTCCGGGAGCCACTTTCGTCAATGCGGCGCGTCGGTCCCGCAGCGGTGCGTCGAGCAGGTCGACCCCGTCCAGGTGCAGGCAGTCGAAGAAGTACGGGTGCAGCAGCAGATCGCGGGTCGAGTTCGCCTGCGCCAAGCCCGGATCGCTCGCCACCAGCGCCGGGTCGGAGGCGAAGCGACTCATGGTCTCCTGGAACGGACGGGGCCGCCCGGCATCGTTCAGCGCCAGCGTCTCGCCGTCGAGCACCACGCTGGTGCAATCCAATTCCCGCACCAGCCCGACCAATTCGGGCACCCCGGCGGTGATGTCGCGCAACGTGCGGGTGAACACCCACACCCGCTCACCGTCGCGGTGCACCTGAATCCGCGCCCCGTCCATCTTGTGCTCGACGCTCACCTCACCCTCGAACTCCGCCATGGCCGCGTCCAGCGCGGAGCCGGGCGAGGCCAGCATGGGTTGCAGCGGCCGTCCCACCTCCAGCCGGAACGCCGCGAGCGCCGCCGCCCCGCCGGTCGCGGCCGCCACCGCCGTCACCGGTAGCCGTCCGGACAGCATGTGCGCCCGCCGCACCGCCGCCACCGGGACCTCGAAGGCCGCCGCCACCGCCTCGGCGACCACCGCCGTCAGCGCCCCCTGCCGCAATTCCCCCGTCAGCAGCCGCAGCAGGAAATCCCGTTCCTCGGCGGTCGCCGCCGACAGCAGGTCCACCAGCAGTTCCCGCCGCCGCACCACCGATCCGGCCCCGGCGGTGGCGGCGAGTTCGCTCAGCACGCGATCCACCCCGCCGACCGTGAGGGTCGGCTCCGGCGCCGGGTCCACCGCGACAGCGGTCAGCGTGCGCCAGCCCGCCCCCACCCGCCCCTGCCGTAGATCACCCGAAACCCACGCCACCACCTGCGCCAATTCATCCACCGTCACCCGCTGGAGCAGCGCCGCGAGCGTGGCGATCTTGGACTTGCGCGAGGTGGTCGCGCGCACCGACGCCGACGCCCGCACCACTTCCGACAACAGCACGGATTCGACGGTAACCCGGGGGTGTGACAGATTGCTCAACAGTTCTGTGAAATTCCCATTGGCAGCCCTGCTAACCCGGCCTAACCTGGACATATGGCCAAGACTTACGTCGGGGCGCGCCTACGGCAGCTGCGCACCGAACGGGGGCTGAGCCAGGTCTCTCTCGCCAAGAAGCTGGAGATCTCGGCGAGCTACCTGAACCAGATCGAACACGATGTGCGTCCGCTCACCGTACCGGTGCTGCTGCGGATCAGCGAGGTGTTCGGCGTCGACGCCAGCTTCTTCTCCTCCCAGGACGACACCCGGCTCATCGCAGAACTCCAGGAAGTCGTGATGGACCAGGAACTCGGCATCGAGGCGGACGCCGCCGAGATCGCCGACATGGTGTCCGCGCACCCGACGCTGGCGCGCGCCATGGTGAATATGCACCGCCGCTACCGCAATACGACCGCGCAGCTGGCCGCCGCCACCGAGGACCGCTTCGCCGACGGCAGCGGCTCCGGAGCCATCTCCCGCCCGCACGAGGAGGTGCGCGACTTCTTCTATCAGCGGCAGAACTACATTCACGAATTGGACACCGCCGCAGAGGAACTCGCCACCCGTATGCGCTTCCACGGCGGCGATCTCAAACGCGAGATCGCCCGCCGCCTCACCACCGCGCACGGCGTGCAGATCGTGGAGCGCATCGACCTCGGCGAGGGCGTGCTGCACCGCTACGACGAGGAGAACCGCCGCCTGGAGATCGCGCCGCACCTGTCCGGCGGCCAGCGGGTTTTCAAGCTCGCCGCCGAACTCGGCTACCTGGAATGCGGCGAGCTCATCGAAAAGCTGGTCGAGGAAGGCAATTTCACCAACGACGAGACCCGTGTGCTGGCGAAGCTCGGACTGGCCAACTACTTCGCCGCCGCCACCGTGCTGCCCTACACGCATTTCCACGAGGTGGCCGAGGACTTCCGCTACGACATCGAGCGCCTGTCGGCCTTCTTCACGCAGAGTTACGAAACCATCTGTCACCGCCTGTCCACCCTGCAACGCCCCAAACTGCGCGGCGTCCCGTTCTCCTTCGTGCGTGTGGATCGCGCGGGCAATATGTCGAAACGGCAGTCCGCCACCGGTTTTCACTTCTCGTCGAGCGGCGGCACCTGCCCGCTGTGGAATGTGTACGAGACCTTCGCCTACCCGGGCCGCATCATGACGCAGATCGCCCAGATGCCCGACGGTCGCAAATATCTCTGGATCGCCCGCACGGTGGAGCGCCGCGCCACCCGCTACGGCGAGCCGAGCAAGACCTTCGCCATCGGCCTGGGGTGCGAACTGCGCCATGCCACGCGCGTGGTGTACGCCGACGGCCTGGATCTGCACGACCCCAAGGCCACCCCGATCGGCGCGGGCTGCCGGGTCTGCGAGCGCACCAACTGCCCGCAGCGCGCCTTCCCGCCGCTGGGCAAATCGCTCGACATCAGCGAGCACCGAAGTTCCATTTCTCCGTACGTGATTCTCTGACCAGGTAGGACCCGTTTTCTCACCGCGCGATCCGGCCGCGGTGAGGAAGAATTCACCCGTACGCAACCTGGGAAATCGGACAGACATCGAGAGACATTCGGGCGCAACACTTCCCGTTTACCGTTCACGCCACGAATACAGCCGCTGTATACGCGGCTCGTATTCGTCGCGGCATGTCACTTGCCGCGGTACACCGTGAAGTGAGAAGGGTCCGCCCCATGCAAGATTCTCGAGACCTCGGCCGAGATACGTCCCGGCGCCTGCGCAAGGCGATCGCCGTTCCGACCGCGGTGGCGCTGTCCGCGCTGCTGCTGGCCGGATGCGGCTCCCGGGACACCGATACGGCCTCGGGCTCCAATGCCACGTCCTGCGTAGACACCAGCGCCCCCACCATCAAGGTCGGGTCACTGCACTCGCTGACCGGCACCATGGCCATCAGCGAGGTCACCGTCGCCAACTCCACCAAGATGGCGGTCGACGAGATCAACGCCGCGGGCGGCGTGCTCGGCAAGCAGATCGAGCTGGTGCTCGAGGACGGCGCCTCGGACCCCAAGACCTTCGCGGAGAAGGCCGAGAAGCTGATCAGCTCCGACTGTGTGGCCGCGGTCTTCGGCGGCTGGACCTCGGCCAGCCGCAAGGCCATGAAGCCCAAGTTCGAATCGCTGAATTCGCTGCTCTACTACCCGGTTCAGTACGAGGGCCTGGAAGACAGCGAGAACATCTTCTACACCGGCGCCACCACCAATCAGCAGATCCTCCCGGCGCTGGACTACCTGAAGCAGCAGGGCATCACCTCGCTGTACCTGGTGGGCTCCGACTACGTCTTCCCGCAGACCGCCAACCGCGAGATCAAGGCGTGGGCCGAGGCCAACGGGATGGAGATCAAGGGCGAGGATTACGCGCCGCTGGGCTCCACCGACTTCTCCACCATCGTCAACAAGGTCCGCGGCGCGGGCGCGGGCGCGGTGTTCAACACCCTCAACGGTGATTCCAATGTCGCGTTCTTCCGCGAGTACGCCAATGCCGGCCTGAACGCCCAGACCATGCCGGTGGTCTCGGTCTCCATCGCGGAGGAGGAGGTGGCGGGCATCGGCGTGCAGAACATCGTCGGCCAGCTGACCTCGTGGAACTACTACCAGACACTGGACACCCCGGCGAACAAGAAGTTCGTCGACGCCTACAAGGCCGCCTTCGGCGCGGACAAGCCCACCTCCGACCCCATGGAGGCCGCCTACACCTCGGTCTACCTGTGGAAGAACACCGTCGAGAAGGCGAATTCCTTCGCGGTGGCCGATATCCAGGCCGCGGCCGACGGCGTGAGCTTCGATGCCCCCGAGGGCACGGTCGTGATCGACGGCGACAACCACCACATCACCAAGACCGCGCGCATCGGTGAGATCCGGGCCGACGGCCTCATCTACACGGTGTGGGACTCGGGTCAGCCGATCGTGCCGGACCCCTACCTGAAGTCCTACGACTGGGCCAAGGGCCTGAAGTAACCGACAGCCTTCGATGAGGGGCGGCCGGGCGTGGATTTCCGCGCCCGGCCGTAGAGGCGAAATCGAGGTATCGCAATGGATGTAGCTGTCGCACAGCTGTTCACGGGATTGAGCCTGGGCTCGATTCTGTTACTCGCCGCGCTCGGCCTGTCCCTGACCTTCGGTCAGATGGGCGTCATCAATATGGCACACGGCGAATTCATCATGGCCGGTTGCTACACGACCTTCGTCGTGCAACAGGTCATCTCCGCGACCGGCGTGGCGTTGATCGTCTCGCTGATCGTCGGATTCATCGTCGGCGGCCTGCTCGGCGCGGCCCTGGAGGCGGGCCTGATCCGCTTCATGTACGACCGTCCGCTGGACACCCTGCTGGTCACCTTCGGTGTCGGCCTGGTGTTACAGCAGTTGGCGCGCAATATCTTCGGCGCGCCCGCCAAGAACGTGGTCGCACCCGAATGGCTGACCGGCGGTATCGCCATCGCCGGGACGGTGGTCCCCAAGACCCGCATCTTCATCATGGTGCTGGCGGTGATCGCGGTGATCGCGCTCGCCGTCGCGCTCAAGGCCACCCCGCTCGGCCGACGCATCCGGGCCGTGGTCCAGAACCGCAGCCTCGCCGAGACTTCCGGCATCTCCAGCCGGTTCACCGACCTGTCCACCTTCTTCATCGGCTCCGGCCTCGCCGCCGTCGCCGGAGTGGCGCTCACCCTGATCGGCTCCACCAGCCCGACCATCGGGCAGAGCTATCTGGTGGACGCCTTCCTGGTGGTGGTGATCGGCGGCCTCGGGCAGATCAAGGGCACGGTCATCGCGGCCTTCGGGATGGGCCTGCTCAATTCGTTCATCGAATACTCCACCACCGCCTCGGTGGCGAAGGTGATCGTCTTCATCGTCATCGTCGTGTTCCTGCAGGTGCGCCCGCAGGGCCTGTTCACCGTCCGCACCAGGAGTCTCGCATGAGCAGCATCGGACGTTTCAGCGCGAATTCTTCCGTCAAACCACTGGCGGGCTTCGCCATCGCCGCCATTCTGCTGTTCGGCGTGGCACCGGTGGCGCTCAGCGATTTCCGGTTGAGCCTGCTGGCGAAGTTCCTGTGCTTCGCCATCGTCGCGGTCGGCATCGGCCTGGCCTGGGGGCGGGGCGGCATGCTCACCCTCGGGCAGGGCGTGTTCTTCGGCATCGGCGCGTACATCATGGCCATGCACATGCAGATGGCCGATGCCGCGCGCTCGGGTGAGGATGTGCCGGAGTTCATGGTGATCGCGGGCATCCCCGAATTGCCCTCGTACTGGCAGCCTTTCGCCTCGGCTCCGGTCGCGATCCTGAGCATTCTGGTGCTGCCCGCACTGCTCGCGGCGGCTCTCGGTTTCGGTGTGTTCAAGCGCCGGGTCAAGGGCGCGTACTTCGCCATCCTGAGTCAGGCGCTGGCCGCCGCGCTGGCCATCCTGCTCACCGGGCAGCAGACCATCGGCGGTTTCACCGGACTCAGCGACTTCCGCTCCTTCTTCGGATTCCGGCTCGACGATCCGGTGAACCGGCGGATGCTGTTCTTCATCGCGGCCGGTGCGCTGCTCGCGGTGGTCGCCATCGCGCGCCAGCTCATGCACAGCCGGTACGGCGAACTGCTGGTGGCGGTGCGCGATCAAGAGGAGCGGGTGCGCTTCCTCGGCTACGACCCGGCCAATATCAAGATCGTCGCGTATGTGGTGGCGGCCTTCTTCGCGGGGATCGCGGGGGCGCTGTTCACGCCCATCGTCGGCATCATCTCCCCGGCGGATATCGGGGTGGTGCCCTCCATCGCCTTCCTCATCGGCGTCGCCATCGGCGGGCGCACCACGCTGCTCGGTCCGGTGCTGGGCGCCATCGGCGTGGCGTGGGCGCAGACCACGTTCTCCGAGCAGTTCCCCTCCGGCTGGACGTATCTGCAGGGTGTGCTGTTCATCGTGGTGGTCGGCTTCCTGCCCGCCGGTCTGGCCGGATTCGGGCCGCTGGCGCGGCAGTTCGCGCAACGGGTGCGGCCCACGTCCCGGGCGACCGGCGACGCGGCGGCCTCGGACGCCGTTGTCGACGCCGGGACAACCACCGATGCTCCGGTCACGGGCGACCCCGAATCTCCGGCGGAGGAAGAGAAGGTGCAGGCACGATGACCACCGTCGCGCACGAACCCAAAATCGGCGGTAATGCCGGAATGGACAGCGAATACCTCGAAATCCGGGGACTGTCGGTGAGTTTCGACGGCTTCAAGGCCGTCTCCGATGTGGACCTGACCGTGCTGCAGGGCGATCTGCGCTTCCTCATCGGCCCCAACGGCGCGGGCAAGACCACGCTCATCGACGCCATCACCGGACTGGTCCCGGCCACCGGCTCGGCGCAGAAGTCCGGCCGGGAACTCATCGGCCGCAAGGTGCACCAGATCGCCCGGATGGGTGTGGGCCGCACCTTCCAGACCGCGAGCGTCTTCGAACAGCTCACGGTGCTGCAGAACCTGGATATCGCGGCAGGGGCCGGGCGGTCGGCGCTCACCCTGCTGCGACGACGCAAGTTGGTGCTGCCCGCCATCGAAGAGGCTTTGGAGACAACGGGTTTGACCGCCTTGCGGGACAAGCCCGCCGGCGTGCTCGCGCACGGACAGAAGCAGTGGCTGGAGATCGGCATGCTGCTGGTGCAGAACGCCTCCGTGCTGCTGCTCGACGAACCCGTCGCCGGCATGAGCGCCGAGGAGCGCGAAGAGACCGGAAACCTGCTGCGCCGCATCGGCGGTGACCGCGTAGTGGTCGTGGTGGAGCACGATATGGACTTCATGCGCTCCTTCGCCACCTCGGTGACGGTGCTGGCCGGGGGCCGGGTGCTCTCCGAGGGCACCGTGGCCGAGGTGCAGGACGACCCCAAGGTGCAGGAGGTGTACCTCGGCACCGCCACGGCGGCCGAGCACTCCGCCGCCACCGAGTCCGAGGAGGCACGCTGATGCTCGAACTAGCCGACATCCACACCGGATACGGGCGCACCGAAGTGATTCACGGGGTGTCTCTGACGGTTCCGGACGACGGGGTGGTCGCCATCATGGGCCACAACGGCGCCGGGAAGACCTCGCTGCTGCGCGCCGCCGTGGGCCTGCTGCCGACCAAGTCGGGACGGATCATCTTCGACGGCAAGGACATCACCAAGCTGCCGCCCTCCAAGCGGGTGCGCCACGGCATCGCCTACGTGCCGCAGGGGCAGCAGTCGTTCGGGCAGCTCTCCACCATGGAGAACCTCCAGGTGGTGGCGGACGGGCGCAAGCGCGGCAAGGAACTCGTCGCCGAGGCGCTGGACCTGTTCCCGGCACTGCGCGAGCTGCTGACCCGCAAGGCCGGGCTGCTCTCCGGCGGCCAGCGCCAGCAGCTGGCCATCGCCCGCGCGCTGATCACCGAGCCGAAACTGCTCATCCTCGATGAGCCCACCGAGGGCATCCAGCCGTCGGTGGTGGCCGAGATCGAGCGCACCATCCTCGATCTCACCCGACGCGGTGGATTGAGCGTGCTGCTGGTCGAGCAACACATCGGCTTCGCGCTGCAGGCCGCCCAGCAGTACTACGTACTGCGGTCCGGACGGATCACCTCATCCGGCGCGGGCGGCGCGGGAGCCGAAACCGACGTCCGCACGGCCATGGCCATCTGATCGGGCATACGGCATGGCGCGCAGGGGGCGTATTCCGTTGTCCGAGCGGGTGTACCGGGCGCTGCAGGGCGACCTGGCGGCGGGGGTGCTGGTGCCGACCGAACGACTCCGCGAGGAACGCCTCGCGGAGATCTACGGGGTATCCCGCACCCCCGTCCGCGAGGCCCTGGCGCGGCTGCTCGCCGACGGCCTGATCGAGCGGCTGCCGGACGGGCTCTACCCGTACCGGCCCCGCCTCGACGAACTGGCGGACCTGTACGAGCTGCGAATCCTGCTGGAATCGCACGGCATTCACCGGCTCCGCACGAGCGAACCGGTCGGCGTCGCGGCGGAGCCGAACCCGGTCGCGACCACCGTCGCCGCCGAGACGGTAGGGGGACCCGCCGCCAAGGCGATAGGGCGACCCGCCGCCAAGACGATAGGGCGACCCGCCGCCAAGACGGTTGGGCGGCCCGCCGCCAAGACGGTTGGGCGGCCCGCCGCCAAGACGGTTGGGCGGCCCGCCGCCGCGGGACCACCGGCGCGAACCACCGCCCCGCCGTCCGAACAGCCCGCCGTCACCGAACCGCCGAAGCAGTACGCAACCGCCGAGTCGGCGGCACACCCCGCTGTCGCCGACACAGCGGCACACCTCACGGCTGCGGAACGGGTGGCCGGGCCTGCCGTCGAACCGGAGGCCGAGCCGGGCACGGCCGTGGCCGCCACGACACGCGAGCAGCTCGCCGCAGCCGGTGGTTCCACCACGGCGAGAACCACGCGCGCGGAGCCGGTCCGCCGGACGCCGCCCGAACCCACCCCGTCGGTACGCGCCGTCGATACTGCGGAAGAGTTCCAAGCGGGGGTAGTTCACCCGACGACGAGCTCGGGAAGCCCACCGAGGGCACGGGGGGCACGGCCGCGCTACGACGCGGCGATGATCGAACGGGAGCTGGAGATCTGGCAGGATCTGCGCGCGTATCCGCCGCCACCGGGGGCGGAGCTCATAGCCGCCGACGAGCGCTTCCACTCCCGGCTGCTCGCGGCCTCCGGCAACGCCGCCCTCGCCGACGCGCTGGCGACAGTACACGCGCGGGTGCGGCCGATCCGGGCCCTGGACATCCCCACCCCGGAGCGGATCGCCGTCATGACCGCCGAGCACATCGCCATCGCGGAGCGGTTGCTCGCGGGCGATCTCGACCAGGGGCTGTCGGTGCTGGTCGCACACATCACCACCTCGCGCGACCATGTGCTGGCCCGCGCCGAGCACGCGCTGCGACTGACGAAACTGGCCCGCGCACTGCGTGATTGAGCCAAAGGTTACCGGTTGGTAGTCGCTGGCTGGGACAGTTTGTTAGCGTGTGGCATGGTGTCGAATCAGCCGCGTATCGCTCCCGGCCGTTTCCGAGAGCTGGGCCCCGTCAACTGGTTGGTCTGGCAGATCATCTCCCGCGCCGCGGGCACCGACGACGCGCACCTGTTCAGCACCCTCGGCCAGGCCAAGGGTCTGTTCCGCGGCTGGCTGCACTACTCCGGGCGGCTCATGCCGGGCGGCTCCCTGCCCCGCTACGACACCGAACTGGTGATCCTGCGCGTCGCCCATCTGCGCGACTGCGAATACGAGACCGACCATCACATCCGGTTGGGCAAGCGCGCGGGCATCACCCAGGAGATCCTCGAGCGCCTGCGCCGCGGCCCCGCCGACGAAGGCTGGAACGCCAAGGAGCGCGCACTGCTCACCGCCGTCGACCAAGTCGTCACCACCCGCGATCTCGACGATGCCGCGTGGAAGTCACTGGCGGAGCACTACTCCGAACCCGAACTCATCGAATTCGTGCTTCTCGTCAACCAGTACGAGGGCCTGGCCAGCACCATCACCGCACTGCGCATCCAGCCCGATCACTGACACGAGCCCTGGGGCACGGTCGGGTGATCGGCCACCGCCCGCGGCGCGCTGTCTGCGTCGGACTCCATGGTCGCGGGCGGCCCGGTCCGATTCGGTCCGGTCGACGCCAGGAAGCCCCGCGATCGGTGTGGTCCGCGGCGGTCGCAGCGCGCCGAATCCAGGCTGCGCGGAGAAGCTGACCCGGTGGGCTGGTGCACAACCTTCGTTCACAGCACCTCGTAGGAGGCGCTCACCGCGCGACCGCGCCGCGCAGCTTCCGCCGGGCCGACGGCGCGATCAGCGGCCGGTGAAGAAAGCGTCAGCCGCCTCGAACGTGGCCTCCGGGGCCTCCAGTTGCGGCCAGTGGCCGATCCGGTCCAGGGAGACCACATCCGGGTCCGGCACCACCTCGCGGTAGCGCGCGGCCATGTGCGCACCCGAATTGGGATCGACCGCGCCATTGATGAACCGCAGCGGCACGACGGCTTTGGCCAGCGGCTCCACCCAGCGCTCGCGGTACCGCACCCGTTCCAGGGTGAAGCGGCCGACCTTGTGGTTCACCCAGCGTCCGTGGTTGTACTCGACGATGTCGAGGAAGTCGCGCATATCGGCGGCGCTGGGCTTGGTGGCGGGACCGAACACCTCGCGCACGGCCAGTCGCAGCAGCGGCGGCGGCAGCAGCGGGCCGAGGACATCGCCCGCGGGCGACGACAGCACCCGCTGCACCAGGCGGGGACGATAGACCTCCGGGAAGAGACCGCCATTGAGGAACGCCACCGCGCGAATCCGCGGCAGCGACGGATCGGTGATACGGCGGGCCAGCATCTCCTGCACCACACTGACTCCCAGATCGTGCGCCAGGATCAGCACCTCGTCGAACCCCTGCGCCCGCAGCAGCGCCTCGTGCATGTCGGCGTGCTCGAGCACGCTGTAGTGATGCCGAAGCGGCTTGTCGGAGAAGCCCATTCCCAACATGTCCGGCGCGAGCACGTCGTAACGCTCGGTGAGCCGGAACCAGATGCGGTGCCAGTCGAAGGAATTGAACGGATAGCCGTGGACCAGCAACAGGGCCGGGCCCCGGCCGGACCGCCGATAGAACACGCGGTATCCAGAGAACGGGAAGAACTTTCCCGCCGTGAGCCAGTGTTCGAGTTCCGCTCGCACGACCCCTCCAGTCCTGTCGCGCCCCGAGTAGTCGCCCGGACAGCCATTGCACCGCACACCGCACCGGCCGGCAAGCGGATGTGAGAAGTCAGTCGCTTCGCGGCTTTCCGCGACGGACGGCTCGCCCGTGGGGCACCATGTCAGCGGTCCGAGGGCCGCTCGATGAGTGCGGCCAGGCCGTCCAGCACCCGCGCCAGACCGAATTCGTACGCGTGGTCGGCGCTGTAGGCGGCGTCGTGGGCCTGCCCGGCCGCGGCTCCCACCCGGGCGGCGAGCGGATAGCGTTCGGCGTCGAACACACGCTCGAGCACCGGTGCGGCCCGCTCCCACCATTCGTGATCGCTCATTCCGCTGTCCGCGGCGGCATTTCGGGTGTCGATCGCGATGCGCGCCACGGAATGCACGAATCCGAGCACATGGGTCAGGGCGGAGTCCATCTCCAGATCGGTGAGCCCGAGACCGTCGAAGGCACTCAACTCGTGCTCGTACTTCGCCGCCACGCCCGGACCGAGCGGCGGCCGGGTGGTCGGCACATAGGCCACCCACGGGTGCGCGGCGAGCATCGCCCGGTTCTCCGCCGCGATGGCGGAAACCCTTTCGCGCCAGGGCTTTCCGGCTGTGTCGCCGCGTTCCATGCGCAGGTAGACGGTATCGAGCATGAGGTCGAGCAGTTCCGCCTTGCCCGGCACATAGGTGTAGGTGGCCATGGGTGTGAGTCCCAGCCGGGCCGCCACCGAGCGCATGGTGAGCGCGCCCAAGCCCTCGGCATCGGCGATCTCGACGGCCGCCGCCACCACCGCGTCCACGGTCGTGCGCTGTTTCGGGCCGCGCGTCGGGCCGCCCCGACCGGGTTCACGCCACAGCAGTTCGAGGGTGCGCGCCGGATCGCCCGCACTGCTCCGCTCTCCCATTCCGAGCACCACCTCCACCCGGGATCGTATCCCTGTGACGCGCATCACGATGCGCGCGGCCGGAAATTTCCGTACAAAGTACAGCGTACTAAGTATAGAGTAAGTCGGCGCACCGAGGAGGACCCATGAAAATCACCGCTTCCGCCATCTCCCTGAATGTGCCGGACCCGCGGGCGTCGGCCCGATTCCTCATCGACCACTTCGGCTTCGCCGAGGAGATGTCGGCCGAGGGATTCGTCTCGCTCAGTCGCCCCGACGCCGGGTTCAACATCATCTACCTGCGCACCGGCCTGTCCACCTTCAAGCCGGAGCGCATCGCCGGCAGCGCGGGCCAAGGGCTGCTGGTGGCCTTCGTCGTCGACGACATCGACGCCGAATACGAGCGCGTGCGCGGCGAGGGCGTGGAGATCGTGACACCCATCGAAACCGAGGAGTGGGGTGAGCGCTACTTCCAGGCGCTCGACCCCAACGGCATCGTCATCCAACTCGTGCAGTGGGTCTGAACCGCAGTTGACCCGACCAGCAGTGAGTCCGAACAGCAGTGAGTCCGAACAGCAGTGAGTCCGAACAGCAGTGAGTCCGAACAGAGGAGAGTCCATGACCACCATGCCGGCGCGCAGCGAATTCACCCCCTCCCCCGCGGATGTGGCGGAGGTACTGGCCTGGTTCGACCGCTACGACGCCTACGCCCGGGCGCGTGACATCGAAGCCATGGCCGATACCGCCATGTACCCGCTCAACGAGGTCACCGATGGGCGCGCGGAGTCCTGCACCCGCGAGCAGTACGTCGCACAGTTGACCGAACAACTCGGCGACAGCGGCGAGGTCACCATGGAATCCACGCGCACACCGCATTTCGTGAACGAGAACCTGGTCTTCGTGATCACGGACGCGACCATCACGGTCGGCGACTTCAGCCAGCAGGTGCGCTACGGCGACCTACTGGTGAAGTGCCGGGACGAGTGGAAGTTCCAGACCATGGTGCAGGGCGGCTGGGCCTAGCCCAGCGCCGCGCGGAACACCTCGACGGCGGGCGTGGAGGCGCGGCCGAGCAGCTTGTGCAGGTCACCGCTGTCGACATCGAGGATGCCGGTGGCGATACCGGCATCGGCGTCGGCCAGCGCCTGGGCGTAGCCCGCGGGCAGACCGGCCTTTTCGAGCGCGGCCGCGTAGTCCGCCTGCGCCAGGTTCTGGTAGCGCACCGGCTTGCCCGCGGCCACCGAGATGGCCTGTGCCAGCTCGGCGTAGGTGAGCCGCTCGTCGCCGCCCAGTTCGTACACCCGCCCGGCGTGACCGTCGGTGGTGAGCACCTGGGCGGCGGCCTCGGCGTAGTCGGCGCGGGCGGCTCCGGCCACCCGGCCCTCGCCCGCCGCGCCGTGCAGCACACCGGATTCCACGGCGTGCGCCAGGCCGCCGGTGTAGTTCTCCCAGTACCAGCCGTTGCGCAGCAGGACGGTCGGCACGGTCGCCGCGGCCAGTACCGCCTCGGTGCCGCGATGCTCCTGCGCGAGGATCAGCTCATTGCGTTCGGCATGCGGAATGCTGGTGTAGGCGAGCAGTTCCACCCCGGCGCGCTCGGCGGCGCGAATCACGTTGGTGTGCTGCTGCACTCGCTTGCCGAACTCGTTGCCCGACACCAGCAGCACCCGGTCCACCCCGGTCAGTGCGGCATCCAGCGCGGCCGGATCGTCGTACGAGGCCGCGCGCACCTGCGCGCCGCGCTCGGCCAGATCGGCCACCTTGGCCGGATCGCGCACCACGGCGACGACCGGCTCTCCCCTGCGCAGCAGCGCCTCGACGACGAGACGACCCAGCTGACCACTGGCTCCGGTGACTGCGACGGTCATGACTTACCTCCAGGTTGACGGGAATGAACTACCGTTTCGAGCTGTACTAACTATTAGTAAGTACTAGCTATTCCCGCAATACAAGAAGAGGCGAAAGGATGAGTAATCTCGACCCCATGACCACCCGGCAACCGGACCCCGACCCCACCCTGGAAGCCGACGTCTTCGCGCGAAACTGCGCCTCCCGCCCCGTACTCCAGAACGTGGCAAGCCGCTGGGGCGTCCTCGCACTGGTCGCCCTGCGCGCGGGTCCCTACCGCTTCAGCGCGCTACGCCGCCGCGTCGACGGCATCAGCGAACGGATGCTCTCCCAGACCCTGCAGACCCTGGAACGCGACGGCATGATCCACCGCGAGGTCCAGCAGTCCATCCCCCCGCACGTGGAATACACCCTCACCGAACTCGGAGCGACGGTGGCCGAACAACTCGAGGGGCTCATCCACATCCTGGAATCGAATATCGACCGGATCACGGCCGCCCAGGCCGAGTACCACCGGGAGTGACGCCCGGCCACCGCCACCGCTCACTGCCGCGCGGCCGCCTCCGCCGCGATCTGCTCGAACTGCTCCCCCATGCGCGCGGCGAGGACCTGTGCACCCGACAGCGGCCGCACCATCACCATGAAGTCGTCGATCCTGCCGTCGGCGTCGAAACGCAGAAAATCGCATCCGGTGATCCGCTTGCCGTCCACGGTCGCCTCGAACACGAACGCGTGATCGCGCCCGTTCCCATCCGCGATCTCCCGCACGTAGCGGAAGTCCTCGAACACCCGCAGCACCGCGCGCAGAATGGCCGCGGTGATCGCCTTGCCCGGATACGGCTTGAACGCCACCGGACTGGTGAACACCACATTGTCGGCCAACAGCGCCTCGATCGCGTCCACATCGCGCGCCTCCACGGCCGCCCGGAAGGGATGCATACCGCCCACCTCTCATACTCAACCAGTTGCATATGAGACGGTAGCGAGGTGCGGGGCGCCGCGCCACGGATTGCCGAGACCCCTCGAATCGGCTGACCGCGGTCAGGACGACGGCCGGCGGATCTCGCGCGGTCCGGCGCTCTCGGCGAACATCACCCGGTCCCACCAGGAGGCCAACGGGCTCGGCTCCGGCCAGACCACCCGATCCTGACGACGGTCGTTGCGGTCCGGTGCGGCGGTATCACTCATCTCGATCCTCCCGATCCCGATCCGGCGCCGCTGCGCCGGCCGTGTGCGTCCACGATCACCCGCCGGGGCGGTGCGCCGCAGGGGCCGAAGGTCCACATCCCGGTACCCGGATGTCACCCACGGGTGGAACACATGGCCTGTCGACTCCGGCGGACCCCCGCGGCCACAACGCAATTCGCCCTCCAGCCGAGCCCGCACACCGGCCCGTCCCGGTGTCAGTGGCGCTGTCAGCCAGGTGTCAGGCCCGTATCAGTCGCCCCGGCGACAGTAGGTACATCGAACACAGCGACCGGGACACACCCGGCGAACCGAAGGAGTGCACCACCATGACCGCCACCGCCACCCTCACCGACCACGACCAGGCCACCGTCCGCACCGCCGCCTACGGCGCAGTGGCCCTGATGGCCGCCGCCGGCGCACCGCACAAGGGCATCAGCCACGGCTCCACCGCCCTGACCTCGGCCACCGGTCTGGTCGGCCACGTACTCGCCGCCAAGTCCCGCGACATCCAACTCCCCGGCAAGACCACGGCCGACCTCGCCGACCAGGTGCTGCCCGCCCTGACCGCGGCCGTCCGCCTGCTCGGCGCCCACTCCCCCACCGAGGCCGCCAACTTCCGCGACACCGTCCTGGTCGCCGTGGACGCCGCCGCCCGCGCCGGCAAGGGAGAACCGAGTCCCGCGGTCGCCGCCATGGGCCGCAAGATCGTGGCGGCCCTCGACGCCGCGTGAGGTGTCCAACGAGCGCGTCACGGGTTCACATCCGAGCCCGTGACGCATTCACCCGACAGCCTTGCGACGTCGGAATACGTTGATCGGCCACCGGAATAGGGCATTCACCTGATTGCCCCGAGACCTACTGTCTGACAACCTGCTTGGACATATCGACACAATGCGAGGAGCCGACTCTTGGCGAAGAATCTTCGGACCCTGATTTCCACCGCCATCGGGCTGGCCGCCGTGGGCATGGTCTCGACCGCGCCGCAGGCGGCAGCGGAAATCGGGGCCCGGGTCGTGATCGCGGGTGGCGGGCTCAGCAATGGGTTCGGGACCGGGTGCGCATACGAGGTGGTGGCGACCGGCGACACCGGCGCCGGGATGGATTTCTACGACAACGGCGTGTGGTTCGCCGCGACCCCGGCGGCCCCCGAACCGAAGACACACGTAGCCACCTGGATTCCGGCCACACCCGGAACGCACACCATCCGGGTTACCCAGAACGGAGCCGCCAAGGACATTGTCCTCACGGTCGGCACCGGCATCAACGCGGGCAGCTCCTGCCTGGTCATCTAGCAGACACGGCCGCTCGACGGGGGGAGCGCGTCACGGGTTCACGCCCGAACCCACAAGTACCGCGTGAAGGTCCCCGACGACGACCTGGCACGCCTGCGGACCGTGGGCGACGCGGTCGCCTTCGTACAGTGCATGGAGACCGAGCAGTCCCACGACCGGTGCCCCGGTGGGGTGTGATTGGTTGGGGCTGGTTGCGGCCTTGTCCATGTGTTGCGGTGTCGGGGGTCGTGTCGGTCCGGGGGTGTTGCCGCAGAGATCTGAAGAGATGAGTGTGGTGGCGTTGGGTGCCTTACCTGGCTTTCGCTGACGCCGGGTCGGGTGCCGCGCGCGTCTATCCCAGCCCACGGACTGGCTGGGGTTGCGTTCTCGAGACGGGCCTTTGCGGGGTGTGGTTATTGGCGTAAGTGATCGCCTCGGGTCGGGTCCGGGCGGTGGGTGCGGTGGTCTGTCGACGACCGGTCGTGATGGCCGGTGGCTCGTGGATCGGCTGTTCGGTGGTCGCGGTGACGGTGACGGGGCCGGTCGAGATGGTCGGCACCGTGCCGGGTCGGGGTATCGGTGAGCCACTGCTCGGGATGGTGATGCAGATTCACCCGGGGTGCCCGTGCCGGGTGGATGCGGGTCGGGGGTGCCCACACGACACGACCCGGATACCGGCCGCTACCGACACCACCGCTGCGGTTGCCGCCGCTACCGAGGCCGTTGCCGATACTGCCGACACCGCCGCCGCGGTTGCCGCCGCTGCCGATGCTGTTGCCGCCGATGCTGCCGCTGCTACTGCTACTGCTGTTGCTGTTGCTGTTGCTGTTGCCGCGTCCGAGGGTGGCCCACCCCGTCGGATCCTCGACATCCTCGGGAATCTGAGCGTGGCAGCGATCGCACACCAACGTCAGATTCTCGATATCGGTACGACCACCCCGCAACCACGGCACCATATGATGCACCGCACACATCGTCGCGGGAGCCTCACACCCGGGGCGGGTGCAGCCGCGGTCGGCGGCGATACACGCCAACCGCTGCCACGGCGACGCCAACCGATACTTCCCCCGCCCCAAATGCAGGGGCAAACCCTTGCCGTCGAACAGCATCAACAACGGGTAGCTGCCCTCGGCCATCCGCAACGCATCCCGAACCGACATCACCGACCCCGATGCGGTGTGGGCGTACCCGGCCCCGGCCTGCAAGTCGGTGAGACTCATCGTCAACACCACCGACACCGGCACACCCCGGTGAGACCCCAGGTTCTCCGGACCACCCCCGGCAGCCAGGAACGCTTTCACCGCGTCGTGGTTACGCTGCCCGGCACTACGCCGATCCCGCCGCGCCGCCACCTCCATGAGATCCTTGTCGACCGCACCCGGCCCCATCCGGGGACTGTCGGGATCCTCCGGATTACACATGCCCGGACGCGCCCACTTCGCCAAGACGACATCCAGCAGGGCACGCAGTTGCGGGTCGAGCACGCCCTTGATCTCGCTCATGCCGTCCACGCGTTGTTTGCCCACCCAGAGTTCGCGGCGGCGGGCGCGGTCGTCGTCATTGGTGAGGACCCCGTCGGGGTCCAGGCACGACAGCAGCACGTGCCCGACCTTGCTCACATACTCCGGCGGCATCTGGCTCGCCGCGCGGGCGAGCTGCTGTTCGGCCTCGGCCTGCCTCTCGACGGGCACCGCGGCCGGGATGCGGTCCATCACCCGCATGATCACCCGCGCGTGCTCCGGGGACACCACACCCTCGGCCTGCAACGCCGCGGTGGTCGGCAACAACGCCGGACCGGGTTCCCCGCAGAACGCGCGCGGCCGCAACGACGCCGACGCGCGTACCCGCGCTCCGGCCTCGGCGGCCGACAGGCGCAGCACATCGATCAGATAGCCGCGCATCCCCTTGGCCCCGGCACGCTCCCACAGATGCCGCGCCTCGACTTCGGCGATCATGCGGTGTGACAGTGCCGCCATCCGACAACGAACGGATTCCATCTCCCGCATGACGTCCACGAGAGCGGTGTCGGACAACCCGGTGAGATCGGTCGCGAGCAGGGCGTCCATCGCGGCCGACAGACCGGCCGCGGTATCACCGCCTCGCGTTTCCCCCTCCGGAATCATGCACCAATTCTACCGCGAAATCCATTGCGGCAGAAGCTAAAAGGCCATCTGAACTGCACATCTTCACATCCGGGTTCGGGCCAGAACACTCGCACGACACCCGCCGTAGCCTCCACAGCGGCAAGCCTTCTCGCTACTTCCGGTGGAGTCGAACAGCCGACCACATCTATCGCTTCTCGTCCTTCTCGTGCGATGGGACTCCATGGCTGGCTGCGTACGGTCGAACGGGGGCGGGTTCCGCGCTCACGGCAGGTCGGAGAAGCGGACGTCGTGGGCTACAGCGGTGACCTGGAGGCCGTCGGTGCTGGGCTGGATGTCGGTCAGGCGGGCACCGAGCGGTAGCCGTTGCAGGGGAACGGTGAAGGCGAGGGAGTTGCGGAGGAGGGCGAGGGGGATGGTGGGGCCGCCGGTGGCGGGCTGGACCGATACCGGGGTGACCTCGATGCCGTCGGCGGTCGGCTCGACGGTGACGATGAGGGTCGCGGGGACCGGGATGCCTTCCACCGAGAAGGTTCCGGTGACGCGCAGGCCCTCCGGGCTGTGGGAGATCGTCTCCACTCCGGACGGGGCGTAATCGCGCACGACGTCGTAGGGGACCAGGGCCGTGGCGGTCGCCGTCGCCGCGACCAGATTCGAGGTGCGGTTGCCGAGCAGGTCGCGCAGGGGGGCCGAGACATCGTTCAGCCTCACCTCGAGGTCGCGCACGTGGATGTCCTGGTCGTGCCAGTCGCCGACCTGGATGTCGATCTCGCGATAGCGCCCGTCGACCGCCTGGGTCAGGAACGGAAACCCGCCGATCTCCACCCGAGGCCGCTGCGGGAGTTCGTATTCGCCGGCGATCGCGCGCCCGATCTCGTTCTGCGCCAGCGTCACCGCGACCCGGTCGCCGATGATCAGCGCGATCGCCAGCACGACGATCAGTGTCAGCAATGCGCGCATACGCTCACCCGTCCGGCCATCCCACCATCATGCCCGTTCCCGACACGGGAAACGGCCCGGTGTCCGGTGGGTTCGCCGGATACCGGGCCGTTGCTCGTCGCGCGATCAGAAGTTGATCATGTGTCCCGCGAGGCCGTGGATGGCCTCCTGGAGCGCCTCGCTCAACGTCGGGTGGGTGTGCACGTTGCGGGCGAGTTCGTTGACCGTGAGGTCCCACTTCTGGGCCAGGGTCAGTTCCGGCAGCAGCTCCGAGACGTCGGGGCCGATGAGGTGGCCGCCGATGAGTTCGCCGTACTTGGCGTCGGAGATGAGCTTGACGAAGCCCTGGGCATCACCCAGGCCGTGCGCCTTGCCGTTGGCGGTGAACGGGAAGGTGGCGACCTTGACGTCGTAGCCCTCGTCCTTGGCCTGCTGCTCGGTCAGGCCGAAGGAGGCGACCTGGGGCTGACAGAAGGTGGCGCGCGGCATCATGCGGTAGTCGCCCAGCGGCATGGTCTCGGCGCCGCCGATGGTCTCGGCGGCGACCACGCCCTGCGCCTCGGCGACGTGCGCGAGCTGAAGCTTGGCGGTGACGTCACCGATGGCGTAGATGTGCGGCACATTGGTGCGCATGTACTCGTCGATGGCGATGGCGCCGCGGTCGGTCAGCTGCACGCCGGTGGTCTCCAGGCCGTAGCCCTCCACGCGCGGCGCGAAACCGACGGCCTGCAACACCTTGTCGACGGTGACGGTCTCGACATTGCCGGACTTGTTGTCCTTGATGGAGACGGTCACCTTGGAGCCGTCGTCGTCGATGGACTGCACCGACGCACCCGTGGTGATGGTGATCCCGAGCTTCTTGTACGCCTTGGTGATCTCCTTGGAGACATCGGCGTCCTCGTTGGGCAGCGCGCGGTCGAGGAACTCCACGATGCGCACGTCCACGCCGTAGTTCTTGAGGACGTAGCCGAACTCCATGCCGATCGCGCCCGCGCCGACGATCAGGATCGAGCCGGGCAGATCGCGGGTGAGGATCTGCTCCTCGTAGGTGACCACGTTCTGCGACACCGAGGTGCCCGGCAGCAGCTTGGTGACGGTGCCGGTGGCGATGATGACGTTGTCGAAGGTGATGTTCTCCGCGCCGCCCTTGGTCAGGGCGACCTGGAGAGAGTTCGGGCCGGTGAAGGTGCCCAGACCGTCGAACTCGTCGATCTTGTTCTTCTTCATCAGGAAGTGGACGCCCTTGACCCGGCCGTCCGCCACCTTGCGGCTGCGATCGAAGGCGGCGCCGAAATCGAACTTCGCCTCCCCGCTGATGCCGAAGGTCTTGGCCTCCTTGGTGAAGATATGGGCCAGCTCCGCGTTACGCAGCAGTGCCTTGGACGGGATGCAGCCCACGTTCAGGCACACGCCACCCCAGTATTTCTGCTCGACGATCGCTGTTCGCAGGCCGAGTTGAGCGGCGCGGATCGCGGCGACGTATCCGCCGGGACCAGCGCCGAGAACGACGACATCGTAGTGGGAAGTCACGGGTTCGAGCCTAACTCCGTTCACCCGGCCGCACGCACCCGATCCCCCTCTACGGTGAGATCTCGCACACACGATCGCTGCGCGCGGATACGACAACAGCTCACGACCCGATCGAGCAGGCGTTCCACAGCACGGCGTGCCCGGACATCGACGGTCCGGAGCTAACCGAGACCGAGATCCGCGGGTCCGAGCACCTTGCGGAGCGCGGCGGTGAGCGCCGCGAGTTCCTCCGGTTCCAGGCGCTCGCCCAGTCGACGCTCGATGCCGCCGAGGTAGTGCGGCGCGGCGGCGCGGAAGCGTTCGCGGCCGCGGTCGGTGATGGAGACGAAGGCGGATCTGCCGTCGTCCGGATTGGATTCGCGCCGTACCAGGCCGTGTGTTTCGAGCTCGGCGACCAACCGGCTCACCCGGGTACGGCTGAGCACCACGCGTTCACCCAGATCGCTCATGCGCAGCCGTTCGACGCCGTCCAGTTCGAGCAGAACGTCGTACCAGTTCAGGGGCAACCCGACGGTTGTGCGTAGTTCCGCGTCCAGCTCGGGGACGAGGGTGGCGTGTACCCGCAGCAGTGCCGACCAGGCGGCCGCGGCCGGGCGGGGGGTGGGCTGTGAGTGGGGCACCGGCCCAGCGTACCGGGTTGCGTGCGTGCGCACACAAATAGTAGCGTGCACACGCACATAAAAATGTGCGCGAGAAGAATCGAGGTTGCCCCATGACCGCACTCATCACCCGCGAGGAACTCGAGAAGGAGATCGCCGCGGGCACCGTCACGGTGATCGACGCGCTCGGCGGCGAGTACTACGCCAAGGCGCACCTGCCGGGCGCGATCGCGCTCGTCGAATCCGAGGTGGAAAGCGAAGCCGCGCGCCTGCTGCCGGATCGCGACGCCGCCATCGTGACCTACTGTTCCAACCCGGCCTGCCAGAACAGCCAGGCCGTCGCCAGCAAGCTGGAGGCGCTGGGCTACACCAACGTCCGCAAATACCGCGAGGGCATTCAGGACTGGACGGACGCGGGCCTGACCGTGGAGTCCGGGCGCTGATCCGGACGCGGCCGGTGCGTCACCGCGAGGCGACGCACCGGCCGTCGAATACCGCTCGGCCGCAGCGACTTCAGCGGCTGAGCCGCTGGAAGCGCCGCACCGCGAGCGGCAGGAAGATCGCGGTGAGCACCAGCGGCCAGACCAGCGCCATCAGCGCGGCGTGCTGCTCCACCCAGGAATCCCCGCTGCCCACGGGGGTGCCGAACAGCTCGCGGGTCGCCGCCGCCGTCGAGGAGATGGGATTCCACGCCGCGATCGTGCCGAGCCAGGACGGCATCAACTGCGGGGCGACGAAGATGCTCGAAATCATGGTGAGCGGGAAGACCACCGCGAACAGACCGCCCGCCGCCTCCGGATTCGGCACCATCAATCCCAGCCACACGCCCACCCAGATCAGCGCGAAGCGCAGCCACAGCAGCAGCACGAACGCCGCCACCACGCCGAGCAATCCACCGGTGGGCCGCCAGCCGATGGCGAAGGCGGTCAGCATGAGAATGCCCAGCTCCGCGCAGGCGACCAGCAGATCGGTGACACCGCGACCGGAGACCACCGCCGAGGCGGACATGGGCATGGACCGGAACCGGTCGATCACGCCCTTGGTGGCGTCGTAGACCACCACGGTCGCGGTGTTCACGAAGCTGAAGGCCATGGTCATGGTGAACATGCCCGGCATCAGGAAGCTGCGGTAGTCGCCTCCGCCCGGCACCACCATGGCACTGCCGAACACATAGCCGTACAGCAGCACCGAGACGATCGGAAAGCCCAGCTGCCAAGCGATGTTCACCGGCTGGCGCTGATAGTGGGTCAGCCCGCGGCGCACGATGTTCCAGCAGTCGGCCACCGCCCAGTAGGTGCGCGAACGGTGCTCGGGGGTCAGATCGACGGCGCTCATCAGGCGGCCTCCTCGGTAGCGGTGCGGTGACCGGTGAGATGTAGGAAGACATCGTCGAGACTGGGGCGGCGCAGCCCGATGTCCTCGACGGCGATGCCCTCGTCCTGCAGGGCGCGCGCCACCTCGGTGAGCGCGGCGACCCGATCGGCGACGGGCGCGTGCACGCGTCGCTCGACCTCCACGGTCTCCGGTTCGGTATCGCTCACGCGGGCAACGACCTTCGCCACCAGGGGCAGATCGGCGACTTCCAGCGCCACCACCTCGATGAGGTCGCCGCCCACGATGTTCTTCAAACCGTCGGGGGTGTCGTCGGCGATGGCCCGCCCCTGATCGATGACGGTGATGTGGGAGGCGAGCCGATCCGCCTCCTCCAGATACTGCGTGGTGAGCAGGACCGTGGTGCCGTCGGCGACCAACGCGCGCACCGATTCCCACACCTCGTTGCGACTGCGCGGATCGAGTCCGGTGGTCGGCTCGTCGAGGAAGAGCACGTCCGGCGCGAGGATCATGGACGCCGCCAGGTCGAGACGGCGACGCATGCCGCCGCTGTACTTGCCGACGCCGCGGTCGGCGGCATCGGTGAGGTCGAAACGCTCCAGCAGTTCCCGCGCGCGCAACCGCGCTCGCCGCCCGCCCAGATGGAACAGCCGACCGAACATCTCGAGGTTCTGCTGCCCGGTGAGCACCTCGTCCACGGCGGCGTACTGGCCGGTGAGCCCGATGCGCGCCCGCACCTCCCCAGGCTGGCGGGCCACATCGAACCCGGCCACCCGCGCCTGCCCGCCGTCCAGCCGCAGCAGGGTGGACAGGATGCGCACGGCCGTGGTCTTGCCCGCGCCGTTCGGCCCCAACAGGCCGTGCACCGTGCCCGCGCGGACCGTCAGATCGAATCCGTCGAGTGCGTTCTTCGCTCCATATCTCTTGGTCAACCCCTCGGCCAGTACCGCATAGTCGGCCACCGTCGTCCTCCGCTATCACTCGGAATTAAACCGGGTACATCGTACCCCATTTCGAGTACAACGTACCCAGTTTTTTCCCGGACCGCTACGCTCGAGACCATGAGCAGCACCGAGACCAGTGGCAGCGGTGATCTCGCACGGACTCTCGAGCTCCTGTGGAACACCGGCCCCCGCCCCAGCCGCGGCCCCAAACCCGGACTCACCCTGGACCGCATCGTCGAGGCCGCCATCCACGTCGCCGACGCCGAGGGCCTGGACGCGGTCACCATGCGCCGGGTGGCCACGGAACTGGGCACCGGCACCATGACGCTCTACCGCTACCTGCCCGGCAAGGCCGAACTGCTCGATCTCATGCTCGACCGCGTACAGGACCCCCAGTTCGACGGACTACCGGAACCGGAGGCGGGCTGGCGTGCGGCCCTGGAAGCCGTGGCGTACTCGACACTCGCCCTGTACCAGCGACATCCGTGGCTGATCCAGGTCAACCAGAGCCGACCGGTCATGGGACCGAGCGCCGTGGAGGGCATGGAGCGCATCCTCGCCCGGATCAAACCCATGGGACTGCCCGACCGCGAACTCATCTCCGTGGTGCTGCTGATCGACAACTATGTGGTCGGCGCCGCGCGCACCCAGCTGTACGCGCAGGAGGCCGAACTCCGCACCGGCATGACCGATCTCGAATTCTGGGAGGCCCAGGCACCGGCACTGAACCAGGCCATGGCGACCGGACGCTATCCGATCCTGGCGGGAATGGGCGACAACACCTTCGACCCCAGCTACGACCACTTCGGCTGGGGATTGCGGCGGGTGCTCGACGGGCTCGAACGGACGGTCGTCAGCGATCGACCCGAGTGAGACCGGCTCGGCCGCCGCGCCTCAGCGCCGCCACACCTGCCGCGCCACCCGGGCGAAATTGTCGCGGAACACCGCCGCGATCTCGGCTTCGGTGAACCCGCGGCGGGCCAGCACCGTGTCCAGCCCGGGAACCTCGTTCTCCCCCAACAGATCTTCCGGCGGGGTCCACTGCAACGGACCCCAGCGCGTGTAATCCTCGGAGAAATTCCCCGGGTTCGCGGCGATCTCGGCATTGAACTGTGCACCGTCGAAGGAGAAGTCGGAGCCGATGCCGATGTGCTCGATACCGACCAGCTCCGCACCGTAGACGATGTGATCGGCCATGGCTTCGACGCGCGCGGCCCTACCCTCGGGCTTGTTGCGCCCCAAGAAGATTCCTACCCCGTTGATGCCGACCACACCGCCGGTCTCCGCGCACGCACGCGCCTGATCGTCGGTGATATTGCGCGGATGCGCCCACAGGGCCGCGAAATTCGAGTGACTGTAGATCATCGGAACGCTGGTGGTCGCGGCGATGTCCAATCCGGTGCGGACCGAACAATGTGAGCCGTCGGCGAATACGCCCACCTCATTGAGCGTGCGCACCAGATCGCGTCCGTACCCGGTGAGCCCGGTGTCCGCGGTATCGAGGCAACCGCAGCCCGCCGCATTGGCGTGGTTGTAGGTGGGCAGCAGGGAGCGGACCCCCAGATCGTGGAAGACCGCGACATTGTCCAGGTCACCGCCGAGCGGGCCGGAGTCCTCCAGATCGAAGGCCAGCGCGATCACCCCATCGGCCAGGGTGTCGGCGAACGACTCCACCAGCCGAAACTCCGGTCGCGCCGCGGCGTCACGGCGGAACTGCCGCACCAGCGCCAGCGCGTCCGCCGTGGAGTGCGGCGCGTACCCGACATTGACCGACACATAGCTGCCGACCGGATACCGCGCCAGCTCGCGGATGTCGGCGCTGGGCAGCAGCGGCAGGCAGCAGTGCTGCTCCCACGGTGCGGGTCGCATCCACGCCTCCTCGACAGCAATCGGCATCCGTCCGGCAATCCTACTGAGCAGGGTTCCCCGTCACACCGATGCGCCCTCGGCAACAATGGGGCCATGAGCGGTGTTGACGAGAGCGTGACGGATCCTTACCTGTGGCTCGAAGAGGTCACCAGCGATCGCGCATTGGACTGGGCGCGGGAACGCAATGACGTGGTGGTCGAGACCTTCGCCTCGTCGGACCGCTTCACCGAACTGGAGTCGCGCATTCTCGCCATGCTCGACACCGACACCCGCATCGCCTACCCCGGACGGCGCGGGCGCTGGCTGTACAACTTCTGGCGCGATGCCGAACACCCCAAGGGCCTGTGGCGACGCACCACCTTCGCCGAATACTCCAAGGACGAGCCCGCCTGGGAGGTACTGATCGATCTCGACGCCCTGGCCGCCGCCGAGGACGAGAACTGGGTCTGGGGCGGCGCGGCCGTGCTGCGGCCGGAGCAGCAGCGGGCGCTGATCAGCCTGTCGCGCGGCGGTGCGGACGCCAAGGTGGTCCGCGAATTCGCGATCGAGACAAAGGAATTCCTCGCACCCGAGGACGGCGGGTTCTATCTGCCCGAGGCCAAGTCCGAGATCCGGTGGATCGATATCGACACCGTGTACGTGGGCACCGACTTCGGGCCCGGCTCGCTCACCGACTCCGGCTATCCGCGCATCGCCAAGCGCTGGCGGCGCGGCACGCCCCTGGCGGAGGCGGTCACCGTCTTCGAGGGCGAGCCATCGGATGTGGCGGTATCCGCCGGCTACGACCGGACCCCCGGCTACGAACGGCATTTCGTCGGCCGCGCCACCGACTTCTTCAACGAAGAGGTGTACCTACTCGAGGACGGCGATACGCTGCGGCGGCTCGAGCTGCCCACCGACTCCTCGGAATCCTGGTACCGGGACTGGCTGCTGGTCCGGCTCAAGTCACCGTGGGAGGTCGGCGGCCGGGAGTATCCGGCGGGGGCGCTGCTGGCCACCGATTTCGACGACTTCCTCGGCGGCGCACGCGATTTCGAGGTGATCTTCGAACCCGACGCGCACACCGCGCTGCACGGCTACGGCTGGACCGAGAACCATCTGCTGCTCATCACGCTCGAGGATGTGCAGACCAAGCTCTACGTGGTCACGCCCGGAACGGACGGCTGGGTCCGCGAACCGCTCGCCGACGCCCCGCGCATGGCCACCACCAGCGTCATGAATCTGGACCCGCTCGAGGGCGGCGACGAATTCATGCTCACCACCAGCGGTTTCACCACACCCACCACCCTGCTCTCCGGCTCCGTCGGCGGCCCGACCGCACTGCTCAAGAAGGAGCCCGAGTTCTTCGACGCCGCGGGCGTGGAGACCGAGCAGTACTTCGCGCGCTCCGACGACGGCACCATGATCCCGTATTTCGTCATCCGCCACCGTGATCGGATCGGTCGACCCGGCCCGACCATCATGTCCGGGTACGGCGGATTCGAGGTCTCGCGCACACCCGCCTACAGCGGCGCGTCCGGCATGGGCTGGCTGGAGCGCGGCGGCACCTGGGTGATGACCAATATCCGCGGCGGCGGCGAATACGGGCCGCAGTGGCATACGGCGGTGCAGAAGGCCAACCGGCACAAGGTGTACGAGGATTTCTCATCGGTGGCCAAGGACCTGGTCGCCCGCGGCATCGCCACCCACGACCGGTTGGGCGCGGTGGGCGGCAGCAATGGCGGCCTGCTCATGGGCGTCATGCTCACCCGGTACCCGGAACTGTTCGGGGCCATCGTCTGTCAGGTGCCCCTGCTGGATATGCGGCGCTATCACCTGCTGTTGGCCGGCGCCTCCTGGATCGCGGAATACGGTGACCCGGACAAGCCGGAGGAGTGGCAGTACATCAGCGAGTACTCGCCCTACCAGAACACCCGGGCGGACGCGCCCTACCCGCCGATCCTGCTCACCACCTCCACGCGCGACGACCGGGTGCATCCGGGGCACGCACGAAAGATGGCGGCCCTCTTGGAATCCCAGGGCCATCCCGTCTGGTACCACGAGAATATCGAGGGCGGGCACGGCGGCGCCGCCGACAACAAGCAGTCGGCGTTCCAGGCCGCGCTCATCTTCGAATTCTTCACCCAGCGACTCATGGGGAAGTGATCAACGGTCACGCAACCATTTCTCGATGTAGTCGACCGTGCCGCGCGAATCCGGAATCCAGCCGTTGTGCCCCAGTGATTCCGGATTGTGCCACCGGGTGATGTCCGCGCCCGACAGCTTCTCCAGCAGATGCGCGGCCGAGCCGCGGGGGGTGAGGTCGTCACCGGTGATGGTGATGGACAGCACCGGCAGTTTCAGCCGCGCGATGCGCTCCTCGTAGTCGATGTCCGCACCGGCAGGTTGGAATTTCCCGGTGCGGGCCAATCGCGCCCAGTCGGCGATGAGCACCTTCGACTGGCGGCCGAAACCGCCCGCGGTGATCCGGTCCCCGGGCCAGAAACCGGCGAGATTCGCGGTCAGTGAGACCGCGGCGCTGCCGAGCAGCAGTCCGGTGGAGGCCAGGCCGCCGTAACCGCGGTGGTAAGGGGTGCCCGAGGCGATCAGAATCAATCCGCCCAGCCGACCCCGGATCCGGGACGCGTACAGCACGCCCAATTGCCCACCGAGGCTGTGCCCCAGCAGATATGGGGTCGAACGTGGGAACCGCTCCCGCACCACCTCGAACATGGCCGGGAAATCCACGGAGACGAGTTCCTGATATCCGTAGGTACTCGACGGACTCGGTTTCGGGCGGCTGTCGCCGTTCCCCCGCAATTCCAGAATGGCGGCGTCGAATCCCCGGCTCGCGACATCCTTCGCGAAGAACTCGTAGTAGGCGGCCGGTACCCCGAGCCCCGGCGCGATCACCACCACCGGACGCGGCGTGTCCGGCGTGATCGCATGCCGGTGTGCACCGTGCGCGGGCACCAATCGGACCGGCACGGTGGTTCCGTCCGGCATCTGGATCGGCACAGTCTCCATACGCGCACGCTACCGCTCCACCGCGGATTCGTGTCCACGGCGCCGCGCCCTGTGCCCGCCGACGCCGGACGTTCCATGCCCGCCGATGCCGCACACCCCCATGCCCGGAGGGGCGGCGCGCATCCAGATGCCGGTGTTGGTCTTCTCGGTGGCGCGCCCCACGCCCGCGCCGGGGCCACAGCCCCACGTCGGGGCGAGCGTGGGGTGGGATCAGGCGCTGACCGCGCCCATGATGATGCGGCGCAGCACGCGGATGACGTCGTCCAGCGGCTGGCGGGGGTCGGAGCCGCTCCACGCGTCCACCACGTAGTTGACGGCGCCGATAATGGCCAGAACGCGCATTTCGTAGTCGCCGGGCGGGATTTCGCCGTGCATGGCGGCGTCCTCGGCGGCGCTGGCGAGTAGCGCTCCCCAGGCGCGGCGCAGTTCCAGTCGGAACTTCTCGACCTTGGGGCCCGCGCCGACCACCTCGACCAGTGAGACCCGCGCCTTGCGGGGGTCGCGGCCGATGGACTCGATATAGGCGCGTACGGCGGCGTCGATGATCTCGATCGCGCTGGCGTCCGCGTGGTCGGCGATGGTGGCCGCCACGGCTTCCCGTGATTCCCGGTCGATCTGTTCGTAGAGTTCGAGCAGCAGCGATTCGCGCCCCGTGAACTCCTCGTAGAACTGCCGAGAGGAGAGACCGGCGTCCTTGCAGATGGCACCGACGGAGCTGTTGGCGTACCCGTCCCGCGCGAATACCGTCAGCCCGGACTCCAGAAAACGCGCACGTCGCTGCCGCTGCCGGTCTTCTACGGGCTGCCCGGCGTACATTCTTCCCGCGTTCGTTTCCTGAGACATTGCGCCAGACAATACCGAAGGGGCCGATCCCCTCGTCATGGATCGGCCCCTTCGTTTGCACCTTCGGCATACCGCGCGATTGCCGAAAGTTGGCTCAGTGCATCGGAGCATGGCGACCAGCCCAACGGCAGTCGGGAATTGGCAGGGGAACTGCCGGGGTTCGTCGCCCGAGCCCGGGGGGAGGCCCGGCCGCTGTGTCGCGTTGGCCCGATGATCACTGATCATTTGCCGTTCCACACGATACCGAGCGGCCGCTCCGAGTGGAATACTTTTGTCGGATTTTTCTAGAATTTATTTGGCCGACACCGCTGTGCACCACAGTGGAGCAGGGACGACCGAGCGTGCCGTGCAGCGCGTCGCCCGGAACGCAGCCGGGGCCCGGTCCACCTCATCATGGACCGAGCCCCGCGCCGCATCGTTCACTTCCGCGCGAGCGCCGGAAGGTGGCGACCATCCGGCTACTCCGCCGAACCACTTGCCGATCCGGAGGACAGCAGCTTCAGGATGGTCTGCGCGAGGATGTCCGAGATGATGTCGGTCATGGGGGTACTCCGATCCAACTACGGCGCCAGTATCTGTCACTGGCTGTTTGCCATCGGGACGATACCGAGCGTCCAGCAGGTGCGGCAGCGTTTTGAAGGATCTTTCTAGGACTATTTCCCGGGTGCGGCGGACGGCGGCGACCAGCCGTTTCGCCATGTTTGCCGCGGTGCCTCCGGCGGCCCCTCCAACCATGTGAAACACTCGCGTCCGCCCCGCGCGGGCGGGCACTCGGCGGCCCGGCAGAGCCACCGGTGCGCCACCGCGCCCGGGCCGGGTTCAGCACGTTTCCGGGCCGCGACCGGAACCCCCCGCTCGGAATTTGCCGGTGCGCGTTCAACCACAGGTCACGCCGATCGCCCGGGGCGGCGAGTACTCGGCGGCGGTCCCGCACCCGGTTCGGTTGCGGGACCGCGTGTTTCGACGGGCTATCGGTCAGGTGAGCGCGTAACCCACTGGCCGGGTAGTGAATTCACCGCGCCCCTGCGTGCGGCTGCGCAAACGAGTCGCATAGCCGAACAATTCAGCCAGTGGCACGGCCGCCGTCGCCACCACGGCTCCGCCGCGGGTCGTCGAACCCACGATCCGGCCACGACGGGCCGCCAAGTCGCCGAGCACCGCGCCGACGAATTCCTCCGGCACCGTGACGGTCACCTCGACGATCGGCTCCAGCAGGCGCATTACGCTGGCGCGCAGCGCATCTCGGACACCCAGGCGCGCGGCCGTGCGGAAGGCCAGCTCCGAGGAGTCCTTGACGTGGATCATGCCGTCGGTCAACGTGATGCGCACACCCGTCACCGGATGACCACCGAGCGGACCGGCCGCCAGGGCATCCCGGCAGCCCGCCGCGACCGCGCGCACGAACTCGGCCGGGACACGACCACCCACCACCGTGGAATGGAATTCCATGCCGTCGGCACCGGGATCCGCGGTGTCCAGCGGCTCCACATCGAAGACGATGTGCGCCCAGTGTCCGCTGCCGCCGTCCTGCTTGACGTGCCGGTAGGTCACCCCCGACACCCCGCGCAGCACCGTCTCCCGATAGGCCACCTGCGGGCGGCCCACGGTCACCCCGATGCCGCGGTCGCGGCGGATCTTCTCCACCGCCACGTCCAGGTGCAGTTCGCCCAGCCCGGACAGCAGCGTCTGCCCGGTCTCCGCATCCGTGCGCACAACCAGCGAGGAATCCTCGTCGGTCAATCGCGTCAGGGCCAGCCGCAGCCGCTCGGCATCCGCGTTCGCCTTCGGCTCGACCGCCACCGAGACCACCGGATCGGCCACCGTCGGCGGTTCCAGCAGCACCGGCGCGTGCGGAGCCGCGAGGGTCGCGCCGACCGCGGCCTTCGGCCCGACGAGGGCCACGATGTCACCGGCCACCGCGCCGTCCACCTCCACGTGGCGGTCGGCCTGTACGCGCAGCACCCGTGCCACCCGCTCCCGGCGACCGGCTCCGACATCCGACACCGTGTCCCCCTTGCGCAGGACGCCCGTGTACAGGCGGACGAAGGTGAGGCGTCCGGTCGCGGTCGCCTGCACCTTGAACACCAGGGCGGCAAGCGGTTTCGTCGGATCGGCCACCGGGCCGGGGCCACCGGACGGCGCGCGATCCCGCGGCGCGGGCAGATACGCGACGACCGCGTCGAGCAGCGGTTCGATCCCACGATCACGGTAGGCGGCACCGCACAGCACCACCACGATCTCACCGCCGAGGGTCAGCTCGCGCAAGGCCGCGGTCAGTGTCTCCGCCGACAGTTCCGCGTGGTCGACGAACTCGTCCAGGGCGGCCGCATGCCGTTCCGCGACGGCCTCGTCCAGAGCCCGTCGACGATGCGACGCCAGCTCGGCGAGCGCGGCGGGAATCGGTCGCTCCGACAGGCCGTCCGCCTGCCAGACGAGCGCACGCATGCGCACCAGGTCCACCACACCGGTGAACTCCGACTCGTCGCCGATCGGCAGCTGCACGGCCAGCGGTACCGGGTGCAGCCGCTCCCGGATGGACGCCACCGCCGCGTCGAAATCGGCTCCGGCGCGGTCCATCTTGTTGACGAACGCGATACGTGGCACGCCGTACCGGTCGGCGCGACGCCACACCGATTCGCTCTGCGGCTCCACCCCGGCCACCGCGTCGAAAACCGCGACCGCGCCGTCCAGCACGCGCAGCGACCGCTCCACCTCGTCGGAGAAGTCCACATGGCCGGGGGTGTCGATGACGGTCAGGCGGTGACCGTTCCATTCGCAGCTCACCGCCGCGGCGAAGATGGTGATGCCGCGATCGCGTTCCTGCGAATCGAAATCGGTGACCGTGGTGCCCTCGTGCACCTCACCGCGCTTGTGCGTGGCGCCGGTGAGGTAGAGCATCCGTTCGGTGACGGTGGTCTTGCCCGCATCCACATGGGCGAGAATGCCGAGATTACGGACGTGGGCGGAGTGGTGTCGGGAAACAGAGGTACGCACGGAAATTCGGTCCTTCGTGCTGAGCAGGGTCACTACAGCGCGATTCCCGGACGGAGCCGGTACCGAGACGGGATGCGTCGGTACGGCGCGACTCGACCCCCGGGGAGGTCGATGCGTGAAAGGTCCGGGTGACTCAGTACCGGCCGCGCAGCCGGTACCGGACCGGCGAAGACACCAGGATCACCTCGAAGCGCGAACGAGCCGCGACGGTGCGTTGACCGCGCATCATCCGGCTCCCTCCTGGTTCGACGTGCCGTGCGGCACGAGACGCATTGCGAGACTACGCAATCGCGCGGGTGGAGGAAACCGATTTTCCGGGGCGGTCGACGACTGGTGAAATGTCGAGGGGGGTGAAACGCGGAAGGCCCCGACCA